>JAGTRM010000001.1 GCA_018261735.1 Pseudomonadota bacterium
AGATCGCCGAAACGCACAGCAACAGCAAAAACAGGCGAACCTCGAACTTCAGCGCTCGGGCCAGCCTGCCAAATAACTCTCTCATCTCCATCCTCTACGGTACTTGCGAGCAGTTGATCTGCTTCTGCTACCGAAAACTCAACGCTTCAAAACATCACCGGACTTCAACCGTATAACGCCTCCATTAACATGCAATTGCCATGCATATTGATTCAGCCAAGTGAAGTTTGAAATTGCCGTCATTCCGGCGAAGGCCGGAATCCAGTACCTCCACCGGCTTTCGTCCTGGACCCCGGCCTCCGCCGGGGTGACGACTTCAAGCATATTCAGGCCGGATCAATATCGTGTATCCGCACCCCCGGCTCAAACCGGAAAGCGCGACAAAAACCAGGTGACCGCGAGCAAATCCGCGCTGCCGCCGGGGCTGAGATTGCGTTCGATCAGCGCATCGTCGAACGCGGCCAGCTGCACCGCCCTATCCGCCGAGCGCTGGCATCCTTCAGCAAGCAATCCACGAGCGTAGGTTTGCACATAAGCCAGGCCCGCCATTCCGCCGCGCGCCACCAGATTGGTGTCCGGATTGTAAGCCATCAGGTGCAGCAATACCTCGTGCAACGCCGCCCGCTCGTCGCAACCCAGCGCCCGGGTCGCAACATAAGGCATCAGGCCATGACGACGCACCGTGGCAAAGCCGCTGGCCGCCTCGCCGCGCGCACCGGTCATGCCATGGCGCTGGTACAGCAGCTCCCCGGCAGTGCGCGCCTCGCGTGCCGTGCCCAGCTCCTGGCCGACCAGCCTGGTGCATATCGCGGCCACTTCCCTGCACAGGCCTTCGCGGTCGATCGCCAGGCCCGCGCCGCACAGCCGGCCTGCAGCCGCGCACAGCAAACCCAGCGAGAAGATGCTGCCCTTGTGCGTATTGACCCCGCTCGTGGCGCGGAACATGTCGCGCTCGCAGTCGAGGCCATCCCCACGCAACAGCGGCAAAAAATCGCGCGCCGGCACGGCGTGCTCGGCCAGGCCACGCTGAAAGAAGGCCGGAAACCACGGTGCGATGGCGGCGGCGCTGGCGCGGAAGGTGGAAATATCCATGTCCTGGTGCGCACCGGTGTTGAAGCAGTCGACCAGCCCCGGCTTCGGGGTCAGCTCCACTTCCTTGATCAGGGCCAGGTAGGCATAGGCCCCCACGGCAGACGCCATCGCGCGTGCATTACTGGCGTCCGACGTACTCCATGGCGGGCTTTCAACGCCCCACGCTACGCCGATATCCATCCACTTTCTCCTCAATCACTTTCAGCAGTTCTGCCAGCGGATGCGCACGCGAACGGGCGCAGGCGTGCGCCGCCTCACCGCATACCAGACACTTGCGCGGCGCGCAGCCCAACCGGGCACGGGAAATGCCCCCCGCATCAGGGCAGATCACATCCATATCCCACAGGCGGCCCAGGGCATGCCCGTCTTCCAGCTCGGCCAACCCGCGCTTCAAGTCACGCGCATCGCCATCGACCACATACAGGGCCTCGGGTCCGGTCGGCGCCAGGATCACCTCGCGCGCCCGGATCGGCCAGCGCCTGGCCTGCAACAGCGCATCGATGGAATTGACCGCAGCCCAGAACAGGAAGCGGGCATCCGATGATTCCTTGACCGGGCCGGGCATCACCAGCGTCAGCGAGAGCACGGGCTTGCCGTGCGCCTGCAGCGCCGCGCGTTGCCGCAACGCGCGCTGATCCCGGCTCTCGAGCACTTGCTCCAGCGTGACGGGTTCAGTGCCCGGACGGCACACGGTTGCCTCGGTCAAGGCTTGACCTGGCGCACGACGTCGATCACCGTGCCATCGCGGTAGCGGATGATGCCGACGATCTTGTCGAGGAACTCGATCGGCGCCGGTTCACCAGTGATCGCGACCGAGCGCGCATAGAGTTCCTCGATGGTCATCACCGGCAGGCCGGCTTCCTTCAGCCGTTCGGCGACTTCGGGCCGGTTCGGATTGACGGCGATGCCGTGGTCGGTCACCAGCACGCCGATGCATTCACCCGGCGTGACCACCGTGGTCACATGCTTGACGATGGTCGGGATGCGGCTGCGGATCAGCGGCGCGACCACGATCGACAGGTTAGCCGCCGCCGCGACGTCGGAGTGCCCGCCCGATGCGCCGCGCATCACGCCGTCCGAACCGGTGATGACGTTGACGTTGAAGTCGAGATCGACTTCCAGCGCGCTGAGGATCACCACGTCGACGCGGTCGCAGTAGGTGCCCTTGGAGATCGGATTGGCGTATTCGTTGGTCGAGACTTCGATATGGTTGGGCGAATCGCGCAGCGAATCGGCCGCATCGGCGTCGAAGCTCTGCGTATCGACCAGCTTGGCGATCAGGCCCTTGCGGAACAGATCGACGATACCGCCGGTGATGCCACCGAGCGCGAAGCTCGCCTTGATGTCCTGCTTGCGCATGCGCGATTCGAGGAAGCGCGTTGCGGCGGTCGACGATGCGCCGGAGCCGGTCTGCAGCGAGAAGCCGTCCTTGAAGTAGCCGGAATGCTCGATCACGTCGGCCGCCAGGCGCGCGATCAGCAGTTCGCGCGGGTTGCTGGTGACGCGGGCGGCGCCGACGCTGATCTTGGACGGATCGCCGACCTGGTCGACCTTGACGATGTAGTCGACCTGGTCCTGCGAGATGCTGGCCGGGGTGTTGGGGAAGGTCACGAACTCTTCGGTCAGCATGATGACCTTGTTGGCAAACTGGGCGTCGACCTTGGCGTAGCCGAGCGAGCCGCAGCGCGACTTGCCGCTGACGCCGTTGGCATTGCCGAATTCATCGCAGGCGGAAACCCCGAGGAACGCGACATCGAGCTTGAGTTCACCACTCTGGATCAGCTTGACGCGACCGCCGTGCGAATGGATATGCACCGGATGTTCCATCAGGCCGTTGGAGATCGCCTCAGCGAGCTTGCCGCGCATGCCCGAGGTGTAGATGCGGCTGATCACGCCGCTCTTGATGTGCTCGATCAGCGGCGCGTTGCAGCTGAGCAGCGACGACGAGGCCAGCGTGAGGTTCTTGAAGCCCATGTCGGCGAGGATCTGCACCACGTTGTTGATGGTCTTGTCGCCTTCGCGGAACGCGTGGTGGAACGAGATAGTCATCCCGTCCTGCAGGCCGGACAGGCGGATGGCCTCCTGCAAGGTGGCGACGATCTTGCGCGAGAGCTTTTGCCCGAGGTCTTTCAGATACGGGGCTTGTTGCGCGAAGTGCTCGAACATTTCCATGCCTTCGAGGCCAGGTTCCAGCAGCAGCTTGTTGCGTATTTCCTGATTCATCTGTGTAGTCTCCGGATTACTTGCGCACGCCAGAGGCCTGGGCCTTCTGCAACACGCGCTTGGCATGATCGACGATCGGGGCATCGATCATCTTGCCGTTCAGGGCGATCACGCCCAGTCCTTCCTTCTCGGCCTTGTCGGCGGCGGCGATCACGCGCTGCGCGTAGTCGACATCGTCTTCGCTCGGCGCATAGGCGTTGTGCAAGAGTTCGATCTGGCGCGGGTTGATCAGCGATTTGCCGTTGAAGCCCAGCCTGCGGATCAGCTCGACTTCCTTGAGGAAGCCTTCTTCGTCGTTGACGTCGGAATAGACCACGTCGAAGGCGTCGATCTTGGCGACGCGCGCGGCATGCAGCACGGCGCAGCGGGCGTAGAACAGCTCGGTGCCATCGCCGCGTTCGGTCTGCATGTCCATCACGTAGTCGAAACCGGCCAGCGCGATGCCGATCATGCGGCAGCTGGAGGTGGCGATCGACAGCGCGTTGACCACGCCGGATGCCGACTCGATAGCAGCCATCAGCTTGGTGGAGCCGACTTCGCGGCCGCATTCGCGCTCGATGCGTTCGACATGGCTTTCGAGCTCGTGCACGTCCGCCGCGCTGTCGGTCTTGGGCAGGCGGACGATGTCGACGCCGGCGCGCACCACGGCTTCCAGATCCTGCAGGCCAAACGGGGTGTTGAGCGGGTTGATGCGCACCACGGTTTCGATGTCGGCGTAGGCCGGGTTTTGCAGCGCATGGAACACCAGCAGGCGCGCGGCATCCTTTTCGCGCAGCGAGACGGCGTCTTCCAGATCGAACATGATCGAATCGGGCTTGTAGACAAAGGCCGTGCTCAACATGGCGGCATTCGCGCCGGGGAGGAACAACATGCTACGACGCAGTTTCATGACAACGCACTCCAGTTCATTTCCTTGCACTCGGCGCCACGCAGCACGGCGGTCTGTACCCGCGCCCGGATCGCGCAATCGAGCGCGCCCTTGTCTTCGATCACGATCTGGCCCGAACGCACCCCAAGCTGGCGCAGCGTTTCTTCAACCACTTTGCGGATCTGCGCGCCGAACTGGCGCATCACTTCGCTCTCGATCACCAGATCGACCTTGTCGTCGGCAAGCGGGGCGACCTTGACCAGCAGATCGCTCGATTCGAGCGTGCCGGCCACGGCCTCTTTGACTATCTTCATCGGTACAGTCTCCATGTCATGTGACGTAATCGTTATGGGTTAAATAATTGAGCGTATTGCGCGGTACCAGCGATTCGACGTGGGCCATGTCGCCGGCGCGCAGCAGGCGGCGCACTTCCGAGGCCGAGATCGGCACGCCGGCGCAGGCGGTGCGCGGCACCTCGACCACCGTGACGGGCACCGCATCCGAATCGGCGGCCTGCAGCCAATGCTTCATGTCGTTGTTGTATTTGCGCGTGGTTGCGCAGAACGGTTCGGTGCCGACGAAGCGGTGGGTGATGCCCAGCGCCGGGGCGATGTATTCGCGGAACAGCAACAGGTCGATCGCCGTGCAGCAATCGCCGACGATGCCCTTTTCCTTGAAGAAGTAATCGGGAAAGGTGGCGCGCGAGACCATGTATTCGGAGCCGTGATGCAGGGTCAGGCCCGGGATGTCGGCCACCCCGCTCTGCACCAGGGCAAAGCGGTCGCGGTAGGAAAAACGCGAGACGTCCTCGCGCACGACAAACAGATGCAGCCAGTCGCACTGGCTGGCGGCGAGGCGCACCAGGTATTGGTGCCCGAGGGTGAACGGGTTGGCGTTCATCACGATGCAGCCGATCTTGGCACCCGGCTCGCGTTTTTTCTGCAGGCGGCCGCAATAACCCTTGATGCCGACCGGGGTGTTTTCCATCAGGCTGACATAGCCCGGCACTTCGGCCAGTTCGTAAAAGCCGCAGCCTTCGAAGAACGATACATTCTTGGGGTGGGTATACAGGAACAGGTGCAGGTGGCCGCATTCGAGCGCGAGGTGGATCACTTCGCTCATCAGCTTCAGGCTGAGCGATTCGCCGCGGTAGCCGGGCGCGGTGGCCACGCACTTGACGATGTTGCCGTCCAGCCCGGCGCACGCCACCAGGCTGCGCCCGTGCCGGCCGAGCACGAACTGCCCGATGCTCTCTTCGAAATCCAGATCGCATTGCGCCAGCAACTGCCGGATCTCCGCGCCTTCAGCGACATTGGCGTGTGGATCGGTGGTGTAAAAAACTATTTCATCGCTCACGGGCAGGCTCTCCTTGCAGCTGCCAGATGCACGGGAACAAGTGGTGCGGCGTGCAATGCATCACTCGTTCTCCCGGCATCAATCCTGCATTCGACTCACGCAGCGGCAGCTTCACAGGCAAAATCAGCCTCAAGCGCAATGTGGTTACGCAACCGGCCGAGCCGGTCAATCTCGACCTCGATCACATCGCCTTCCTTGAGGAACAGGGGCGGCACGCGTTTCTTGCCCACGCCGCCGGGCGAGCCGGTGATGATCACGTCGCCAGGAGACAAGGCACTGAAAGTGCTGATGTATTCGATCAGCGAGGCAATCGTGTGGATCATGTTGCCAGTGTTGTCGTCCTGGACTTTCATGCCGTTCAGGTAGGTGCGGATGCCCAGCTCCTGCGGATTGCCCACTTCGTCGGCGGTGACGAGACACGGGCCGAAGGCGCCGGTTTCGCGCCAGTTCTTGCCGGCAGTGAACCAGGTGTGCTGCCAATCGCGCGCCGAGCCATCCATGTAGCAGCTGTAGCCGGCCACGTGGCTCAGGGCGTCTTCCGCTTTGATCGCCATCCCGGCCTTGCCGATCACGACCGCCAGTTCGCCTTCGTAATCGAATTCGCTGCTGTGGGCGGGCTTCACCACGCGGCAGGCATGGCCGGTCTGCGAATCGGGAAAACGGATGAACAGGGTGGGCGCGTTGTTGGTTTCGTTGAACTCTACGCGTTTTGCGGCATAGTTCATGCCGACGCAGAAAATCTTGTTCGGTTGCGCAATGACCGGCAGAAACGCGACATCGTTCTCGCCAAGATCCGGCGGCAATCCCTGGTATTGCGCAATCTCTTCGAGCGCATTGCCGGCAAGCAGCGCCTTGATGTCCGCATAGCGATGCCCGATGCGCCGGCCTAGATCGACGATTCCACCCTCAGTGCTAAGACCGAAGCTGGTTCTACGTTCCTTGGTACGAAAGCTGACCAATTTCACTGCGAATACCTCCACTAAATACAGAATGCATACAACCTAGGCAGCCCAGACCATGAAGCGATCGGGGCTGCCTGGGCGCTTTACCGCGATTGCAACCAGGTCAAGAAGAAGATTGCAAAAGTCACCGTGCAAGCACCGCCGATACGTGTGGCCACCTGGGCAAACGGCATCAGAACCAGGCGATCGGATGCAGTCAGAATCGCCACGTCGCCCGTACCGCCCTGGCCGCTATGGCAAGCGGTTACGATTGCAGCTTCGACCGGGTACATCTTCAGCCACTTGCCCACGAAGAAGCCGGTAGCCACGATGGAAACCACGGTGGCAATGATGGTCACCAGGTAGGGGAAGCTGATGATGGCCACCAGCTTGTTCCAGTCGGTCATTGCGACACCGACGGCCAGCAGCAGGGGATAGGTCACGCCGACCACGAAGAAGCGATGAATCATGTGGGCGCCCTCTTCCAATTCCTTGGGCAACCAGCCCAAAGCCTTGATCGAGACACAGGCGAACAGCATGATGATCGGAGCCGGAATGCCAATGATCGGGGCCAGGCAGATGCCCATCAGGTAGAAGCCGATGGAAACAACCGCGCCAACGGCCATCGCGGGCAGATCGATCGCGGCATGCTTTTCCTTTGCCGCAGTCAGGATTTCCTGCTCGCCTTCGAGCTTGACCAGGTTGCCGTTGCCGGAATACTGCGGATATTTTTCGCCGAAGCGCTTGAGCAGGCCGGACAGAATGATCGCGGTCAGGCTGCCCAGCATCACTGCCGGCAGGATCTGGGAAAACGCTTCATCCTGGGTGATCTTCAGGATGCCGGCATAACCCATGGACAACGGAATTGCGCCTTCGCCCACACCGCCGGCCATGATCGGAACGATGATGTAGAAGAAGATCTGGAACGAATCCAGCCCCATCAGGCGACCGACTCCCATGCCCACGCCCACGGCAACAAACGTCGCAACGGTCAGCGGCACGAACATCTTGGCGAACGCCTTGACCAGCACCGTGCGGTTCATGCCCAAAATACTGCCGACAATCACCATCGCGATATAGACGTACAGGAAGTTGCTCGTCTTCATGAAGGATTTGACGGTTACCACCGCCACTTCGGGCAACAAGTGCGCCGCGACCAGGTACGCGGGCAGGAAGGTCGCCATGATCGGCGCGCCGCCCAGGTTTTTCAGGACCGGGATGCGATTGCCGAGCTCACCGCAAAGGAATCCGAACAACGCCATGATGGCAAAGGCGCCCAGCATGTCTTTCGGAACCCTGTTGGTATACATCAGGTACGCCATCAATACGGCAAACGGCAAATAAACGCTCAATGGAATGATCCGTACCTTGAAGGCCAGGATCCGCTTCCAGGTCGGCAGCTCAACCGCTGCCATTCCTGGTTCAATCGCTACCGAATCAGCATTGCTCATTTTCTCTCCTCCCGTTATTTACTACGCTCATGCAGCCCCCCGGCAGCGAATGAACGCGGCCAGCGGCAAGCACTACGGCGCCGCTACTCACCGCGCTGTTGCTCGAATTGCTCATCTTCACCTCCTGGAATGCCGGCGACACTGTCGCCCGCTCTTTTTTGATACGGTAAAAGCGGCCTTCCGGAATTCATCCGGATTAGTCCCGCTTTTCCATGTGGATAATCGCCACATGCCGATGCGTTATCGAACACCCGTCAACCGCAAATGCAGAAATGGTGCTCCAAAACAAGGGTAAATTTGCCAACAAACCCGGAGCCATTCAACTTGTTAATGCGATTTTTAAAATTTTTATATAAATTTTATGGCGTTAATTAATTCAACAAATTTAAAGGATTCCAATAACAATTGGCGGGCGTAGCAGAACGGGTTTCCCGGCTGAAATGCCGTGTTCCAGACTGGAAGGCCCGCCGCGACAAATCCGGGAAAACAAAAATTACATTATTAAATTCAAACAGATACAAACACCCCCGCACAGGAACAACACGAACCAGCGACGACGGCAGCGTAGAAAATGGATTCGGCGATCATGCACAGGCCTATCGCAAGAGCAATTGATTTTCCCGATGCGGAGCCAGATCACAACCAAGGGAGGATTTGCATAAAACCGTGCAATTTGACGAAGGAGTACTTTCCCGGCAAATATCGCATCAAATCACGAATGGGTTTTTATGAATATTTATCGGATTCAGGAATCGGTTTTATATTTCAAGGCACGCTGTCCACCAAACGAGTCGACAGGTGTTGCTTATGAATGCCGTTCTCCGGCGGCGGGTCAATAAGACCAAACCCGCAGTTTTGAACTGACCACCGATCACGAGCGTGTTATTCTTGCGTGTCAATTTCCACATTGCCGCGACCTAGCGTAATTGAGTATCCCCGGCCCATGAAATCAAGCTATCACCAGGAAACCGATCAAACACTGGAAGCGGCAGCCGAGCGCTACGATTTCGTGCTGGTTCCCGGCTTGCATGACAGCGGTCCGGAGCACTGGCAGACCTGCTGGCAGAATCACCAGCCGTTCTGGCGGCGCGTCGTGCAGCGCAACTGGAACACGCCGGACATAGACCTGTGGATCAGTTCGATCACCCGCCTGCTGCTGCGCTGCCCGCGCCCGGCCATCCTGGTTGGGCACAGCTTCGGGGCGCTGGCCTCCTGTTGCGTCGCCGTTGAACTGCCCGAGCAAGTGGCAGGCTTGATGCTGGTGGCGCCCGCCGAGCCGATGAAATTCGAGATCGAAGATCGCGTTCCCACCCGGGATCTCGGCATTCCGAGCATGCTGGTCGCCAGCCACAACGACCCGCTGATGCGCTTTTCCCGCGCCAGCGAATGGGCCGCCATCTGGCACAGCAACCTGGTCGACATCGGCGAGGCCGGGCATATCAACGTGGAATCCGGATTTGGTCCGTGGCGTTACGGCCTGGATGTGCTGCTCGAGTTGGTGCAGCAGATCGATGCACAACGCGCTGCCAAATAGCCTGCTCCGCCCTCGATCAGATCCCGCCTTCCACTAGAAAACTGGCTCTTAAGTTACGGAAGTTGAACCGCCTGGCTTTTGTGAATTTTTCACTTTCCATCGTGTCCCGCCCCACCCCCGCGCCAGTCACAAGCACAGTTGTGCAGCATTTTCCCCACTTTACGGTTATGCCTGATCGACAGGAATCACTGTCATAGCCTGCAGGCAATTAACCATATCGTTGCCATAGTTATTATCCATCACTCTCCTCAAGCCACCCGTGATATATCAGTTACTCGACTTTAATGGAGGCCTGTCATGGCTGAGAAATGGCTTTATCTCTGCAAAGAGTATCGTGCCAAACACGGTAGTTATTCCATCGAGATTGATGGCAACTGGATCGAGTATTGTCAGGTAACGCAGGAGAAGGAACTGGAAAAACCGTTCGAGCTGGTGGCCCGCATCAACGAGGATGCATTCGGTTTCGCCGCGCGCGGCAAACGCATCCGCTTCAACCCGGCTTGATCCTCGGGCGCTGCTGAATACAACACAGTGCCTTTTTCAGCTCACGGTACAGGCCACTTCGGCCTGTACCGCCCGCACCAGCCGCTTGATCCATTCCGGCTTGATCGGCTGGTTGGGCTCTCCCACTTCCAGCCCCAGCACCAATAGCTGTTCGGGCAGGCAATCCAGAACTTCAGCCAGCTCCAGCGAAGTCGACACATTGAAGCCGTGCGAGGAAACGCCCAGGCAGGCACAGCGCAAATTCTCCCGCCTCAAGCGCTGCAACGTTCCGGCCAGCTGGTCGCCCAGCAGAGCATCAACCAGGATCACTTTCGAATAGCCCGTCAACAAATCCGGCAATTCGGCAGGCTGGCGGCAATAGGCCAGATCGGCCTTCGCGTCAAAACCGGCTTCAAAGAGGGCATCAATTACCGCCCAACCCAAACGGTCCGCACCAAACGGCGAGCCGATACCGATCACGATCGTTTCAATCACGATGCACCTCCAATCGAAGAAAATGCGTTGAACAGGACAAGCAGGGGTCATAGTTGCGTATCACCTGCTCGCAAAACTGGCGCAACTCGTCATCGCTATGTTCGAGCCCGAAGCGCTCCATCGCCGTTTGCAGGTTTTGTTCGATGCGCAACTGGTTCTGCGAGGTGGGCGGAATCATCGTGGCAAAGCTCACCCGGCCGGCGTCATCCAGCTCGAAGCGGTGGTAGATCATGCCGCGCGGCGCTTCGGTGCAGTAATGACCGATCCCGGCGCGGGGCGTGACATCGAGGAACGGGCGCGCCGGCAGCTGGTAATCACTCAAAATCCGCAGGCTGTCTTCCACCGCCAGATAGCATTCCAGCGCCCGAGCCACCACGTTCATGAACATATTGTGCGAAGGAAAGCGGATGCCCAGTTCCTGCGCCAGCGCCTGCACCGGCTGCGGCAGCCGGTCGAAGTTCAGGTTCATGCGCGCCAGCGGACCGAGGAAATACGAGCGGCCATCCATCAGCGAGTAATACGCGGTGGAATGCGCGACCTGGTATTCGCGAAAATGCGTCGGGTAATCCTCGAAACTGACTCTCAACCCGTGATCGGACACCAGCCGGCCCTCGGTGATGCCGTATTCTTGCGGGTGCTGGATCGCCACGCTGATGAATTCCTGCTCGTCCACCGGGTAGGGCAAACCGGCCGCCCAAGCCACGAACTGGCGCGCATCCTCGCGCGCGATCAGCAGTTTATCCACCATGTCCGCCACTTCATGGCGCGGCGGGGCACGATGGAAACCGCCCACCTTCATGCCGATCGGATGCACCGAGCGCCCGCCGAGCAGACGCAGCAGATCGTTGCCCAACCCTTGCAGGCGCATGCCGCGACGCACCTCCTCCGGGTATTTGGCCGCCATGCTGATCGCATCGGGAAAGCCGAGAAAATCCGGCGCGGCGAACAGGTTCACATGCAGGGTATGGCTTTGCAGCCATTCACCGTAGTAGATCACCCGGCGCATCGCGTGAATCCAGGGATCGGACGGCACGCCGAACAGCGTTTCCATCGCCCGGATCGAGGTCATCTGGTAGGCGATCGGGCAGACGCCGCACACACGCGCGGCAATCGTCGGCACCTCGGTGTAATCCTGCCCTTCGAGGAATTTCTCGAACAATCGCGGCGGTTCGTAGATACGCAGGTAGAGTTTTTCGACCTTGCCATTGCGCGCGGTGAATTCCAGCGAGCCCTCGCCTTCGACGCGGGTCAGCACCGGCACATGGATATCGATCGTGCGGTTCGGATCGGCGGCGGGATTCATGATTTACCCTCCTCGCCGGCGAACAGGCGCGTTGCCTCGCTGAATGCCGGCGCGGCGTTGTTGATCGAGGCAAAGCGGCGCGCGACCTGATCCGGATGCAGACCCAGGCCGATCAGGCGCTGGCCGAAACTCGCCGTATTGACTCCCTCGGCCGGGCCGTAGCAGGTGTAGCACGGCGCGCCGAACGACGGGCAAAGCGCGCCGCAGCCGGTGCGGGTGACCGGCCCCATGCAGGGCGCATCCTGCGTGACCAGGATGCACACATTGCCGCGCCGCTTGCACTCCTGGCAGACCTTCTCCCGCAGGGAGAGCGGCGGCACGCCATAGAGCAAGGTTCGGATGGCGGTGAACATCTGCCGCGAGCTGACCGGGCAGCCCCACAGCTCGAAATCGACCTTCACATGGTTGGCGATCGCCGCCGAGGTCGAAAGCGACTGGATGAATTCCGGCTTGGCATAGACCGAGCGCATCCATTCGCCGCTGTCGGCATTGTTACGCAGCGCCTGGATGCCGCCCGAGGTGGCACAAGCACCGATGGTGATCAGGCAGGCGCTGTTGGCACGTATCTTCAGCAGCCGGTCGACATCGTGCGGCGTGGTGATCGAGCCTTCGATAAAGGCGATATCGACCTGCTGGTCCTCCGGCGCCATGCTGCCGACTTCGGCCATGTGCACCAGATCGACCAGCTGCAGCAGCTCGATCAGGTCTTCGCCCATGTTCACGAAGGCCAGCTGGCAGCCGGAACAGGAGGCGAACTTGTGGATGGCGATCTTGGGCTTGTGTTCCATGTCAGAAGCCCTCCGTTTCCATCAAAGCCGCCACTTCCGGGAACGGAAACACCGGGCCGTCCTTGCAGACGAACTTGCCGCCCATCTGGCAGTGGCCGCAGTGGCCGACAGCACACTGCATGTTGCGCTCCAGCGAGACGAATACGCGCGGGCCCGGCACGCCTTTTTCGATCAGGGTCTTGGCCGTATCGCGCAGCATCTGGTCCGGGCCGCACATCATCACGTAGCAGTTGTTTTTGTCGTAATCCGCCTGGTCGAGCAATACGCCGACCCGGCCCAGCTCCCACAGCGGCCAGCGCGTTTTGTCGCGCGATGAAGTCAGCAGCACCTGGGTATCGGGCAGGCCGCGCCAGGCATCGTATTGCGGTGCCCACAGGGCTTCGTGGCGATAGCGCACCGACTGCATGATCACCAGCCGCCCGTAATCCGGCCGGTTGGCCACCACGTAGCGGATCGACGACACCACCGGCGCACAGCCCAGCCCCGCGGTCACGAACACGATATCCTGCCCGCGCGCATCGAACAGCGGCCAGCCGCGCCCGAACGGGCCGCGCACGCCAACGCGGTCGCCGACCCGCAAATCCATCATCGCTTGGGTGACCCGCCCCACCGCGCGGATGGTATGCAAGAGGCTGCTGCCATCGCCGGACATCACCGAAATCGCCACTTCGCCCACGCCGTAGAGATACAGCATGTTGAACTGGCCGTGCTGGAACGTGTACTGGCGCGCGATTTCCGGATCGGTGAAGCGCAGCCGCCAGGTGAAGATGTCCGGCGTTTCCTGGGTGCGCTCGACGATTTCCGCCTCCCACGGCAGATAGCAGTTGGCGACGCTCATGCTTCATCCTCCAACACGCGCCGGGCTTGCGCGACAAAATCGATACCGACCGGGCACCAGGTGGTACAGCGCCCGCAGCCCACGCAGCCGCTGCGGCCGTACTGCTCCTGCCAGGTGGCCAGCTTGTGCGTCATCCATTGCCGGTAGCGCGTCTTGATATCCGGGCGCACCAGCATGCCGACCAGATAGCTGTGATCTTCGTTGAAGCATGAATCCCAGTCGCGCCGGTGCACGCTGCTCTGGCCATCGAGCGCCGGCGCCTCGACCTCGCGATGGCAGAAACAGGTCGGACAGACCGCCGTGCAGTTGCCGCAGGCCAGACACTGCTCGGCCACCGCATCCCAGCTCGGATGGTCGAGCCGGCTCATGAGCCCGGTCAGCCTGGGCGCGGGCGGCATCGCGCGTTGCTGTTGCCGGCAGGCATCGAGCTGGTGGCGCGCCTGATCGAGCTGCCGCCGGCTCGGGCGTGCAGTCGCCAATTTCTGCAATATCTCGTCCCCCGAAGGGCTGCCGGAATGAACCAGATAGCCTTCTTCCAGCTCATTAAGCAGTAAATCGTAGCCGCCCGAAACCTCTGGGCCATCGCCAGTCGACGCACAAAAACAAGTGGATGCCGCGTGGCTGCAATTCACCGCGATCAGCAACAGGTTTTCGCGCCGCAGGCGGTAATAGGGATCGGGATACAGGTTGCGCAGGAAATGGGCGTCATTCAGGATCAGCGCGGACAAATCGCAGGCGCGCACGCCCAGGATCGCGGTACGCGGCGCAATGCTCATCAACGGACGAAAGTGGATGCCATGGGTATCGCGGTCCACGCGCCACAAACGTTCGCGCGGCGCGTAGACGAACGGCTTGATGGCGCTCATGCCGTTGGCCCAGCTGAAATGGCGCTGCGTGCCGTTGGCCGCCAGCCGGTAGTGCCCGGGCGCCTGCTCGTCGGTGAGCCCTTGCGGCAAATCTTCCACGCCATCGATTTCGCGATAAACCAGCGCGCCTTGATCCACGCGTGGCCCGATCACGCGAAAACCCGCGCGCTGCACCACGCTGATCAGCTCTGCCAGTCGCGCCCGAGGGAAGTATCGCGGCACTTCAGCCATGACTTGCCCTTTCCCGTCACAAGGTCTTTCCATTGTTGGACAAGAATTGCTGCGCCGCCACACTGAAACCGCCGGTCGGCAGGGCAAGCCCATAGCGCGCCCATCGGGGATCATGCGAATCACCACACGGGCAGTGCATGCAGGCTGGCAGGCATGGCTCCAAATGCTGAAGCACACGCAGAAATGAACTGTCGAATCAAAGATTCATGAACAAAATGGCGGCAACAGGTATCATGCCTTCCACCTGTTTCCACCTGAAAACAACATCGCCATTTTCCGGATTTCCATGACCGCATCCCGCACCACGCCGCCCCGGCGCATCCTGGTTACCCAGTTGCAACATCATGGCGATGTCCTGCTGACAACGCCGATCTTTGCCGCGCTCAAGCGTCATTATCCCGGCGTGGAAATCGATGCCATGGTCTTTGCCGAATCGGCGCCGGTCATCGCGGCCAATCCGGATTTGGCCCATGTCCTGGCGCTGCCGCGCAGCAAGGACGGGGGCAAGGGGCTGCGCCAGGTATCGCGCTTGCTGTCACTGGCGCGCCATATTCGCCAGCGCCGTTATGACTGGGTGCTGCACTTGAACGATCGCTGGCAGGGCGCTTTTGCCGCACTGATCAGCGGCGCACCGTTGCGGGTTGGCCATGAAATCGGCAAACGCAACAATATCGTGTGGCATACGGCGTTTCCGCTGCGCGTACCGGATACCCCGTACGGACACCGGGTGGAGCGCAATCTGGCCTTCCTGCGCGATATTGGCGTGCCCATCGATGACCGGGATGGGCAATGCCGCATGGCCATCAGCGCGGCCGATCAAGCGTTGATGGAACAAAAAATGGCAGCCGCCGGCGTCTGTGGCGACTACATCCTGCTGCACCCGACCTCGCGCTGGTTCTTCAAGTGCTGGGAAGACGAGCGCTTTGCCAAAGTCATCCGCACGCTGGCCGAACAAGGGCATCGCATCGTGCTGACCGCCGCACCTGCGCCGCGCGAAATGGCACTGGTTGATTCATTGCTCGCACAGGCCGCGCATCCCAATATCGTGTCGCTCGCAGGCCAGTTGAACCTGCCAGCCCTGGCTGCGGCCATCGCCAAGGCCAAGCTTTTCCTCGGCGTCGACTCGCTGCCCATGCACATGGCCGCCGCGCTCGACGTGCCCAGCGTCGCCCTGTTCGGACCCACACACGTTGATATCTGGCGCCCGTGGAGCGACAAGGCCATCGTCATTCATGCGGCAGACTACGGCCCCCTGATTGCGCCCAATGATGTGAATGTCCATACCGACGAGCGCTATCTATCGAACATTCCCGTGCAGCCGGTGCTGGATGCAATCCAGACTCAGCTGGCACGGTATTCGCCGCAACAACAGACATCCGAGCTTGCCGCCGTCACTGCTTGAGCGGCAGTTTCGCCACCTTTTCGGCAATCTGCGTCCATTCAATTGCATGTACACGCGAGCACCTTCCTTGCTTCAAACAGAAGGAAAGCCTCGTTCGTAGTGATTCAATCAATAGGATGCCTTGGCCTCACTGCTCGCCTCTTTACCGGTCACCCTTGCCAGGGCATCACTCATAGCCTGGGTGAACAGCATGGTATCCACGGCGATCGCGACAAAATTGGCACCGCAATTCAGATAGTGCTTGGCGACAGCGGGATCCGGCGCCAAGAACCCTGCGGCTTTGCCGAGTGAGCGGATATGCCGGATAGCATTTTCAATCGCGGCTTTTACCTCGGGATGACCCGCATCGCCCATGTGTCCCATCGAGGCGGACAAATCCGCCGGCCCGATGAACACGCCGTCGACGCCGTCCACCTTGGTGATTTCGTCCAGATTCTGCAGGCCGCGTACCGTTTCCACCTGGACCAACAGGCAAAGCTGTTCTTCAACCGTGTCCGCGTAATCTTCAATTCGTCCCCAGCGCGCCGCGCGGGCCACGGAAGCGCCTACGCCGCGGATACCGCGCGGGGGATAGCGCATGGCGGAAACCAGATCGCGCGCTTCCTGCGCAGTATCGACCATCGGAACGAGCAGCGTTTGCGCTCCGATGTCGAGGATCTGCTTGATCAAGGCCGGGTCTTTGTTGACCGGACGTACGATCGGGTGGCTGTCATATGGCGCCACCGCCTGCAATTGGGCAAGCAAGGTAGGAACATCGTTGGGGCCGTGCTCGCCGTCGATCAGCAGCCAGTCGTAGCCCGACGTTGCAGCAATTTCTGCCGTGTAGGGATTGGCGCAGGAAAGCCACAAGCCCAGCTGGGTCTGGCCGGCTTTGATTGCCGCTTTGAATGCGTTGTGAGGAATTGGATGTTTCATCGTGGTATCCGTAGGGTCTGTGGTCAGATTGTCATTTTTGGCCCCAATCCAGTAATTGGGACGGTTGATTGATGGTCAGGCTTTGTCCTGGCGAGCTGCAGGCGATTTCCATCAGCCAGCTTTTTGCCCGGACAAAGCCTTGGTTAAAACAGCTGCCGGTAGAGCGCGAGGATCTCGGCTTCGGACACATCGCGCGGATTGCCGGGGGTGCAGATATCCTTGAACGCCGAGTGGGCCAGCTGTGGCAAATCATCTTTCTGTGCGCCGATTTCCGCCAGCTTTTGCGGAATGCCGACATCGAGCCCTAACTGGCGCACGGCGGCACAGGCGGCTTGGCGATACTGCTCCTGACTCATGGCTTCGGTGCCGACCACGCCCATGGCGCGAGCAATGTGGCGGTATTTCTCACCCGAGGCCGGGGCATTGAATTCCATGATGGCGGGCAGCAGCAAGGCATTGGCCACGCCGTGCGGGGTATCGTAAAAAGCCCCCAGCGGGTGCGCCATGCCATGTACCAGTCCCAGACCAACATTGGAAAACCCCATGCCGGCAATATATTGCGCCAACCCCATGTTTTGCCGGGCCTGCGGCGAGTTTTCCAGCACGGAAGCACGCAGGTTGGCGGCAATCAGCTCGATGGCCTTGAGCGCGAACATGTCGGTCATTTCCCATGCCGCACGAGTGAGATATCCCTCGATGGCATGCGTCAGCGCGTCCATGCCGGTGGCAGCCGCCAATGTCTTGGGCATGGAAGCCATCATGTCCGAATCGACAATGGCAACGGTTGGAATATCGTGCGGATCGACGCAAACGAACTTGCGGCGGTTTTCCTCGTCGGTAACCACGTAGTTGATCGTAACTTCGGCTGCCGTGCCGGCCGTGGTCGGCACCGCAATCAGGGGCAAGCTCGGCTTTTTCGTGGGCGAGAGCCCTTCCAGCGAGCACACATCGGCGAACAGCGGATTGGTCATGATGATGCCGATGCCTTTGGCCGTATCCATGGCGGAGCCGCCGCCGACCGCGACGAGGAAATCGGCCCCGCACTGTTTGCAGGCGGCAACGCCGTGCTGGATATTGGCAATGGTCGGGTTCGGCTTGACATCGGCATAGCGCGTGTAGGGAATCCCGGCGGTTTGGAGCACGGCTTCCACATTTTCCACCGGCCCGATGCCCAGCAGGGCCTTGTCGGTGACCAGCAGGCCATGGCGGAAGCCGCGCCGTGCCACTTCGTCGGCAATGGCACGGATGCTGCCCGCGCCAAAATAGGATGTTTCGTTCAGGATCATGCGGTTGGTCATTGGTATTTCTCCTCGGTTGAAGGCGGCTGGCAAGCGCCATGACTTGTCAGTGCAGGCAGCCGCCTTCATGGCTGGACTGAATCAGGTATTTGCGAGCTTGGCTTCGCCCTGCATCGCTTTCGGCGCCGTTTGCACCTTCTTCAATGCCATGATGCCCACGGCGCCAACGACCGTCAGCGCTGCCAGGGTCAGCAAACCTGCGATCTGGTTGTTGAACAGGGCTTCCGCCTTGACCCGGATGATTGGCGCAAGGAACCCGCCAAATGCGCCAAACATGTTGGTGAAGCCGATCCCGGCCGCCAGCGCCGCGCCGGAGAGCAAGTTGGTCGGCATGGTCCAGAACACCGGTTGCACCGCGATAAAGCCGGCGGCGGCAAAACACAGTGCAATCAGCGCCACCAGCGGACTGGCCAGCGCCGAAACGCCGATGCCGATACCGGCCATCAGCAGCGTCAGTGCAGCGATGTTGCGGCGCTCGCCGGTACGGTCCGAATAACGCGGAATGTAATAGGTGCCCAGCAGAGCAAAGATCCACGGAATGGCGGAGACAACCGAGACTTCAAAGCCCACTTTCTTGCCCAGCAGTGCCCCGACCTGGGTCGGCAGGAAGAAGATCAGGCCGTACACGCTGATCTGGATCAGCATGTAGATGATGGCCAGATGCCAGACCTGCGGGTTGCGGATCGCATCGGCAATCCGCGAAGTGGTTTTGGCGCTTTCTTCTGTTTCCAGCTGACGAAGCAGTACGTTCTTTTCTTCCTGGTTCAGGAAACGTGCCTGCTGCGGACTGTCGTCCAGATACATGAAAGTCCAGACTCCGGCCGCAACTGCCAACAAGCCTTCGATCACGAACATCCAGTACCAGCCCGGATGACCGCCGAAACCATGTAACTCCAGCAGAGCACCCGACAGCGGGGAGCCGAGGGTCAATGCCAGCGGCGCGCCCATGTAGAAGAGACCCATCACGCTGGCGCGGGTACGTTGCGGGAACCACTGCGAGGTCAGGTAGATCATGCCGGGAAAGAAACCGGCTTCGGCAGCACCCAACAATGTGCGCACGACGAGGAATTTCCATTCCGTATCGGCATAGGCCATTGCTGCAGACAACACGCCCCAACATAGGGTGGTGAGGCCGATCCACATACGGGCGCCAAATTTCTTCATCAGCAGGTTGGCCGGTGCGCCAAGGCAAGCATAGGCCACGAAGAAGATGCCCGCGCCAAAGGCGTAGGCCTCGTTGCTCAGGCCGGTATCGACCTGATACGCCTGCTTGGCAAAGCCGATATTGGCGCGGTCGAGAAATGCCAGCACATACAGTGTCAGCATGAAGGGGATGAGACGCCACCGCATCTTGGTGACGGTTTGATCGAGTAATGTAGCCATGACTAGATTCCTTATTCCTTGTTGATACAAGTGAAAAAACCAGCATTGCAGGCAAAGCCGGGCCTACCCGCCCGCAAACGGGCGAGGGGATAGGCCACGGACAGGACGATCAGTGCGTGTAGGGACGGGTCAGTTTGCACTCAGGGTTGAGGTCGACGCCGAAGCCCGGCTTGTCGAGCACCGACTTGTGCATGCGCCCCTTCACCGGCACCGGCTCACCCAGCAGGATCGGATCGAATTGCGGGCGCATCGTGGCGCAATCCGGGCTCGTCATCAGGAATTCGCTGAACGGCGTGTTGGTGAAGGTGATCACGGCATGATGGGAATACACGGACGAACCATGCGGCACCACCAGCTGGCCGCGCGATTTGGCGATCGCGGCAATTTCGAGCAACGTGGTGAGCCCGCCGCACCAGCCGACGTCGGGCTGGATGATGTCGATGCCGGTATCGGCCAGCGTACGGAACGATTGCAGCGTACCGTGGTGCTCGCCACTGGTGACCAGCATGCCGGGCGGGGCATTGCGCTTGAGCTCGGTATAGCCTTCATATTGCTGTGGCGGCAGGCATTCCTCTATCCACTTCAGGTTGTACGGGGCGCAGGCATGGGCCAGTTTGGTGGCGTAGTTCACGTCCTGGCTCATCCAGCAGTCGAGCATCAGCCAGAAATCCGGGCCGCATTTCTCGCGGTATTCGGCCACCATCGCGGCATCCTTGCGGATACCGGCATCGCCGTCATGCGGGCCCCAGTGCGTCGGCATCTTGCCGCCGATAAAGCCCATTTCCTTGGCAAGATCGGGGCGTGCGCCCGTGGCATAAAACTTGATTTCGTCGCGCACGGCACCGCCAAGCAGCTTGAAAACCGGCTGTCCCAGTACCTTGCCGAACAGATCCCACAGCGCCAGATCCACGCAGGAAATGGAGTTCATGACCAAACCACCCGAACCCGAGTAGTACATGGTGGCATTCATCATCTGGTCGTGGATCAGCTTGATGTCGGAAACGCATTTGCCTTCGATGAAGCGGTTCAGGTGCTTTTCCACGATGAAGCAGCCCATCTCGCCGCCGGTGGAGACGGCAAAACCCTTCACACCATTATCGGCTTCCACTTCGACCACCAGCGTGCCGAGCACATTGATGCCGAACGACTGGCGTGATTGTTCATATTCCTTGTACTTGCTCATCGGCGTGGCGATGTGGTCGTCGATCCAGTGCTTGCCGCCCTGGTCGTGATAATCGGCACCGCCACTGCCCTTTACTGCCGTGGCACCACCCATGAAATACGCGCGAACCTGCTTGATCTTTGGCAAAGCCATGATTTCCTCCTACGGAAATTTTTAAAAAAGTCGGTTTGAAGACTTTTGTCGGGCAGGGGCTGGAGGCCACTTGAACGCTTGCTGGCAAGGCTTTGCGGATTTGAGGGCGCAAGTTCCCCTGCATGCCGCATGCCATGCTCAGCAAACGCGCACTGGCGCGTTCAGTCTTTCCCCGGCAATTTGGATTGCCTGTCTTTCTAGATGTTTGTGATGCTGCAAAAAAGCCGTCGATGAAATGGCCAGTTCCATCGACGGCTGAACCGTCAGGGGGTATACCCCAATTCCTTTGAAATTCTGGCTGCTGTGCCTATCACCTTGGCCGAGATTTCAGATAATTTTTCGTCATATATCTGCAAGGTTGTTCCCACCACCGAAATGGCGGCAGAGATCTTGCCGCTGGCATCGAATATCGGGCAGGCGATGCAGCGCACTTCCGACAAGTCTTCCCTGTCGTCGTAACTCCAGCCGCGCGATCGGATTTCCGCCAAGGCTGCGCGCAATTCTTCTGCCGAGGTAATCGTCTGCGGCGTGGCGCGAACAAACTGCAAGTTTTCAATCAGCTGTTTTTGTTTTTGCGGATCGGCCCATGCCAACAGGCACTTGCCCAATCCCGAACTGTAAAGAGAAAGCCGCTTGCCTTCCCACGAGCGCACCCGGATCGTGCCTTGCGATTCCACTTTGAGAATATAATAAGCCGCATCGCCTTCAATCACACCAAGATGGCACAGCAAGCCGGTTTCCTGCATCAGCGCGTTCAAATGCGGGCGCGCCACTTCCCGCATATCCAGCTGACCGGAGGCCTGTTCGCCGAATTCGATCAGTTTGATGCCAAGCCGGTACTGGCCATCCGGGCCTTGCGAGAGCAGGCGCAGGTGCTTCAATTCTTCCAGCAATAGATAAACCGAACTCTTGGGCGCGTTAAGCACCGGAATCAGCGCACTACCCTGGCATGCTCCCTGTTCGGCAACGTAATCGAGTATGGCTACCGCGCGCTGCAGTGCGGGAACCTTGCTCTCCCGTTTGTCCATTGTATCGGACTCCTGTTTCTTGTATTGGACGAACAAATTCTAGGCTCGAGAAATATTTAAAACAAGGGGATTTGGAAAATTTCTGCTTGATTCACGACACCCACCCGGGCACTCCGCACGGCAGGCATTTCATCCCTGGCAGATGGACAAGAATTGGTGGAGTTAACAAGGAAGGATAAAAGGACTTCACGCCAGGCGCCGCTGGCACCAACAGGCGAAAAAAAGCCGCGAAAAACGCGGCTTTCAGGACTGGTTCAAATCAGTCAGTCTTGCCGAAACCGGCAAAACACATTCGGATCAGACGTTGAACAGGAAGTTCAGCACATCGCCATCCTTGACCACGTAATCCTTGCCTTCCGAGCGCATCTTGCCGGCTTCCTTGGCGCCCTGTTCACCCTTGTACTGGATGAAATCGGCAAACGAAATGGTCTGCGCGCGGATGAAGCCCTTCTCGAAATCGGTGTGGATCACGCCGGCTGCTTGCGGGGCGGTGTCGCCCTTGTGGATCGTCCAGGCGCGCACTTCCTTCACACCGGCGGTGAAGTAGGTCTGCAGGCCGAGCAGATCGTAACCGACGCGAATCAGGCGGTTCAGACCCGGCTCTTCCAGGCCGATGTCGGCGAGGAAGGCGAGCTTGTCTTCTTCATCCAGATCGGCGAGTTCCGATTCGATCTGCGCGCAGAGGGCGACGACAGGGGCGCCTTCCTTGGCGGCGTGTTCGCGCAGGCGATCGAGGTGCGGGTTGTTCTCGAAACCGTCTTCCTTCACGTTGCCGACATACATGGCCGGCTTCAGCGTCATCAGGCACAGCGGCTTGAGCAACACCAGGTCTTCTGCCGAGAGCTTGAGGGTGCGTGCGGGCTTGCCTTCGTTCAGGTGCGGCAACATGGTTTCGAGCAGTGCGACGAATTTCTGCGCTTCCTTGTCGCCGGCACGGGCTTTCTTGTTCTCGCGCACGATGGCTTTTTCAACGGCCGACATATCGGCCAGCGCCAGCTCGGTCAGGATGGTTTCGATGTCGGCGATCGGATCGACGCGGCCGGCAACGTGGACCACGTTCTCGTCGTCGAAGCAGCGCACCACGTTGACGATGGCGTCGGTTTCGCGGATGTTGGCCAGGAACTGGTTGCCCAGACCTTCGCCCTTGGACGCGCCGGCAACCAAGCCGGCGATGTCGACGAATTCGACGATGGCCGGCTGCATGCGCTGCGGCTTCACGATTTCGGCCAGTTGCTGCATGCGCGCATCAGGCACTTCGACGATGCCGACGTTCGGCTCGATGGTGCAGAACGGGTAATTGGATGCTTCGATGCCGGCTTTGGTGAGCGCATTGAAAAGCGTGGACTTGCCGACGTTGGGCAGACCGACGATGCCGCATTTGAGACTCATGGAATTCCTTTCACTGCCGCAGAGAGACGGCTTGCCGCAAAAGGCGCGATTTTACCCTGATCGGCGAGGATTTGTAGCGCAAGCGGAGCCAACGGCGGAAAAGCGGCATTTCTGCCGTTGGCCGCACTTTCGCTCGAGCCCTCAAACGAGAGAGCCCGCCCAGCTCGGCAAGAAATTGCGCATGGTCGGCAAATCAACCTTCATCCACGGATTGCTAGCCCAGTGCGCCTGCTCGAACGCTTCGATCTGCGGGAGCTGTTTCAGCGTGGCGCCGACCATGTCGAGGCCTTCGAGATACATGCTCTTTTGTCGCGCCGGCAGCGAAAAGCCGTACTCCTTGCCGCTCGCAGATATCACCACCTCCCGCGCCACATCGATGACCAGACCGCTCGATGCCGGGTCGGAGATTTCGCGCATCAACTCGCTGACCGCGTCTTCCGGCAGCGTGACGAGCAGCAGGCGGTTGTTGGCTGCGTTGAAGTAGAAAATCTCGCCGAAGCTCGCTGCGATCACGGCCCGGATGCCGATCTGCATCAGCCCCCACACCGCGTGCTCGCGGCTGGAACCACAGCCGAAGTTGGAGCCGGCGACCAGGATGTTCGCACCGCTGTATGCCGGCTGGTTCAGCACGAAATTGGCACGCGGCACCTCAAAGGCATCGAAACGCAGGTCGTGCAGCACACCGTGCGCCAGGCCCGATTTGTCGATCCCCAGCAGGAATTGCTTGGGCATGATCTGGTCAGTATCCAGATTGTTGAGTGGCAGCGGCGCGCCCACGCTCTGGATGATGGAAAAATCAGTCATGAGCACTCTCCTTGCGAACATCGACGATATGGCCCGCGATGGCGGCGGCGGCGGCCATGGGCGGGCTCATCAGGTGCGTGAGTCCACCACGCCCCTGGCGTCCTTCGAAATTGCGGTTGGTGGTGGAAGCACAACGCTCGCCGATTTCCAGGAAATCGTCGTTCATCGCAAGACACATCGAGCAGCCGGGCTGGCGCCATTCAAACCCGGCATCAATGAATACGTGGACCAGGCCCTCGGCTTCGGCCTGTTCGCGCACCAGGCCCGAGCCGGGAATCACCATCGCGCGCACCGTCGGGGCCACCTTGCGGCCACGGATCACGTCGGCGGCGAGACGCAGATCTTCGATGCGGGCGTTGGTGCAGGAACCGATGAACACGCGGTCGATCGGCGTGCCGATCAGCGAGGCGTCCGGTTTCAGACCGATATAGTCGAGCGCCTTGATCGCGTCGGCATCGAGTGCATCGGCGGCGGGGATGCGCGCATCGATCGCAATGGCCTGGTCCGGGCTGGTGCCCCAGGTCACGTACGGGCCGATGTCCGCCGCGTCGAAAGTGAAGTGCTGGTCGAACCTGGCACCGGCATCGGACTTCAGCTCGCGCCAGCTCGCCACGGCCTGCTCGAACATCTCGGGCGGCATGTCGGTGGCATACGCCTTGACGTAGTCGAAAGTGGTGGCGTCCGGCGCAATCAGGGCCGCGCGGGCGCCGGATTCGACCGTCATGTTGCAGATCGTCATGCGCGCTTCGGCCGAGAGGCCGGCGATGGTGCTGCCATCGAATTCGACCGCCAGGCCGCGCGCGCCCTGTGCGCCGATCTGCGCGACCACGTACATGATCACGTCCTTGGAGGTGGTGCCGAATGGCAGCTTGCCGTTGATCGTGATGCGCATGTTGCCGCAGACGCGGTACACCAGCGTTTGCGTCGCCAGCACATGCTCGACTTCGGAGGTGCCGATGCCGAAACCCAATGCACCGAGTGCGCCGTAGGTCGTGGTGTGGCTGTCGCCGCAGAGCACGACCATGCCGGGGCGGATCAGGCCGATCTCGGGCGCCACCACGTGCTCGATGCCCTGCGCCGGATCGGTGACATCAAACAGGTGGATGCCGTGACGATCGCAGTTGCGCGTGAAGTTCGCCGCCTGGGCTGCGGCGGCCTCGATGCGGATCGTGCGCTTGGCCACCGGGTCCGGGTGCGTCGGAATCACGTGATCGACCACGCCCATCTGTTGTTCCGGGCGGTGAACCGCGGCGCCTCGGGCGGCGAGTCCGCCGAACGCCTGCGGGCTCGTATATTCATTCATGATGTGAAAATCCGCATACAGCAGCACATGCTGGTCATCGATCCGCGCCACCGTGTGCGAATCCACCAGTTTCTGGTACAGCGTTCGCGCCACCATTTCTACTCTACCTTGATGATGATCGACACCGGGATTGGGCCGACCGTTGGAGTGAGCGAACTTTAATACGCATACCGGTTGCAAAATGGCTGTTAAATTAATTGATAATTAAGTTAAATTGAAAAGTAGCGGCGTGTCCGTTTCTTTTCCGGGATGAATTGAGGATTGAATGGATTCGGTCTCCGACCTGCGTTTCTTCGTCGAACTGGTCAAGCTTGGCAGCTTGTCCGCGCTGGCGCGCGAAATCGGCATCACGCCGCCAGCGGTCAGCGCGCGTCTGGCGCAACTGGAGCAGCGTCTGGGCGTGCGCCTGCTCAACCGCACCACGCGCCGGCTGAGCGTCACGCACGAAGGCGAGCTCTATCTCAAGACCGGATCACGCCTGTTGACCGAACTCGACGAGCTCGACCGCCAGGTTTCCAGCAGCCGCGATGTACCGAAGGGACTGCTGCGGATCAACGCGACTTTCGGTTTCGGCCGGCGCTATGTCGCACCGATCGTGTCGGCTTTTCGCAAGGCGTATCCGGACGTGGAAGTGCAGCTGGAGCTGACCGACAAGCCGATGAACCTGACCGAGAACGCCGTCGATGTCGGCATCCGCTTTGGCGATCTGCCCGATTCGCGGCTGATCGCGCGCAAGATCGTCGCCAACCGTCGCCTGCTGTGCGCGTCGCCGTTGTATTTGAAGAGCGCAGGCAAGCCCGCGCTGCCGCACGATCTGGTCAGGCATCGTTGTATCGTGCTGCGCGAGAACGACACGGCCTATGGCAACTGGCATCTGAGCCGCGGGCGCAAGCAGGAGACGGTGAAGGTGCACGGCGCAATGAGCAGCAACGACGGCGAAACCACCCTGCAATGGGGGCTCGACGGCCACGGCATCCTGATGCGCTCGGAGTGGGAGATTGCCCCGTATCTGGCTTCCGGACGGCTGTGCATAGTGCTCGACGACTGGTCGCTGCCGCCGGCGGACATCTACGCGGTCTACCCCGAACGCATGAACCTGTCGGCCAAGGTCACCGCGTTTCTGGATTTCCTGACGCAGCAGTTTGCTGGCGAGGCGCCGTGGCGCAGGGCGCCATAACCGGAAAGGATGGTTGACGAACCGCCGGCAAGCCCGGCGTCATTCGCCGAATGCCACCGTAGCCGGGACAGATGGTTTCGCCAATTGCACACAGCGCTGCGCCAGGACTTCGGTCGGGTCGATCAGCGCGACGGATCTGCCGTCAATTTCATAATGCTCTGTTTGCTGCAGCAGCAAAGGCAGCTCGGTACACCCCAGGATCAAGATCCCCGCCCCCGCCTCGACCAGATGCGCTGCGACTTCCAGCAGTTCCGCCTTGCAGCGGCCATCGGTGTAGCCTGCCTTTACGCCGAATTCGCCATAAATCACATTCATCACCTTGTCTTGATAGGCCGGCTCGGGAACGATCAGCCGCAGCCCGGCCCGCTCGGCAATGGCATGGTAGACCCGGCAGGCCACCGTGCCCGCAGTGGCCAGCAGACCCACCGTTTGCGTGCGGCCAAAGCGCTGCTGGATATGGGCAACGGTGGTCGACAGCATATTGATGATCGGCACCGACAGGTAAGGCTGAATCTCCCCGACAAACGCATGCGCGGTATTGCAGGGAATGGCGATGGCCTGCGCGCCCTCCGCTTCGAGGCGTTGGCAGGTGGCCAGCAGCGCCACCGACGGATCGGTACTGCCGTGGAGCAGATGCGCGGTTCGATCCGGGATTTGCGGGTTCTGTTCCACCACCATCTTGATATGGTCCTGGTCGCACCCCGCTGGCGTATTGCGTATCACCTTGCCCATGAAATCCACGGTCGCGGCAGGCCCGACGCCGCCGACGATGCCGAGCTTGAAAGGCGGCGGTTTGATCGGCCCGCTGCCGGCGAGCGCAAATTCGGCATAAATTTCGTTGATATCGGGGAGTTCGATCCCGCGCAGCGCCAGGAAGGCCGAGACCAAGGCCAGCTCGGTGAAGCCCGGCAACAGCAGGTCGACCGGCTGTTCGAGCAGATCCCGGCAGGACTGCTCCACTCGGTCCAGCACCCCGTCATCGGCATGCCCGGCCTGCAGTCCGTGCGGGCCATACACGGCATCCATCAAGCGCGACTGCTGTTGCGGCAAGGGATAGACCAGGCGGTAGCGTTCGCCGAAATAACGCTCGAACAACTTGGCCTCGCGAGTGAAATCCGAAGTCAGGATTCCCAAACTGCCACCCGGAACAACCGTTTTCCCGACGTGGCAACGCAGCGCATCCATCATGTCCAGCACCGGAATATCAAGCTCGGACTGGATTTCATCGCGGAAGACGTGGCTTGCGAAACAGGGCAGCAAAATGGCATCGGCCTGCCGCGCGGCAAAAGCCTGGCTGGTTTGAAACACGTAAAGCTTGCGCGAAGTCATGCGCATGCCGTGCGTCAGTGCCACGCCGGCATCGCGGTACGGATGCTGTTCGTACAGGAAATGGCAAGGCGCGCGGTCCGCCTGCCTGGCATGCGCCTTAACCAGCTTGCCGAACAGATCCGCGCCGGCCAACTCGCCCAGTCCGCCGATGATGCCCAAGGTTTTTGTCTTCATGACTGTCGTGTCCAATATTGCGGGAGTCGACAAATTCTAGGGCCGCCAGCTCGCCCTCATGATGAGAAGCGGGCATAGTGTTATGCGGATTTGGACTAACCTTTGCGGTGGGTGTATCGCACGATTACGCTGTTGCCGGCAGCGATCGACTGCGAGTCAGAACAGAAGCGGAGTAAAGACGCATGAACTTGAGATGGATCGACGATTTGCTGGTTTTGGCGCAAACGCAGAGTTTTTCACGCGCATCGGAGATCCGGCACATCACGCAATCGGCCCTGTCGCGCCGCATCCGCTCGCTGGAAGAATGGGTCGGCGCGGAGCTGGTCAACCGCGGCACCTACCCGGTGGAGTTGACCCCGGCCGGGAAGCTGTTCTGCGATGAGGGCCGCGAAGCGCTGAAAATCCTGCAGGAAGCCCGCGCCGATATCCGCCAGGAAACGCGCATGCCCGGCAAGGCCATCCAGGTGAGGGCCGGCCATACGCTCTCGATGACTTTCCTGCCCAAATGGATGAAGCAGTTCCAGCTGCGCCATGGCCCGTTCAATGCCCGGGTCGTGGCCGAAAACGTGCTGGATGCGGTCACCGCCCTGTCCGAAGGCAGTTGCGACCTGATGTTTTGCTACCACCATCCCCGCGCGCCGATCCTGCTCGACCCGGACAAGTTCGATTACCTGATCCTGGGATCGGAAGCCTTCATCCCGGTGTCGGCGGCCCTGGCATCCGGCAAACCCGCGTTCAGCCTGCCCGGGCGCAAAAACAGCCCGATTCCTTACCTCGCCTATACCGCGACCACCTTTCTGGGGCGCATCGTCGACGTCATTCTCAAGGATTCGCCGGCAGCGCATTTCCTTGAACGGTGCTACGAAGCCGACATGGCCATGTTGCTGATGAACATGGCCAAGGAAGGATATGGCGTGGCCTGGGTGCCGGAAAGCGCGGTGGCCGATGCGTTGCAACAAGGCAGCCTGGTCAGGGCGGGCGACGCGGCGTGGAGTACGCAGCTCGAGATCCGCTCCTACCGCGCCAGACACAGCACCAATGCCACGCTGGAAGAGCTCTGGCATTCGCTTCAAACTGAAAAAGAAAGCTGAGCCTGCCTGGCAGAACAGTGCCTGGGCGTGCGCCTGCCCAACCGCGCCACGCGCCGGCTGAGCGTGACGCACAAAGACGGGCTCTACCACAAGACCAGATCGCGCCTGCTGATCGAGCACGACGAGCTCGACCGGCAGTTTTCCAGCAGCCGGGATGTGCCGAAGGGACTGTTGCGGATCAACGCGACTTTCGTTTACGCGTGGTGTTTGGGCTACATGGCTTGTGCAGTATTGTGCAACGAGACCTTGAATAAATGGCCTCGTGTCATATTATAAAACTAAATAATTATCATCTTTAATTGGGAAATTGATATCAGACGCGGGGTAGACAATTGTGAAATGGTCTCTACATTCAGCATGCAAATTTATTGCATGGCCATTTCGCAATAAAGCCGCCAGGGAAGAATCCACCCATATACACGCCAGAGGTGGCAGCGTGGAATCCGACCCCACGCCTTATAAGCCCCCCATACCCAAACCAATTCTTCTTCTCTTCATCCCATTTATACTCGCACTTAGCTTAATATTTTCCTGGGTATATGTCGATAATCTTGTAATAAGGCCAGCAGAGCAAAAACGTTACAATTCCACCGTCATGGTTAGTGATTTTGTGGTTCCTTATGCAGCCGCGTTGCTTGCTATTGACGGCACGCCCGAGCAAGCCTTTGACATCAAGAAGATTCATTCAATAGAAAAGCAGGTTTCCAACAATTTATCAATGCCGCCAATCCCCTGGCCCTATCCTCCCTTCTACCAATTACTGATAATGCCACTGGGGAATTTTGACTATATCACTGCATACAGGCTCTACGTGGCAATAACGCTTGCAATGCTTACGATTGTTGCCTATTGCATTGCATCGTACTGGCTTACACCGAGCCTGGTGATAATATTTCCTGCGTTAGCTTTCTGTGTTGCAGTGGGACAAAATGGTATCTTGTCTGCTTCCTTTATCGGTGCTGGGCTATTGCTGCTAAAGCGCAGACCCATTGTCGCCGGAATTGCTTTTGGGCTCATGGCATACAAACCCCATCTTGCGGTGGCAATACCATTCTGCCTGCTTGCCGGTAGATATTATCGGGTGCTGGCTGCCACGGGTTTAACCGCTCTTGCGACTATTTTGATCAGCATTCTCGCATTCGGAACAAAACCGCTGATTGCATTTTTTTTAAACCTGACTTCCCATTCACAAATTGTCTTTGATCATCATTCAGATCTTTTGCTGCGCATGCCAACCATTATGGCCATGATGTTGCAATTGACGGATAGCAAGACGTTCGCATCGGCTGTCCAAATTCTTGTCTCAGTCACGGCATTAGCGGGAAGCGCTTGGGTTTGGCGTCGATCAGATCAGGATTGGCAAAAAGCGCTGGCTTTGACAGCTTCAATCCCCCTCGCAACTCCCTACTTTTTTGATTACGACATGGCCATTTTTTCCATTCCTTTTGTTTTCCTGGCCAAGGAGGTATGGACCGCGGGGTTTACTTATCAACGGGCTCTAATAATCACCACGCTGTGGCTTGCTCCGCCGATGTTTTTTTTGTTTCCACCAACCTGTCAAATCGGCCCCCTCGTATGGCTCGGCCTACTAGGCTATGTGGTTTATCACGTTGCCAAACAAGGTCATGACAAACCGCTTTCAGCTTGGGTTTCGGATGTTACTTCGGAGATCGATTAAGTTTGGTGTGGCTGTGCCTTCATTGCTTCTGAGTGAATTCGCCCCGAGTGGTCTTATCTGCCGGCGCTGCGGTGAGGATAAAAATGATCAATGGAAAACATGTAACAGTAGTCATGCCTGCCTACAAGGCCGCCCAGACCATCGAGAGAACGTGGAATGCGCTTCCGCAAGCGATTGTTGACCGAGTCATCCTTGTCGATGATGCCAGTCCCGATGACACCGTCGATGTTGCACGCAAGTTAGGGATAGAGGTCATCGTCCACGAAAATAACCGGGGCTACGGCGCCAATCAGAAAACTTGTTACAACGCGGCATTAAGCGGGGGAACGGATATTGTTGTCATGGTTCATCCCGATTATCAGTATGAGCCCAGACTGGTTACCGCTATGGCGGCCATGATTGAATCGGGGGTTTATTCCGCGGTCATCGGTTCCAGAATATTAGGCGGAAAAGCCCGCGCAGGCGGCATGCCTCTTTGGAAATATATCGCAAATCGCGTATTGACTGCAGTTGAAAATGTGATGCTCGGAGCCAAGCTTTCTGAATACCATACAGGCTACCGCGCATTCTCGGTCGAACTGCTGCGCCAGATTAGATTCGATGCCGGATCTGATGATTTCGTCTACGACAATGAAATGCTTGCAAAAATAATCATTGCCGGGTTCCCACTAGGCGAAATTTCCGTTCCAGCAAAATATTTTGCAGAAGCCAGCTCGATAAATTTTTCCCGATCCGTGCGGTATGGGTTTGGCGTTCTTGGCGTTGGCTTTCAAGGCCTGCTTTGGCGACTCGGTTTACGTTCAGATGGCAGATTTTTGACTTTGCCGAATTCAGACAATTAATCCCATGAACATCCCCCCTCAACTGAAAGATCATTGGATAAAAAAATTCGCGCTGCATGTGCTAACCGGGGGGATATCGGTTTTATTTCATTATTCATGCATGTGGCTTTTGCTGAAAGGGGGAGCCACGCCGATCATTGCAAGCAGTTCCGGATTTATTCTCGGCGCGACCGTTCGATTTCTAACTGCGCACTTTGTGGTTTTCGAGCCTGCGGCCTCATGGATTAGGGCACTACCCAAATTTTTGCTCTGGATTGGATTTCAAGGCATTGGCAATGCAGGCTTTCTTGAAATTCTTATCGCCTTTAAAGTTTCGGTTTGGATCGCGCAGTTTTTTGTGACGGGATTTATGACTGTTTTAACTTTCCTGATGTATCGTGTCTGGGTTTTTCGGTGATCTTGTTTATTCCCCCGTTCGGCATATCGGCAAGATGTACACGCATCCATTGCGGACAAAGGATTGCCAAATAACGCCGGGCGAATACATAACCACTCACAGGGGAATGCTGTCACCCGCCAGCCAGTGGCCGCTCTTGCCCCCCACCTTTTCCAGCAGACGGATGCAGCCGATGGTCATGCTGCGGTCCACCGCCTTGAGCATGTCGTAGATGGTGAGCAGGCCAACGCTTACCGCAGTCAGCGCTTCCATTTCCACGCCGGTACGGCCCACGGTTTCGGAGGTGACCCGGCAGATCACGGTGTTCCGGGGCCGGTCGACGATGAATTCGACCTCGATGCGCGTCAGCGGCAACGGGTGGCAGAGCGGGATCAGGTCGGCGGTTTTCTTGGATGCCATGATCGCCGCCACGCGCGCCACGCCGAGCACGTCACCCTTGCTGGCCCCGGCGTCGATCTTGCGCAGGGTATCGGGCAGCATGCGGATTTCACCCTCGGCGCGGGCGATGCGGTGCGTTTCATCCTTGGCGCCAACGCCGACCATGTGGGCCTCGCCCCTGGCATTGAAATGCGTGAGTTCGCCCGCCATCGGGATCGTCTCGGCCCCGGCGAGACGCGTGGCGAGCTCGGCCAGATCGTCCGGCGTGTTCAGGTTGCGCAGGCTCCCGGCCGGCATGTCGACCGGGATGGCATTGATCGCGGCATACCAGGAACCCAGGCGCAGCTCCTGGCGCGCCAGGCGTTCGGTCAGCCCATCGAGCACGCTGCGCCGCATCAGGCAGACAGCCGAATACGCCGGCTCGGTACCGGCGCGGGCATACACCAGATCGGCATGGCTGGCTTGCAGCGCCTGCCACAGTTTTTCGAGCAGATCGGCCGGCAGGAACGGAATATCGCAGGGAACCGCCAAAAGATAATCGGCCGGCGTGCCGAGCATGGCGGCATGGATGCCGGCCAGGGGACCGGATTGGCCGGGATAGACATCGCGCAACACCGGGTAGCCGTAACGGGCATATTCGGGCAGGTTGCGATTGGCGGAAATCAGCACGTGTTCGACCGGCTTGGTCTGGCGCTTGAGCGCATCGAGCACCCATTCCGCCAGCGGCCTGCCCGAGAGTTCGACCAGCCCCTTGTCCTGCCCGCCCATGCGGCGACCTTCGCCACCGGCCAACACCACTGCATCAATCATTGTTTCTCCCAGCGCAACTTGGCTGTTTCGTCGGATTCCCGCGCATCGACCCACTGCGCACCTTGCGCCGTGTGTTCCCGCTTCCAGAACGGTGCTTCGGTCTTAAGGTAATCCATGATAAACGCATTGGCTTCATAAGCGGCAGCGCGATGCGTGCTCGCGGTGAGCACCAGCACGATCTGCTCGGCCGGACCGAGCTTGCCGACGCGGTGAATCACCGTCACGGCCTGCAGCGGCCAGCGCTGCTGCGCGGCTTCGGCGATGCCGGCCAGCGCCTTCTCGGTCATGCCCGGATAGTGTTCGAGTTCCAGCGCCTCGCCCGGCGCCAGATCGCGCACCCGGCCGACAAATGCCACGATGGCACCGATGTCGGTTCTACCTGCCAGGCAGTCGTATTCTTCGGCAAGGCTGAAATCTCGCTGTTGCACGCGGATCACGGCTTGCATCTCAGCCCCCGGTGACCGGCGGAAAGATTGCCACTTCCGCGCCCGGTGGAATCGGCGCATCGAAGCGGGCCATATCCTGGTTGATCGCGACGCGGAACACGCGCTTTCCGCCCAGCTCGTCAGTCCAGACACCGCCGCGCGCGGCAAGCCAGCCGATCAGGGCGGCCACGTTGTGCACCTCGGCAGGCAGCGTCACGTTTTCTTCGGCGCAGGCGAAGGCTTCGCGCAGCCGGGCAAAGTAGAGAATCTTGATCGTGTTCATTTTCAGTGCGCTCTCAGAGCAGATTGGCAAGTGGAAGGTAACTCACCGCATCGCCCGGCGCCACGGTCTGGCCCGGGGCGATATCGACGAGGCCATCGGCCCAGACCAGCGAAGTCAGCACGCCGGAACCTTGCTGCGGGAAGAGTTCGACCGTGCCCTCGGCAGTCAGGCGCGCGCGCAGGAAATTGCGCCGCTTGTCGGACTTGGGCCAGGCAAATGCCGCAGGCAACCGCAAGCATGCCGATTCGGTATTGGCCAACCCGCTCCGGCGCAGCAAAAAGGGGCGCGCCAACAGCAGGAAGGTCACGAACGCCGAAACCGGGTTGCCCGGCAGGCCGATGAAATCGGCAGCGCCGATGCGCCCGAGCGCGAACGGCTTGCCCGGCTTGATATTGATCTGCCACAGATCGAGCTCGCCCAGCCGTTGCAAGGCGGCCTTGACGTGGTCTTCCTCGCCGACCGAGACGCCGCCGGAGGTGATCACCACATCGTGCTCGGCGGCCGCCTGCGCCAGCGCATCCACCGTCGCATCGAGACTGTCGGGAACGATGCCCAGATCGGTTACGCTGCAACCCAGTGCCTGCAACAGGCCGAGCAAGGCATAGCGGTTGGAGTTGTAGATCTTGCCGGGCGTCAGCGGCAAGCCCGGTTCGGTCAGCTCGTTGCCGGTGGAAAGCAGCGCAACTTTCAGCGGCGCCAGCACGTTGACTTGCGCAATGCCGATCGAGGCCAGGAGGCCCATCGCCTGCGGCGCGAGGCGCGTGCCGGTGTCCAGAACCACCCGCCCGGTGGCGATGTCCTCGCCCCGGCAGCGGATATTCATGCCGGGATTGAGCGGTGCATCGACGCGGACCTTTTCACCGTCGGCCGCACACACTTCCTGCATCGCCACCGCGTTGGCGCCTTCCGGAACCGGCGCGCCGGTGAAAATGCGCACGGCTTCACCCGGTGCCAGCGCCGCGCCGACCTCGCCCGCGGCAATGCGCCCGCTCAACAAGAAATGCTCGGGCGGCCGGGCAAAATCGGCCACATTCAGCGCGTAGCCATCCATCGCGCTGTTGTCGAAACCGGGTACGTCGATGGATGCGACCACGGCTTCCGCCAGCACCCGGCCCAAGGCAGCGCCAAGCGGGATGTTTTCCGTGGCGGCCACCGGCCGCGCGGCCGCATTGAGGCGCGCCAGCGCGGCATCAAGTTCGAGCATCATTGTCCAGGTAATCCAGGATAAATGCGGCAATGGCCGCGGGTTGGTCAAGATCCAGACAGGGTAGCGGCAGATCAGGCTTGCCGGTGCTCGCCACCGCCACAATGTGCGGATCGGCCAGCGCCAGACAAGGCTGGCCGGTGGCGGCGCGCCAGACTTCCAGCTTCGGGATCGCTTCGCGCTTGAAGCCTTCCACCAGTGTCAGATCGGCAGGTTTCAGCCGGGCCAGTTGCTCGGCCAGCATGGGTTCGGGTGCGCCACGCAACTCGTGCACGATGGCAAACCGGTAGGGCGAGGCGACCAGCACCTCCGCCGCGCCGGCCGAGCGAAAGCGCGCGCTGTCCTTGCTCGAGGGCTCCAGTTCCAGATCGTGATGCGAATGCTTGATCACGTTGACCGTGCGGCCCAGCCGGGCGAATTCCGGCAACAGGCGCTCGATCAACGTGGTTTTACCGCTGCCGGAATAGCCGACAATACCAAAAACCTTGTTCATGTTCCTGCCCTCCTCGGGGGTATCAACTTATTGTACGCATTGGCTTGCGCACAACAACCCGGATGCGGGCAGGGTCATCAGGCGGACAAGCCTTCCTCGGCCATCGCCTGCTGCACCGCCGGACGGGCGGCCACGCGGGCAAGATAAGCGGAGAGTTGCGGCCAGCCGTCGAGCGGGCGTTCCAGATATTTGGCCCAGCTCAGGCAGGTGAAGAGATAGGCATCGGCCACGCTGAACTCGCCGAGCAGGTATTCCTTGCTGCCCAGTTTCGCCACCAGCCAGTCAATGCGGCTCGCGAGCCTTGCCCAGGCAGCATCCTTGATTTCAGCGGAATTGACCGGGTTCCACAGCGGGCCAAAACCCTTGTGGATTTCGGTAGCGATGAAATTCAGCCATTCCTGCAAACGATAGCGCGCCAGCGTGCCGTTGGCCGGCGCCAGGTATTTCCCCGGCACCTGGTCGGCCAGGTATTGCACGATCGCTACGCCTTCGGTCAAGAGTTCGCCATTGTCGAGTTCCAGTACCGGCACGTAACCCTTGGGATTGATCGCGGAAAAATCCACGCCGGACTCGGTGCGGTGCGGGGTTTCACGCAGGTTGACCTTTTCCAGCTCATAACTCAATCCAGCCTCGGCCAGCACGATATGCGGAGAGAGCGAGCAAGCGGCGGGGGAGTAATACAGCTTCATGGTTTTCTCCAGGCTTGTAGGGGGTTTACACCGGCTTGTATGGGTACGAATCGCCGACATTCAAGCCTCCCCTCGCCCGTGGGTAAACACGGTTGATGCTGCAAAGCATGCGCTAGCGGACGGGGCATCGCTCAGAACAACGATTTTTCACACCGGTGAGCACCGCCTATTATCCCGATTAAAGGGATTATTAATGCATTTAAATCGCGTTTATCCAGAAATACACAAGGGATAAAGTGCGTTCCATGCCACACGGACGAGAAAACCAGGACTTTCTCCCGATCCCCGGCCCTAACCACCAGAAAGGAACGATCACCATGAAGCGCCAAATCAACCGCGTACTGACCCCTGCCATGACACTGCTTGCCGCCGGCATGCTCGCCCTGGCCGCCCCCAATGTTTCCGCAGCCGGAGAACGCGCCAAGGAAACCTTCCAACCGCCGGCCGACAGCACCCAGATGGAAATGCTCAAGCAGCAAGTTGCTGCAATTGCCAAGGCCCGTCGCATCGAATCGGGCAACCTGGCCAATTTCGACGATCTGGATTTCAACGTCTACAGCGGACAGAAATGGAATCAGCTTGGCAAGAGCCACGCCAAGGACATCACCGTGCATTGGCCCGACGGCCGGGTGACAAAGGGCATCGAAACGCACATCGAAGACCTCAAGGCGATGTTCGTCTTTGCGCCGGATACCCGAATCAAGGAGCACCCGATCCGGATCGCCTCAGGTGAATGGACGGCCGTTTCCGGCATTATTGAAGGCAGCTTCACCCAGCCCATGCCCGTTGGCAACGGCAAAACGATCGCACCGACCGGCAAGGCCTACAAACTTGGCATGGTCACGATTGGCCACTGGACGCAGGATGGAGTCATGGATGAGGAATGGCTGATGTGGGACAACCAGTCCTTTATGAAGCAGATCGGCCTGTAAGGCACGTTCATCCTGCGTCGTCCAAAAAACAAGCCGCACTCGGGTGCGGCTTGCAGGCGTGAAGTTGAAGAATCAATCGATATTCAGATCAGGCCCCACGTCGGCGAGCGCGTGAGCGCCACGCCGACCACGTAGCCGACCGAGGCCAGTGCCGCGATGAAAGCCGGCAGCCGCACCCGCAGCGGCGCATCGCGGCGCAGTGCAACCATGCCAAAGCCGATATAGGCCGAGAGCCCGAACACCTTGGCCGTGAGCCAGCCGGCGACAAACGGATACTGGTGGCTCGTCACCGCCAGCCAGATCGCGGCGGTCAGCAGCAGCGTATCGTTCACATGCGGCAGGATCTTCAGCACCCGCCAGCGCCGCCAGTCGATGCCCGCCAGCTGCATCAGGCCGCGCAGGGTAAACAGCGTGATCGACACATACACGAAGCCGACATGGGCGTGTTTGACTGCCAGATAATCCATCGTGTTCTCCTGTTATTGTTTTGATTCAGGCAGGCAACGCGTGCCGACCAGCGCGATCAGCAGCAAGGCGATGCCAATCCCCACAAAGATCGGCACCAATCCGACGCCATCCCCGGCGCGCCCGATCGCGATCGCACCGAGCGGCCCGGGGAGAATGGTAACAAATCTCATTGAGGTCACCATACGTCCAAGCAGCGCATCGGGGGTCACGGTCTGACGCAAGGTCAGGTAATTGATCACATAAACCGCCGCGCCGCAGTCGAACACCAAGAGCGCCAGCCCACTCCAGAGTGCCACCCCGGTCAGTGCCGCGGTGGGCAAGGCAAAGAGCAGGATGCCGCAGGCCGCGACCGCCACGCCGCCGAGCAGCGCATTGCGGATGCCAAAGCGCCGCGCCAGCGCATGTGCCAACGGCGCGCCGGCCAATCCGCCCAACGCGCCCAGGGTATTGACGAAGGCAATCTGGCCCGGTTCCAGCAACAGATTGCGTGTTGCGTGCAGCACGTACAGCGCCTTGAAGCTATCGGCCAGCATGATCCAGACCGCGACCACGGCCACCAGGCCGCGCAGCATCGGCGAGCGCCAGACGAACATCAACCCTTCGCGCAGTTGCGGCCAAAACGGTTCGGCCGAAGGCTTGGCCGGCGCTTCGCGAAAGGCAATGCGGCTGACAAAGAAAGCCGATCCGGAAAACCCCAGTACATTGAGCGAAATGGCAAACGGGGCGCCCAGCAGGGAAACCAGCGCTGCGGCCAAAGCGGGACCGACCACCATCGCAATCGACGAGCCGGCGCCCAGCTTGCTGTTGGCGCTGACCAGCTGATCGCGCCCGACCAGTTGCGTGACGAACACCTGCAGCGCCGAGCCGCCTATGGCTTCGGTCGTGGACACCATGAAGCCGACCAGATACAGGATCGGCATCGACAGAAAACCGAACCAGGCACCGAGCGGCACCAGCGCCAGCGCGCAGGCCGAGCAAAGATCGAACGACGCCGCCAGCTTTTTCTTGCTACTGCGGTCGATCCACACCCCGGCCGGCAGGCCGACCGTCACGAACGGCAGCAACTGGCAGGCGGCCAGAATACCCATCTCGCTCGCCCCTGCGCCCAGCAACTGGATCGCGGTCAGCGGCAGCGCCATCTGCGAGACGGCCGCACCGAGGAAAATCAGCGTCGTGGCGTAGAACAGCTTGCGGAAATCGCCGTTTCGCCAAAGTGAATTCCGGGGTGCGATATGTAGCAAGCGGCGGGAAACTGACCGGGGGAAATGCATATGAAACCATTCTCAAGACATGTGATTTTCAGACTCACGCAAGCGATGAGTCTGTGCCGGCCCGGGGCCGAGGTCAATTGTGGAAAACAGCGCGCTAGGCTGGCTGCTCGCTGATGTGGATCTGGCAGGCCAGTCAAAGTTCAGTCGCTGAAACGAAAAATGCGGCACGCAGGCGCCGCATTTTCATACTGCTCCCGGGAAACTCTCACTTCCCCCCTTCGCCCTCCAAAGCACGCGCGAATGGAGCGGCATCGATATTGCCGCCACTGAGAACCAGCCCAACGCGCCGCCCTATATTGCCGGCCTGCTCCTGCATGGCCGCAGCCAGTGCGGCCGCCCCCGCGCCTTCGGCCACTTGGTGCGTATCGGTAAACAAAATCCGCATGGCCCGGGTGATCTCTTCGTCAGTGACCCGGACAATCCGGCTGGCGCCGAACCAGATCATTTCCATCGCTTGCGGATCGGGCACCCGGCAGGCCAATCCATCGGCCAGTTGGGTACTGACGGCGTGGGATACCAGCTCCCTGCGCTCGAATGACAGCGCATAGGCCGGGGCATGGGCCGATACCACCCCGACGATTTCGACCGGATGGTTAAGCGCCATCTTCGCCGCGATCATGGCACACAGGCCCGAGCCTTGCCCGACCGGCACATACACCACGTCCAGCATCGGCAAGGCCTTGAGCAATTCCAGGCTGTAACTGGCCACGCCGCGCACCAGGGTGGGATGAAAAGCCGGAATCGGATGCCATCCCTCTTTTTCCGCCAGTACGCCGGCATGTTCCCTGGCGGCCTGGAAATCCTCGCCATGCTCGATCAGCGTTACGCCCAGGGCGCGCATGGCGGCATTTTTATCCGCGCTGTTGCCATGGGGCACCACGATGGTGGCAGGCACCCCCAGACGGCGGGCCGCATAGCCAACCGATTGGCCGTGATTGCCCCGGGTCGCGCTGACCACCCCGGCCGGGCGGTGCTGTTCACACAGTTCTTCCAGGTACAGCAACCCCCCTCGCACCTTGAATGCGCCGGTTGGCGTGTGGTTTTCGTGCTTGAGCCAGATTTCCGCCCCCAGCCGTTGCGAGAGCAGAGGCCAGTTGAATTGCGGGGTCGGGTTCAGGGTTCGATAAATACGGGCTGCTGCTTTTTCCAGTTCGGTCAGGGTAGGCAATTGCATGAGTGGCTTCCATAGATGAGATCAACCCGGCTAGTATGTATGCACAAAAAACAGGATTGTATGCATGACATTGTGGATTCCCGATCTTGCCCAAGCCCCCGGTCCGGTCTATCAGGCTTTGGTGAGCGCATTGGCAACCGCCATCTACAAGGGGGAGCTGCGCCCTGGCACGCAATTGCCGACGCATCGATGCATGGCTGACTTGCTGGGCATCAATGTCAGCACCGTTACCCGCGCCTACCGGGAAGCCGCTCGCCGTCACTTGATCGGGGGAGAAACCGGCCGCGGCACCTATGTGCTGGGCCACGCCGACAGCGTAAACCTGTTCGCCTTGCCGGATCGGGACAACCGCCAGTTGATCGACCTATCCGTGAATACCCCGGCCTACCCCCTGCCGGACCCTGATCTGGACCAGGCTCTGACGGACCTGCAAACCCGCGCCATGACCGGCCGTCTGCTGCAGTACCAGACCCAGGACGACTGGCGGATTCACCGCGCCGCGGCAGCACAATGGCTGGCTTTGCGCGGACTGCTGCCTGATCCCGCACACATGGTGCTCTGCTGCGGCGCGCAGCACGCCCTGGCATCGGCACTGGCCGGCCTGTGCAGCCGGGGCGATACCGTGCTGGTGGAAAGCTATACCTACCCCGGCATGCATGCGTTGGCTCGCAAGCTTGGCCTGCATCTCCATGCCCTGCCGATGGACCTGGCCGGCGTACTGCCCGATGCACTGGATACCGCGCTGCAAACCGGGCTGGCCAGGGTTGCCGTTCTGATGCCCTCGCTGCAGAACCCGACCTCGATCATCATGCCCCTGGCCCGGCGGCGCGCCATTGCCGAAGTCTTGCGACAGCGCAATGGCACGGTCATTGAAGAGGACGTTTACGGCCATTTGCCCTGCGAGCACATACCGCCTTTGGCAGCACTGGCACCGGAGCATGTCCGCTACGTGACCAGTCTCTCCAAATGCGTGGCCCCGGGTTTGCGTTTTGGATTCCTGTACGATCCGACCGCCAGCGGGCAAGACCTGATTGACCAGTTTCATACCACCAGTTGGCTGGTCAACCCGTTGATGGCCCATATCGCATCCGAGTGGATACACAACGGCACGGCGCAGCGCCGGTTGGCATGGCAGCGCAAAGAATTGCAGCGCAGACAACGGATCATGGCACAGGCTCTGCCTGCACACATTTGGACGCACGCGGCCGAAAGCCCGCACGCCTGGATCGAACTGCCCGCAGGGCAGGATGCGAACAGGTTCTGTGAAAAAGCCCGGCGAGAAGGGTTGGTTGTCACACCGGCGTCGGTCTTTGCCGCGAACCGCCAGTTACCCAACCGGCATGTACGGCTCTGTATAGGGGCAGCAAGCAGTGCGGGGCAATTGAAAACGGCGCTGCGGACACTGCGCCCCATGCTCGGATGAATAGCCTGCGCTCCGCCCTGCCCTGACGGCCGATGCCACAGACCTATTTGCGGTCTTGATTCGGCAGTTAAAGTTGGTGCCGTCATCATGTCGGCGAAGGTTGTATCAAATACTGTGTTGACCGCCGGCTCTATCAGCCTCTCTTTCTTATTCTGAAATATCTCTGTATCAAACCACCCACGTATGCACGATTTTGCTGACGGATATGAAAAATTCCGCTTGCAATCCCCATTCCCGCCCGCTTTTCCAATGATTAATTTGACGAGAAATTGTCTATCGGTAACATATTAGAATTTCATGATATAGCGCAAAAATTTAGTCTTGAGCAGGGCTCGGTTACAAGGAGGTTTATTAGTAACATACCTCGCTTACTTACCGCATTCCCTGTTGGTCAATTACATAAAGCAGTTCGGCAAAACAACACTATTCAGCAGGCAACTACCAAGATGTCCAAAAAAATTCTTACAGTTGATGATTCCCCTTCCATTCGACAGATGGTGATGTTTACGCTGAAGAGCGCCGGCTACAGCGTTGCAGAAGCAGCGGATGGCGAGCTCGGACTCGCCAAGGCCCAAGCGGAGAAATTCGATCTGATTCTGACTGATCAGAATATGCCCAATATGGACGGACTGACGCTGATCCACACCTTGCGGGCAACCGCACAGTACCGAAATGTGCCAATCCTGATGCTGACCACGGAAGCCAGCGACAGCATGAAGACCCAGGGCCGCGAGGCCGGTGCCACGGGCTGGCTGGTCAAACCGTTCGATCCCAACAAGCTGCTCTTGGTCGTCAAAAAGGTCTTGGGATGAACACCGACCTGAGTCGCTTCCATCAGTTGTTTTTCGAGGAAGCGAGCGAGCATCTGAGTGAAATGGAACGGCTGTTGTTGGCGCTGGATATTGCGGCGCCAGACGTTCAGGATCTGGACGCCATTTTCCGCGCCGCGCACTCGATTAAAGGCAGCAGTGGCACGTTTGGCTTTAACGACATGACCGATGTCACGCATGTGCTGGAAACCTTGCTCGATCGTGTCCGCAAACGCGAACAGGCGCTCAGCGATGACATGGTCGATGCCTTGTTGCAAGCGGGCGATATCCTGCGGGCGCAACTTGGCGCACATCGCGATGGCGTAGAGGTCGATCCGCAAGAAGCCGAACCGGTCTTGAAGCGCTTGCGCAGCCTGACTGAAGCGCAAGCGCTTCTCCTCGCTGATACCCCCGGAACGGCAATATCCACGGCAAGCATTCCTCTTCCGGAATTCCGCACTTTCCATATCCGCTACACTCCGGGTCCGGATCCGGCGACGCCCCTGGGCGTGCTGATCGAGGAACTGGAGCGATTCGGCGTCGTGAGCATCGAACAAGAAGAGGCTGAACATTGCATATTGCACCTGAGCGGCGCGGTCGATATGCAAGAGATCGACGACATCTTTTCCTTCATCGCGACTGCCGAGCAGTACGCTATCGAAGCGCTCCCGGCAAAGAGCACTGCGGTGGAAGCGCAGACTGACGAAGACGATCCGGGATTCGGCTTTTTCGAACCCATTGCATCAACGGAACCGCCTGCGCCCACGACCGAGGACGAGGGTTTCGGCTTCTTCGTCGATCCCGCATCGCTGCAAACTGCGCAAAAGCCTGAAGACAAAGACCCGGGCTATGGCTTCTTTACCGACAAGCTCCCCGTGCCCACGCCGGCGCAAGACCCCGCAGCAAGCGAAAGCCACCCGCTCGAGATGCCCCGGCGCCGCGCCAGTGATCGCGAAGTGGATAACTCGATCCGGGTCGGCATCGACAAGGTCGACCAGCTGATCAATCTGGTCGGTGAACTGGTCATCACCCATGCCATGCTGGCGCAGACCATTTCCACACTGGACCCGGTGCTGCACGAAAAACTGTTCAACGGCATGAGCCAGCTCGAACGCAACAGCCGCGATCTGCAAGAGTCGGTGATGTCGATCCGCATGTTGCCGATTGGCTCGGTATTCAACCGTTTCCCGCGACTGGTGCGCGATCTGTCCGGCAAGATCGGCAAGCAGGTCGAACTGAAGCTGGTCGGCGAAGGCACCGAGCTGGATAAGGGACTGATCGAGCGACTGGCAGATCCGCTGACCCACCTGGTGCGCAACAGTCTCGATCATGGCATCGAAGCGCCGGAAATCCGCCTCGACGCGGGCAAAGCGGCCAAGGGCTTACTGACGTTGCAGGCATCGCACCAAAGCGGCAATGTCGTGATCGAGGTGATCGACGACGGCGCCGGGCTCAACCGCGAGCGGATTCTATCCAAGGCACGCCAACGCAATATCCCCGTCAGCGAAGACGCGCCGGATCAGGAAATTTGGCCATTGATCTTCGCGCCGGGCTTCTCCACGGCAGAACAGATCACGGACATTTCCGGCCGCGGCGTGGGCATGGACGTGGTTAAACGCAACATCGAAGACATGGGCGGGCGCGTCGAAATCAGCTCGCAGCAAGGTATCGGCACCCGTATCACCATTCGCCTGCCGCTGACGCTGGCCATCCTGGACGGCATGTCGATCGGCGTGGGCGAGCAAACCTTCATCCTGCCGCTCAACATGATCGTCGAATCGCTGCAGCCACTCCCGGCGCAAATCTCCTCGATTTCAGGATCGGGGCGCGTGGTGCACGTACGCAGCGAATACCTGCCGCTGGTGGCGCTGCATGAGGTGCTGAATATCCAGCCGCAAACCCGCGATCCCTGCAACGGGATCGTGGTGATTCTGGAGGTCGAGGGGGGCAAGGTCGGGCTGTTTGTCGATGCCCTGCTCGGTCAACACCAGGTGGTGATCAAGAGTCTGGAAAACAATTACCGCAAAGTGCGGGGCGTTTCCGGCGCCACGATCATGGGCGATGGTCGGGTGGCCCTGATTCTGGATGCTGCTGCGCTGGTCCAGCTAAGCCGTAGCTGATCTTATTCGGTAAAGGAGTATTCAATGTCAAACACGCAAGAAACCGCCCAGAGCATGGCCGATGCCGCCCAGTACCTCACCTTCACCCTGGGCCGGGAAGAGTACGCCGTCGACATTCTGAAAGTGCAGGAAATCCGCGGTTATGACGCCGTGACGGCCATCGCGAATACGCCCGCATTCATCAAGGGCGTGATCAATCTGCGCGGCGTGATTGTTCCGATTGTCGACTTGCGCATCAAGTTCAATGTGGGCAACGCGACTTACAACGAATTCACGGTCGTCATCATCCTGAATGTACTCCAGCGCGTGGTAGGCATCGTGGTGGACGGCGTGTCGGATGTGATCGCCCTGCCGCCGGAACAAACAAAGGCCGCACCGGAATTTGGCGCGGCACTGGACATGAAATTCATCAAGGGTCTGGGAACGATCGACGAACGCATGATCATCCTGGTGGATATCGAAAAACTGATGAGCAGCCGGGACATGGAGCTCATGGACGAAGCGCTGGCCTGATCGCCATTTTGAAAATGATAGACAAAGCCGCCAGCCCTACAGGCAGGCGCGATCTGATGAATTGGAGATATCTATGAAACTTACCGTTGCTAAGCGCATGATTATTATGACGGCATTGGCCGTGCTGGCATTGCTGGTCGTAGGCGTTACCGGCATCAGCCAGCTCCACAAGGCTAGTGATGCCCTCGACTCGGCAAACACCAAGACCATTCCCAATATTTTGGCCCTTTCAGAAGTCCAGTACGACTTCATGCGCGCCCGTGCCACGGTGCTCTCGCACGTGGTCACGGCGGACCTTGGCAGGAAGGCAACACTGGAAACCCAGTTGAATGATATCCGGGCAAAAATCAACACTGGCCTGGAAAAATATGCAAAAGAATTGATTTCAAACGAGACCGACAAAACCCTGACGGTGAATGAGCAAAAGGCGATCAAGGATTACTTTGAAGTCGTCGAAAAGATATTGGTTCACTCTCGCAAGAGTGAAAACGCCGAGGCCGTGGCAATCGTTGAAGCTGCCGGCAAAGAAGTGGCCGCCAAAATGCAGGCCGCGCTGGTTGCCCATATGGAATACAACCAGAAACTGGCGGGCAATTTGGCCGCGGAAGCCAAAGCATCATCGACAACAGGCACGTTCGTTTCCTGGCTTGCCATCGCCATCGGTTCATTGCTGACCGCCATCGTGGGCTTGCTGACGGTCCGCACCCTGATGCGGCAGCTCGGCGGCGAGCCGGATTACGCCGCGGAAGTGGTCAAGATCATTGCCAGCGGCGATCTCTCGCAGAAGATCACCACCAAGCCCGGCGATGAAAGCAGCCTGCTGGCCGCCATGAAAACCATGCAGGACAACCTGAAACAAACCATTGCACAGATCAAGGAATCGGTCGAAACCATCAATATCGCCTCGCAGGAAATAGCCGCCGGCAATTCCGATCTGTCGCAACGCACCGAAGAACAGGCATCCAGCCTGGAAGAAACCGCCTCCAGCATCGAAGAACTGACCTCCACAGTGAAACAGAATGCGGACAACGCCGCGCATGCCAACCAACTGGCCCGCAACGCCTCCGATATCGCCAGCAGGGGCGGCAATGTCGTTGGCGACGTGGTCTGCACCATGAGCGGCATCAACGACGCCTCGCGCAAGATTGTCGACATCATCTCGGTCATCGACGGCATCGCTTTCCAGACCAACATCCTGGCGCTGAACGCCGCGGTGGAAGCCGCGCGCGCCGGCGAACAGGGCCGGGGCTTTGCTGTGGTGGCCGGCGAAGTGCGCAATCTAGCGCAACGCTCGGCCGCGGCGGCGAAGGAGATCAAAGGACTGATCAACGATTCGGTCGAGCGCGTGGAGGATGGCGCCAAGCAGGTTGAGGAAGCCGGACGAACCATGTCCGAGATTGTTTCCTCGGTGAAGCGCGTCAGCGAAATCGTGGACGAGATTTCCAACGCATCGATGGAGCAAAGCGCCGGCATTGAGCAGGTGAACCAGGCTATCGCCCAGATGGATCAGGTGACCCAGCAAAATGCCGCGCTGGTTGAAGAGGCTGCGGCCGCTGCCAAATCACTGGAAGACCAGGCGCAGAATCTGTCCGAGGCAATTGCCGTTTTCAAGATGGATCACACTACGGCCGGCGCGGCGATTGTCAGTTCGCGCAGCCGGCGTTCGTCACCGGTCTCCGCCGGCATCAAGAGCTTTTCGAAAGGGGGGGCCAAGCACTCGGCCAAAGCACTGCCGAAGACTGTCGATGAAGAAGAGTGGCAGGAATTCTGACCGGCGCTATGTATGAATGACGCAGGCCAGGCTCTGGGGTTTGACGAGCGGGATTTCCAACGCATCCGCCATCTGCTGCGGAGTTGGGGCGGAATCTCGCTCAATGATTCCAAGCGCCCGCTGGTTTACAACCGGCTGGGCAAACGGCTCCGTGCGCACGGCCTTGCCCTGTTTCATGATTATTTGAATCTCGTCGAAGAAAACGAGACGGAGCGCGAACATTTCATCAATGCCCTGACCACCAATCTGACCTCATTCTTCCGGGAGGCGCATCATTTCCCGATCCTGGCGGATTACCTGCAGCGCCAGAGCGCAGACCGAAACATCACGATCTGGTGCGCTGCGGCCTCGACCGGTGAAGAACCCTATTCAATCGCAATGACGGCAATCGAGGCACTGGGCCACACTGCCGCCCAACGGGTCCGTATCATCGCCAGCGATCTGGATACGCAGGTTCTGGCACACGGCCAAACCGGGATTTATCGACTGGATCAACTGGCGCAATTGCCGGATGCGCAGCGGCGCCAGTTTTTTCTGAAAGGGCGTGGAACGCGAACTGGTTATGCACGCATCAAGCAGGAAGTGCGCGAATTGATCACCTTTCAGCAGATCAACCTGCTTGCCGACAAATGGCCGCTGCAAGGGCCGCTGGATATCATTTTCTGCCGCAACGTCATGATCTATTTCGATAAAAAAACCCAACTGCAGATATTGGAAAAGTTCGCGCCGATTTTGTCTGCTGACGGGATGCTGCTGCTGGGCCACTCCGAAAGCCTGCCGCATGCAGGTCATTTGTTCCGCTTGTGCGGCAGAACGCTTTACCGAAAAGTGGCCGACAAGGCGTCATCGTGAACGGGCAAGAAGAGGTTTTCTCCCAAGGCTTGGCGTCGGCAAGCTATTACGATCGCCTCTTTGATACGCAGGCGGCAAAAATCATGCCGGGCGAATTTTTCGTAACCCGTCTCGACATGATGGTGGTGACCGTGCTCGGCTCTTGCGTTTCCGCCTGCATTCGTGACCGCGTCACAGGTATCGGCGGTATGAATCATTTCATGTTGCCCGGCGAGGATAACGCCAATGGCCCGGTTTCCGTTTCGGCGCGCTATGGCGTGCATGCCATGGAAATGCTGGTAAACCGCCTGCTCCAGCACGGCGCGCAACGCCAGAACCTCGAAGCCAAGGCATTTGGCGGCGGCAAGGTCTTGCGCGGCTTCACCACCAACACGGTGGGCATACGCAATGCCAATTTTGTACTGCACTTCCTGAAAACCGAACGCATTCCTTTGGTTGCCAGCGATTTGCTCGATGTTTATCCGCGCAAGGTTTGTTTTTTTCCGAAAACCGGCCGGGTATTGGTGCGAAAACTGAAAACGCTGCGGAACAATACGATTATCGAGCGTGAACGCAATTACGAGAGCCGCTTGCGCAATATGCATATCGACGGCGGAGTGGAATTATTCTGATGCAAAAAAAAATTCGTGTTTTGGTGGTCGATGATTCCGCGCTGATCCGGCACCTGCTTACCGACATCATCAATCGCTACCCCGATCTGGAGGTCGTCGGCGCGGCATCCGATCCGCTGATTGCGCGTGAAATGATCCGCACCCTGAATCCGGATGTGCTGACGCTGGATGTGGAAATGCCCAAGATGGACGGGCTGGAATTCCTGGAACGCCTGATGCGGCTGCGTCCCATGCCCGTGGTGATGATTTCCACGCTGACCGCGCGCGGCTCGGAAGTGACCCTGCGTGCGCTGGAGTTGGGCGCCGTCGATTTTATCTCCAAGCCCAGAGTGGACGTGCAGCATGGTCTGGCGGAATACGCCAACCTGATTGCAGAAAAAATCCGCACCGCCGCAGTGGCCCGGATCAAGCGCCAGCCCGCTGCGCCCCTTCAACAACCCCGCGCTTTGCCTTCCAGCGGTATTCGGAGCGGGAGTACGGCAGAGAAATTGATCGTCATCGGCGCATCGACCGGGGGGGTTGAAGCAATCCGCCATATATTGATGCAACTGCCCGCCTCCTCGCCGGCCATCCTGATCACCCAGCACATGCCTGAAGGGTTCACCCATTCCTTCGCCAACCGGCTCGACGGACTGTGCCAGATCAGCGTGAAGGAGGCCCGGCATGGCGAGCAAATCCTGCCCGGCTGCGCGTACATCGCGCCCGGCGGCGCCAATCACATGCTTCTCAGAACCAGCGCAAGCCGCTATTTCATTGATTTGCAACCCTCGGAACCCGTAAACCGGCATCGACCTTCGGTTGATGTCCTGTTTCGCTCCGTGGCGGCAAGCAAGCTGGGCAAATGCACGCTGGGCGTCATTCTCACCGGGATGGGCAAAGACGGCGCACTGGGCATGCGTGAAATGCACGATGCCGGGGTCTATACCCTGGCCCAGGACGAAGCCAGCTGTGTGGTTTACGGCATGCCCAAAGAAGCCGTCACGGCCGGCGGCGTCGATGAGGTTCTGCCGTTGGAAGACATGGCCCAACGCATCGTCTCCCTGGTCAATGCACGATAAGGCCCTGTGCGTTGATGGGATAACCCACGCATGCAAACACAGCGGATTCGCAGGAATTTGATCCTTGCCAATCCGTTAACCGAGTAATGCTTATGCGAATGATGTCCATCAGACAATATCTTGGCCTGCTGGTATTGGCGATCATGCTGCTGGCCGCGATCGTCTTGTCCTTATTCAAGATTTACTGGTTCGATCCGCACGTCAAAATCGAAACCGAGCAACGGCAGTTTTTAGTGTCGGATGTTTTATCGCACCAGATAAAAATCTACCTTGCCACCTCGGCCTTGCAACTTGAGGGCGTTGCTGCACTGGCGCAGGATACCCATGCCGACTGGACCACGCTGAAGCAGGCACTGGATGCGCAGGTCAATGTATCGGGATTCCTCGACGCAACTTACATTGTCGACCTGAGCGGCAAGGTTGGCGCAGTCGGCTTGCCGGCCATCAATGAAAATCGCCGCGCGGAATTGCTGCGCCAGGACATGCGTCGCAATCCCTTGTTTTTACGCGCCGTTCAAAGCGAGAAAACGGTTTGGTCGGATTCATTCAAATCAGGCCCCAACAAGGAATTGTTTATCGGGTTTGCCATTCCGGCCAAAAACCGCATTGTGCTTGGCGAGATCAGCCTGGAAAAAATGTGGCTGAATCTGGAAAGGGCATCTGAAGATTCGAAACACGTCGTCCTGATTCTGGATAAACAGGGAAGGGTCATCCTTGATCAACACGGCCAGTTCTTCAATAACAAATCCGTCATTTCAAACATTCCCGCCATCAGACTGGCCATTGAATCCCAGCAAACAGCTTCGGTTGCGTTCACCCTGGATGGCAATGAAGTTCAAGGGGTGATCACGCCGGTTGAAAATACGGATTTGATCGTCGTTTACGCCGAGCCTGCTACTGTTGCCAACGCGATTTCAGACTCGATCACCATTACAACGATTGTCTTTCTCCTCTTCATTCTTGCACTGGGCACCATGGCGGCATTTTTCATTTCCCGAAAGATAGCCAGTCAATTTTCCGTCATGGCGCAGCTGGCCTCGCAAGTGGCCACAGGCGTAGCCTCCACAGAAACCGCCCCTCCCGGTCCCATTCTTTTCATATCGGAATTCGTCCACCTGGCAGACAGCATCAAGCAAACCGCTTATTTGCTATCGCAGCAAGAACGACAAATGCAATTGCTGATCAACCATCTCCCGGGTGTGGTTTACCGCGTACGAAATGACAACGTTCCAGACGCCGGTTTTTTGAGCGCGGGGTGTATCAATCTGGTCGGATACACCAATACGCAATTGCAAGCCAATGGCTTGGCCTTGTTCCGTAAACTGATTCATCACGATGACCTGGCATATGTCGATCAGGTAAAACAACAATGCATTGATGGAAACCAATCCTGGCAAGTGGCTTATCGAATTCGCGGCAAAGATGGCTCGTTCAGGCTGGTCAATGATTGCGGACGGGGCGTGATCGATTCCTCGAACGGGGTCATGTATCGCGAAGGCTTTATTTCCGATATCACCGAAAAAAAACGTTTCGAATTAGACAAGGCCGCCAACGAAGCTCGCATGCGCACGCTATTGGGCAATCTGCCCGTGGTGCTGTCTGTCGTGGATGAAAATGGGATTTTCACGCTTTGCGAAGGACTTGGGCTGAAGAAGACAGGACTCGCTTCCGGCGAGCTTGTCGGAAAATCATTCATTGAACACTATGCAGAACACCCTGAAATACTGGCTGATTTTCGTCGATGCATGGCAGGGGAATGCGCTCATGGGCAGTCCTTGATTCACGGCAGCTGGTATGAATTGATCTACGAGCCGATTCTCGATCAGGACAACCGCCCTGCCGGTGCCATCATGATCAAATTTGATATTTCCAACCGCAAGAATGCGGAATTAAAACTGCACAGCATTTCGTCCTTGCTGGCAAAAACGCAGTCCATGACACATATTGGCGCATGGGCATTTGATGTGCTGACGAATGAAATATATTGGAGCGATGAGACTTACCAGATTCACGGAGTTTCACCACGAACCTTTACGCCGACCGTGGAAAACATTGTCGCGCTGTTTACCCCCGAATCCCGTGCCGTATGGGCCAGTGCAGTTGAAGAGACCATACGTACAGGGGAAAGCCACGTTCTGGAACTCTCCTTGCGGACTCCCGCCGGCCAATTGCGCCAGGTGAAGGCGGTCGGTGAGGTCATTATTGAAAACGGCAAGGTAACTCGCATTCTCGGCGCGGTACAGGATATTACCGAATTCAAACGGACAGAAAACGAGCTGCGAACACACCAGCAGCATCTGGAAGAACTGGTCGAGCAGCGTACGCTGGAATTGGTCGTGGCACGCGATGCGGCAGAGAATGCGGCGCGGGCCAAAAGCCATTTTATGGCCAATACCAGCCATGAAATCCGCACGCCGATCAACGCCATTCTGGGGTTCACCCGCCTGGCCCTGAATACCGTGCTCACGGCCAAGCAAAGAAACTATCTGGAAAAGGTCAACATCTCTTCCAATCTCCTGTTGAACTTGATCAATGGCATTCTTGATTTCTCCAAGATCGAAGCGGGCCAGCTTGAGTTGGCAAAGACCGAATTCACCCTGGCCGAAGTGCTGGAAAAGGTTTCCACGGTCACCGCACAGAAAGCCCACGACAAGAACCTCGAATTCCTGCTGAATATCACCACGGATGTGAACCGGACGCTGGTAGGCGATCCGATCCGTTTGAGCCAGGTACTGATCAATCTGTGCGGCAATGCGGTGAAGTTCACCGACTGCGGACAAATCATACTGTCCGTGGTGATGCTGCCGCATCCCGGACCAGATCAGATGACACTGGAATTTTCGGTACGGGATAGCGGCATCGGCTTGTCCGCCCAGGAAATGCGCATGTTATTCAAACCCTTCAGCCAGGTGGACAACTCCAACACCCGGCGCTACGGCGGCACCGGCCTCGGCTTGGCCATCAGCCGGCAACTGGTTGAGATGATGGGCGGGCACATCTGGGTGGAAAGCACGCCCGAAGTGGGCAGCGAATTCAAATTCACCGCGAGTTTCGGCGCGCCCGCCCAGGCGCAGCATCCGTTGATCTACCCGGTGATCCTGGGCTTGAAAGCGCTGGTGGTCGATGCCAGCCCGTCTTCGCGCGAGATCCATTGCGCGCTGCTCTCTTCGCTGGGCTATGAAGCATCGAGCGCCGCCAGCCTTGGTGAAGCCGTCGAAAGCCTGCGTTCGACGGAAAACACCCCGTATGATTTTGTCTTGCTCGACGGAAAAATGCTGCAAGGGCAGGAACAACACCTCCACGCACTTAAAACGGCCCATGCCACCAAAGCGCCGCGCATCATTCTCATGACCGCCGAGACCCTTGTCGAGAAACACCCGGAGATCCAGACCGCAGCCGATGGGCATATCAGCAAGCCGGTACTTGCACCTCCGTTGCTCGACGCCATCATGACGGTTTTTGGCTGCCATCGCCGCACATTCCCGGTCTTGGACAAGCCTCCGGCAGCGGCATTGCCGCGCGAAGCATTGAGGGGACGGCGCGTGCTGCTGGTTGAAGACAATGATTTCAACCAGGAAGTGGCATACGAAATATTGCGCGAAGCCGGCATCGTGACCACGGTTGCGAACAATGGCCAGGAAGCCATCGACCTGGCCATGGCGCAGCCGTTTGATCTGGTATTGATGGATATCCAGATGCCGGTCATGGATGGTCTGGACGCCACGCTGCGCCTGCGTTGCGCGCCGCAGTTGCAGAGCTTGCCGATCATTGCCATGACGGCGCACGCTCTTGTCGATGAGCAGAATCAGTGCTTGGCCGTGGGAATGAATGATTTCCTGAGCAAGCCGGTTGATCCGGAAATCCTTCTTGCCACCCTGATGAAGTGGATCGCGCCCCTCGCCCAGCCAGCCTTGCTTGAAGAGGCCCCCACCGAACGGCCAACGCCCGAATTATCGCAGCACTTGCCCTCGTCAATTGCCGGAATCTCCCTGGAGACCGGGCTGAATTACTCCGGCGGCAACGTGGATTTTTATCTGAAAATGCTGCATAAATTCCTGCACTCCAAGTCCGGCGCCGCGCAGGAAATCAAGACACAAATCGATCTGGGAGATCTGGAATCGGCACGGCGAATTGCACATACCCACAAATCCATTGCTGCGCATATCGGCGCCGAAAAGCTCTCTGCTGCGGCAGCCTTGCTGGAAAAATCCCTGCGGGAGGGAGAGACCGAGACAATCCAGGCGCGCCTGCTCGAATTTACCCAAGCAAGTGAATTGGTCACACAGGCCCTTCATAATGCCCTGGACGGCCAGCCTCCCTCCGCAGCGACATCCATGCCAGAAGCGGCTCTGGATATTCCGTACCAATTGCACCAGCTGGCGGCATTGCTCCAGCACGACATCGGAAAAGCATTGAAGCTGGAGCGCGCGCTTCGCCCGGCCATGGAGAAAAGTCCGGTGGCACACGATTTCGCACAGTTTCAGCAATATCTGCGCGCATGGGATGCCCCGGCAGCCGCCGTCGTTTTACAACGATTGATCACCAGCTTTGCTGTCGAACCAGGTGTTTCGTAAAAAACGTTGCCTCGTAGCGGCAAGCCGGCACGCTCTTGTGAAGGAAGGGCTTGATAGCCCAAAAACAATTCAAAACAGAATTAATCCAGTGACTGGATTTAAAAAAAAATGGGGATGAGATGATGCAAGATAATTTCGATTTAGCAGCAAGCAAGCGCAAGGTGATGCTGATTGATGATGAATTTTTTATTCACGATCTAGTCGGTGAAGCGCTCGATGCCTTTTGCGATGTAATCTCGGTGGAAACCGGCGATGATGCGCTGATGGCAGCCCAGCACTGGACCCCCAACCTGATTCTGGTCGATGTGGAAATGCCGGGCATTGATGGATATGAAACCTGCCGCCGCTTCAAGGCCATGGCAGCAACCGCTGGCGTGCCCGTTATCTTTCTATCGGGGCACGATCAGATTGAAGACCGCCTGAAAGGGTATGAAGCCGGTGGTGAAGATTACCTGACCAAACCATTCAACCCCGTTGAATTCAGGACCAAGATTCAGAATGTGCTGAGCATGGTGGAGCAGCGCGGCGAGCTTAAATCCCGGGTTGAGGATGCCACGCAGACCGCAATGACCGCCATGACCAGCATGGGCGAAATGGGGCTGCTTCTGGAAGTACTGAAAAACTTCAACACCTGCCTGAATTGCGAAAGCCTGGTCGATGCCATGTTAGCCGGCTTGAGGCTTTACGAATTGCAAGGCGCAGTCCAGATACGCACGCCCGATGGCAAGCTGACCAAAACAGAACAAGGTATGGCCACGCCCCTGGAAGAATCCGTGATTGACCATATGGCCAAAATGGAACGCATCATGCTGTTCAAGAACCGCATGTCGATCACTTATGAGCATGTATCACTGCTGGTCAACAACATGCCCGTCGGGGATGCCGATCGTTGCGGCCGGCTGCGCGATCACCTCGCCATGCTGGCAGAGGGGGCCAATGTCAGGCTGCAGGGCATCCTCGCCATGCAGGAATCCAACCGGCGCGGCACGGCGATTGAACAAACCGTCATCCGGATCAGCAATGCCCTGCGCGATATCGATGCCGACCAGCGCCAAAGCCAGATCAACACCAGCCTCGCCGTAGATGAAGCCATGGATCAATTCGATCGCGTGTTGCTCTCGGTGGCATTGTCGGAAGCGCAGGAAGCCTATTTCTCGAACACGATCAAACAGGGGCTCGACAAAATTCTCAACAGCCAATCGAATGCGATCGATCTGCAAGACAAGCTGACGACCATCATTCGTGAACTCAAATCGGCCCTGGCCAAATGATCCATACCCGAGCCGGCATGGCGCCCTTGGCGTGGTCCGCCGAACATGATACCGGCCACCCTCAGATCGACGCAGATCATCGGCAGCTGCTCATTTTGCTGAACAAAATCGCGCACGCAGTAGAATGCGGATCCGATCGCGCCATGAGTCTGGATGCCATCGAGCAGCTTATCAGCCACACAAGCAAACATTTCGCACTCGAAGAGCAGCTGATGCGGCAACACCGTTATCCCGAATACTCCGCACATCTTGCCAAACACGAACGGCTGGCACTGGAAATTCAGGCTTTGCAGCACAGATATTCGCGCAGTGAAATTGATTTGAACAGTGTCGTATTCAATTTGCTGCGGGACTGGCTGCTAAATCATGTGGAGTTCTGCGATAAGAAGCTGGTGGCTTTCCTGGGAGCTTGTTAACACGTATTCACCGTAGCCAGATGGGTCAACCCTATCCGGCACGTACGTCCTCACCAGGCACGAGAGAACGTCAAAAAAACAAGAACGTGGAATCGATGCCCTACCCGCCGGTACGCGCCATGAAGCGGATCAGCTTGGCGGGTTGTTCGACGAACTCGTGGCGCTCGGGTTTCAGCGCAATCGCCGCGCGGATCGCAGCCTGCAATTCGTCCGCATCCGCGCCGCTTCTGAGCAGTTCGCGAAATTCCGCCTTGTCCTCCTGCCCCAGGCACAGGTACAGCGCGCCTTCGACGGTGAGCCGTACGCGGTTGCAGGTGGCGCAGAAATGCTGCGACATCGGCGTGATAAAGCCGAGATGTGTGCGGCCGTCGGCGGTTTTCCAGTAGCGCGCCGGCCCGCCGCCCAGTTCCTCCGCGCTCGGCACCAGACCGAACTTGCCGGCGAGATCCAGCCGCAAATTTTCCAACCCTTCCCCACTGGACGCACGACCGGTATCGCCCATCGGCATCGGCTCGATCAGGCGCAGCGTCAGCTCGTTCTCGATCGCATAGGCAAACAGCGCCTCGATCTCGGCCGGCGTGGTATCCGGCAGCGCGACCGCGTTGAGCTTGATGCGCCCGAAGCCGGCCGCTTGTGCCGCGTCGATGCCGGCCAGCACCTGCGGCAGCACGTCGCGCCCGACGATGCGGGCGAATTTCTGCCGGTCGAGCGTGTCGAGGCTGATGTTCAGGCGCTGCAGGCCGGCGGCTTTCAGGTCGGCAGCCTGCGCGGCGAGCAAGGTCGCGTTGGTCGAGAGCGAGATATCCTCGACGCCCGGCAGCGCGGCCAAGTTGCCGACGAGTTCGGCCAGATGCTTGCGCGTGAGCGGCTCGCCGCCGGTCAGGCGGATGCGGCGCGTGCCGAGCGCGACAAACGCCGCCATCAGCCGGGTGATTTCGTCGAACGACAGCCAGTTGGTGGGCGTTTCAAACCCGTGCGCATCCTTGGGCAGGCAGTAGCTGCAACGCAGATCGCAACGGTCCGTGACCGACACGCGAACGTAGTCGATGCGCCGGCCAAAGGGGTCGATCAGGCTGGGGTTCATTTCAAGGCTAATCCTTCAATGTCCTGCTTTAACTACCCGGCATCTTGTCCTGCTGCGCCAACTGCGGAAACCACTTCATCCACAGCCCGACCACGATCAGCGTGCCCACGCCGCCGGTCACGACCGACAACACCGGACCGAGCGCGGCGGCGACGACGCCAGATTCGAACTCGCCAAGCTGGTTGGACGCGCCGATGAACAGCGAGTTCACCGCGCTGACCCGCCCGCGCATCTCGTCGGGCGTTTCCAGCTGCACGAACGAGCCGCGGATCACCATGCTGATCATGTCGGACGCGCCGAGCACGGCCAGCGCGACAAACGACAGCGGCAAGGAGGTCGACACGCCGAACACGATGGTGGCAAGGCCGAATACGGCCACTGCGCTGAACATGGTCTTGCCAACCCGATTCTTGATCGGTTTGCGCGCGAGCCAGGCGCCCATCGCCAGCGCGCCGACTGCCGGCGCGGCGCGCAGGATACCCAGCCCCCACGGCCCGGTATGCAGGATGTCCTTGGCATAGATCGGCAGCAAGGCCGTGGCACCGCCGAGCAGCACGGCGAACAGGTCGAGCGAGATCGCGCCCAGGATCGCCGGCTTGCTCTTGATGAAACGCACGCCCGCCAGCAGGGTATTCAGCCCGCTTTTCTGCGGCGGGGCGATCGGGGCATCGCTCGCGATGAAGCTGACCCGCAGCATCAGCACGCTGGCGGTCAGGTAGAGCGCACCGGTGAGCACGTACACCACGCTGGTACCTAGTGCATAGACCAGGCCGCCCAGCGCCGGCGCGGCGATCGTAGCGACCTGCACCGCCGAGGACGACAGGGCAATGGCGCTGGGCAGCAGATCGCGCGGCACGACGCGCGGCAGCATGGCCTGGCTCGCCGGAAACTCGAAAGTCCGCGCCGCGCCCACAAGGAAAGAGACGACAAAAATCAGATCGCGCGCGTAGGCGGGCAGGATCAGGGCGAACAGCATGGCAAACGCGGCCACGCCTTGCAACAACTGCATGATCGCCGCCACGCGCCGACGATCGAAACGGTCCGCGACATCGCCGGCAGGCAGCACGAACAGCACGCGCGGCAGGAATTGCACCAACCCGATCAGCCCCAGATCGAGCGCGCTGCCAGTGATGTCGTACAGGTGCCAGCCGATCGCCACGCACAGCATCTGGTAGCCGCTGATCGTGAATAGACGGGCGATCCAGAACGCGGTGAAGCTCTTCAACTGCCAGAGTCGGGAAAGATCGTTGTCCGGGGTCGTCATGTTTTTATCAGTTAAAAAGCAAAACCCCGAGCTTGCACCGCAGGCGCCGATGATGCAACCCGACAAAAACCTTTCCAGCGTGAATCACGGATTCGGTGGAGAGCTCGTTTTATCCCGCAGCCAGCCGTTTGAGTTCCGGAATGCACGATCCGCACGAGGTGCCGCACTTGAGCTTGTCCTGCACGGTAATCAGGTCGCAGCCCTTGGCGAATTCCGCCTTGATCGCCGATTCGGTCACGCCGAGGCAGTTGCACACGGTGCGATCCTTGCCCGGCGCGCCGGATGGCGGCGTGGCGTTGGGCAGGAAAACCCACTGCCGCGGCCAGGTCCACTGCCCGCCCTGCTTCATCAGCGCCAGCAGCCAATCCTGCGCGGCGGTTTCGCCGGCAAGCTTCAACCCGATCAGACGCCCATCGTCTGACCACATCGCCACCTTGTCGACGCCGCGCCGAGAGTCCCGATAGTGCAGCGTGTTCGGACCGGGCTCGAAATCGAGGATCTCGTCGATCTCGTCGAACCAGCCTTCCGGCGCGCCATGGTCGGCGACGCGCAATGCGATCATCGGATGCTCGCGTCCGATCAGGGAGAGGCTCGCCCAGCGGCAGCGCGAGAGCAGCGGGCGCAGCCTGTGCATCAGTTTCTCGACATTGCCTTCGCGCACGATCAGGCAGGTCCACGGCAGATCGATTTTCTCGATGCGCACCGCAGCATGCTTGAGTTCGGGCTGGAACGAGGACGGGTCGACCGCGCCGATGGTCACTTCGTTCGCGCCGCCAGCCTGCATGAACTGGCCGTTCCAGTGCATCGGCAGGAACACGCTGCCCGATTGCAGCTCGTGCGACGCCTCGACAGCGACGATCAACTGACCGCGCTTGCTCTCCAGCTTCACCAGATCGCCGTCCTTCAGGTTGCGCCGGCTCATGTCGTCCGCATGCATGCCAAGCCGCGCTTCCGGCGTGTGTTCGAACAGTTGCGGCACGCGCCCGGTGCGGCTCATGCCGTGCCACTGGTCGCGGAGCCGCCCGGTCAGCAGGCGGAACGGATAGCGCGAGCTCACGGCTTCGGCCACCGGCAGATATTTCACCGCGTTGAACTGCGCCTTGCCCGATGCGGTCTGGTAGACGTGATCGGTGTAGAGACGCGACGTGCCTTCGCTCGAACCCGCAGGCAGCGGCCATTGCTGCGGCTTGTCTTCGAGCAGCGCGTAACTCAGCCCGGTGATGTCGAGATCGCGCCCGGCAGTGGTCGCGCGGTAGTCGTTGAACACGGCCTCGGGCGTGGCGAAATCGAACAGTGCCGGGGCGTGCGGTTGCAGCCGGGCCTGCAGTTTCTGCGCGAATTGCGTCGCAATCCACCAGTCGCCCTTCGCCTCGCCCACGGCGGCAACGGCCGGGCGCACGCGCGAGATGCGGCGCTCGGTATTGGTCACCGTGCCTTCCTTCTCGCCCCAGGTCGTCGCCGGCAATACCACGTCGGCGAACGCCATCGTGTCGGTATCCGTAAACACTTCCTGCAGCACGACGAGCTCGGCGGTTTCCAGCGCCGCGCGTACGCTGCCGATATCCGGCATCGAGTGTGCGGGGTTGGTACACGCGATCCACACCGCCTTGATTTCACCAGCCTTGATCGCATCGAACAGCTCGACCGCGGTCTTGCCGCGCTGCATCGGCAGGTGGTTGGCATCGATGCCCCAGACTTGCGCCAGATCGGCGCGGTGCGCGGTATTTTCCAGATCGCGGTGGCTGGCGAGCATCGTCGCCATGCCGCCGACTTCGCGTCCGCCCATCGCATTGGGCTGGCCGGTCAGCGAGAACGGCCCGGCGCCGGGGCGGCCGAGCTGGCCAGTCGCCAGGTGCAGGTTGATCAGCGCCACGTTCTTGTCGGTGCCGTGGCTCGACTGGTTCAGCCCCATACAGTAGAGCGACAGCGCGCCCTTGGCGTCGGCAAACCATTCGGCCGCCGTGACGAGATCGGCCTCGGGAATGCCGCAGATTTCCGCCGCCATTTTTGGCGTGTATTCGCGCACGAGTTTCCTGAGTTCGCTGAAGCCTTCGGTGTGCTGCGCGATCAGTTCGTGGTCGAGCCGGTCTTCCCAGATCAGGTAGTGCAGCATGCCGTTGAACAGCGCCACGTCGGTGCCGGGCTGGATCGCCAGGTGCAGGTCGGCCAGTGCGGCGGTATCGGTGCGACGCGGGTCGATCACGATCCAGCGCGTTTCCGGGCGCGCGGCCTTGGCGGCTTCGAGGCGGCGGAACAGCACCGGGTGGGCGTAGGCCATGTTCGATCCGGCGAACAGCACGGTATCGGCGAGTTCGAGGTCTTCGTAGCTGCAGGGCGGGCCATCGACGCCGAAGGCCTTCTTGTAGCCGGTCACCGCGCTCGACATGCAAAGGCGCGAGTTGGTATCGATATTGGCCGTGCCGATCAGCCCCTTGGCGAGCTTGTTGAAGACGTAGTAGTCCTCGGTCAGCAACTGGCCGGAAAGGTAGAACGCGACCGCATCCGGGCCGTGCTCGGCGATGATCTGCGCGAATTTGTCGGCGACATGGTCGAGCGCCGCATCCCAGCCCACCGGCTGGCGTTTTTCTTCGCGCGACAGCCGCATTTCCGGATGCAGCAGGCGGCCATCGTGGCTGGCGGTCAGCGGCAACGTCATGCCCTTGGTGCACAGCCGGCCGAAGTTGGCCGGGTGCTGCGGATCGCCCTGGATGCCGATGACCTTCTGGCCGTCGGTTTCGATCAGCACGCCGCAGCCGACGCCGCAGTAGCAGCAGGTGGAGCGGATGGTAGTGGTCATCGTGTTCACCGTTGAATTTGGAGCTTTTCTGCACACAGAAAAGCTGGGGTCTGTTTAGCGCCTGCGGCGCGCATTTGGGTGCCGGTCCCGCCCGGCTTGGCGTGATACTTTCTTTGCTTCTGCAAAGAAAGTATCCAAAGAAAGCAGCCCCCAACGGCCGGCGCTCCGCGCTGCCCTGCGTCGGTCGCAGTCCCTCTTTTATCCATGCTGCGAATTGGGATGGTCTTTGCTCACTGTCGCAATCCAATCACGCCGACTCAGAACACCCCTCCCCTTGCCACGCCGAGCATCGCAGAAGATCGTGGGGTTTCGGCGAGGACTGTTTGAGCCCGCAGGGCGAGTTCCGCAGCCGCCACGATCTTCGAGAAGCGCAAGGGAACCCGAAGGGCGTGGCAGCGGGGTCGCCTTGGGGGTGGAGGGGGGCTTGGCGAGACAAGTTCCCCTCCCTGCCCGCCGGGCGGAACCGGCACTCAAACACCCGCGCCGTCAGGCGCATAAAATCATCCGGGTGCGAGCAAGCAAGCACAGCCTTACAACTCCAGATAAACCTCGCCACCCTCGACCTTCACCGCATGCCGATTCGTGCACCCGACATCCGGTGCTGCCGCCTCGCCCGTATCCAGCCCGATCTGCCAGCCATGCAGCGGGCAGGCCACGGTCTCGCCGTAGACAATGCCCTGCGACAGCGGCCCGCCCTTGTGCGGACACTTGTCGGTCAGCGCGAACACCTTGTCCTCGGCATTGCGGAAGATCGCGATATCGTTGCCGTTCTTGCACTTCACCACGCGGCTGCCCAGTTGCGGAATCTCTTCCAGCTTGCAGATCTTCTTGAATTCGCTCATCACACCACCTCCAGCATCTTGAATTCGTGTTTCTGTGCACCGTCGATACGTGCCTGCCACGGATCGGGCAAGCCTTCGAGCGAGAACAGCAGCCGCTCGTACAGCGCCTTGCGGTTGGCCTCGTCGGCGACAACCTTGCCCTTCACGTATTCCAGCCCCACGCGATGGATGTAGTGCACCGTGCGTTCCAGATAGAAACCTTCCTCACGGTAAAGTTGCAGGAAAGCCCCGCTGTATTCCTTCACTTCCTCGGCGGTTTTCACCTTGACGAAGAACTGCGCGACTTCGGTCTTGATGCCGCCGTTGCCGGCGACGTAGATTTCCCAGCCCGAATCGACGCCGATCACGCCCACATCCTTGATGCCCGATTCGGCGCAGTTGCGCGGGCAACCCGATACTGCGAGTTTCACCTTGTGCGGCGACCACATGTTCGCGAGCATGGTTTCCAGGTCGATGCCCATCTGCGTGCTGTTCTGCGTGCCGAAGCGGCAGAATTCGCTGCCGACGCAGGTCTTCACCGTGCGGATCGACTTGCCGTAGGCGTGGCCGGAGTTCATGCCGAGGTCGGCCCAGACATGCACCAGGTCTTCCTTCTTCACGCCCAGCAGGTCGATGCGCTGGCCGCCGGTGACTTTCATCATCGGGATCGCGTACTTGTCGGCCACGTCGGCGATGCGGCGCAGCTCGCTCGAGTTGGTCACGCCGCCCTTCATCTGCGGAATCACCGAGAACGTGCCGTCCTTCTGGATGTTGCCGTGCGCGCGTTCGTTGATGAAGCGGCTTTGCGGGTCGTCCTTGGCTTCCTTCGGCCAGGTCGAGATCAGGTAGTAGTTCAGCGCCGGGCGGCAGGTGGCACAGCCGTTCGGCGTGCGCCATTCCAGCGCTTTCATCGTGTCGGGAATGCTGGTCAGGTGCTGGTCGCGGATCGCCTTGCGGATCGCTTCGTGACCGTGGTCGGTGCACCCGCAGATCGCCTTGTCCTTCGGCGCGGCCTGGAACGAGGTGCCGAGCGTATTGATCAGGATCTGTTCGACCAGCCCCTTGCACGAACCGCACGAGCCCGAAGCCTTGGTGCACTTCTTCACGTCATCGACCGTGAACAGGCCCTTTTCCTTGATCGCCTGCACGATGGTGCCCTTGGTGATGCCGTTGCAGCCGCAGACTTCGTCGCTATCGGCCATCGCGGCGGCCTTGTTGTGGCCCTGGTGCCCGGTATCGCCAACTTCCGATTCGCCGAACATCAGCCGGTCGCGAAGCTCGTGGATCGCCTTGCCTTCGCGGATCAGTTTGAAGTACCACGCGCCGTCGGCGGTATCGCCGTACAGGCAGGCGCCGACCAGCTTGTCGCCCTGCACCACCAGGCGCTTGTAAACGCCGCCGTACGGATCGGAGAGGATAATGTCCTCGGTATCGTCGCCGCCCATGAAGTTGCCGGCAGAAAACAGATCGATGCCGGTGACCTTCAGCTTGGTCGAGAGGATCGAACCCTTGTAGGTACCGATGCCGTAGCTGGCCAGATGGTTGGCCGCGACCTTGGCCATTTCGAACAGCGGCGCGACGAGGCCGTAGGCAACGCCACGGTGGTTCACGCATTCGCCGATCGCGTAGATCTTCGGATCGAACGTTTGCAGCGTGTCGTTGACCACGATGCCGCGGTTGCAGTGCAAGCCGGCCGATTCGGCCAGCTCGTAATTCGGGCGGATGCCGACAGCCATCACCACCAGATCGGCCGGAATCGCCTCGCCATCCTTGAACTTTACGCTCGCCACGCGGCCCGATTCACCCGCCACCAATTCGGCGGTCTGTTTCATCAGCAGGAACTTGAGCCCGCGATCTTCGAGCGACTTTTGCAGCAGCTTGCCGGCGGTCTTGTCGAGTTGGCGCTCCAGCAGCCACTCGCCCAGATGCACGACGGTCACGTCCATGCCGCGCAGCATCAGGCCGTTGGCCGCTTCCAGACCCAGCAGGCCGCCGCCGATCACAACCGCGTGCTTGTGCACCTTGGCCGCCTCGATCATCTGTTCGGTATCGTAGATGTCGCGGTAGGTGATCACGCCCGGCAGGTCCTTGCCCGGCACCGGCAGGATGAACGGGTTGGAGCCGGTGGCGAGCAGCAAACGGTCGTATGGCGCTTCGGTGCCATCTTCGGCAATCACCTTGCGGTTCACGCGGTCGATCTTCACCACCTTCTTGTTCAGGTGCAGCGTGATGTTGTGCTCGGCGTACCAGTCCAGATCGTTCAGGATGATGTCCTGCACGGTCTGCTCGCCGGCCAGCACCGGCGAGAGCAGGATGCGGTTGTAGTTTGGATGAGGTTCGGCGCCGAAGACGGTCACGTCGTACATGTCGGGCTTGAGCTTGTACAGCTCTTCCAATGTCCGCACCCCGGCCATGCCGTTGCCGATCAAGACTAATTTGGGCTTTTGCATCGGTATCTCCTGGTTCTGCTCTCCTGCCGATCTTTGCCGGCAGGGATAAAAAAAGCGCCCGGGGTGCAATCTTTCGATCCACCACGGACGCCTTTGTCCTGTTTGAAGATGCCACCCGCCGTTGGGTTGACCTTCGATGTCTGCAGCGCCATTGCCGCAGGATTTGTTTAATCTGAAGCAAACCTTGTGCCAGATAATGATTCTCAATTGAATCAATATCTTGGCGGACCGTCTCTCGCAGCGCCTGGATCTGGCGCACTGTGGCAGGGCGTGAATGCACTGAGGCGGGGCATGGTGGAGCGCGGTGCGATGGCTGTTGGAATATCACTAAACGCCGGAAGGCGCTTCGCTTTTCCGGCCTACACGGATCTGCGTGTTTATCCCTTGAGCAACGCGTAACCCGGCGTAGGTTGGATAAGCCGAAGGCGCCATCCGACAATTGATTTGGGGGTAAAAACATTGAGCGCCGGAAGGCGCTTCGCTTGTCCGGCCTGCACGGATCTGCGTGTTTATCCCTTGAGCAGCAACAGATACAGCAGCACCAGATCCAGCACGATCGCAATCAACGCCAGGTATTGCCAGAACTTCAGCGGTTCGCGCTCGATCAGCGGCACATGGCGCCGCGCAACCGGATCGCGCTCACCCATTTCCAGCGCATGCACGAACTCCTCGGCAGTCTCGAAACGCTGTGCCGGATCGCGCGCCACAGCTTTCAGCAGCAGGTTTTCCAGCCAGGCCGGCAAATCCGGGCGGTGGCGGGTGGGCGGGATCGGCTCGCCAAATCGCGGGCGCTGGAAGGCTTCAATTTCGCCGTAGGGGTAATGCCCGGTAAACAGCCAGTAGAGCGTGACACCGGCGGCATACAGATCGGATTGCGCGCTGGCTGGCTGGCCGGCAAAAAGTTCGGGCGCCATGAAGCTCGGCGTTCCCGGTTGCGTGGTCGCGCCGTCGTCGGTCAGCCCCGGGCAGCAGGCCGCGCCGAAGTCGAGCAGGCGCAGGCGGCCATCGTCGGCCAGGTGGATATTCTCGGGCTTGATATCGCGGTGCAGCACATTCTTGCGGTGCAAGAGCCCCAACGCACGCAGCAATCGCAAGCCGATCTGCACGCCGGACGGCACGCTCCAGGCCTCCTTGCGCGCATGGCGCGCGGCGAGCGTCGCCCCTTCGTATTCGCGGATCAGCAAATAGAGATGGCTGCGCTCGCTGTGTTGGCCGATCTCGGGGAAATAATGGCTGGCCATGCGGCCAAGCAGCCATTCCTCGACCATCAGCGCCTGGCGCGCCAATTCGTCGTCTTCGGAGCGCGGCGGCAGCGTTTTCAGGAGCCAGCGCTCGCCTGCCGCACTGTGCACGCGGTATAGCAGACTGCCGCGCGCTTCGTGCAGGATGCCGTCGATGGTCAGGTCGTCGAGCGTGTCGCCGCTTTTTAGTTTGGGCGGCAGCGGCAACGCGGCCATGCTGGCGAAATCGTCTTCCAGCGCACGATCGGGCAAGCCGGCGATGTCGACCACGATCGCGGTGGCGTTGTCCTCGCCGCCGGCGGCCAGCGCATTGCGGATCAGCGCCTCGCTGGCGGCTTGAGGATCGGGGAAATCGCCCAGCAACTGGCGCAGGACGGCATCGCCGAGCGGCTGCCACACGCCGTCACAAGCCAGCAGAAAACGGTCGCCCACCTGCAACTCGCCGTCGGCAAAATCGGGCACCAGATGCGCATCGAGCCCGACCGCACGCTTCAACACATGCTGCCAGCCGGGCTGGGTCCAGTTGTGGTCGACGCTGAGCTGGCGCAATTCGCCCCCGCGCAGCAGATAGACGCGGGTATCGCCGACGCTGGCCAGCGTAAATCGGTGGCCGCGCAACGCTAGCACCGCGATTGTGGTCAGCAGCGGTTGATGCAGCTGCGCGCGCAACCAGCGGTTTTGCGCGGCGAGCAAGCCCTGCAGCGTTTGCGTAGCCGACCAGGTGGCCGGCGCGGCATAGTAATCGGCGGCCAGCGCACGCACCGTGCTCCTGGCCGCCAGTTCGCCGTCGGCGCAATCGCTCACGCCGTCGGCGAGCAGGAACAGCGCGCCCAGGCTCGCCGGCAAAGGCGGGGCAGGCTGGATCGCCTGCCAGGCATCTTCGTTGCGGCGTTTCTGGCCGGGGTGGCTGTGGCCGCCCCAGTGAATGGTCTGGGTGCTCATAACCTCAGATTAGACCCGCGCCGTGGTGACGGTCGCCGAACCCCAGGTCGTGCGCCAGCGGTGCTTCACCCGCGCCAGTCCCACCCAGGCAAACAGCGCCAGCCCTGCGAACACCCACAAGCCCAGCTGGTAGCTGCCGGTGTGCTGCTTCACCATGCCCAGCCCTGCCGCGAGCAGGAAGCCGCCAATGCCGCCGGCCATGCCGATCAGGCCGGTCATCACGCCGATTTCCTTGGCAAAGCGCTGCGGCACCAGCTGGAACACCGACCCATTGCCCGCGCCCAGCGCCAGCATCGCGCCGATGAAGAGCACGATGGTCAGCAGCGCGCCCAGACCGATACCCACGCCGGCAATACAGACAGCCGCGACCGTATACATCACCAGCAGGCTCTTGATCCCGCCGATGCGGTCGGCAATCATGCCGCCGACGGGGCGCATCACCGAACCGGCCAGCACGCAGGCGGCGGTGGCGAAACCGGCCATTTTCGGCGCCATGCCGAACTGGTCGTGGAAAAAGCTCGGCAGCGAACTCGCCAGTCCGAGGAAACCGCCGAAAGTCACGCAATAGAAGAACATGAACCACCAGGCATCGGCATCGCCGAGCGCCTTCAGGTACTGGTTCAGCGATTTGGCCGGCGGCGCATTGGGCGCATCCTTGGCCCATACCAGGAAAACCAGGAAAGCCACACCGAGCGGAATCAGCGACATGCCGAACACGTTCTGCCAGCCCCAGCCGATCGCCAGCGCCGGGGCGAATAGCGCGGCGAACACCGTGCCCGAATTGCCCGCGCCGGCAATGCCGAGCGCCTTGCCCTGATGCTCGGGCGGATACCAGCGCGAAGCCAGCGGCAAGGCAATGGCAAACGCCGCACCCGCCACGCCCAGACACAAACCGAGCAACAACACCTGACCATAGCTGTGCACGCCGATCTGCCAGGCGGCAGCCAGCCCCACCAGCACGATGGCCTGCGCGATCAAGCCGGCCTTTTTCGGGCCTATCCGGTCGACCAGCATGCCGAACAGCAGGCGCAGCACCGCGCCGGCCAGCGTCGGCGTGGCCACCATCATGCCGCGTTGCTGGGCGTCCAGATGCAGGTCGGTGGCGATCAGCACGGCCAGCGGCCCAAGCAGATACCAGACCATAAAGCTCAGGTCGAAATACAGGAAGGCAGACAGCAGAGTGGGGGAATGCCCGGCCTGCCAGAAGCTCTTGTTCATCGTGTTCTCCAGAATGCAAAAAGGCGCCGGAACGCTTGTGCGAAACAAGCATCCAGACGCCTTTGTCTTTGAATCGTGCACCTCTCGCGGGCACACAAAGCGCAAGCCCGACTTTGGACTCACTTGGCTCGATTCAAAGCAAACCTCGTGCCAGAGATTGAGAATTGTTTGCAATGCATTGCGGCCCACCCAGCTCAGAACGGCGCGCTGCAGGGTCAAACACGCATTTCCACCCGAATGGAATGCAACAGCAAGCGATGACCGATCCCACCGCAAACGGTACCCGCAATACCTGCAGGCAAAAAAATGCCCCTCGGGGACGGAGGGGCCTGCACCAAAACGGTACCAAACAGGTGGATTTGCACCACGCCCGCTCGAAAGCGGTGGATCCAATCACCCCACGAAAATTTGAAAGGCAGCTCCTTTGACCCACGCGGTGAAATTCATACCTTGCAACGCAATTGCTTGGGGCAGATCCCGAAACAGCGCCGGAACGCGGTCGAGAAATTGCCCTGGCTGGTATACCCCGCCACCTCGGCCGCCTGCGCCACGCTGATGCCGTCCTGCTCCAGCAGGCGCGCCGCGCGCCGCAGGCGGGATTCGCGCAGGTAATCGAAAATCGTCTGGCCATAGGCCTGGCGAAACCATTGCTGCAGGGTATTGGCGTTGCAGCCGGCATACTGCGCGATCGCCGGCAAATCGAGCCGGTCGGCCTCGCCGCTGTCGAGAAAAGCCTTCAACCGGCTCACCCGGCGGAATTCATCCGGGCGCAGGCCGGCGGTTCCGGTCTGGTCGAGATCGAGGAAATCGAGGGCCTCGGTCACGAGTTCCAGCGCCTTGCTCTCGATCTGGAGTTGCTGCAGCGGACAAGGCTCGCCGCCATAGCGCAGCAGCTGATTGGCGAGCGTAGCCGTCCGCGCCGAGGGCTGCCAGGATCGACACGCCGGATGCCACGCCCAGCCGGTCTGCGAACCTGCCCGCAGCAAGCCGGCTTCTTCCAGCCATGCGGGCATCAGCACCAGCCCCAGCAGGCGCTCGCAGGTTTGCGCCCGGGCCCGGCGCACCAAGGAGGCGGGCGCTGTCAGCGCGCACACGGCACCCGCGCAGCCGGCGGCATCGGGCAACAAGCGTACGCCATCGAGCGTGAGTTCGGCGCAGCCCTGCAAGCGCAGCATAATCCGGATGCCGGGCGGCAATAACGCCTGGCAAGTCATGTCCTGCAAATGGATCCAGTCTGCGCTGTAGAGGTAAAAGCCGGGGCGGATCCGGAACAGCGCCATCCGCCCCTGCATCAGCGCCGTGTCGTCATCCGCTCCGGCGCCCGCCAGGCAGTAATCTCCAAACGCAGGTTGCCAGCGTGCGTTGATCGTTTTGGCACTCAGCAAGGCGATGTCGGATGCGGCAGGCATCACGTCACCGGCCTGCCGCCGGCGGCAAATCGGCATGGTCAAACTCGGCCGGTGCTTCGTGCCCGGGATCGAAACGGATATAGAACTCGCCCTGGGGGCGGACAAAGCGCACCCGCGACTGGCCGTCCGCCACGCCCTTTTGCAGGATTTCGTCGGCATAGCTATAAACGCGCACTTCCATTCCCGGCGCGGCCGAACCATCGCTGAAACCCGGCGAGCAGACGATCTCGCGCCCGTCCATCCGGCAATCGAGCATCGGCGTGTGCGCCTGCGCTGCCCCGGCGACGAGCCCCGCCAACAAGGCCGCGCCCAGCAGTGCCGGCCTCATTGCCCCTGCGCCTCGAAACTCAGGTAGAACAGCGCCGATTCGGCATCGATCAATGGATTGGTGCTGGTCGTCTCGACCGATACGGTCAAGAGATACGGGCCCATCTGCGTGGGAACGAAGCGGATTTCGCCGGCCGCATCGGTCTTCAGCACGGTCTGGCGCCGCTCGTTGCGGTAGTAGGTGCCATGCGGCACCAGCTCGGCCTCGGCGCCCGCCAGCGGCTTGCCGTCGCGCGTCAGGCGGAAGACCGCCGCTTCGCCGACCACGATATCGGCCGGATGGGTGACCGGCAGCAGCTCGAGGCCCTGGCCGGTCGGTGTCAGCAAGGCGCGGGTCGGTGCCTTGCGCGTGACATAAAACCGGCTGACGATGTTATAGGCCGTGGTTTTCACCTCGCGCGCGCCGGCCGGAATCTGGCTCTGCAATTCCTGCCTGGTGCCGAGCATACGCCGCACCGTGTTGCGCGCGCCCTGCTGGTAAGTCGTGACATGGCGCGTGGGCAGGCGCAGCTCGGCGAGATAAGTGCCCTGCTCGCCCAGTTGCAGATCGAACACCGAGCGGCGCTGGCCCCGGCTCACGCTGGCGGACGGCAGGCGCTCGCCCTTCGGGTTGAAGAGCCGCAACGTATCGAGCCCGATCGGGCCGTCCGGATGGAACACGCTGTGCGAGACGCTGGCGTCGACGGTGATCCACCATGGCTCGTCCGACGACACATTGAATTCGGACGGCAGCATCCACACCGGATGCGCCTGTGCCCAGCTCGCGGCGGTCAGCGCCAGCACGGCGCATGCATATCGAATCAAGTGTTTCATGGCTGGGCTCCGGTCTGGATCTGCACCGGGCCGATTTCCTCGGCCGCGGGGTGGGTATAGCGCTGGGCAGTCTTGCCCAGCTCGATCGGGATGCTGATCAGACTGCGGTTGCCGTGCTCGCGCGCGGCTTCCAGCTGCACCACGTATTTTCCGGGCGGCACCGGCTGGCCGGCGCGATTGCGGCCGTTCCACACCACCTGATAACCGCCGGGCTGGCGCGTGGCGCCGGCCACGGCATCGAGCGCGTAATCGCCGCTGCGGCCGATCTTGCGCCACCAGCGCGGCAAGTCCTTGAGCCAGTCGGTCTGCCGATGCCAAACCACCAGCGTCTGCACAGGCTCGCCAGTGGATGTTTCGACCCAGACCGCCACATAGGGCCGGGCGTAGAGGCTGCCCTCCTTGGCCGGCAGATCAAAGCGCACGCTGACATCGGCCTGCGCCAACGCGGCGAATCCCAGCAGCCAGGCCGCCATGCTCCATTGCATTCGTTTCAACACGTATTTCCCCAGCCAATTTTCAGATTGCGAACCAGTGCAGCCCAAGCAGCAGCACGCCGCCCGCGGCCGCCAGACCGAGCAGGCGGGTGCGGCGCTTGCGCTGCGGAACCACCAGATAAAGCCCGCTCAGCGTGAACAACAGCATGAGCACGGCGAAAAAATCGATGAAGCCGCGCCACAGCGCCGGGCTGTAGCGCCCCATGTGCAGATCGTTCAGCGTGGCGAAAAACCCCTTGCGGTGGTTTTCGATGACCGCGACGCCTTCATTCACGCGCACTTCGGCCAGCACGTAGCCGCCCGCTCGCTTGGCATCGATCAGCATCACGCCGTCGTCGGACCAGTCATAACGCAGCTCGATGCCGGTGAGATCCTGAGTTTTTTCCAGCCAGCGCCAGGCCTCGCGCCCCATCTGTTGCGGGTTTTTCTGCCAGCGCTCGCCGGCTGCCAGCTCGGCCGGCAGCACGACTTCCCGTACCTGCACCTGCGGCGCGGCAGGCAGCCATTCGCGGTGGTTCAGCGTCAGCCCCGTCAGGGTGAAAAACAGCATGGCCGCCAGCATGAACAGCGAGCAGTACACATGCACCGGCCGCATCCAGCGCGCCAGCACGGCCTGTTTCGAGCCAGATTTCATTAACGATGCCAGGTGCGTTCAAGACCGGGCCGACTGTACTTGTTAATGAGAATCATTGTCAATTGATCAAAATCAAAGAACCGCCCGGTTCGGCAAAGCCCCGATTCCGGCCCGCCAGAGCGCAGCCGAACCGCATTCCTGTGCTGTTTTTTGCGAAAAGAATTTTTTTGTTTGTGCGCGCCATTCATTCGCGCAAACGCCCGGTTTCTGGCTTGCCCGGAAAAATCTTCCCGGCTAATCTTGCCGACCAATGAGAATCAATCTCATCTGCAACAGGCAACTGTACTGCAAACCGCCCGCTGCATACCGATAAAAACGAGGGAGTTCTAATCATGTCCACACGCCGCCTTGTCCGCGTGCCATTTGCCGCGAGGCCACTCGCCATCCTGCTCGGCGCCAGTCTGATCGCAGGTACTGCCCATGCTGCCGATACCACTGAAACCACGCTCGAAACCCTGGTCGTCACCGCTTCGGCCCAGGCACAGGCGCTGAAAGATGCGCCGGCCAGCATCAGCGTGATCAGCGCCGAAGATCTGCAGAAAAAACCGGTCAGCGATCTGACCCAGATTCTGTCGACCGTGGAAGGCGTTACGCTCAAGGGTTCGGGCAACCAGCGCACCGTGCAGATTCGCGGGCTGGACAGCGCCTACGTGCTGCTCCTGATCGACGGCAAGCGCGTCGACAGCACCTCGGCGGTGTTCCGCGGCAACGATTACGACACCGGCTGGGTGCCGGTCGATGGCATCGAGCGCATCGAAGTCGTGCGCGGACCGATGTCCTCGCTGTATGGCTCGGATGCGATGGGCGGCGTGATCAACATCATCACGCGCAAGGTCGGCAAGACCTGGCAAGGTTCGGTGACCGGCGAATACACCTACCAGGAAAACCGCGATGCGGGCGACAGCTATCGCACCGGCTTCTATGTGGCCGGCCCGCTGATCGCCGATACGCTGGGGCTGAAGCTCTACGGCAGCTACGATCACCGCGAAGCCGACGGCAGCGTCAACCCTTCCGCCCAGGCCGGCTTCCCGGACAACCGCAACAAGTCGGTCAATGCCACGCTGAACTGGGCGCCCGCCGGCAACCAGGATATCGAGCTCGACGTGGGCAGCAGCCAGCGCAACCACAGCGACCAGCAGATCGAACGCAAGGCGATTTCGGTCGCGCACAAGGGCCGCTGGGGTTTTGGCAACACCGAAATCAAGCTCGCCGCCGACCAGATCGAGAACCTGACCGGCAATGTGTCCGGCGCGATCAACCCGAGCAAGGCCACCAACGCCAGCCTCGACGGCAAGATTTCGCTGCCGGTCGATTTCCTGCGCGAACAGTTGCTGACTTTCGGCGCAGAAACGCGTTACCAGAAGTTGGAAGACCCGGCCAATCTCTCCGGCTGGCCCGGCTCGACCAGTTACGGCCAGGACCCGACCACGTCGGTCAGCCAGTATGCGCTGTTCGTCGAGGATGAAATCAGCCTGCGGGACAACCTGAAGCTGACGCTGGGCAACCGCATGGACCACCACGAGAACTTCGGTGCCCACCACAGCCCGCGTGCCTACCTGGTCTACCACGCCACCGAGGGGCTGACCTTCAAGGGCGGCTGGGCCAAGGCGTTTCGCGCGCCCACGCTGTTGCAGAACAGCCCGAACTGGGGTTCGGTTTCTTGCGGCAGCGCCACCACCGGCTGCTTCATCATCGGCTCGAAAGATCTGAAGCCCGAAACCAGCACCAGCGAGGAACTCGGCGTGCAGTACGATGCGCGCGCCTGGTCGGCCGGCGCCACCGTGTTCCGCAACGATATCAAGGACATGATCGACATCACCAGCCGCACCAGCAACAAGACGCTGGCCCCGACCTACTCCAACTTCGTCGGCTTCCTGACCGATGGCCGCCCGGTATTCAAGTACCAGAATATCAACAAGGTGCGCACCAAGGGCGTCGAGCTGGCCTTCTCGGCCAAGCTCGGCAAGGAGGTTTCCTGGCTCAACAACTACACCTATCTGGATGCCACCAACCTGAGCGGCAGCAAGCCGTTGCCGCTGGTCTACCGCCCGCGCCACAGCGCCAACAGCACGCTCGACTGGCAGTTCAACGAAAAACTCGCGCTGGCGCTGACCGGCAAACTCACCGGCGAGCAATACATCAGCGTCCCGAGTTCCGGCACCAACCTGGTCAAGAAAGGCGGCTACGTCAGCTTTGACGTGAGCAGCAGTTACGACCTCCAGAAAAACATCACCGTCCGCGCCGGCGTGCTGAACATCACCGACAAGACGATCGAGCGCGCCAACAGTTCGGATTACAACGAGGACGGCCGTCGTTACTACCTGGCGCTGACCACCCGCTTCTGACCGTTCCCGCCCCCGACCCGCCCGGCATTTACCGGCGCGGGTCTTCCTTTCCCGGAGTTCTGCCATGACACGCTTCCCGAACTGGGTCCGCATCCTGCTGCCCGCCCTGCTGGCCCTCGCCCCCCTCTCGGTTCGCGCCGGCGATACGCCGCGCCCGTATGCCCTGCCACAAACCGAGGTGTACGACACCCAAGCCGTCAGCAATGGCCAGCCTTACCGCATCTATATCGCCCGGCCCGCACAGCCGGCGCCGCCCAAGGGCTACCCGGTGATCTATGCGCTCGATGGCAATGCCACGTTCGCCACGCTGGCGCAGACGGTGAGCCTGCAAACCCGCCCGCCGCACGGCTTTGGCCCGGCCATCGTGGTCGGCATCGGCTACCCGACCGACGAGCCGTTCGATACCGACCGCCGCTACCTGGACCTCACGCCGCCGACACCGGCGCACTACCTGCCCACCAAGGGCGGCAAGACACCGTCGGCCGTGGGCGGTGCTGGCACCTTCCTCGCGTTCATCCAGAACGAGCTCAAGCCGCAGATCGAAGCGCGCTTTCCCGTCGACCGCCAGCGCCAGGCGCTGACCGGCCATTCGCTCGGCGGGCGCTTCGTGCTGCAGGTGCTGTTCCAGCAGCCGCAAGCCTTCCGCTATTACATCGCCAGCAGCCCCTCGCTGTGGTGGGGAAACCAGTCGACCCTGGCCGATGAAAAAGCCTTCCCGGCAAAGCTGGCGGCGCTCGCGATCAAGCCCGAGTTGCGGATCATCGTCGGCGCGGACGAAAAAAACCACATGGTGGAAGACGCGCGTGCGATAGCGGAACGCCTGCAACCCTTGCGCGCACAGGGCTTGCGCAGCGACTTCTGGCTCATGCCCGGCGAAAACCACATCTCGGTGCTGCCGCAAACGCTCAACCACAGCGTGCGCTTCGTGCTCGACAGCGCGCCCTGACCTTTTCACTCCTTTGTTAACCCACCCACTCAACACCAGGTATACCCATGCAATATCCTTCAATCACCCTCTGCAAAAAATCCCTGATCGGTCTTGCCGTCGCCTCGCTGTTCCAGCCAGGCCTGGCACTGGCCGCCGACGCCACGCTGCCCGAAGTGCAGGTCACGGCACAAAGCCAGACCGAATCGGGCATCACCATCGACGCCGACAAGCTGGAACGCAAGGCCGCGCGCGATGTGCGCGATGTTTTCCAGGATGAACTGGGCGTGAACGTCGGCGGTGGCGGACTATCCAGCGCGCAGAAAATCTACGTGCGCGGCATCGAGGACACGATGCTCGGCAAGACGCTCGATGGCGCGAGCCAGGGTGGCAACGTGTTCCACCATCAGGGCCGCATGCTGGTCGACCCGGACCTGATCAAGTCGGTCGAAATCGACAAGGGCGCCGCGCTGCCGAGCAGCGGTCCGGGCGCGCTGGCCGGCGCGATCCGCATGACCACCAAGGATGCCGGCGATCTGCTGGAAGCCGGGGAAAAGGTCGGCGGCATCCTCAGCGGCGAATATTCCAGCAACAAGGGCTGGAAAGCCGGTGCCACCGCCTACGCCAAGCCGCTGGAAGCCTTTGATTTCCTGGTTTCCGGCAGCCGGCAGGAAAAGGAGAACTACAAGGACGGCAGCGGACATGAATACGCCAATACCGCCAGCACGCAGGACAGCCTGCTGGCCAAGCTGAACTGGCGTCCTTTCGACGGCCACAGCCTCTCGCTCGGTTACAACACCTTGCAGGACGAGGGCCTGCGCTTCCTGCGCAACAACATGACCCTTTTCTCGCGCAGCCTCGCGCCGATGGAGCAGGAACTGGACCAGGACAACTTCACCGCCACCTACCGCTACGACGGCCGTGCCGGCGGCCCGGCTGCCGAAGTGGTCGCCTACCGCAACAAGACCACCAACTGGCGCACCAACAACGGCGCTTTTGCCATGACCGGCTCGCCGGATGACTGGCGCTGGGGCGAGGAAGTCGAGGGGCGCGGGGTGAACACCAAGCTCACCTCCAAGATCGGCGAGGCGGAAATCCGCTACGGCCTGAACTACCAGACCCAGGAAGCCCGCACGCTGAACGCGTACAAGCTGACCAGCGCCAGCGGCCGGGAGGAATCCGACGTGAAGGGCCTGTTCGTCGAGGGCACATTGCCGCTGTGGCAACGCCTGAGCGTCACCGCCGGCACCCGATATGACCGTTACGATTACGACGACAGCCTGGGTCAAAGCTTCAGCAGCAGCGGCTTCAGCCCGAGCGCCAAGCTGAACTGGCAGGCCACCGATGCGCTCGGCTTCTACACCGGCGCATCGCGCACCGTGCGCGGCGTCGGCCTGATGGAATCGTTCATGCTGCACCTGGGCTCGGCGCGGCCCAACGCCAGCGATCTGAAAGAAGAAACCGCGCGCAATATCGAGCTGGGCTTCAACTATGCCAGCGGGCCGTTCAGCCTCAAGGGTTCGGTGTTTCATCTGACCATCGACGATTACATCGATATCAATTCGTCCAGCGTGCGCGACAATCTGGGCAAGGTCGTCTCCAAGGGCTACGAGCTGAGCGGCGCCTGGCAAAGCGGGCCATTCCGGATCAATGCCGGCGTGGCGCACAGCAAGCCCGAGCTCAACGGCCGGGCGTTGTCCGATGGCGACATGAACCTGGGCGTGGCCACCGGGCGCACCTGGAGCGCCGGGCTGTCCTACTCGCCCACGGCCCAGATCGAGCTGGGCTGGAACAGCCGTTTTGTCGAATCGGTGGAATACACGGTGGCCAACAGCAGCAACGTGAAGGGCAGCAAGGCCGGTTATGGCATCCACGACCTGTATGCCAACTGGGATCCGCAGGGCAAGAAAGGTCCGCGCCTGACCTTCAGCATCCGCAATCTGTTCGACAAATACTATTACGACCAAAGCTCGTTCTACGCCAGCGGCACCACCAGCAACGTGCTGGGTTATGCCGAACCGGGGCGCGAATTGCGCGTGCAGGCCAGCTGGAAGTTCTGATTTCCTGTCGTTCTCTGCCTGAAAAAAAGCCGCTGCCAGATTCCTCGGGCAGCGGCTTTTTCATGCGTGGCGCTCAGGCTGCGGCAGCGGGCCTCGCATGACGCTGATAGAGGAAATCCAGCACCGCCTTGCGCGCCGCGACGTAATCCGGATCATCGGCCAGCTCCAGGCGTTTGCGCGGACGCGGAATCGGCACGTCGAGGATTTCTCCCACCGTCGCCGCCGGGCCGTTGGTCATCATCACGATGCGGTCCGACAGCAGCACGGCTTCGTCGACATCATGCGTGACCATGACCACGGTGGAGCCGGTTTCGCCGACGATGCGGATCAGTTCGTCCTGCAGGTGCGCACGGGTCAGTGCATCGAGCGCACCGAAAGGCTCGTCCATCAGCAGCACCTTGGGTTCCATCGCCAGCGCACGGGCGATGCCGACGCGCTGCTTCATGCCGCCGGAGACTTCGTTCGGCCGCTTGTCCGCGGCATGGGCCAGCCCGACGAGTTCCAGCGCAGCATGCGTGCGTTGCTTCAAGCGCTCCTTGCCTTCTTTCTTGCCGAAGACCTGCTCGACCGCGAGGTAGATGTTGCCGAAGCAGGTCAGCCACGGAAGCAGGCTGTGGTTCTGGAACACCACCGAGCGCTCCGGTCCCGGGCCGGCGATCTCGCGGCCGTTGCAGATCAGCGTGCCGCTGGAGGCATCGAGCAGGCCGGCGATCAGGTTGAGCACGGTGGATTTGCCGCAGCCCGAATGGCCGATGATCGAAACGAACTCGCCCTTCTTGATCGAGAGGTTTACATCCTGCACGGCCAGGAAGACGCCTTTCTTGGTGGCAAAGGCCTTGTTGACCCGGCTGAGTTCGACAAAACGGGTGTCGTGCAATTGGCTGACAGTGGCGGCGTTCATGATGAGCCCCTCATTGGTAATCGAAGAAGCTGGCAAGCTTGATCAGCGCTTGCTCCAGCAGCAGGCCGACAATGCCGACCACAAAAATGGCGATGATGATGTGCGCCACGTTCAGGTTGTTCCATTCATCCCAGACCCAGAAGCCGATCCCGACCCCGCCGGTGAGCATTTCCGCGGCGACGATCACCAGCCAGGCCACGCCGATCGACAGGCGGATGCCAGTCAAGAGGTGCGGCAGCACGGCCGGGAACAGCACCTTGGTGATGATCTTGCTTTCCGACAGGTTGAGCACGCGTGCCACGTTCAGGTAATCCTGCGGCACCTGCGATACGCCGGCGGCGGTGTTGAGGATGATCGGCCAGATGCTGGAGATGAAAATCACCCAGATCGAAGCCGGATTGGCCGATTTGAACACCAGCAGGCCGATCGGCAGCCAGGCCAAGGGCGAGACCGGGCGCAGCAGGCTGATGATCGGCGCGAGCATGGCGGCGATAAACTTGAAGCGGCCGATGATGAAGCCTGCCGGAATGCCGATCAGCGCCGCCAAGCCAAAGCCCAGCCCCACGCGCTGGAGCGAGCTCAGGATATTCCAGCCGATGCCCTGGTCATTCGGGCCGTTGACATAGAACGGTTTGGAAAACAGCGCGACAGCGGCATCCCACACCGGCAGCGGGCCGGGGATGGCCTTGTTTTGCAGCGAGACGGCCTGCCAGATGGCGGCAAAAACCAGCAGGCCCAGGACCGGTGGCACCACGGCCATGATCCACTCACGGACGCGGGCCAGGCGGGCTTCACGCAGCATCGCGGCAGGAACGGCCTCGACCGCACGCATTACCTGGGTTTCGATGATGGGTTTCATCATAGTATCTCCGTATTATTTGACGGACAGGCGGGCAGGCTGGCCTGCCCGCCGTTCCTTCGATCAAGCCTTGATCTTGAATCCTGCTGCGTACTTGGCCGGGTCCTTGCCATCCCAGACCACGCCGTCGATCAGGGTGCTCTTGCGCATCGGGTCTTTCGGCACGGCGATCTTCAGCGCGCTGGCGGCCTGGGTATAGAGATCGATCTTGTTGACCTGCTTGGCCACGGCCAGATAGTCGGGATCGGTCTTCAGCATGCCCCAGCGCTTGTGCTGGGTGAGGAACCACATGCCGTCGGAAAGATAGGGGAAGGTCACCTTGCCGTCGTTGAAGAATTTCATGTAGTTCGGGTCTTCCCACTTCTTGCCCAGACCATTCTCGTAATGCCCGAGGAAGCGGCCTTCGATCACGTCGACCGGCGCGTTGACGTAGGATTTCTCGGCGATCAGCGCGGCAACCTTCTTGCGGTTGGCCGTCGCGTCGATAAAGCGGCAGGCTTCCAGGATCGCCATGATCAGCGCGCGGCTGGTGTTCGGATATTTCTTGGTGAATTCGTCGGTGGTCGCCAGCACCTTTTCCGGGTGGTCGGTCCAGATTTCCTGGCTGGTGACTGCGGTGAAGCCGATGTTTTCGCTGATCGCGCGCGCGTTCCACGGCTCGCCCACGCAGTAGCCTTCCATGTTGTCGACCTTCATGTTGGCGACCATCTGCGGCGGCGGCACCACGATGACTTTCACCTCGGAAACCGGATTCACGCCGATGCTGGCCAGCCAGTAGTTGAGCCACATCGCATGCGTGCCGGTCGGGAAAGTCTGTGCAAAGGTGTATTCCTTGGGCTCGGCCTTGATCAGCTTGGCGAGGCTGGCGCCATCGGTGACTTTTTTCTTGTCGCGCAGATCGTTGGAAAGCGTGATCGCCTGGCCGTTGTTGTTCAGCGTCAGCAGCACCGCCATGTCTTTCTTCGGCCCGCCGATCCCCATCTGCACGCCGTAGATCAGGCCATACAGCACATGCGCCGCATCGAGTTCGCCGTTGACCAGCTTGTCGCGGATGCCAGCCCAGGAAGCTTCCTTGGAAAGGGTGATGTTGAGGCCGTATTTCTTGTCGAACCCCATCGCCACGGCCACGACCAGCGGCGCGCAATCGGTCAGCGGGATAAAGCCCAGCTTGAGATCCTTCTTTTCCGGCGCATCGCTCCCGGCGGCCCAGGCGCTGGAATGGCTGCCATCCGGCAAGCCCCACAGCAACGAACCGGCGCTGACCGCCAGCAGGGAAGATTTCAGAAAGTTGCGGCGCGCATTGCATTCCTCGGCACCGGGCTGATGTGGCATTTCGTTCATGATGGCGTCCCCTTTGAGCAAAATAAAAGGCGTCCGACCCCGCAATGCAGCGAGGAGGGACGCCTTTGTCCTTTTTCCGGATTACCGCCATTGGCAATCCGGAACCTTTGACTCCGTTGCCGCCGTTGGCACCGGGTTTGGCTCAATACTGAGCAAGGAGCGTGCCAATAGTTGATTCAACGCAAAATATCGCCCTGCAACGACAATCATTCGCACTCAGGCAACAAAGTTGCACTCGCATGGCGCAAAACGGGAGCAAATGGCACTGCGACGGGGCAAAACAAGAACAGGGGTGGCTGGCGCGGGTTGCGCCCTGGATTCTGGCTAACCGAGCAGCTTGCTGGCGTCGATCAGGTTGCGCGCAACTTCACCGATGCGCTGGCCGCGTTCCATCGCCGTCTTGCGCAACAGCTGGTAAGCGGCTTCTTCGGTCATGCCGCGCTTGTCGATCAGGATGCCCTTGGCCTTTTCCACCAGCTTGCGCTCGGCGAGCTGGCGCTCGGTGCTTTCAAGCTTGCTGCGCAACTGCTGCTCTTCCTGGAAACGCGTGATCGCCACATCGAGCAAGGGCTGCAGGCGCGACGGCGACAGCCCGTCGACCACGTAGGCCGTCACCCCGGCCTGAACCGCCGCCCGGATCACCGTCTGGTCGCGCTCCTCCGTGAACATCACGATCGGGCGCGGCGCGGCCGCATTCACCGCGCACAACTGCTCCAGCGCATCGCGCGAGGGCGATTCGGCATCGACGATGATCACGTCCGGCCGGTATTGCTCTACTGCCCGCGGCAGATCGATCGCCGCTTGTACCTCGGCCACGACCAGATAGCCTGCCGCGGTCAGCGATTCGGCCAGCCGGCCGGTATGCATCGGGGTGTCGTTGATGAGAAGGATGCGAGTCATATTCATTACCATATAGTACGCACTTTTCCCCAAGCAAGAAATGCACCCCGCAGCGATCGGCATAGGGGGAGCTCTGCACCGGGCGGTTCGAGAAGTTGAGCTTATGAGAGTCGGGGCACCCCGAGTCGATCAAAGCAGCCAATGGTCAGGCGCCGCCTGAACACAATTCGAGCTTGGCCTTCATGGTACGGATGCTGTAATGCAAAAAACGCAAGCGATCCCGCGTCTGATCAAGAAGCCCGGGCTTTTTGCTCAATCCGTTTCACCGGGGTAATTTTCGTGGCAGGATCAGGTTTTTATAATCCAGCCCTCCCGACGGAAAAAGCGCTTGCCGCGGCACAGCCCGGATTAAGCCTCACGGCTCGCCGGGTCAGGCTTCAAGGGGTGAGGTCGAATATACGTTAGCTGCTACAGAGAAGTAGGAAATGGAATTCTATAAAACTATATTTAATAGCGTTGGCTGGTTCATTCCTCCATACATCCCGATGGGAATCCTTAGCAAAATCGGGGGAGATATAAAGTCAAAAGGAGCCAACGTCAAGCAAACTGATTTAGAGCAGCATTTGGCATCCATATATAATGCCGAACACTTAGCTTCAATGGTTTGTGAGCGCTACCCCGTCACTCCTTACATTTCCGATTTCCAAGAAATAATCTCCGAGTCCGTAGAGGCTCACTTCTCTGGCTTGGGGCATGTTGCCGTTTCAGGCCTAATGCCAGTCATTGAAGGCGCTGGCAGAATGCTAGCCTACCGTAGAGGAGTCGAACACAAATACATTAAAGATACATTCTTAAATCTAGCTACTGAGTGTAAGAACAGATCAAAGAAAAATAACATCGGTGCAGTTAGTGAGATAGAGGCAATGATGGATTCCTTTATTGAGTTCTCTAAATCAAATCTATATATAAATTCAGAAAAATATCCCCAAGAAGACAATACAAATCGCAATGGCATATTGCATGGCGCATACTCGGACCAAGACTACGGGCAACCCATAAACTTCTACAAATCCATAGCCGCGGTAGACTTTCTATGCTTCATTTCTGCCTTTGATGCGGCAATATCTTGGTTCGCACCAGCAGCAACAAATCAATCAAATGCCTTGGCAAAGTATTATCGCCTTTGCATAGAGATTTACGTGCGCAAACCAGCAGCTAACAAGTCAATGCAGCCGACCCGCTAAAGCGGGCGGCTGTTTTCAAACGTTGGGCGTCTTCAGGAGATATCCGTGCCGACTAGCGAAAACAAAATTGTTTCAATGGCTGGACAGCCTATTTACAGACACAGCGAATCCACCGAGTGGCAACCGCCGCAGGGTGAGGAGTGTATTCAGGAAATCTCTGACCACATCGAAGCGCATCTTGGAAAAGTCGAAACTGTCTTTCATGAAATCGTTTCTGATACAGTTCACATTGATGTTCATTGGGTAAAGCCGAACAATCAATTTCCATTCGTTCGCTTTGTTACATCAGGAATGAGTGATTTGCCGATGGCTACGCCAGAGGGTGCAAGTGTTCCAAAATATTTGGAGCTAATGGTTTCGCTTCCACCTGATTGGAAAATCGACGAAGACTCGTTCAAAGATGAGTCGTGGTATTGGCCCGTTCGCCTGCTTAAGCAACTTGCTAGGCTCCCACACAAATACAACACTTGGCTGGGCTTCGGTCATACGGTTCCTAACGGTGACCCACCTGAACCTTACGCGCCAAACACGGCACTTTGTGGCTCGATTGTGTTGCCATCTGTTTCGGTCCCAGAAGGGTTTAACAAACTTTCGATCAATGCCGATAAGGAAATTTACTTTTATTCCGTGGTGCCGCTTTATGAAGAAGAAATGAACCTGAAGCTCCGGAAAGGGACAGACGAACTGCTGTCACTTATGGGTAAAAAGAACCTCAACGACGTTGTAAATATCAAGCGCATCAATGTTACAAAGAAGCGGTTCGGTTTTCTATGATCCAGACGCCGAGGGTGTTTTAAACGGCCGTAGGTGCGATTAGCGTTGCGTAATCGCACGCATCTTTGGCATACCATAATTTGGCGAATACGCTTTGCTATTCGCCCCTACGAGCTTATGAAACAACCCTCGCTCCTCTTGTTGCCATTTTTGCTAATGCTCGGGTGCTCAGGCGCCAGCACGAGTATCAGCGAGCAGATCACAAAGCAATTCAAGGCCAGCCAAACTGCACCAATTGATTTGTCTGCTGTTGGGCCGGCTTCGTGGGAGCGCGTCTGTATCCTGTCGCCATACTCAACCAACCAAAGTGCCGAGCAAGTTTTGGGCTTCAAGTGGGACGCGGAATCAAAGACATCCATCGCGGGGAGCGATGGAATTAACGTTTTGGTCTTCGTTCAAGAGCACCGCGTAGTTGCATATGCCGAACATCCGAGAAATTTGGGCGACTTCTCGAAACTTCAGCCACGTTGCTTGGTTCGCTCTCAGGCCATCGTTAATCGCGAGTCCGATGTTAGCGGCTGGGTCTTTCTTGTCGCAAGGTAAGCCCGGCAGGGTGTGCAAATCCTGATTTGCGCACGCCGAACAACGCTTCACTGGCCTCGTTGATCATTTGAACCGCCGATTCGGTGCGCAGCGCTACGCGTTTCACCCCCTACGCTTGCACTCGCAGGAGTGCGCCCCATGCCGGGCGCACGCGACAAAAAACCCGCCGGTTTGCACCAGGCGGGTTTTTGCGGGGCAGAAGCTTTGCTTATTCGGCAGCAGCAGCCTTGGCGCCGACGAGCATGGCAACAGCCAGATCGCCGCCACGCACCAGCGACATGATTTCAACGCCTTCCGGCAGCTTGATGTCGGACAGGTGAACCGAGGTGTTGCCCACGGCCAGATTGCCCAGATCCACTTCGATGAATTCCGGCAGCTTGGTCGCAACGCAACGCACCAGCACTTCGTTCAGGATGTGGCTGATCGAACCGCCTTGCAGCTTCACGCCCAGACCGGAATCGGCGTTGGTGAAGTGCAGCGGAACCTTCAGTTCCACCTTGGTGTTGTCGTCAACACGCTGGAAGTCGATATGCAGAATTTGTTGCTTGAACGGGTGGTATTGCACTGCGCGCAACAGCACTTGCTCGGCAGCGGCACCATCAACCACCAGCTTGACCAGCGCGGTATGGAAGGCTTCGTCTTGCAGGGTGTAGTACATGCTGTTGTGATCGAGGGTGATCACCAGCGGCTCTTTGTTGCCACCGTAAACGATCGCCGGGAGTTGGCCGGTCTTGCGCAGGCGGCGGCTCGCTCCGGTGCCCTGTGCTGCACGGCTCTGTGCTTGAATTTCAAAAGTCATTTTACTTAGCTCCAGATTGCGCGGTTTTCGCGCAGTAAAAAAGCACCGCCCGCGACCAGGCGATGCACCATCAGGCCGGCCGCAGAACGGCCAGCCGAAATTTCTCAGTCAACGAACAGCGAAGAAACCGATTCTTCGTTATTGATCCTGCGCATGGTCTCGGCCAGCAGGCCGGCGATCGATACGCAACGGATGCGCCCGGATGCCAGCGCGGCCTCGGACAGCGGAACCGTGTCGGTCACCACCACTTCATCCAGATCGGATTGCATGATGCGCTCGACCGCGGCACCGGAAAACACCGCATGGGTCGCATAAGCCAGCACGCGCTTGGCACCGAACTTCTTCAGCGCTTCGGCGGCCTTGCACAGCGTGTTGGCGGTATCGATCATGTCATCAACGATCAGGCAGGTGCGGTCTTTCACGTCACCGATGATGTGCATCACTTCGGAAACATTGGCCTTGGGGCGGCGCTTGTCGATGATCGCCATGTCCACACCGAGTTGCTTGGCCATGGCGCGGGCACGCAGCACGCCGCCGACGTCCGGGGAAACCACCATCAGGTCTTCGTATTGCTTGGCGCGCAGATCGGCCAGCAGCACCGGCGTGGAGTAGATGTTGTCCACGGGAATATCGAAGAAGCCCTGGATCTGGTCGGCATGCACATCGACGGTCAGCACGCGATCGACACCGGCCACCGTCAGCATGTTGGCCACCACCTTGGCCGAGATCGGCACGCGCGCCGAACGCGGGCGGCGATCCTGGCGGGCATAGCCGAAATAGGGAATCGCGGCGGTAATCCGACTGGCGGAAGCGCGTTTGAGCGCATCGACCATCAGCAGGATTTCCATCAGGTTGTCATTGGTCGGGGAGCAGGTGGATTGCAGAACGAAAACATCGCGGCCGCGAACGTTTTCGAGCAACTCAACCGTCACCTCGCCATCGGAAAAACGGCCCACCGTAGCGCGACCGAGAGAAATATCGAGGTGTTTGACGACACTTTCAGCAAGCCGCGGGTTAGCGTTGCCGGTGACGATCATTAGGTTGTCGTAAGCCATTTCCCAATCCTGAAAAAACGAAAAGCGTGTAATCGCCATTACACGCTTTTCTTTTGAATTTGGCAGGGGAGGAAGGATTCGAACCTTCGCATGTCGGAATCAAAATCCGATGCCTTAACCAACTTGGCGACTCCCCTAACGAACCTGCCAACATTAACCGCCGGCAAATCCTTGCAACGGGTGTTGACTCATGGCACTAGCCGTAAAACCGTGCCAGAAATCAGGAAGCCGGGATATTACACGAGCAGCATCTTCTTGTGAAGCGAATCGTGCAAAAACACAGCTACCGGAGCCGGTCATCCTTGCGGGAGCATAGTGGTTCAACCAGTTTATGCTCTCGGCAATCAAAGGATGCTGCCGGCACGCTACTGCTTCCAAGTCATTACGTGTGGAGGCAGTTGCGAGGCCGCGCACTGTAATAGGCGGCGTATCGCGTGTCAAGTCCGGATCGCGAAAAATGTCCGGCGTCGGCACATGAACCTGCGGATGGAGCACGGCAAACCAGCACTCGCCGGTCTCGATCGGCGTCATGATTTCGCCGATGCCTTCGACAAACGCGTTGCGGCCATAAATGAAAAACGGCACATCGGCGCCCAGCTGCAAACCCAGCGCCATCAGCTCGCTGCGCGGCAGCTCCAGCTTCCAGAGCCGGTTCAGCGCGAGCAGCACCGTCGCCGCATCCGAGCTGCCGCCGCCCACGCCGCCCCCCATCGGCAGGCGCTTGTCCAGATCCAGCGTAACGCCCAGCCTGCAGCCGGTGTGTTCCTGCAGCAACCGGGCCGCGCGCCAGATCAGATCGCTTTGCGCCGGCACGCCGGGCAGCGGATTTTCGCGCACAATGTCACCGCTCGCATCCGTCTTCAGCCAGACCGTATCGTGCGCATCGATCAGCTGAAAAACCGACTGCAGCAGGTGGTAGCCATCCGAGCGGCGGCCGATCACATGCAGGAAAAGATTGAGTTTTGCGGGCGCAGGAAAGCCGGAAAAACCGGCGTCATTCAGGGCGGGGATAAAGTCTGCCATTGCCATTCCGAGATCACGATACGCACGCTGACTTCGCCGCGGGTCAATTCGATTTTGCGCGGCCCGCGCCGTACCGGTTGGGTTTCTGAAAAATCGCTCGCCAGGATACGCCAGCCATCTTGCTCGATCAGCTGGCCATCCGCCGTTGCGCGGCTGCTGGCGGTGCCCGGTGCGGCCACGCCCTGCAGCCACCAGCGCAAGCCCGCCACCGGCAAACGCATGCCTGTGGCATCGAGCAACAGCGCCTCCGGCGCGCCTTCCTGCGCCCGGCCATCGGCATCGTACAGGACCGCATACGAGGGAATGCTGTCGAGGTAGTGGATTTCAAGCTCCGCCAGGGTCTGCCCCAGCGGGTTGCCCAGCGAAAGACGATCGGTCTGCGGCTCGGCCTGCCAGCCGAAATTGGCGTAGTGCGATTCGCTGCCGGAACGAATGATGACGCGCCCGCTGGCCGAAAATCCATCCTGGGGCGCGGGCGGCAGCTTCATGCCGGCACACCCAGCCAGCAGCAGCGCCATCAGGAAAACCAGGGCTCTGATCACGTCACAGTCCCAGCCGTTTGCGCGTTTCCAGCACGATTTCATTTTCCGGATCGAGTTGAAGCGCGGCCTCCAGCACGCCACGCGCCTTCTTCCTGTCGCCGGATTGCCAGAGCACCTCGGCGTAATGCGCAGCGATTTCCGGATCCGGCAACTGTGCGTATGCCTTCTCCAGCAAGCCAGCCGCATCTTTCAGGCGCCCTTGCCGGAAGCGCAGCCAGCCCAGGCTATCGATAATGACGGGATTGTCCGGCTCGCCGGCAATGGCCTGTTCGAGCAGTTTTTCCGCCTCGGCCAGCCGGTCGGTGTGATTGGCCAGCATATACCCCAGCGCATTGAGCGCCATCACGTTGCCAGGCTGGATTTTCAGCACATGGCGTAAATCGGCCTCGCCGGCGGCCAGGTCATTCAACTGCTCGGCCATCAGCGAACGGTCATAGTAGAGATCAACCGCATCCGGGAACTGGGCAATCCCCTTCGTCAAGACTTCGATTCCGCGCACCGGTTGCTTCAGCTCGCGCCAGACTTGACCTTCGATCTGGATCTTTTCGATTTTTTCCGCATTGGAAAGCGCGGGGAAGTCTGCCAGCGCCCGCAGTGCCGCCTCTTGCTCGCCCAGCTTGGCCAGCACGCGCGGAATGCGTTGCTGTGCGCTGCGCGCATTGTCTCCGCCCACCTGGCGATACCAGCCCAGCGCCTCGCGCAGGCGATGGCGCTCTTCTTCGATCTGTCCGAGGTAATAACGCAACAGGTTGGGATTTTTCGCTCCGCGCCCCAGTGCCGAGCTAAACATTTGATGCGCAACCTCAAAATCGCGCGCCTGCAAGGCCAGCAGGCCCACGCCCACCAGCGCCTCGATCTGGTCGGGCTGGCGCGCCAGTATCGCCTCATACGCGGCGCGAGCCTCTGCCGGACGGTTGGCTTCGTTCAGCAAGCGGGCCAGGGTCAGGGGATAAACCTGTTGCATCGGATTCTTGTCGATCGCATCGCGCAGGAAGGCGAAAGCCGCATCGGGCGGGGTGCGCTGCGCCAGCAACTGCACCTTGTACAGCACCGCCTGCTCCCACCACGGGCGCAGTATCAGGGCTTCATTGAGCTCGACGATCGCCGCCGCTTCGCGCGCCTGGCTCGCATGCATCACGGCACGGGCAAAGCGGGCCTCGGGCAGCTTGTCCTGGCCGGCAGTCAGCAACAGGGTCAGCTTGGCAACCTGCGCCGGTTCAGCCTTGCGATCCCATAACAGGTGGAGCTGCATAAAAAAATCCGCCAGTTCACGCGGCGGCGCCTTCAGGAAACCGGGAACATACGCCTCGACTTCCGCCAGCCGGTTGGCCCTGATCAGCAGGGAGACCAGCAATTGCTTGGCCAGCAAGGACTGCGGGGCAGCCTCGACCCAGATTTGGGCCGCGTCCTGCGCCATCGCCATCTGCCCTGCGTTCAGCGACAACTCAACCGCCCGCCGCGCCGCGCGCGGATCGCGCGTGCGCTGTGCAAGATCGAACCAGCTTTTCGCCGCCAAGTCCGGTTGATCGCGCTGCGCCGCGATGTCGCCGGCCAGAAAACGGATCAACAATTCGGCGGAAAGATCAATGCGAGGCAAGTCTTCCGTGCGCCACCCCTCTTCGCGCGGTGCGACCTCCTCCTGCGGTTGTTCTGTCTCGGCCACAACAGGAACAGTCCGGGATTGCAGCGCGGCACAGCCGCCCAGCAGGACAGAGACCAGCAACAAGACGCTTGAGCGAAGAAACATCGCGGTTTCCGGAAAAAATAAATGGATAAGAACCATATTAGGGCCTGTTCACAGTATTTCTGCAAGTACGAACAGAGCCTAGGTAAACTCTCTTCTTGCCCAGACCATGATTCATCGCGAGACAACAGCATGCCGGAACTTCCCGAAGTCGAAACCACGCGCCGGGGCATCGCCACGCGTCTGACCGGCACCATCGCCAGCGGTGCCACCGTGCGCAATGGCCGGCTGCGCTGGCCGGTGCCGGAGAATCTTGCCGCGCTGATCGCGGGGCAGTCCTTGCAAGAAATCCGCCGCCGCGCCAAATATCTGCTGTTTGTTTTCGAACGCGGCACCCTGATTGTCCACCTGGGCATGTCCGGCAGCCTGAGGGTACTGACCGAGGCGTTTCCACCGGAAAAGCACGAGCATATCGATCTACTGTTCGACGGCGGCTTGCGTCTGCGCTACCGCGATCCGCGCCGTTTCGGCGCCTTTCTCTGGACAGCGGACGCCCCCGAACAGCATCCGTTGCTGCGCGCGCTCGGCCCGGAACCGCTCTCGGCCGCGTTCACGCCGGACACGCTGGCCCGCGCGCTGGCCAACAAGAACACGGCCATCAAAATGGCCATCATGGACCAGCATGTCGTGGTCGGCGTCGGCAACATTTATGCCTCGGAGGCCCTGTTCCGCGCCGGCATCCTGCCGCAGCGCCCTGCCCGCTCGCTCGCTCCGGAAGAAACCGGCAGGCTGACCCGCTGCATCCGGGAAGTTCTGGAAGAATCGATCAGCGCCGGCGGCAGCACCTTGCGCGATTACGTGGACAGCGACGGCAAGGCCGGCTACTTCACCATCAACAACTTCGTCTACGGGCGCGCCGGGCAGCCCTGCCGCCAGTGCGGCGCCATTATTCTGACTGCACGCCAGGGCCAACGCGCAACCTATTGGTGCTCCAATTGCCAACATTGAGTGGCGCCGGGCTTTCGCCACACTTAGAACAATCTGGTTTAGAATCATCCCCTTGGGCGGATACCGCTAAGCAGTCTTAGAAAAGGAACCTGCATGATCGCCGATTACCTGCATCAGGACGCCATTGCGGCCAACGATCACCTGGTCGCGGAATTCCAGGCCTACAGCACCTGGCGCGGCAATGTGACCCGCTCCATCACCCGCCTGTCGCGCTGGCTGGCCGAGCAGGATCTGGAAGACGCCCAGACCGCGTTGCGCATCCAGAGCCTCACGGAAAAGCTGCGCGAAGACAAACTCAACATCGCCTTCGTGGCCGAGTTCTCGCGCGGCAAATCGGAGCTGATCAACGCATTGTTCTTCGCTCACTTCGGCCAGCGTATCCTGCCTTCCAGCGCCGGGCGCACCACGATGTGCCCGACCGAACTGCTGTACGACGCAGGCCAGCCACCTTCGCTGAAACTGCTGCCGATCGAAACCCGCGCCAGCGATACTTCCACCCAGGAATACCGCCGCTATCAGGACGAATGGAAAGTCTTCCCGCTTGATCTGGACAACCCCGATTCGATCCAGGCCACCTTCCAGGAGATCGGCAAGACCCGCAAAGTCTCGCTGGAGAGCGCCAAGCAATACGGCCTGTTCGACGAAAACGACCAGGACCAGGTAATCGCTGCTGCAGGCGGCGAGGTGGAAATTCCCTGCTGGCGCCATGCGGTCATCAATTTCCCGCACCCGCTGCTGGAACAGGGCCTAGTGATTCTGGACACGCCGGGGCTGAACGCCATCGGTACCGAACCGGAACTGACGCTCAACCTGCTGCCCAACGCACACGCCATCCTGTTCATCCTGGCTGCCGATACCGGCGTGACCAAATCCGACATCGAAGTCTGGCGCAATCACATCGCCCGCGGCCAGTCCGGTCGTCGCGGCAGGCTGGTCGTGCTGAACAAGATCGACGGTATGTGGGACGACCTGAAAAGCGCGGCGCAGATCGAGGCGGAAATCCAGAAGCAGATCCAGACCACTTCGGCCTTGCTCAGCGTGCCGACCGAGCACATCTACCCGGTTTCCGCACAAAAGGCGCTGGTGGCCAAGGTACAGCAGGACGATGCGCTGCTGGAAAAATCGCGTCTGAACGCCCTGGAGCGCGCGCTGTCGGAAGACCTGCTGCCGGGCAAGCAGGATATCGTGCGCGATACCTCGCACAACGAGATCGAAGACATTGTCATGTCGATCCGCAGCATCCTGAGCGCGCGGCGCGCCAGCATCGGCGAGCAATTGGCCGAGCTGACCGGCCTGCGCGGCAAGAACCAGGACGTGATCGCGCAGATGATGCAAAAAGTGCAGATCGACAAACAGCAATTCGAACAAGGGCTGGTGCGCTTCCAGGCCCTGCGCAGCGTGTTCAGCCAGCAAACCAACAAGCTTTACGCCCTACTGGGGCGCGAGGCGCTGAACAACGAAATCGTCCGCATCCGCACCGACATGGAAAAAACCTTTTTCACCTTCGGCGCCAGCGGGCTGCGCGCGATCATGGATCGCTTCTTCCAGGATACCAACGCCTCGATCAGCAAATCAGCGGAGCAGGTTACGGAAATCCAGGCCATGATGTCCGCTATGTACCAGAAATTCAGCGAGGAGCACGGCTTGGGCCGCGTCACGCCACCGCCGTTTTCCACGCTCAAGTACCACAAGGAGCTCACCCGGCTGGAGAAAACCTTCCGCGAGCACTTCAACACCGTCGGCAACCTGCTCACCACCAGCCAGGGCCGCATCACGCGCAAGTTCTTCGAAATCGTCGCCAGCCGCGTGGTCTATGTGTTCGAAGTGGCCAACCGTGACGTGGAAAACTGGCTCAAGACCGTGATGGCCCCGATGGAAACGCAGGTGCGCGAGCACCAGATGCAGCTGCGCCGCCGGCTGGAAAGCATCAAGCGCATCCACAAGGCTACCGATACGCTGGAAGACCGCATCCGCGAACTGGAAGAAATCGACAGGCAACTTTCCGCGCAAGCGAGCGAACTGGACAGCCAATTGCGCGAAATCTACACCACGCTCAACACCAACTTCGAAACCTTCATCAGTCAGGCGGCCTGACGCCCTTCGCGTACTAAAAAAGACCGTTCATCCCGCAATGCCGTTCACCTGGATCAGGTGAACGGCATTCTTGTCTAATGAATCTGTTCTTGCCAGTTCCTATTTATTCATTGGGCCGCACCGTCATGGGCAGATCACCGAAATCCGCGCCTCCGTCCGGTAAGCCGCAGTGGTCCCAGGCTGTAACCCGGCACAGCAATGCGCTGGACCTTGCCTTCGGCGTGTTCACATGGGACAACCCGCGGGCGATCGCCGAATCGCTGAAAGCCTCCGCCGAAGCCAGCCAGCGACGCAAGGCCGGCCCGTTCCGGTCCGCCATGTCGATGCTCAACTTCTACATCAACCGCGCGGGGAACCAGCTTCCTGATGAGCGGCGCGCTTGCCTTGAGCAAACCAAAGAGGAACTTCGCGAGCTCTTTGGCCGTCCGCGCCAAAATCGCAGAACCTTGCGCAACTCGGGCGAGTGAACTCATTTCACGATACAGCCACAGCTTTCTACGAATTATCCAACCACTTGATGCTGCACCCGGCGCTGGGCAATTGCTGCGCCAGCGGCGGCTTACCAGCCAACAGCGTAGCAACGGCATGCTTCAGATCGGCACCGGTGGCGATCTGTCCCTGATTCGGACGCGTGGCATCGAAGCGCCCGCGGTAAACCAGTTTCAGCCCGGCATCGAACAGGAACAGATCGGGCGTACAGGCCGCATGAAAGGCTTTGGCCGCAGATTGGTCGGCATCGTACAGATAGGGAAAGGTATAACCGTTGTCGCGGGCGAACTCAGCCATGCGCTCCGGCGCGTCTTCCGGATAGCGCGTGATGTCGTTGCTGGAAATAGCCACCATGCCGATGCCCTGCTCGGCCAGCTCCGTGCCGAGCGGCGCCAGTGCCGGGTTGATATGCAGCACGTACGGGCAATGGTTGCAGATAAAGATCACGAACAAGCCTTTTTGCCCGGCGAGGCTCGTCAGGCTGAACGCGTTGCCGTCACCATCCGGCAAGGTAAATTCGGGCAGGGCAGCGCCCAAGGGCAGCATTGAGGAGTAGGCCAGCGACATGATTCGTCCATTCGGGAATATTCTCGCTTCAGACTAGCCCAGCCGGCGCTAAAATGGCAGCTATTCGCCCATTCCTGCAACCCACGCCCATGACCTTCAACCGCCGTTTTCCCGCCACCCGCTTGCGCCGCATGCGCCGCCATGATTTTTCCCGCCGCCTGATGCGCGAAAACCGGCTCACGCCGGACGATCTGATCCTGCCGGTTTTCGTTCTGGACGGCCGCGACCGCATCGAACCGATCGCCTCGATGCCCGGCGTGGTGCGCCAGTCGCTCGACCATCTCTACGCCACGGCCGAGGAAGCCGTGAAACTGGGCATTCCGGCACTGGCGCTGTTCCCGGTCATCGAACCCGCGCTGAAAACCGCGGGCGCCGAAGAAGCCTGGAACCGCATGGGTCTGGTGCCGCGCGTGGTGCGCGCGCTGAAGGAGCGCTTTCCGCAGCTGGGCATCATCACCGACGTCGCGCTCGATCCGTACACCAGCCACGGCCAGGATGGCCTGATCGACGAGCACGGCTACGTGATGAACGAGGAAACCGTCGCGGCATTGATCCGCCAGGCGCTGTGCCATGCCGACGCCGGCGCCGACATGGTCGCCCCGTCCGACATGATGGATGGCCGCATCGGCGCGATCCGCGCGGCCTTTGACCGCGACAACCACATCCATACCCTCATCCTGGCCTATTCGGCCAAATACGCCTCGGCCTTCTACGGCCCGTTCCGCGATGCGGTCGGCTCGGCGGCGAACCTAGGCAAAAGCAGCAAGGAAACCTACCAGATGGACCCGGCCAATTCGGACGAGGCGCTGCATGAAGTGGCGCTCGATCTGGAGGAAGGCGCGGACATGGTCATGATCAAGCCGGGCCTGCCCTACCTCGACATCGTGCGCCGGGTGAAGGACGAATTCGCGGTGCCGACCTTCGTCTACCAGGTCTCGGGCGAGTACGCGATGCTCAAGGCTGCATCGCAGAACGGCTGGCTCGATGAAAAGAAAGTGGTGCTGGAAAGCCTGCTCGCCTTCAAGCGCGCCGGGGCCGATGCGATCCTGAGCTACTATGCGCTCGATGCCGCGCGCTGGCTCAAGGAATAAATGCATGGTCATCGTTACACAAGCTGATCTGGGCAATCCGCACCACGCCACCGGCATCGTCGACTGCCTGGATGCCTATGCCCGGGACCCGATGGGCGGCGGGCAGGCGCTCAGCGCGCATGCCCGGCAGAATCTGGTCGCCGGGCTCGCCGCGCACCCGGCCAGTGTGACTTTCATCGCGCAGGCCGCCAGCCAGATTGTCGGCGTGGCAGTCTGTTTCTTTGGTTATTCCACCTTCCAGGCCAAGCCCCGCCTGAACCTGCACGACCTGATCGTGCTGCCTACGCAGCGCCGGCGCGGCATCGGCCGGGCGCTGCTCGATGCCGTCGCGGCCCATGCGGCAGCCTGCGATTGCTGTGCGGTGACGCTGGAAGTGCGCAAGGACAATCCGACCGCGCAGGCCCTGTACCGTTCGCTGGGTTTCGGCGGCGGAAACAGCGCGATGGAGTTCTGGGTGAAACCGGTCGAGATTCGGTAGAATTACCCTTTTAAGGAGCCCGAGATGATTCAAGTTGGCGTAGTGATGGGCAGCAACAGCGACTGGGAAGTCATGCAGCATGCGGCCCGTCAGCTCAAGGATTTTGGCGTTGCCTTTGAATGCAAGGTAGTTTCCGCGCACCGCACCCCCGATCTGCTGTTTGAATATGCAGAAACGGCCCGCGAACGTGGTCTGCAATGCATCATCGCCGGCGCGGGCGGCGCGGCGCATCTGCCGGGCATGCTGGCGGCCAAGACAACCATCCCGGTGCTGGGCGTGCCCGTTCCGTCAAAATACCTGCGCGGCGAGGATTCGCTGCTTTCCATCGTCCAGATGCCCAAGGGCATTCCGGTTGCCACCTTTGCCATCGGCGAAGCCGGCGCCGCCAATGCCGGCCTCTTTGCCGTGGCCATGCTCGCGCATGACCTGCCGGAAGTCGCCGCCAAGCTGATGGAATTCCGCCAGCGCCAGAAAGATACCGTGCTGGCCATGGAGCTCCCTGAAGTCTGATGCCCGCAAGCGAACAACTGCGCTGGCAGCGCATCCGCGAACGCGGTCGCTGGCGCAGCATTTTGCTGGCGGGCACGCTGGGCTGGGGCGGCGTATTCAGCGTGCTGTTCGCCGGCCTGGAGCTGTGGACCGGCGTGGCAAGCTCGTTCTGGCCGGCCGCCCTGAATGCCTTGCCGCTGGGACTGCTGGCTGGCACCATCTACGGTTGGTCGCGCTGGGGCTACGCCCTGCTGGCCAAGGTGCGCGAGCATCACTACGTTGACCCTGATGAAGAACCCAAGAGAATCAAGATGACTGTGAAAACCCAAGCCGGCGCCCGTCCGGGGCGCGCGATCCTGCCCCCGGCCATGCTCGGCATTCTCGGTGGCGGACAACTTGGCCGCATGTTCGCCGTAGCCGCCAAAACCATGGGCTATCGCGTAACAGTGCTCGATCCCGATCCGCACGCACCGGCGGCCGACTTTGCCGATGTGCATCTGTGCCAGAACTACAACGATCCGGCCGCACTGGCTGAATTGGTGCGTACCTGCGCCGCGGTCACCACTGAATTCGAAAACGTCAGCGCCGAATCGATGCGCTGGCTGGCCGAACAAGGCATCCCGGTCAGCCCGTCCGGCGATTGCGTGGCCATCGCCCAGGACCGCATCGCGGAAAAAACCTTCATCCGTGACGCAGGGCTCGCCACCGCGCCGTTCCTGGCTGTGAGCACCGCTGCCGATCTGGATGGCGATCTTTCCGCCTACCTGCCCGGCATCATCAAGACCGCGCGCTTGGGCTACGACGGCAAGGGCCAGATTCGCGTCAAGACCGCAGAAGAAGCGCGCTACGCGCTGGGCGAATTCAAGCATCAACCCTGCGTGCTGGAAAAGATGCTGCCGCTCAAGTGCGAAGTCTCGGCCATCGTCACCCGCACCGCTGCCGGCGAAATCGCCAGTTTCCCTGTCTCGGAAAACGAACACCCGACCGGCATTCTGGATGTCTCGATCGTGCCGGCCCGCGTCAAGCCGGAAATCGCCGAACAGGCGCAGGCCATGGCGCAGCAGCTCGCCGCCGCGCTCGACTATGTCGGCGTGCTGGCGGTGGAACTGTTCATCCTCGACGACGACAGCCTGGTCATCAACGAAATCGCCCCGCGCCCGCACAATTCCGGCCATTTCACGCTCGACGCCACGCTCACCAGCCAGTTCGAACAGCAGGTGCGCGCGATGTGCAACCTGTATCCGGGCAAGCCTGATCTCGTCAGCCCGGTGGTGATGGTCAACCTGCTCGGCGATGTCTGGGGCGAAGACGGCAGCGAACCCAACTGGGAAGTGCTGATGACCGCGCCCAACGCCAAGCTGCACCTGTACGGCAAACGCGAAGCCCGGCCGGGACGCAAGATGGGACACTTCAACGTGCTGAACGACACCGCCGACCACGCCTTGCAACAGGCCAGGGCGATTCAGGAAACGCTGTAATCCCGCTTTCCGTTCCCAATAGCAAACAGGCCATGCATCCGTGCATGGCCTGTTTTTTCATGGCAACTCAAGCCGGAAGATGAAAGTTAGGCCCGGTCATTCAGGCCGGCTTATTTACTGAAAATAATAGTTAATAATCAGCTTGTTCCCTGAGCGATTCACCTAGGCTTTCGTCGGCCGTGTATTCAATATGGGAATCACGTATCCAGAAGAATGGGCTCGGCTAGAATTGTCGTCAGGGCAAGCGCCAACCTCTGCGTATAATCCCAACCTGTGACCGGTAAACCAGAGGATATGGCGATCATGAATGTATGGAAGGTTCGTCTTCTATCGCTTTCATTTGTACTGATTACTGCAGCATCAGGTGCTCAAGCCATCGCGCAGGACAAAATCCGCCTCGGCGGCACGGGAACCGGCTCGCTCCTGCTCCAGCATCTTGTCGATACTTACGCGAAATCCCATCCAAGTGTTCTGGCATCGGTCGTGATGCCGCCATTAAGCAGCAGCGGGGGGCTGCGCGCGCTCGCGGCTGGTTCGATCCAGATCGCCGTCGTGTCGGTCCAGCCCAGACCCGAAGACACCGGAACGCTGAAGATCACCACTTGGGTGCGAACCCCGTTTGTCTTTACAGGTCGGAACGTCGCGGCTGGAACGAATTTGACCATCGGGCAGATCGCGGACATCTATGCCGGCCGGCTCACGCGTTGGCCAGACGATACGCAGATCAGACTGGTCACAAGAACCGAACGCGAGAGCGACACCAAGATTTTGCGCTCGCTATCGCCGGTCATGGATGCGGCGGTGACGCTCGCTACAAAGCGGATCGGGATACCCTTTGCAGAAAATGACGTCGACAACCAGCAACTGCTCGAACGCACCAATGGATCGTTCGGCGCCATCGCCCTCGGCCAGTTGTTACTGTCGGAAAGTCCGCTCAAGCCCATCGACCTGGAGGGCGCCTCACCCTCGCCGGATAACTTGCGCAAGGGTATCTATCGCCCTGAAAAAATCCTCTTTCTCGTTATTTCGCCAACAGCCTCGGAAGCTGCGTTCGAACTCTTCCGCTATCTGCAATCGCCAGAAACGCTGCAAATGATCGAGCGTTATGGCTTCATCCCGGCCAAACGCTGAACCCATGCCGCGGCATTCGGAATCACTTGTTCGCAATCTCGCGCGTGGGGCGGTGCTCGGCATGGCTCTCGTGCCAGTGCTCGTCTATATCTTCACGGGGTATTTTGGCGCAAAACAAATGGCATTCGACGACGCCAGGGTGCAGGCCAGTCGCGCCAACGTCGTCATCTCCGCCAACCCAGATGCCTGGCAATATGTTGCCGAACGGTTTCTCGACCAGATCGCAGAAGTGCGGCATCAAGACACACGCACGGAATTGACTGATTTTGAAGGCAAGATGCTTGCCCAGATCGGTGACGAATGCCTGCATTGGTGTGTCTCGGATCAGGCTCCCCTTCTGGATTTTGGCAGGGCGGTCGGGGATTTGACCGTCAAGATCAGCCTTGTACCCATCCTTGCCTGGGCATCGTTCCTTGGTGTGCTGGGGCTGTTCGTCGGCCTGGCCTTGGTCAACCTTCTCAACCGGCATGTGCTGATTCCGCTTGAGCGCACAAGGGTTGCCAATATTGAATTGGCGTTTTACGACCCCCTCACCCGGCTTCCCAATCGCCGCTTGCTGATGGTCCGGCTCGACCAAGCACTCGTCGCCAGCCACCGCAGTCAGGAATTTGGCAGCGTGATGATTCTTGACCTCGACCACTTCAAGGTGATCAACGACACGCGAGGTCACGATGCCGGAGATCGCCTGCTGATCGAGGCCGCGCAGCGGATTCGGACCAACGTGCGCGAGGGAGACACCGTATCGAGACTGGGCGGTGACGAATATGTCGTCATGGTCGAGCACTTGGGACGGGAGGAAACCTCTGCGGCCAGGCAGGCGGAAATGATCGCCGAAAAGATCCGGTGCGCCCTCAACCAGCCCTACGTTCTGTCAAGCAGCAAGACGGCTTATCACGGCACGACGAGCATAGGCGTGGTGCTGTTCCGGGGTCAGCAAGTCTCCAGCGATACCCTGCTCAAGCAGGCCGACCTGGCGCTGTATCGGGCCAAGGAAGCCGGACGCAATGCCATCCGCTTCTTTAACCCAGAGATGCAATCGGCCATCGATAGCCGCGCCGCCATGGAATCGGCCTTACGGCAAGGTCTGTTGCAAGCCGAGTTTCAACTGTATTACCAGCCGCAGTTCGATCAGACGGAGAAGTTGATCGGCGCGGAGGCGCTGCTGAGGTGGTTCCCCGCCAATCAGGCTCCCATCCCGCCCGCCCAGTTCATCCCCCTGGCGGAAGAGAGCGGGCTGATCATACCAATCGGCCTATGGGTAATGGAGACCGCCTGTGCGCAGCTGAAGGCATGGGAACACGGGCCACTGAGCACGCTGACCGTTGCGATCAACGTCAGTGCCCGGCAATTCCGGCAAACGGACTTCGTCGATCGGGTGAGCGAAATCCTGCAGCGAACTGGCGCCAACCCGGCCCAGCTGAAACTGGAACTGACCGAGAGCATGATGCTGGAACATATCGAAGACGTCATTGCCAAGATGGAGGCGATCCAGGCATTGGGCGTGAAGTTCTCGCTGGACGATTTCGGGACCGGGTTTTCATCCCTGTTCTATCTCAAACGACTTCCGCTGCGCCAGATAAAAATCGATCAGTCGTTCATCCGGGATATCACGACCGACGCTAACGATGCGGCAATCGTCCGCGCCATCATCGCCATGAGCCAATCCCTTGGACTCGAGGTGATTGCCGAAGGAGTGGAAACGCAAGCGCAACGTGATTTCCTGAGGAGTTGCGAATGCGCCCAGTATCAGGGCTACTTTTATGGCAAGCCGGTACCGATAAGCGAATTCGCAAGAGGATTGCCGTGTAATGCATTAGTTGACACGTTCATTCCAGCGTAATGAGCCAATCGCTACGGCAAGAAGTGGGTCCGTCCGGGGCGCAAGATGGGGCATTACAACATGCCGAGCAACACCGCCGCCAAGGCGCTGGGGGGCAGGCACGGCTGATTCAGGAAACGTTGCAACACACTGTCCGGGTATCGCGAACAGAGCCAAAACAAAAGGGACGGCTGTCATTCCGTCCCTTGTGGCTTGATAGGTAGTGTTCGCTTATTTGTGCGTAATGATCGGCACGGTATCGGATGCGTGCTTTTTGACCTGTTTGGCGGCTTTCTTTTCCTTGGGAGTCAGAAGCGGCTGCTTCTTGGCTTCCTTGCTGCCGTGTTGTTCCTTGCCCATGATCGTACTCCTAATCTATGCACCGGCGGTGCTGATCCAGTATAGACCGATACCCGCACAGGCGCCGGGAAAGTCTCAGCACCATTGGCAGGGTTGTGAAACGCATGGCGTTGCGCACCGAATCGGCAATTCAAATTACCGGCAAAACAAGTAATGCTTTGCTTCGCATGCGCGAATGGCAAATTCGCGCACCTTGCAGGGCTGAACAACCTAGCAGCCTTTCTGGTGACGACTTTCAACTTGGTCTGCCAGCATGAAATTTCGGTGGGGATCATTTTCATCACGCATGCCGTCGATAACCCCCGACCTATCGGTCACCGTTTTGTTCTGGCTCATTTTCCACGTGCCCTCAATGCTCTTGATGGGAATTTCGATGCCAACGATAGCTTTCATCAGATCGGCCACGTAATCCGCCGGGGCATCATTGAGTGACCAAGGCTGGAGCCTTATTTCCTCGTGACTGTGAGTCAGGTCCTCCAGTTGCCGACGCAGCCACGTTGCGTCTTGAATAACCGAGGGCGTGCCCCGGACTTCAACGGCAATGTAATTCCAGGTCGGGACCGCCCGATGTGTTTCCGCTTTGCCGGGATACCAGGAGGGCGTGACATAGCCGTTGTCCCCCTGGAACATCACAAGACATTCGCTGTCGCCATCCAGCTCTTGCCAATGCGGATTGGCTCTGGCCAGGTGGGCACGCAGTACGCCGTACTCGCCTTCCTCGGGGTATACCAAGAACGGTACGGGACTTGCCTGCAGGCCGCGTGCGCCATGCGTTATCAGAAGGCCAAGCGGTTGCGCTTGAATCAGCACATGCAGTTGCTCAATTCGCTCTTCACGGAAGCTGTTCGGTATAAACATGGTCAGATCTGCTCACTCAGGTAGGGGGTGATGTTGCGCAGCATGCGCTCAATGTATTCGTCTTTCTCTCCCACCGGCGCGACATAGTGCATCGCACCCCGGGCCGCTTCGATGCCTTCCAGCCTGGCAATCACCCAACCGGCGAGATACTGCGACCCAGACAACCGCCTGCCGTGGCGATGTTGCCCTTGGCAAAGAAAGGCTGGTCCAGAACTGCCACGCCCGCCTCTTGCTTCGCCTGGTTGCCGCTTCCAGAAGATGTCCGGGCCGACCGGGTGGTGAGCAAGTTGATGGCGCATCGAATCTCGGTTTCGACCGTCGAACCCTTTTCGACGACTGCCCTGGTGCCACATGCAATCCGCATCGCACTGGGTTCAGTGGTTTTGGACACCCTCCGGCTTGCACTGGCGACGGTCAAGCGCGTCATAGAAGACCATAGCTACTGACGACTGATCGCCGAGGAGTATCCTGAATGTCCTGTTGCAGCCATCATCATGCCAATTGTTGGGAGTCCAGTTCTGGCCGATTACGGCTACGCCCCTGCCGCACCGATGTCACCTTATCCCATCCTCCGCGCCGCCCGCTTTTCAACTCCACCAGCCTCGGCCCGCGAATGCGATCAAAAAATCGCGCCATGCCGAAAACCACGACGAATCCCTGTTTGGTGAAATTTCCGGGCTAGGCCTGCCGATGAGCTACATTCCTCTGCCATGCTTTCACGATTTCCAGCATCGGGGTAATGGTGAATGCAGCCGCCAGCACAATCAGCCAATCTTCCACGGTCAGGGCAAAGGTACCGAACGGCCGATGCAAGATCGGCAGATAGACCACCAACGCCAATAAAACCAGCTCCCATCCTATCGCCAGATTCAGCCAGTGATTGGCAAACGGCCGATCCAGGATGCTGCGGTGATCGGAACGGAAGTTATAGGCCTTGAAGAATTCCACCAGCACCAGAAGCACGAAACACATGGTCATCGCTTCCGCCGCGCTGCGTCCTGAATGCAGCGCCCAAGCAAACAAACCCAGATTCAGCAAAGCGGACCAGCAGCCGCCAGCCAACATCAAGGTCACCATCCGTCGGGTGAAGATCCCCTCTCTGGCCGGTTGAGGCGGGCGTTGCATCAGGCCATCTTCGGGAGGATCGACCGCCAGCGCCAGCGCCGGCAAACCATCGGTCGCCAGGTTCACGTACAGAATCTGCACGGCGGTCAGCGGTAGCGGTAAACCAAGCAAGGTCGCACCCGCCATCAGGCCGATTTCGCCGATATTGGCCGAAAGCAGATACATCAGGTATTTCTTGATATTGCTGAAGATGCCGCGCCCCTCTTCGACCGCGGCAACAATCGAAGCGAAGTTGTCATCGGTCAGGGTCATCGCCGCGGCTTCGCGCGTCACATCCGTGCCATTGATGCCCATGGCGATGCCGATATCGGCTTTTTTCAGCGCCGGCGCATCGTTCACGCCATCGCCGGTCATCGCCACGATATGGCCACGAGCCTGCAGTGCGGTGACCACGCGCAATTTGTCGGCCGGCGAAGCCCGCGCATAGACCTCGATCCGCTCGACTTCATTGGCAAAATCCGCTTCGCTGATCGTGGCCAGCTCGACACCGGTGACCACCCGCCCACCTTGCAGCAGGCCCAATTCTTGTGCAATCGCGCCGGCGGTCAGCGGATGGTCGCCGGTAATCATCACCGTGCGGATGCCGGCAGACTTGCAGGTGGCAATCGCTGCTTTGGCTTCCGGGCGCGGCGGATCGATCATGCCGACCAACCCGTACAGGGTCAATGCCCCCTCCAGCGCCCCCCCCTCGCGGCCGGCGATCGCCAGCACCCGCAGCGCGTCACCGGCCATCTGTTGCGCCAGCGCCAGCCAATGCGCGTGTCCGGCCTCGTCGAGCGACTCACCGGTATCGCCGCCCCAAACCCGGTCACACGTCGGCAGCAGCGATTCCGGCGCGCCCTTGGCGCAAACGAACATGCCCTGTGCACCATGATGTTGCGTGGTCATGCGCCGGGTTTCGGCCGTGAACGGAATCTCGGCATTGCGCGGATTCTCGTCCCGCAGAAGTTCGATATCCAGTCCGGCCTTGGCGGCGGCGACCAGCAAAGCGGCCTCTGTGGGATCGCCCTTGATCTGCCAGCCGCCCTCCGGCGTCGGGTCGAGTTCGGCATCGGAAGCCAGCACGGCGGCTTGCAACAACAACCGGACCCGATCCGGCGGCACGACGGCACCGGCCACACTGAACTCGCCAAGCGGGGCATAGCCGGTACCCGACACGTCCAAAGCGCAACCGGCGATCTCGATGCGGCGCACCGTCATTTCGTCGCGGGTCAGCGTGCCGGTCTTGTCGGTGCAGATCACCGTGGTGCTGCCCAGCGTTTCCACCGCCGGCAAGCGCCGCATCAGCGCATTGCGCTTGACCATTTTCTGCACGCCGATGGCCAGCGAGATTGTCACGACTGCGGGTAGGGCTTCCGGCACCACCGCCACGGCCAGCGCGACGCCGAAAACCAGCATTTCCAGAAAAGGCTGGCCGCGCAGCAAACCCAGCACCACGATGATGAGCACGATCACCGCACTGGCTTGCGCCAGCCGTTTGCCAACCCGGTCGAGATTTTCCTGCAGCGGGGTACGACTGACCTCGATGCTCTGCAACATATGGGCGATCTTGCCAAATTCGGTCTGCATGCCTGTCGCCACGACCAATCCCCGACCACGGCCGTAAGTGACCGCCGTGCCGGAATACGCCATATTGCGCCGGTCGCCCAAGGGAATATCGGCCCCAGACAAGACCTCGACCGATTTTTCCACCGGCACGGATTCACCGGTCAAAGCCGCTTCCTCGATCTGCAGGTTCACGGCGTCCAGCAGGCGCAAATCGGCCGGCACCTTGTCGCCGGTATGCAGGATCACCACGTCGCCCGGCACCAGCTCCCGCGTCGGCACCGCGCACTCCTTGCCTTCACGCACCGCCAGCGCGGTCGGCGCCGCCATCCGGCGCAGCGCATCCATCACGCGCTCCGCGCGGAATTCCTGCACGAAGCCCAGCAAGACCGCGAACAGCACGATCACGGCGATGGCAATGGCCTCGACCGCGTGCCCCAGAAACGCCGAGACCAGCGTCGCGCCCAGCAGGATAAGGATCAGGATATTGCGGAATTGCTCCGCCAGTAATCTCCAGGCAGAAACACGCCGCCCATCGCCCAATTCATTGGGACCGAACTGTTGCTGGCGGCGAGACACCTCGGCCTGCGTCAGACCGTTCTGGATACTGCTCTGCTGCCAGTCCGCCGTTTCCACCGTACTGTGTTGATGCGGTAAAAACATCGCCTTGTCATTCATGATCCAACTCTCCTTGTTATTCAGGATAGTCAGTAATACGCAGGCTGTCTTTCACCTCGCCTTGCCGCGGTTTTGTTTCTGCGCACCTTGGCTAATTCAGGCAAAATACGCACTTTGCTGAATATCTTGCGGAATCTTGTCATGACCGGCCTCACCTCCACCCAACTCAAGAGCCTGAAAAAAATCTACGCCGGCAAAGTGCGCGAGCTGTATGAAATCGACGACAAGCGCATGCTGATGATCGCCACCGACCGCCTTTCCGCGTTCGATGTGATCCTGGCCGAGCCGATTCCGGACAAGGGCAAGATCCTGACCGCGATTTCCAATTTCTGGTTCGACCGTTTCAAGGACCTGATCCCGAGCCACTTCACCGGCCAGCAGCCGCAAGACGTGGTCAGCACGGAAGACCTGCCGCAGGTGGAAGGCCGCGCTGTCGTGGTCAAGCGCCTGAAACCGGTGCTGGTCGAAGCCATCGTGCGCGGCTATGTCGCCGGCTCCGGTTGGAAGGAATACCAGAAGAGCGGCACGATCTGCGGCATCCAACTGCCGGCGGGCCTCAGGGAAGCCGACAAGCTGCCCCAGCCGATCTTCACGCCCTCGACCAAGGCCGCGATCGGCGATCACGACGAGAACATCTCATTCGAGCGCTGCAGCGAAATCCTCGGTGCCGAACTCGCCGCCAAGGTGCGCGATGCGGCGCTCAAGCTTTACAAGGCCGCATCGGAATTCGCCGCCACGCGCGGCATCATCATCGCCGACACCAAGTTTGAGTTCGGCCTGGATGAAGACGGCACGCTCTGCCTGATGGACGAAGCGCTGACCCCCGATTCCAGCCGTTTCTGGCCGGCCGAAAGCTACGTGCCGGGCCAGAACCCGCCGTCCTACGACAAGCAGTTCGTTCGCGACTGGCTCGAATCCACCGGCTGGGACAAGACCCCACCCGCCCCGGCCCTGCCGACTGAAGTCGCCGAAAAAACCGCGGCCAAGTACCGCGAAGCGCTGGAGCGGCTGACCCGGTAAACTTGATGACAAACCCCACTCGTGAAGCGAGGTTTCCCCTCAGGGAGGGGACGGAAGGGGTGGGTATAAATCAAGAGGGCTGCAAAATCATCAGCATGTGTATCGGTCTCGGCTTGGCCGAGACCTTGCAGGGACTTGCAAACAGCTTTGTCTGCAGCCAAAGCCGGCTTGAACCAAGCCGGCTTTTTGTTGCATGGAGCGCTATATCAGCAAACTTGCGCAGTACACGCCTTCAGGCTACGCGCCACATCCTCGATCGCGCCGCCATTGATCACCCGCCGGTAGCCTTCCTTTTCCAGCGTCGCCTTGGCGATGCCTGAGCGGTTGCCGGTGCGGCAATACAGCAGGATCGGTTGATCCTTGTCCAATCCCTTGACCGACTGGATACCCTTGGCGATCTGGTCAAACGGGATATTCAGCGCGCCGTCGATATGGCCAGCCGCGTATTCTTCGGGCGTGCGCACATCAATCACCACTGCTGGTTTCACGCCATTGAAGACCACGTCGCCGGCGGTAGCCATCAGGCTCGCCAGGCAGAAAAACAATGCCCCCCAGATTCGTTTGCTCATAGTTCTTTCCTCCAAGCTGCAACACCGGCCATTTGAATCAGCCCGGCAGGACCGATGCGCTCTTGATACTCAGACCCGCAAACAGGCTACCAGTTCAGATACGCAAGGTGTCCCAGACCAGCTTGCTCAGCAAGGTCAGCGCCAACAGCAGGAACAGCCGACGCACCCACAGGTTGCCGCCCTTGAGTGCCAGACGGGTACCCACTTGCGCGCCGGCAATATTAGCCAGCCCCATCGGAATGGCAAAACCGTACAGCACCAGTCCGGCCGGGACAAAGAAAGCCAGCGCGGCCAAGTTGGTCGCCAGGTTCACCACCTTGGCACAGGCCGAGGCGCGCAAGAAATCGAAGTGGAAGAAGCGCACGAACAGGAAGATCAGAAAGCTGCCGGTGCCGGGGCCGAAGAAGCCATCATAGAAACCGATTCCGGCGCCGATCGCCAGACCGGTCAGCAGATCATTGCGGGTCAGCGGGCGGCCGGCATCTTCCTGCCCGAAGGCGGGCTTGAACCAGGTATAGAACAGCATCACGGCCAGCAGCACGATCACCAGTGGCCGGATGATGTGTACCGGCAGGTAGTGCACCGCGCGTGCACCGAGATACGAGCCGCAAAATGCCGCACCGGCGGCGAACAGCACCAGCCGCCACGGCAGTTCGATGCGCCGGGCATAGCGCCAAGTCGCCGAGGCGGTGCCCATGATCGAGGCCATCTTGTTCGAACCGAACAGGGCAGCGGGCAATTCGCGCGGCAATATCGCCATCATGCCGGGCAACTGGATCAGCCCGCCGCCGCCGACAGCGGCATCGATCAGACCGGCAGTAAAAGCAATCGGGAGAAGCAACCAGAGTTCATGCGGCATGGAAAATTACTCCTGGCCGCATCAGGCATTCCTCGTAACAACGGTTGCAGCAAAGGTATCGATGATCGGCTGAATGCGATCATGCTTGAGCTTGAGCGCAGCCTGATTCACCACCAGGCGCGAGCTAATCTCGCGGATGTGTTCGACGGCGATCAGATTGTTGGCTTTCAGCGTGCTGCCGGTGGAAACCAGATCGACGATGGCATCGGCAAGGCCCACGAGCGGGGCCAGCTCCATCGAACCATAGAGCTTGATCAGGTCGACGTGCACACCCTTGGAGGCAAAGTGATTGCGCGCGCATTCGGTGTACTTGGTCGCCACGCGCAGGCGCGCGCCCTGCTTGACCGCGCCTTCATAATCGAAACCATTCTGCACCGCCACCATCAACCGGCACTTGGCAATTTCCAGGTCGAGCGGCTGGTAGAGCCCGGCGCCGCCGTGTTCGAGCAGCACATCCTTGCCCGCCACGCCCAGGTCTGCCGCGCCGTATTGCACGTAGGTCGGCACGTCGGAGGCACGCACGATGATCAGGCGCACATCCGGCTGGTTGGTACCGATGATCAGCTTGCGCGAGGATTCCGGGTCTTCGTTCGGCGTGATGCCGGCCGCTGCCAGCAAGGGCAGCGTTTCTTCGAAAATTCGGCCTTTGGAAAGGGCGATGGTAATCATGATGTTTCCTCGAAAATCACCCTCTCCATGCGCGGGAGAGGGCTGGGGAGAGGGAGTTAGCTGATGCGTTCGATCTGGGCACCGACACCGGCGAGCTTGGCTTCGATATGCTCGTAGCCGCGATCGAGGTGATAGATGCGGTCGACAATGGTTTCGCCTTCGGCCACGAGACCGGCGATCACGAGCGAAGCCGAAGCGCGCAGGTCGGTTGCCATCACGGTCGCACCGGAGAGCTTATCCACGCCGGTCACGATCGCGGTATTGCCTTCGGTACTGATCTTCGCGCCCATGCGGATCAGTTCCGGCGCATGCATGAAGCGGTTCTCGAAAATGGTTTCCGTGACCACGCCGGTGCCTTCGGCCACGCAGTTGAGCATCATGAACTGCGCCTGCATGTCGGTCGGGAAAGCCGGGTGCGGTGCGGTGCGCACATTGACGGCCTTGGCGCGGCGCGGCATGTCGAGCGCGATCCAGGTATCGCCAGCTTCGATGATCGCGCCGGCTTCCTTCAATTTGTCGAGCACGGCATCGAGCAAACCGGCGCGGGTGTTGCGCAGCACGATCTTGCCTTGCGCCGCAGCGGCGGCCACGAGGAAGGTGCCGGTCTCGATCCGGTCCGGCATCACCGCATGCTCGGCGCCATGCAAGGACTTCACGCCCTCGATGGTGATCGTGTCGGTGCCGTGGCCGCGAATATTCGCACCCATCTTGATCAGGCATTCGGCCAGATCGACCACTTCCGGCTCGCGCGCGGCGTTTTCGATCGTGGTAATGCCCTCGGCCAGCACAGCCGCCATCATCAGGTTCTCGGTGCCGGTCACGGTCACCATGTCGGTCACGATGCGTGCGCCGCGCAATTTGCCGCGCGCCTTCACGTAGCCGTGGTCGATCACGATCTCCGCGCCCATCGCCTGCAGGCCCTTGATGTGCTCGCCGACCGGGCGCGCACCGATAGCGCAACCGCCGGGCAGCGACACGGTGGCTTCGCCAAAGCGCGCCAGCGTCGGGCCCAGGACCAGGATCGAGGCGCGCATGGTTTTCACCAGTTCGTACGGCGCGACGAGGTTGTCCACACCCGCACCGGTCAGCTCGAACTCGTGCACGTTGTCGGTCATCACGCGCATGCCCATGCCCTGCAGCAGTTTTTGCGTGGTCAGCACATCGCGCAGTTGCGGCACATTGGTCAGGCGCAGGGTATCGGCAGTCAAGAGACTCGCGCACAGAATCGGCAATGCGGCATTCTTGGCGCCGGAAATACTGATTTCGCCATTAAGCGGCAAACCGCCGGTGATTTTGAGTTTTTCCAATTTGATTCCCGTTATTTTTTCAGCCACCAGATCACGAATGCGATAGCCAGCATGATCCAGGGCAAGTTGACCAGGGTTTGACCCAGACGGGAAAAACCGTCCCGGGGCACCGGCGCCGGCTTTTTCGCGTCTTCCAGTAACTGTTGCTGGCGCTCCACGCCATTCAGTCCAAAGCGCTCTTCAGGCTTCACTGCGCCTCGTCCGGGGTCTGGGTTTTGGTGAGCGACAGCGCATGCAGCTCGCCCGAATCAAGGTGCGCCTTGAGCCGCTCCTTGACCAGACGATGCCGCTCCAAAAGCTTCAATCCGGCAAAAGAGGGGGAAACGATGGCGGCGTAAAAGTGGTGGCCATCGCCCTCCACCTCGACGCTCTGGCAGGGCAGCGCCGCTTCGATCAGCGCCTTGACTTGGTCCGGGGTCATGAAGAATCCGTTGCTTTGCAGGGTTTGAAGGCGAATTTTAGCATGAAGCCCTGCAGGCGCTTCACAGACAAATTAACGCCGCAGCTTGTAGCCGGACCTGAGCAGGTGCAGCGTCAACGCGGACAGCAGCAGGAAGGTCACGCCCACCACGCCGAAGCTTAACCAGGGCGCCACATCGCCCACGCCAAAACAGGCATAGCGGAAGCCGTCGATCATGTAAAAGACGGGATTGAAATGCGAGACGTTTTGCCAGAAAGGCGGCAGGCTATGGATCGAGTAGAACACGCCGGAGAGAAAAGTCAGCGGCATGATGATGAAATTCTGGAAGCCCGCGAGCTGATCGAATTTTTCCGCCCAGATCCCCGCAATCAACCCCAGGATGCCCATGACGCCGCATCCCAGCAAGCCGAACACCAGCATCCACAGCGGATGGGCGAAGGGCGGCACCGCGAACAGCAAGGTCACAACAATAACGCCGACACCGACCACGAAGCCGCGCACCACCGCCGCCAGGGTATATGCCAGGAAAAACTCCATGTGCGACAGCGGCGGCAGCAGCAGAAACACGATATTGCCGGTGATCTTGGACTGGATCAGGCTGGACGAGGTATTGGCGAAGCTGTTCTGCAGCATCGACATCATGGCCAGCCCCGGGATCAGGAACGCGGAATAGCTCACGCCCGGATAGGGTTCAACGTGCTGACCGATGGAATGCGCGAAGATCAATTGGTACAACAGTGCAGTCAGCACGGGCGCCGCCACGGTCTGGAAGGAGACCTTCCAGAAACGCAGCATTTCCTTGTAAAAGAGGGTGTAAAAGCCTTGCATGGTTGGGGGGCTGCGAGGATTGAATCTTCCCTTCCAGCCCGATTCCTCACTGGTTCATCATTTCAACGAAAATTTCTTCGAGGTCAGGCTTGGTGATTTCAATATCCTTCAAGCCAACCCCCGCCTGCCGCAGCTCGACCAGGATACTTTCCAGCTGGTTGCAATCGGCCAAGCGCAATTCAAACCCCTCTTCGCTCTGGCTTGCCAGCAACGGCTGCAACGCAGCGGGCAAACCGGTGGAAGCGGTCTTGATCAGCAAGTGGCGCGAAGCCCCCCGGCTCATCAATTTATCCTTGTCTTCCAGCGCAAGCAGCCTGCCCTGCTTGAGCATGGCAATGCGGTTGCACAGCATTTCCGCCTCTTCCAGATAGTGCGTGGTCAGCACGATGGTGTGCCCATCCGCATTCAGGCTGCGCACAAACGCCCACAGCGACTGGCGCAACTCCACATCCACGCCGGCCGTCGGTTCGTCGAGCACGATCACCGGCGGGCGATGCACCAGCGCCTGCGCCACCATCACCCGGCGCTTCATGCCGCCGGAGAGCTTGCGCATGTTGGTGTCGGCTTTTTCGGTCAAGCCGATGTGCGCCAGGATCTCGTCGATCCAGTCATCGTTGTTGCGGATACCGAAATAGCCCGACTGGAAGCGCAGCGTTTCGCGCACGGTAAAGAAGGGATCGAAGACGAGTTCCTGCGGTACGATGCCAACCGCACGCCGGGCGGCACGATAATCCCGCTGGACATCAAATCCCATGACAGTCGTGGAACCGGACGAGGCACGAGTCAACCCGCCAAGAATGGAGATCAGCGTGGTCTTGCCCGCGCCGTTGGGTCCGAGCAGGGCAAAAAAATCGCCCTGTTCTACGGTAAAGCTGATTTCCTGAAGCGCGGTAAAGTTGCCGAATTGCTTGCCGACACGATCAAAAACAATGGCCGTCACGGCTGACTCTCGGCGCCAGGCGCAGCAGGAACAGGGGACGCAACCGGAGTCCCGTTATTGACCTGTGGATCCTCGAAATCAGCGGCCATGGGCAGAGAATAAGGCGGGTTACCATCGTGCACTTTGAACCAGCGGCGCTGCAGATAGGTATCACGGATAAAAGCGTAGCGGTCGTACTGGTCATCCAGCATCTTGTCGAGCGGCAGCAATTGCGCGCGCGCATCCACGGCATTAATCCCGGTGTAGGCATAGCGCGCGCCTTCGGGATTGATGTAGGTGGTCGGCCCGGCAGTAAAACGCACAACGGGATCCACAACATCGCGCGTGGTTACCGGCCCCAGCAAAGGCAACATCAGATAAGGCCCGGATGGCAGCCCCCAAAAACCCAGCACTTGGCCAAAATCTTCTTCACTCTTGGGAATTTCAAGCACATTGGCCACATCGATCAACCCGCCAATCCCGGCAGTCGTGTTCACGACAACACGTCCCAAGCTGTTGGCGGCATCGGTTCCTTTGCCCTGCAGCAGGGCTGCAGGGATGGCAAACAGGTCTACGATATTCTCGAAGAAGTTGTGCACGCTCTTTTGAACCGGCGACGGCATGATATCGGTCCAGCCTTTCGCCAATGGGCGCAACACCACCTTGTCGACGCCTTCGTTGAAGGAATAGATCGGCCGGTTGATTGACTCAAGCGGATCGTAGTTGTTGCGCGGGGTAGCACAGCCAGCAAGCAAGCCCAGCGCAGCAATAAAGAGGATGGGGTTTCGCATGGCAAACCGTTGTTTATTGAGAAAACTGTTTTTCATTCTAGGTATTCCCTGCCCACTTTGCCTGCAATTCACTCGGCCTGCGGCAGCAACTCGGCCAAGCCGTAAACCGCGATCAGGCGCTGCAAGCCATTCGGCACCGATACCAGTTTCAGCATCCGCCCACCCGCCGCCACATTGCGAGTCCAGGCAAGCAGCAAGGCCACCGCGCTGGAATCCGCCTCTGTCACGCCGGAAAGATCAACGACCACCTCGCCCTGCGAGGACAACCCATCGAGCGCGCCAAGTTGCCGCCTCACGGTATCCAGCGTAAGCGGGCCTTGTGGTCGGTAAACATCGCTCATTTCGTGTTGGCCACCACACTGGCCCGTGCGCTGGAATTGCGATCGGACAACTGCTTGATCAAACCATCCACGCCTTCTTTCTGGATGATCGTGCTGAACTGGTTGCGGTGATTATTGATGAAGCTGATGCCTTCGACCGAAATGTCATAGACCTTCCAGCCCGCATCGGTTTTTTCAAAGCTGAAATCCAGCGGGATCGGCTTCTGTCCTGCCAGGATGACTTCACTGCGCACATTCACTTCATCGGCCGAATTGCCTGTGCGTGAGCCCTTGACGTCGACTTGTGCATTTTTGTAGATCGTCAGCGCAGAAAGGTAGGTCCGCACCAGCATCTGGCGGAATTCGCGCACCAGTGCCTGCTGCTGCTCGGCAGTGGCCGACAACCAGTAGCGGCCAACGGCCAGCTTGGTCATGCGGTTGTAATCGGCCAGCGGAGCCACTTTGGCATCGACCAGATCACGCACCCTGGCGGTATCCTTGTCATTCTTCTTGATGATATCAAGCACATCGCGGCTGACCGTGCGCACAATCTGCTCCGGAGTCTCATTGGCAGCCAGCACGCTCCCCGACATCAAAGCCACCGCCAAAACCAGTAACCATTTCATCTTTTTCATTTCAATTCTTTCCCTGCTTCAGGCGTAGTGTTCTTGTCGCCTCCTTCCGCCTTGCTGAAAAGGAAGCGACTGATCAACTGTTCCAGCACGATGGCCGAAGACGTGATCTTGAAAGTATCTCCAGCCTTGAGCATCTTGTCATCGGCGCCCGGAGTCAAGCCGATGTACTGCTCGCCCAGCAAACCGCTGGTCAGGATTTCCGCCGAGCTATCGGTGCTGAACTGGTAGCGGCTTTCCACGGCCAGCCTCACCCGTGCCACATAGCGCTGCGGATCGAGCTCGATCGAGGACACCCGACCCACGACCACCCCGGCGCTTTTTACCGGAGCCCTGATCTTGAGACCGCCAATATTTTCAAAGTTCGCCACCAGCTCGTAACTCTGACTCGCAGGCAGGGTGCTCTGGCTGCTGACCTGGACCGCCAGAAAGAGCAGCGCCGCAGCACCGGCCGCAGCAAAAATCCCCACCCAGAAATCAATCATTCCGCGTTTCATCAACTTGTTCCCATCTGTGTTGCACTGAGGCGCATGTCACACACCCCGAAACATAAAGGCTGTCAGGACAAAATCCAACGCCAAAATCACCAGCGCGGACGTCACCACGGTACGGGTCGTGGCCCCGGACACGCCCTCGGCGGTCGGCGGCGCATCATAGCCCTCGAATACGGCGATCAGCGAGACTGCAACGCCAAAAAACGCGCTCTTGATCACGCCGTTCATGACATCCAGCCGGAAATCGACGGCACTTTGCATCTGCGACCAGAAGCTGCCCTCATCCAGGCCCAGCAAGGGCACGCCCACCAGATAACCGCCAAGGATGCCCATGGCACTGAACATGGCGGCAAGCAAGGGCATTGAAATCACCCCGCCCCAGAAACGAGGAGCCACCACACGCGCCACCGGATTTACCGCCATCAATTCCATCGCCGCCAATTGTTCCGTCGCCTTCATTAAACCAATTTCTGCAGTGATCGCGGAACCCGCCCGACTGGCAAACAGCAAGGCCCCCACTACCGGACCCAATTCACGCACCAGTGACAACGCCACCAGCACGCCCAGCGATGAAGAAGCACCAAAACGCACCAGCGTTTCATAGCCCTGCAGCGCAAGCACCATGCCGACAAACAAGCCGGACACCACGATGATCAGCACCGACAATACACCGGCAAACCAGATCTCGCGCATCGTCAGGTTAAAGCGCAGGAAGGAAGTGGGCGAATGTCGCAGTAATGCCACAAAGAAGCGGCAAGCAAAGCCCAACTTGACCAGAGAGCGCGCAAACGGCGCCCCCAGGCGGGAAAAGAAACGCACCAGGAAATCAGCCACGCGCAACCTCCAGTCCCAGATCCTGCGCGTAGGGCGGAGCAGGCTTGTGAAAGGGCAGTGGGCCATCGGGCTCGGCATTGATAAACTGGCGAACAAACGGGTGAGAGGAAGCCCGCACCTCATCCGGGGTGCCTTGCGCCACGATCACGCCTTCGGACAGGAAATAGATGTAATCGACGATGGCCAGCGATTCGGCGACATCATGCGTGACGACAATCGAGGCCGTGCCCAGCGCATCGTTCAATTCGCGGATCAGCTTGCCCGTGGTCGCCAGCGAAATCGGATCAAGTCCGGTAAAAGGCTCGTCGTAAAGCATCACCCGGGGATCCAGTGCAATTGCGCGAGCCAGTGCCACACGCCGCGCCATGCCGCCCGACAATTCCGAGGGCATCAGATTGACCACACCGCGGAGTCCCACTGCTTGCAGCTTCATCAGCACCAGATCGCGGATCATGGTTTCGGGCAAATCGGTGCGCTCCCGCAGCGGGAAAGCCACATTGTCGAACACAGAGAGATCGGTAAACAGAGCACCGAACTGGAACAGCATTCCCAGTTTACGGCGCATGGAATAAAGCTGACTTTCCGAAAGCGTGCCGACTTCCTCACCGTCCACACACACCCGCCCGGCATCCGCCCTGACTTGTCCGCCAATCAATTTAAGCAGTGTGGTCTTGCCCGAGCCCGAGCCACCCATGATTGCAACGACCTGTCCGCGAGCCACGGTGAGCGAAACATCCGACAGAACAGGTTGTTCGTCATAAGCAAAGCTGACGTGTTGAAACTCAACCAACGGGGGAGTCATCGAATAGAGCCGAAGAGGTGAAACGGCTTATTTTACAAGGATCAGCAAAGTGGCCGCCAGTTAATTTGTTGTATTTCAGCAAGCAGCCTATAAGCCGCCCGTATTTGGAACAGGCGAAACCAAGCACTCGCGGCGGGGAGGAATGGGGCTAAATCAGCGGACAACACATGCAGCTACAAAACGAGATTCCGGCAAGTTGGCGGACTTGCATAAAAACCAATCCAGCATCAACAGAAGCTAAACCAGCCGAGGCAACTCATTCCCGCAATCACTGCAGCAAGAGAAACAAACCTGGGCAAAAACCCCGCCGGACTGGCACAGGGCCGTCCGGGCGCCCATATCATCGCGCTCCTCGTCCTCTTCACGCTGGATTTCCGCGCGCAGGATACGCAACCGGACACCCGTGGACAGCAGAAAACCGCGCTCGAAAAGCAGGCGTTCCAACTCGGACAAGGTGTGCTCATCCACCCAATAGTCGACCGCAATGCACTGGCATCGCATATCCGCAGATGCCGAAACACCCGGCAACATCTCCAGCACACGCACAGCTCCAGCCAGTTGTTCAGCCGAGATGGCATCAAAGAAAATCGATCGGTGCTTGAGTTGTTGGATCGAACGCGGCATGGGGGCTCTCCTCAGTCTGTCTGGTCAGACTAGCTCCAAGTCACTCAGGCAACCGGGGGAACGAAAAAGAAAACCGACAATCGGTGCCGCACCACCATAGAAAGAAGCCCCGCAACTGCGGGGCTTCTTTTAAACCATTTCTCTTATTTCGAGGCCGGTTGCGATGCCCGGTTGAGCAACAATTGTTGCACCTTGAGAATACTGAATGCTTGCCGCAGCTGATAATCGCTCTTCGAAACCAGCTCGCGCGGCGCAGTTTCATCTGCCGCTCCGCTCGCATTCTGTTTAGTCGGCGAGGTTTCACCCTTGCCTTTCAATTCAGGCTCAATTTTTTTGGCCTTATCCTCCGGATTGTCCAAGTGACGCCCCAGATCCGCCTCGCGCACACGCAGGCCGTTGTCTTCCTTGCCATTCAGGATAGCTTCTTCGACCTCGACATCCGGGGTAATGCCCTTGGCCTGAATCGAGCGCCCGCCCGGGGTAAAGTAGCGCGCAGTCGTCAGCTTGACAGCCGTTTTGCTATCGATGGGCAAAATGGTCTGCACTGAACCCTTGCCAAAAGTTTGCGTACCGACCACCAGAGCACGCTTGTGATCCTGCAACGCGCCGGCCACGATTTCCGATGCCGAGGCCGAGCCGCCGTTGACCAGGACCACCATCGGCACGGTCTTGACCTCCTTGGGCGTAATCTTGAAATAGTCTTCCTTGCTGTCACGCTGGTAATGCTCGCGCGCAGCGGTCAGCCGAATCTTGGCATCCGGCGTGCGGCCTTCGGTATAGACCACCAGCGCATCCTTGGGCAGGAAGGCTGCGGACACGCCAACCGCACTATTCAGCAAGCCGCCCGGATCATTTCGCAGATCCAGCACGATTCCTCTCAGCGGGGTCTTGTTCTCGCGATACAAGGTCTCGATGGCCTTGGCCAGATCTTCGGTCGTGCGTTCCTGGAACTGGGTGATGCGGATATAGCCATACCCAGGCTCGGCCAGCTTGGACTTCACACTCTGCACCTTGATCACCGCACGCTTCAGCGTAATGATCAGGGGTTTGTTCTCCCCTTTGCGGAAAACCGTCAGAATAACGTTAGTACCGATCTTGCCGCGCATCTTGGCTACCGCCTCGTTGAGCGTCAGCCCCTGCACCTGGGAATCATCGATCTTGACGATGAAGTCGCCCGATTTGATCCCGGCGCGGTAGGCAGGCGTATCCTCAATCGGCGAGATGACCTTGACCAGGCCATCTTCCATATTGACCTCGATCCCCAAGCCGCCAAACTCGCCCTGGGTGTTGGTCTGCAATTCCTTGAAGGCATCGGCATCCAGATAGCTGGAATGCGGATCCAGACCGGACACCATGCCCTTGATTGCCTCGTTGATCAGTTTTTTGTCATCTACCGGCTCGACATAGGTCTGCTTGATCAGGCCGAAAACCGTGGAAAAGGCACGCAGTTCGTCAACCGGCAAGGGCGCCGCCGCCCCTTCTTTTTCCGCCAGAACGTTGTAGGAAACGCTGATTACCACGCCGAGTCCGGCACCGGCGACGAGAAGACCGATTTTTTGCAGCTTGCTGGCCATATGAGCCTCTTATATTCAGTTATCCACCGACCCAGCTCATTGGATCAAGTGGCTTGCCATTTTGTCTTAGCTCAAAGTATACGCCGGAATCACCCATGCCACCGCTGTTGCCCGTCGTGGCAAGACTTTCTCCGGCCTTGACGCTTTCTCCCACTTGCCGGAGCAGGCTTTCGTTGGCGGCGTAGATGCTGAGATAGCCACTGCCATGATCGAGGATCAGCAGATTGCCAAAACCGCGCATCCAGTCGGCAAACACGACCCGGCCGCTGGCCACAGCCTTGACCGGCAGGCCGGCCGCACTGCGGATGAACACGCCCTTCCAGGAAGCGCCTTCACTGCGTGGCGCACCATAGCGGCCAACAATCTCGCCGCGCACCGGCAAATGAAGCTTGCCCTTGAGCGAGGTGAACACAAACCCGGCCTGAGATCCATCCGGGACCACCTCGTTCAAGCGCGGCGCGGATTGAGGCTTGCTGGCGGCGGAACCGGCACGCGCGTTGCGCGCAATTTCCTGGCGGGCCAGTTTTTCCTGTTCGGCTTTTTTCCTGGCAGCCTGCCGGGTGCGTTCGGCTTCCTGCTGGCGAATCAAGGCATTGAGACGCTCGACCAGCGCGCTCATCCGCTTCTCATCGCCAGCGAGCTTCTGCAACTGGTTGCGCTGGGCATTGATCTGGTTCGACAGCTTGGCGAGCACCTCCGCCTTTTGCTGCTTGTCTTCGACCAGCTGTTGCTTGAGCTTGAGCTTTTCCCGCGCAATGCGCTGCAGGATTTCGTTTTTCTGGCGAATTTCGTCGGCCAGGCGATTGAGCTCGGCCAGTTGCCGCTCCAGCGAGCGCGCCAATTCCAGCTGGGCGCTGGATAGATAGCGGTAATAGGTGAGTTCGCGGCTGATACGGTTGGGATCTTGCTGATTGAGAATCAGGCGCCAAGCCTCGATCTGCCCGGCCTTGTAGCGCGTGCGCAGCAGCACCGCCAGGCGATCCTGGCTCTTTCGGATGCCGATGCGCGCACCGGCGATGTCTTTTTCCAAAGCCGCGAGCTCGGCTGCTGTCAGTTCGCGCTCTTCGGAAAGCCCGGCCAGAACCCGGTTGGCTTCCGAAATGGCGCGCTCGGAATCCTGCAAGGCATCGGCCGCGTCTTCTTTCTGGTTCTCGTTCGCAGCCAGGCTTTTCTTGAGGCGATCGAGCTGATTGCGCAACTCCTTGAGTTCGGCCTGCTTGGCGCGGCCATCTTCCGGCGCAACCGGCGGCGCAGCCTGCACCGCCAGGGCAAAGGCTGCGACAAGACAAAAGACCAGGCCGCGCGGCTTCACGCTTACTCGAAAGTGATCAGCGAATGACCGGTCATTTCCGCAGGCTGCGGCACGCCCATCATAGCCAGCAGGGACGGCGCGATATCCTTCAGCGCGCCTTCACCTTGCGGTGCCAGCTTGGCTTTGCGACCGACATACACGAACGGCACCATATCCGTGGTGTGCTGGGTATGCGGCTGTTGCGCCTTGTGGTCATACATCAGTTCGCAGTTGCCATGATCGGCGGTGATCAGCACTTCGCCGCCGATTGCCTGCATCGCCGCCACGCACTTGGCTACACAGCCGTCGAGGGTTTCAACCGCCTTGACAGCAGCATCGAATATCCCGGTATGACCGACCATATCGCCATTGGCAAAATTGCAGAAGATCGCGTCGTATTTCTTCGATTCGATCGCTTCCACCACCTTGGCCGCCACTTCTGGCGCCGACATTTCCGGCTGCAGATCGTAGGTGGCCACCTTCGGGGACGGCACCAGAATGCGGTCCTCACCCGGCGCAGGGGTTTCTTCGCCACCGGAGAAGAAGAAGGTCACATGCGGATATTTCTCGGTTTCGGCGATGCGCAACTGCTTCAGGCCGAGGCTGCCCAGATATTCACCGATGCCGTTCTTGACCTTGGGCTTGGTATACGCAACCGGGATCGGGTACTGATCACCATAGCTGGTGGCACTGCAGAAATAGCCGAGTTTCGGCTGGCGGGCCTTGAAACCGTCAAAAGCCGGATCAATCAGCGCGGTGGTGATCTGGCGCGCGCGGTCGGCGCGGAAGTTCATGAAGACCACGGCATCGCCATCCTCCATCTTGATCGGCGTACCGATCACGGTGGCTTTCACGAATTCGTCGTTCTCGTCGCGCGCATAAGCTGCCTTCAAGCCTTCTTGCGCCGTGGCTGCCGATTCAAGACCCACGCCTTCGACCACCGCGTTATATGCCGGCTGCAAACGCTCCCAGCGTTTGTCACGGTCCATGGCCCAGTAACGGCCGGTGATGGTGGCAATTTTAGCGCCCGTCTTGTCGCACACGGCCTGCAGGCGGCCCAGATACACTTCGGCGCTGCGTGGCGGCGTGTCGCGGCCATCCAGGAAGGCATGGACGGCTATTTTCTTTGCCCCTGCAGCGGCAGCAGCCTCGATCAGGGCATAGATATGGCTTTCGTGGCTGTGCACGCCACCTTCGGACAGCAGGCCCATGACATGCAGCGTCTTGTCATTCTTGACGGCGGTATCAATCGCGGTTTTCAGGATCGGGTTTTGGCCGATGGTGCCTTCTGCCACATCGACATCGATCCGGGTGATATCCTGCAATACTACGCGGCCCGCACCGATATTGAGGTGACCAACTTCGGAGTTGCCAAACTGGCCTTTGGGCAAGCCGACAAACTTGTCGGAAGCATTGATCAGGGTCCAGGGATTTTCGGCAAAAATACGGTCGATATTCGGTTTTTTGGCAGCGAGGATCGCGTTATCCTTGGCATCGGGGCGATAGCCATAACCATCGAGAATCAGCAACAAAACAGGCTTTACGGGTGTGCTCATCGAGTTATCCAAATTCAAAAGTTAAGGGACTCAACCCAAGGAACCTTAAGGTTGCGGTCAGGAATTATTCACAGGTACTATTCTACCCTATTACGCCCTGGGCGCGACTTGACCTGAACCAGTGGTCAAGCGGTCTGCGGGGCCTTCAGACCACTAAGGCGCAGCATGCGAGAACGCACTTCCATAATGGACCCCCGGCAAATCACCGGCGCATCGCGCGCCATGAAAGCCATGTCCCATCCTCTGCGGCTCCAGATACTTTGCCTGCTCGGCGAGCAGGAAGCCAGCGTGCAGGATATCGTCGACAAGGTCGGCACCACGCAATCCAATATTTCCCAGCACCTGGCCCTGATGCGCGAAAAAGGCGTGCTGCGCACCCGCCGCGATGCCAACCGCATCTACTACCGTCTTTCCGACGTGCGCACGCTGCAAATACTGGTGCATGTGCGCGATTTGTTCTCCGGCTTTTAACCAGCAAACACAACCAGGTTTTACTGCAGGCGCTGCAATATCGCGCCCAATTCCTCTTCGTCCGGCGTGCCGATCACCCGGTCTTCCCGCAATTGCCCTGCCCGATCGAAAAACAGCAGCACCGGCGGTCCATACAGGCCAAAACGCTTGAGCAATGCTCGATGTTCCGGCGTATTGGCCGTGATATCGGCGCGCAACAGCGTGTAGCCTGACAATTGTTGACGGATCGCCGGATCGGTCAGGGTATTCCTCTCGAATTCCAGGCAACTCACGCACCAGTCCGCATAGAAATCAAGCATGACCGGCCGACCGACTGAATGCAGCACGGCGGCATCCAGCCCTGCACTACTGGCAACACTCTTGAAATCCAGCCCGGGAACGGCGCGATGCGTCTGCCAGAGCGGGCGGGCGATCCAGATCGCCATGCCCAGCAGCACGATGCCAAACAGCAAGCGCACCGCATGCAGCACCTTGGGCGACAGGCGCGGCAACGCGGCCGCGCCGAATAGGCCGATGGCCAGCAATGGCAGTCCCAAGCCCAGCGCCAGCGCATAGAGCGCCGCGCCGCCAAGCAACAAGTCACCGGTCTGCCCCAGATAAGCCAGCGCAGCCACCAGCGGCGGCGCGACGCAAGGGCCGACGATCAGCGCAGAAAGCGCGCCCATGATAAAAACCGACAAGAATCGCCCACCCGGCAACCTGTTGGCCCAGTCATTGATGCGGCTTTGCAACGCAGCGGGCAATTGCAGGCTGAACACGCCGAACATCGCCAGCGCCATCAAGACAAAGAACAAGGCAAATCCGGCGATCACCCATGGCTGTTGCAGCGTGACCGCCAGAAAGGCGCCGCTCGCCGCCGCCAGCAAACCGGCCGCCGTGTAGGTCAGCGCCAAGCCCTGCACGTAGACGAAGGAAAGCCCGAATGCCCGCTTGTGGCCATGCCGCGCCCCGCGCAACACGATGCCGGAAACAATCGGCAGCAGCGGGTACATGCAGGCGGTAAAGGCCAGGCCCAGCCCGGCGAAGAAGAACAACGCCAGGGTGGTCGGCAAGCTGCCCGTGAACAACGCCGGGCGCGGCAACACTTTCAGGGGCGAATCGCCAGGCGTCGCGGCCGGGCCAAACAACGCCTGCAGTGCGCCCGGTTTGCCCACCGGCGTGGATTCGCCCGGACGCAGCGTGACGGTTTGCGGCGGATAGCAAATCCCGGCATCAGCGCAGCCCTGGAATTTGAGCACCACGTCGATATTGGCGGGCAGCGATTGATTGGCCCGCAGGCGGATCGCCACCGATTGCGGGTAGACCTCCACCCGCCCGAACGCCGGATCATCCTTGATCAAACCGGGGGGAAAATCCGCCTGCAGGGGCAACGCGGGCGAAGTGAAGGAAAACCGCTCGCGGTAGAGGTAATAGCCCGGCGCGATATTGAACCGCGCCTCCAGCGTCGAAGCATCGACCTGAACAAGACTCGGCCGGAAAGCCTGCTCGGGCTCCAGCAGCTCCGGTTGCGCCAGCGCAGGAAACGCAAGGCAAAGCCACAGGAAAAGAAGGCGCCAGAATTTCATGCCGGTGTCGACTCCTGCCCGACCCAGGCCAGATAGGCTGGCAAGCCGGCCGCCAGCGGCAAGGCAATGATTTCCGGCACCTCATAGGGATGCTCGGCTGCGAGCCAATCCCGCATCTCGGGATAGCGTGCGGCAGTGGTTTTGATCAGCAAGGGAACTTCCGTGGCGATTTCGATTCTTTCATTCCAGCGATACATGGATTGCACCGGCGCCAGGCGGTTGACGCAGGCGGCAAGCCGCGCTTCAATGAGCCCCTTGGCCAGCCGGTCGGCACACGCTTCGTCCGGGCAATTGCACAGGACCACCCACACACTGGAATCATTCATGCCGTACCTGCTTCTTTTTCTGATCCTCGGCTATCCGATCGCCGAAATTTACGCAACATTGCAACTCGTGAACGCCATCGGCGGTTTGCTGGCACTGCTGTGGCTGGCCATCGCCTTCACGCTGGGCATCCTGATGCTGCGCCACCACAAGCTTGCCGTGATGGTGACCCTGTTCGGCGATTTGCGCGCCGGCACCATCACGCCCCGCTCGCTGTTCACCCTGGCCCGCTATTATCTGGCGGCCCTGCTGTTCATCATTCCCGGGCCGATCAGCGACGTTGTCGCCCTGGTCTTGCTACTGCCTTGGGGGGGAAGCCTGCCCGCTCACGGCAAACCCGTCGACGACGGCATTCTGGAAGGCGAATATCGTCGCGTCGATCCCCAACGGGATGACAAATTCATTCGCTAAGAAGTTCCTGCGGATTTCTGGCACTGCCACTGATTTCCACCACCTTGCGCCGCGAGGTTTCGCCCGATTTGAGCGAAACCTGGCGCAACGGCACGCCGAACCAGTCCGACAAGGCACGCAACAGGCAATCATTGGCCTTGCCATCCACCGGCGGCGCGGCCAGGCGCACCTTCAGGCAATCGCCGTACAAGCCGGCAACCCCGGTTTTTTTTGCGCCCGGCTGAACATGCAAGCGCAGCGTGATCCGCTCGCCGGACAAGGAAAACCACTCCGCCATCAAGCAGCGATCAGCACGCGTTGCAAGACCAGCGGCTCAAGTTGGGACAAGAACACATTCAGCAGCAACTGGATCAGCAGGATCAGCACCAGGGGCGTGATATCCACCCCGCCCACCGGCGGAATGAACCTGCGCAGCGGACGCAGGAACGGTGCGGTCAGCACGTTGAGCACCGACATCAGCGGGTTGTACGGTGCAATCCAGGACATCAGCGCCTGGCCGATCACGGCAGCGAACAGCAGGTAGAGCGACATTTTCACCAGTTCCAGCAGCGCGGCAATCATCAGTGCAGCGAGCGAGAGTGGCGAGGCCAGAATGAAAGGCCAGGGCGAAAGCGTCAGCAACAGCAGATGCATCAGGAAAGCAAAGAACCAGGCCAGGATAAAACTGGTGGTATCAAACCGGCCAGCCGCAGGAATCACGCGGCGCAGCGGCAGCACCATCCAGTTGGTCAGGGAAAGCACGACATGCGCGAGCGGATGGCGAAAAGAAACTTTCGCCGCCTGGAAATACAGCCGGGTCAGCAGCAACAGCACGAAAAAATCGGCCAGGTTGCGAATCAGGAAAGACATTGTCTGGGTGAACATGCAAGCTCCATTCAGGGTTCGATGTCGCGGCCCAATTCCTCGCCCAATTCTTTCGAGCGCGCAGCGGCAGCAGAGGCGGCAGCAATGATAGTGGAACGCAGCTGACTATTCTCGAACGCGTTGATCGCGCGTTCGGTCGTGCCGCCCTTGGAAGTGACCTTGAGGCGCAGGGTGGCAATATCGTCGGGGCTTTCCAGTGCCAGTTTCACCGCGCCGGCAAAAGTCTGGTAGGCCAGCTTCTGCGCTACTTCCGGGGCAAAACCCTGGGCCCGGGCAGCCGCCTGCATCGCTTCCATGAAATAAAACACGTACGCCGGGCCGGAACCCGAAATCGCCGTGATGCCATCCATGTCGGTTTCGTCCTCGACCCAGACAAACTCACCGATTGCGGCGAGCATGCGTTCGGTCAGCTCGCGATCGGCATCGGTCACCCCGGGGCCGGCGTAAACTCCGGACATGCCGGTTTGCACCAGCGCCGGCGTATTGGGCATCACGCGCACGATGCGCGGGTGGTTATCCAGCCACTGCGCCAGGGTATCGGCCCGGATGCCGGCAGCAATCGAAATGACCAGGGCATTGCCGATCCGCTCCTTCATCGCCAGCGCCACCGCGCGGAACTGCTGCGGCTTGATGGCAAAGACAATAACTTCGCTCTTGGGAAAATCCTCTTCGGGCGCGGAGGATGTCACGCCAAATTCGTTTTTCAGATGTTCGCGACGAGCGGCATCGGGTTCAATCACATGCAGCTGGCCCGCTTCGAACCCGCGCCGTACCATGCCGCCAATCAAGGCCGTGGCCATATTGCCGCCACCGATAAAGGTAATCTTCATTTTCACAATCCGTTGTTGGAATAATCGCGGGCGCCGAACAAGGCCGTTCCCACGCGCACATGGGTTGCTCCGGCGGCAATCGCCGGCTCAAGATCGGCCGACATGCCCATTGAAAGCGTGTCGAGGCCAAAGCCCTCCCGGTTCAAATCATCACGCAACCGGCCTAGCAGCGCAAACTGGCCGGCGAGTTTTTGCGCATCTGGCGTGGGTTCCGGAATCGCCATCAATCCACGCAGCTCGAGCCTTGGCAAGCCACGCACCGCCTGCGCCAGCGCGGTAACATCACCGGGCGCAACGCCTGATTTGCTGGCCTCGCCCGACACATTGACCTGCAGGCAGACATTCAGGGCCGGCATTGGTTCCGGCCGCTGCGCGCTGAGCCGCTCGGCGATTTTCAGCCGGTCCAGCGCATGCACCCAATGCGCGCGCTCGGCCACGGGACGGGTTTTGTTGCTTTGCAGCGGGCCGATGAAGTGCCAGACGATTTCCGGGCAATCGGCCAGCTCCGCGTGTTTCCCGATGAATTCCTGCACGTAGTTCTCGCCGAAATCGCGCTGCCCGCACGCGTACAGCGCGCGCAGACTGGCCGCCTGGAAAGTCTTGCCGACTGCAATCAACCGTACGCTGCCCGCCTTACGTCCAGCATTTTTCGTTGCTGTCTCGACGCGTTGCAACACGTCTTGCCATGCTGAGAGCATCGTTGCCATAATGGTCAGGAAAGTTCCATGTATCGGTCGCCGCCAGAAGAGGATGAATTATAAATGGAAATTGCCGAACTCCTGGCATTCGCAGTCAAGAACAAGGCCTCGGACTTGCATCTTTCGGCAGGGTTGCCGCCGATGATCCGCGTGCATGGCGATGTCCGCCGCATCAACCTGCCGGCCATGGATCACAAGGACGTGCACGACATGGTGTACGACATCATGAACGACGGCCAGCGCAAAGTGTACGAGGATACGCTGGAGTGCGACTTTTCCTTCGAAATCCCCAATCTTTCGCGCTTCCGGGTCAATGCCTTTGTGCAACAGCGTGGTTCCGGCGCCGTGTTCCGGATGATTCCGTCCAAGGTGCTGACCCTGGAAGAGCTGAATGCGCCGCGCGTGTTTCAGGATATTGCCAAGAATCCGCGCGGACTCGTGCTGGTCACCGGGCCGACCGGTTCGGGCAAATCGACCACGCTGGCGGCGATGATCAACTACATCAACGAAAACGATTACGGCCACATCCTGACCGTGGAAGATCCGATCGAATTCGTGCACCAATCCAAAAAATGCCTGATCAACCAACGTGAAGTCGGCCCGCACACCCTCTCCTTCTCCAACGCCCTGCGTTCCGCCCTGCGCGAGGATCCGGACGTGGTGCTGGTCGGGGAAATGCGCGACCTGGAAACGATCCGGCTGGCCTTGACCGCGGCCGAAACCGGCCACCTGGTATTCGGCACCCTGCACACCAGTTCCGCCGCCAAGACCATTGACCGGGTCGTCGATGTCTTTCCGGCGGCAGAGAAGGAAATGGTACGCTCGATGCTGTCCGAATCGCTGCGGGCGGTTATTTCGCAAACGCTGCTGAAAACCAAGGATGGCACCGGCCGGGTTGCGGCGCACGAAATCATGATCGGCATCCCCGCCATCCGCAACCTGATTCGCGAAAACAAGATTGCCCAGATGTATTCGGCCATTCAAACCGGCCAGTCCGTGGGCATGCAAACACTGGATCAATGCCTGCTGCACCTTGCGCAGCGCAATATCGTTTCGATCAGCGAAGCGCGCACCCGCGCAGCCAATCCTGACAATTTCAAGGGGTGACGCCATGGAGCGCGACCAAGCCGCCAAATTCATGCAGGACTTGCTCAAGCACATGCGGGCAAAAGGTGCATCCGATCTATTCATCACCGCCGAATTTCCGCCGGCCATGAAAATCGATGGCAAAGTCACGCCGGTTTCCGGTCAGGTGCTGAGCGCGCAGCATACCAAGGAGCTGGCGCGCGCCATCATGAACGACCGGCAAGCGGAAGAATTCGAAGCCAGCAAGGAGTGCAACTTCGCCATCAACCCGGGCAATCTTGGCCGCTTTCGGGTCAATGCCTTTGTCCAGCAAGGGCGCATCGGCATGGTCCTGCGCACGATCAATACCGAGATCCCCAAGCTGGAAGAACTCGGTCTGCCGCCGGTGCTCAAGGATATCGCCATGACCAAGCGCGGCCTGGTGATCTTTGTCGGCGGCACAGGCTCGGGGAAATCCACCTCGCTCGCCGCCATGGTAGGGCACCGCAACGACAATGCCTACGACCACATCGTCACCATTGAAGACCCGATCGAGTATGTGCACCAGCACCACAAGTCGATCATTACCCAGCGTGAAGTCGGCGTCGATACCGATTCGTGGATGAGCGCGCTGAAAAACACGCTGCGCCAGGCCCCGGACGTGATCCTGATCGGCGAAATCCGCGACCGCGAAACCATGGATTACGCGATTGCCTTTGCCGAAACCGGGCACCTGTGCATGGCCACCCTGCACGCCAACTCCACCAACCAGGCGCTGGACCGGATCATCAACTTCTTCCCGGAAGAGCGACGCCAACAGTTGCTGATGGATCTTTCGCTGAACCTCAAGGCCTTCGTCTCGCAGCGCCTCGTACCGCACACTTCGGGCAAGGGCCGCGTGGCCGCCGTGGAAGTCATGCTCAACTCGCCGCTGATTTCCGAGCTGATCTTCAAGGGCGAAGTTCATGAAATCAAGGATGTCATGAAGCGCTCGCGCGAAATCGGCATGCAAACCTTCGACCAGTCGCTGTTTGACCTTTTCGAAGCAGGGTTCATCAATTACGAAGACGCGCTGCGCAATGCCGATTCAGTCAACGATCTGCGCTTGCAGATCAAGCTGCAAAGCGCCGAATCGAAGAACAAGGATGTATTTTCGGGTACGGATCACCTCGATATCGTCTGACGGAACAGAACCAGGACAGGACTTGCCCTTTGCCCCACTTCAACCGCCTTGCCGAATGCGCCAAACGCTTTGGCCGCCTTACCCGCCCAGCAGGTGCCCTGGCGGGGCTTGCATTTTTCTCGGCACAGCTTCACGCCGCAAGCCTGGGCGATATCCGGATACATTCGGCGTTGGGCGAGCGTTTCGATGCGACCGTCAACGTCATCCTGTCTGACGGGGATGCGGTTTCTCCTGACTGCTTTCAGGTCACAACGCCCCGCGAAGAAGGGGATATCCAGGTCCTGCATCACGCCCGGGTCGAATTCCGTAAAACGGCAAGGGGCGGCGAAGTGCATCTGCGCGGCACGGAGTACGAGCAGGAGCCGCTGCTGAAAGTCGCGCTGCGCCTGCGCTGCCCCGAGCAGGACACGCGCGGCATTACCCGCGAATACAGCGTGCTGCTTGATCCGCGCGAATACAAGACTGCGCAGGCACCCGCCATAATCGCATTGCCGGCGACCCAGCCAGATTCAGCCCCGCCCGCGCGACCAGCGGAACCTGCACCCTTGCCGCGCAGAAAGCCGGTTCGCCAGTCAGCAGGAGACCAGCCAGCCCCAATGCTGCCTGCCAAGCCAGTCCGTGCGGCCACACGGCCCGCCCCCGCCAGCCAGGAAGCGTTTCGCCTGCAGCTTTCTACCGCGCCGATTGATCCGGCACCGTTGAATATTCTGCTGACAGAAAACCAGAAACTGCAGCTTCGCGAACGATTGCTGCTGCTTGAAGCAGACGACCAGACTGCCCAGCTGTTGCAGCTGAAGGATCGCATTGCCCGGCTGGAAACACAGCTGACCCACATGCAAACCCTGACTGCCTCGCGCCCTGCGGAAGCAACTTCCACCAAGCCGCAAGCTGCAAGCATGCCAGCCAAGCCGAAGAGCACCAACCCGTGGCTGTGGGCCGCGCTGGGAACACTCCTGCTTGTTCCGCCGGGATTTATCCTCTGGCGCAGGAAAAACCCGCCAGAGGAAGAACAAGCGATTTTTGCCTTTGAGAGCGATTTCGACGCCTCCGTATCGCCCGCGGGGCAGGAAGCAGCCCCTGCCACGCCAGTCCCGCAGGAAGCCCCCCCTACGCAACCCCGGAACGAGGACTGGGGAGAGGAGAACATGGATGTGGTTTCGCCCGAAACGGTGGCCGAAGAAGCCCAGTTGCTGCTCGATCACGGGCTGACTCGCCAGGCAATCGAATTATTGCTGCAAGAAACCGCCCTTCGCCCGACGGCCCTGGCTTTATGGATGAAGCTTTTTGATGCCTATTGCGTTGCCGCTGACCGCAAAGGCTTTGAAACACAGGCACGCGCTTTCCGCGAACGTTTTGTCAGCGAGGCGCTTTGGGAACAGGTCCAGGAACAGGGCCAGGGCATCGATCCAACCAACCCGCTTTACGTGAAGACCGCCAAGACCAGCGATGACCTGACCATCCTGCTCGACAGCCAGGTGTCCACCCGCAACAAGGGGCGCGATAAAGATGTTGATATCATCGGCCTCATGCAACGCCCTGCAGCCACCCCTGCCGCAGAAAAAGAACCTGCCGAGCCGGACTTGCCGGTGAACTTTCATCTTCCGGAGATTTCAGCAGAAGAACTGAACGATGCGTGGCCAGAACCCAGCGATACCCCGCAAGCTGAACGCAGCAATGAACCGTTGTTTGATTTTGACATTCCCTCGCTTAACCCTACCCTGCCAGAAGGCCATGCGCCCAAGGCGTTCGGGCCGGAGGATTTTGCATCTACGGATGACCCGCTGATGCAAGGGATTGCCGGCATGATCTTTTCCGGCCAGTTTGACCAAGCCTGCCAGCAACTTGAAGAACTGTTGTATCGGGGGTCATTCGAGCAGCGTTTGCTGGCGGCACAGTGGCTGGACAAATTGCTGCCGATGAAAAATTCGCCTTAGGCGGGAGAGACGGAGTATCGCTTCTACCCGCCCGGCAACACTTAGAGCCTATCTCAGTAGGTGAGCGAGCCAAGGCAGGTGACAGGAGGACGGAGCACAGGAACCGGAATGTACATGTGAGTACATGAGGATTCCGAGCACCGCCCGACTGTCAGATGCGAAGGCGCAGCCGCCTAATGAAAGAGGACTCTTAGTCCAGCAAACCTTCAAACAACTTGGTCGACAAGTAGCGCTCGCCAAACGACGGAATGATCACGGCGATCAGCTTGCCGGCATTTTCCGGGCGCTTGGCCAGCTCCAGCGCCGCCCAGGTGGCCGCACCGGCAGAGATCCCCGCCAGGATGCCTTCCTTGGTCGCCAACGCACGCGCCGTGGTAAAAGCATCGTCATTGGTGACCCGAATTACCTCGTCGTAGATTGCGGTATTCAATACCGCAGGAATAAAGCCTGCGCCAATGCCTTGAATCGGATGCGGACCCTTGGGGCCGCCGGACAGCACCGGGCTGGCATCGGGCTCGACCGCCACCGCCTGGAACGACGGCTTGCGCGCCTTGATCACTTCGGCCACGCCGGTAATGGTGCCGCCGGTACCCACGCCGGCCACCAGGATGTCGATCTGGCCGTCGGTATCGCGCCACAGCTCTTCCGCGGTCGTCTTGCGGTGAATTTCCGGATTGGCCGGGTTTTCAAACTGCTGCGGCAGGAAATAATTGGTATTGGCCGCCACCAGTTCCTTGGCCTTGGCAATCGCCCCACCCATGCCGTCCGGCCCTGGTGTCAGCACCAGTTCGGCACCGTAACCGCGCAACAAGGCGCGCCGTTCCTTGGACATCGTCTCGGGCATGGTCAGCGTCAGCTTGTAACCGCGTGCGGCGCAGACCATCGCCAGACCAATGCCGGTATTGCCGGAAGTCGGCTCGACAATCACGGTATCCTGGTTGATCAGACCCGCGGCTTCGGCGGCGTCGATCATCGCCAAGGCGATCCGGTCTTTGACGCTGTGCGACGGATTGAAGTATTCGAGCTTGGCGACGACGGTGGCACCGACCCCTTCGGTGATACGATTCAGGCGAACCAGCGGCGTGTTGCCGATAAGTTCGGTAACATCATTGGCAATTTTCATGGCGGCATCCTTGTGGTTATTGGCTATGGCATGATTCTATCGGTTATAACGACAAACGAATAAATCACATTTATTACTAAGGAAAGATCGATGCAAATATATCGCGTCGGAGGCGCGGTGCGCGACAAGCTGTTGGGATTACCGGTGCAGGATACCGACTGGGTTGTGGTTGGCGCCTGCGTCGAGGACATGCTGGCTGCGGGTTACCTGCCGGTCGGCAAGGATTTTCCGGTCTTTCTGCACCCCAAGACCCGCGAGGAGTATGCGCTTGCCCGCACCGAGCGCAAGTCCGCGCCGGGCTACAAGGGTTTTGTAGTGCATGCGAGCCCGGAAGTCACGCTGGAAGAAGACCTGTTGCGGCGCGACCTGACCATCAACGCCATGGCCGAGGATGAAGCGGGCCGACTGATCGACCCGTTCAATGGCCGCACCGATCTGGAAGCAGGGATATTCCGCCATGTCTCGCCCGCGTTCAGCGAAGACCCGGTACGCATTCTGCGCCTGGCCCGCTTCGCCGCACGCTTCGGCTTCGCGGTCGCGCCGGAAACGCTCGCCTTGATGCGCGAGATGGTCGGCAACAACGAAGTGGATCATCTGGTGCCCGAACGCGTCTGGCAGGAACTCAGCCGGGGCTTGATGGAAGCCGCGCCTTCGCGCATGTTCGAGGTGCTGCGCGAGTGCGGCGCGCTGGCGCGCATCGCGCCGGAGATCGACGCGCTGTTCGGCGTACCCGAACGCCTTGATTACCATCCGGAAGGCGACAGCGGCGTCCACACCCTGCTGGTACTCGATGCCGCTGCCAAACTGCAACTACCCTTGCCGGCGCGCTTCGCCGCGCTGTGCCACGATCTGGGCAAGGCACTAACCCCGGCCGACCAGTTGCCGCGTCATATCGGCCACGACAAGCGCGGCCACAGCCCGATCGAAGACGTATGCGCCCGCCTGCGCGCCCCGGCCGATTGCCGCGAACTGGCGCTGATGGCCTGCCGCGAACATATCCTGATCCATCGCTCGCGTGAACTGCGCCCGGAGACGCTGGTCGACCTGTTCCTGCGCTGCGATGCCTTGCGCCGGCCGGAACGCTTCGCACTGCTGCTCGAGGTGTGCCGCTCGGATGCGCAGGGCCGTGCCGGGTTCGCCGATGCAAGTTACCCGCAGGCCGCCTACCAGCAACAGATGCTGGCCGTTGCCAGCAGCGTCGATGCCGGCGCCATCGCCCGCAGTTGCGCGGACAAGTCCATGATCGCGGAGAATGTCCGCCTGGCCCGGGTCGCCGCGGTCCACGAAGCCAGAACCCGCGCATAAAGCAACGGCGGGCTCATGGGCCCGCCGTCTTTGTGTGCAAGGTGATGCGGTGTATCTACTTCTTCAACTCTCTACTTCAAACCATCGCGGGCAGCAGCGCCTGCTTCATTTTCTGCAAGGCCTTCACTTCGATCTGGCGAATACGCTCGGCCGAAACGTTGTACTCGGCCGCCAGGTCATGCAACGTCAATCCTTCACCATCATCGGCCAGCCAGCGCGTTTCCACGATGCGACGGCTGCGCTCATCGAGGCTGTCCAAGGCTTCGAGCAAGCCTTCGGACTGCAGGCGGTCAAAGGCCCGGCGTTGCAGGGTCTGGGTCGGTTCGTTGTCGTGATCGGCCAGCCAGTCGATCGGGGCCTGGTGCGCATCGTCATCGCTGTCGTCGGCCAGCAGGGCCACATCCTGGCCGCTCATGCGCACTTCCATTTCCAGCACTTCTTCCGGCTTCACGCCCAGATCATCGGCAATACGCTGCGCCTCCTTGTGGGTGAGCGCGGCAAAGCCGGATTTCATTGAGCGCAGGTTGAAGAAGAGCTTGCGCTGGGCCTTGGTCGTCGCTACGCGCACAAGACGCCAGTTGCGCAGGATATATTCGTGGATTTCAGCCTTGATCCAGTGCACGGCAAACGAGAACAGGCGCACACCGCGATCGGGTTCGAAGCGCTTGACCGCTTTCATCAGGCCGATATTGCCTTCCTGGATCAGATCGGCGTGCGGCAGGCCATAGCCGGAATAACCACGGGCAATCGAGGCGACCACGCGCAGATGCGACAGCACCAGCTGGCGTGCGGCTTCGAGATCGCCATCGTTTTGCAGGCGCTGGGCAAGTTCACTTTCTTCCTCGGCAGTGAGCATCGGAATGGCATTGACGCGCTGGATATAGCTCTCGATGCTGTCGCCACCGGACAGTACGGGCAGGGCAAGCGCGGTTCCCATGATTCAGATCTCCTCAAGCAAGCGGCCGGATTTTTCCGGCCGTTCCAATTTTATCACTCGGCGAGTGAGAGTGCTAAGCATGGAAAAAGTTCACGCTCGCATTTCAGCACAGGAAAAACGTGATTGCACGGCAATTATTCCAATATGGCTGATAGCCCAGCCCTATTACAGATAAAAACCATATAAATCATCAATAAAACAGGATGTTACTTCGCGTACGCAAACAGATAAATCACAAATGACGGCGCAGATGGCGCCAGACGGCAAGCCATGCACCCACCAGGCACAGCAGCGTGGTCGCCGTGCAGACCACGCCCAGGCTCTGCAAGCCCGGGGATTGCAACTCGAACTGCTGTCCATAGGCCGTTGCCAGATCACGCACGGCGGGGTTGAGCCAGCGCAAGGCCAGCCAGACAATCGCGCTGGCCAGTGCGCCGCCCAGCAAACCCTGTGCCGCAGCAAAATGAATGAAGGGCCGGCGGATAAAGGCATCGGTCGCGCCGATCAGCTTGGAAACCTCGATTTCCTCCTGTCGCGTCAGAATTTGCATGCGGATCGTGTTGCCGGTGATCAGGACCAAGGCCGTGGCAAGCAGCGCCACCACGGCCTGAAACACGGCACGGCCCAGCGCAACCAACCGCTCCAGCCGCCGCGCCCAAGCGGAGTCGAGTTGCACTTCCTCAACGCCGGGCTTGGCGGCCAGTTCCTTCTGCAGCGCCTCGAGCCCGGCGGCATGGTTCTCTTTAGCGGTGAAGATGATGGCATCGGGCAGCGGATTGTCCGGCAAGCCCGCCAGCAGATCGCCAAAACCGGAAGATTGCTGCATTTCCTTCAATGCCTCGTCCTTCGGCACAAAGCGGTGCTTGGCAATGCGCGTATCGCTGCCCTCGAGCGCACGCAAGGCCTGGATTTCACCCGGTGTTGCGCTGCTGCGCAGGAAAACGGTGATCTGCGGCTCCACCGGCAGGTGTCCGGCCACGTCGGCGAGGCTCGTCACAACCAGCCACAGCGCCAGCGGAAACGCGGCGGCAATCGCAATCACCAGCAGGTTGAGCAAACTGGTCAGCGGCTGGCGCAGCATGCCGGCCAGGGTCCGCCGGAAGGCAAACCAGTGCTGGCGGAATTCATTCTTCATCGCGATTCCTTTCAGGCGGTGAACTGGCCGTTTTTCAGGCGCAGAATGCGGCGGCCGTAATCGGCCATCAGGGTTTCATCGTGCGCCGAGATCACCAGCGTCACGCCGACCTGATGGAAGGATTTGAACAGTTCAAGAATATCGTGGGCATAGTCACGGTCGAGGTTGGCTGTCGGCTCGTCCGCTAGCAGGATCGCGGGCCGGTGCACCACGGCACGCGCAATGCACAGACGCTGCTGTTCACCGCCGGAGAGCGCGATCGGATTCAACTTTTCCTTGCCGGCGAGACCGACCTTGTCCAGCGCGGCCAGCACGCGCCGGCGTGCTTCATGGCTTTCGAAACCGATGATATCGAGCGGTAGACGCACGTTGTCGTACACGCTGCGGTCGAAGAGGATCTTGTGGTCCTGGAAAATCAGGCCGATATGGCGGCGAACGAACGGAATCGAGCCACGGCGCATGCTGCCCACGTTCTGGCCGTTGACCAATACCGCACCGCCGGTCGGGCGTTCGATCCCGGCCACCAGCTTGAGGATCGTGGATTTGCCCGCACCCGAATGCCCGGCCAGAAACACCAGTTCACCGGTCGGTATCTCGAACGACAGATTTTTCAGCGCATCGAAACCACCGCGATAACGCTTGGACACTTGCTGGAACTGGATCATTGGCCATCCTTTTCTCGACTAGGCATCGGCAAAGCTGCTGCGATCGGGCCGCGCAACCCAAGCGGCATGCAGCAGCCGGTGCTGCACGATTTCCTGCCCGGCTTCACGGCAAGTGCCGCGAGTGAAACCGACCAGCTGAAAACCGAGCTTGGTCAGCACCCGGCCACTGGCGGGATTGGTGAACAGGTGGCGTGCATTCAATTCCCACAGTGTGCAGGTATTGAACACATGGTCGATGACCGCGCGCCCGGCCTCGGAGGCATAGCCCTTGCCCCAGTACGGCTCGCCCAGCCAGTAACCCAGCTCGGCGCTCATTTCATCCTCGAACACCACGCCGACACACCCGACCAGCGTCAGCCCGTCTTTCAGGCAAATGGCCCAAGTCCACTCCTGCCCCTTGTTGAAGGCGCTGCGCTGCTCGGCGATGAAGGCTTGGGCCAGTTCCTCACTGTACGGATGCGGAATGCGGCGGGTGTTGCGCGCCACGTTCAGATTGCCGGCCAGTTGTGCGATCTGCACGGCATCCTCGGCCCGCAGGGGGCGCAGAACCAGACTGTGGGTCAATAGGGTGGGCAAGGTATTCATTCGAACAGGGCCTCTACGTAGTCATTCGCGCTGAACGGGCGCAGGTCGTCGATGCTTTCGCCGATGCCGATAAAGCGCAGCGGTATCGGGCGCTGCTTGGCGATCGCGGCAATCGTGCCGCCCTTGGCGGTGCCGTCGAGCTTGGTCAGAATCAGGCCGGTCAAGCCCAGCGCATCGTCGAACGCCTTGACCTGCGCCAGCGCATTCTGGCCGGTGTTGGCATCGAGCACCAGCATGATTTCGTGCGGACCGCTGGGTTCGGCCTTCTGCACCACGCGCTTCACCTTGCGGATTTCCTCCATCAGGTGCAACTGCGTCGGCAAGCGCCCGGCGGTATCGACGATCACCACGTCCACGCCGCGCGCCTTGGCCGCGTTCACGGCATCGAAAGCGACCGAGGCCGAATCGCCCGATTCCTGCGCGATCACCTGCACGCCGTTGCGCTCGCCCCAGACCACCAGTTGCTCGCGCGCCGCCGCGCGGAAGGTGTCGCCCGCCGCCAGCAGCACGCTCTTGCCCTGGCTCTGGAAATACTTGGCCAGCTTGCCGATGCTGGTGGTCTTGCCCGCGCCGTTCACGCCGGCCACCATCAGGATGAACGGCCGGTGGCCGGAAATATCCAGCGGCACTTCCAGCGGCGCGATCAGCTCGGTCAGCGACTGGCGCAACGCCCCGCGCAACTCGGAAGCGTCCTTCAAGCCACCGAGCGAAACGCGCTCGCGCACGTCTTTGAGTAGATGCAGCGTGGCATCGACGCCCATATCGGCGGTCAGCAGCACGGTTTCCAGCTCTTCGTACAGGTCCTCGTCGATCTGGCCGCCGCCGAACAGGCCGGCAAGGTTCTTGCCGAGCTTGTCGCGCGTTTTGGCGAGGCTGACTTTGAGCCGCTGCGACCAGCTCTGGGCGGGGGGTGTTTCGGGCACTGCCGCCGGCTGTTCCGGCTCGGGGGCAACAGGGATTTCTTCGGGCTTCTTGCGAAACAAATTGAACATGCTTGGCTAGGTTCCAGCGCGCAGGCGCTAAAATGACGGGATTTAGTGGATTTTAGCGCGGAGCAGGCATGTCAGCACAGTACAAGAATCAGGTTCGTATCATTGGCGGGACATGGAAACGCCGTTTGTTGCGTTTTCCGCAGATAGACGGTCTGCGGCCGACGCCGGACCGGGTACGGGAAACGCTGTTCAACTGGCTGGGCCAGGACTGCACCGGGCTTGTTTGCCTCGATCTTTTCAGCGGCAGCGGCGCGCTCGCCTTCGAGGCTGCCTCGCGCAACGCCAGCAAGGTGGTCGCGGTGGAAACCGCCAAGCCGGCACTGGAAGCGCTGCGCAGCAACCAGGCCACGCTGGCTGCGAGCAACCTGGAAATCGTCTGGAGCGACGCCATGCGCTTTCTCGACAGCACGCCGCAGCGCTTCGACGTCGTGTTCCTCGACCCGCCATTCGCCTCCGACCTGCTGGCCGCCGCGCTGGAACGCCTGCCGCGCATCCTGAACGAAGGGGCGCAGGTCTATGCCGAATGTGCCAAGTGGCCGGAACTCGCCGGCTGGGAAATCATCAAAGAAGGCCATGCCGGGCAAGTGCAGTACGGCTTGCTCCGCCGGGCGGAGACCAGCATGTAAGCGACATGCTTACGCTTGATATCCCGCATGCAAACATGGGAAAATCGCCCCCAATCTGAATACCAGAGTTAATTACTAAGGAATTGCCGCCATGGCCCTGATGATCACCGATGAATGCATCAACTGCGACGTTTGCGAGCCGGAATGCCCGAACGGCGCGATCTCGCAAGGTGAAGAGATTTACCAGATCAACCCGGACCTGTGCACCGAATGCGTCGGCCACTACGACGAACCGCAATGCCAGCAAGTCTGCCCGGTCGATTGCATTCCACTCAACCCTGCGCATAAAGAAAGCAAGGAAGAGTTGATGGCCAAGTACAAGATCATCTCGGGCAAAGCCTGAGCTTTTTGATCAAACGCCCCAATGCCACGAGTTTGCTCGTGGCATTTTTTTTGCCAGGGCGCCAGCCAAGGCAAATTCTCCCGCTGATCATAAAAAGCCCCGCCTTGTTCGGGCGGGGCTTTCGTGAATAACCATCCTTGAATCAAATCTCTAGTGCGTATCGCCGCTGGTTTTCCAGTAGGTGCGGGTGCGCTTGGAGGTAATCGGCGGGCGGACTTGCTGCCCGGACAGGGGCGAACTGGTCGCATTCTTGTCGCGCTGGACGGCCCCGATCACCACCACCTGGGTTTTCCCCGCGATGGACACCTTCCCTGCCACCGGGGAAGGCGGCAAGCCCCCCCCCACAAAGATGGCCGAACGATCACCACCGCAAACCTTGCTGGAACCAATCGCACCGGAACCGTTGACGAGATTGACCCAGTAGCCGCGGGCCTCGCCCAGCGTGGTGCTGCACGAGTTCTGGCTGACCACGGGGCGGTTGGTACTGAAGGTCACCATACCGCCGATCACGAGCGATGAGGTCACGGTTTGCTCGCCGGTGCCGTTGGCATTGAGATCCATATACCAACCATATTTCGCCCCTGCCGGCAGCACGCTGGCGCTATCGCAGGTTGCCAGGCTGGCATCGGTTTTATTGATCATGTTGCTGCCGTCCAGATCGGTGACCGTATTGCGCAACGGATCGTCAAGGTAGACATAAAAGCGGTTGGTCACCGGCGAGGTGTAAGGGTAGCTCGCCGCCAGCGGATGCTCCCGGTCTCCGGACCCCATCGCCACGTACACCGTGTTTTTGTACGTCAGCAGCCCCGGGGGAAACAGGAACTTGCGCGCGCTGCCGCTGGTGGACGCAACCTTGCTGATGCTCCAGTTCGCCGAAGTCAGCGCAGCGTAATTGCTGCCCGGATTGGAAAAATCAATGCGGTAAAGGCTGCCGCCGGTATCCACGGCATAGGCAGCATCCACCAGGCCATCCTGGTTGATGTCAACCAGCGTGACATCGGCCGCGACACTGCGATCGGTGGCAAAAGAGCGCACCACTTCGCCGGTATTGCCATTCAGCACATAGACCGCCGCACCCTTCGGGCTGGAACAGGTCGAGGTGGCGCTGTCGGTATCCTCGCACGTATCGTAGCCGCCGCCGACGATCAGAACCGGTGTCGTGGAGGAATACCCGCTCAGAAAAGCCACATTGGGCGTGGACCAGGTCTGGCCGATGCCGCTCATGCCGCTGCTGCAACCGGTGTCATCGCCCTGATTGGGACAGCCCATTTTCCATTTGAAGGTCGGGCTCGCCGGCGTGCTGACATCGAACGCATACAGCATGCGCCCGCCCCGGCGCATTGCGGGGTAAATCCAGACCTGCGAGTTATCGGCATTCTGGTAAAGGCCGGTGGAGCCATCAAAGAAAAACGGCTTGGGCGTGGCCCCCGTAATCGCAGTGCCACCGGGCGGCGTGGGTGACGGGGTCTGGATCAGCGGTGAGTTATCCAGCAGGCGCTGCAAGCTGCCAAAGCTTTCCGGCGCAACAAAGGACCAGATTTCCGCCCCGGTCGCAGCATTCACCGCGCGATAAGTACCATCACCCGAGCCGTAATACGCCACGACGCCAGTGTTGCCACCGTAATCCACCGGCAATGGCCGCGAATGGATCACATCGCCATGAATGGATGGGCGGGCATTGCTCGGCGTAACGGGCGCCACGCCGGTGATTTCTCCGGTCACATCCAGACCGCGGATAAAATTGACAATGTTGGTGTTGACCGTGGAATTGCCCGACAGGCTGCTCACATTGCTGGTAGTGAAATCGACCAGATTGCTGCCGGAGAGCGTCTTCACGTTACGGCTGCCCTGCTCGCGCAGCATTTGCGCCACCCCGCCCTTTTCGACGGTGGGGCCATCCGGCGAATCGGAAAAGATGCCGGTCGTGCCGCACAAACCCTTGGCAAAATTGGTGTCGTCGCCGGCGATTTGCCAGGAAATGCCGGGCGAGCTGGCATCGGTGGTAAAGATGCGGCTCTGGTTATTGGTTGCGTCATACCAATAGCTGCCCGAATCGGTGGTCCACCAACTGACCGCGCAGGGTGTGATAAATCCGGTATTGGGATTGACCGCCAGAGCGCCATTCTTGTCGGCCAGGTCGGTTACCCCGTTGAAGACGCCCACCTGATAACGCTTGAGATTGCCGAACCAACGCGGGTGGTCGGTCGGATCGGGGCGGAACATGCCGATATAGACCTGGTTGACGTTCTGCGCGCGGTTGGTGGCCGAAATCGGCAACGAGGCCGAGGCGAAAACCGTGTTGACCGCCTGAATCTCGGCAAAGATCGAGGTCAGCGCCGTGACAATGGCGCTCTGGTTGGTCGCCGTAAAATACTTGCCGCCGCCGGCGCGCGCCATGCTCGACAGCAGGCCGCTCTGGGCCGGATTGGGCTGGGCATTGTAGACATCGATGGTGTAGGTGTTGATCTTCTGGAAGTTCTGGCTCTGCCCGCTCGGCACCGGCACGCCGGTCTGGTGCATCAGGCGCGCCCATTCGTCGGCGTTCAGCTGCCGGGTGTCGGTGGTGAAAGTGCCGGTGGGCACGTCGATCGTGGCATTGATATTGCCCAAGACTTGATAGCGCGCACTGCCTGTGGCGCATACCGGAGTTGTTGTCGCAGGCTCGCCACAGGAACAACCTCCCGTGTATTGGCTGGAACAAGAATATGCAGCGGTGCAGGCCGATGCGCTGCTGTAGCAGGCGCTCGTCGTACCGATTACGGTCGAGGAAGCCGGGATGCTCGTCGTTGCCACGGTCCGGTACTGCATGGTTTTGCTGCCCGAATCGGCACATCGGAACTCTTGGGTACTGGTATTGGCCGGGAGCGCTGCGGTACAGCTGTTTTGGTTGCCATAGGGATTGCTGGCGTTGGCGACGCACACATTGCTGGAACCCGTACCGCAACTGATCCAACTGCCATAGTTGGTCACCGTAGTGGCATTGGTCATGCCCGTCACCGTATACGCCGACGTGCCCGAAGCACAGACCGGCAACGCCGTGGTGGTGTCGGTGCTGCTATAGCTGCAACTATCGTAGCTCGAGCACTGTGCGGTGTAATCAGTCGGTGTTCCGCTCGGCGCGCTGGAGAAACAGGCCGAGGAATAGCCGAGGTTGGTGGAGGTTGTCTGCGTGGTTTGCGTGTATTGCGGCAAAGGCAACGGCGGAGTGACCGATCCACCCAGCGCGACCAGCGCAGCGGTATTGGCAGCATCGTCGGAAGCCGGCCCGCTGGAGTTCGGGTTGCCGATGAAGATGATGTAGTTGTTGGCGCAACTGGTATCGGTCGACAAAGGCGACTTGAAGCGGTTGTAGTTGCTCACATACCCGCGCGAATCGGCCAGACTGGAAACCACGTCGGCACTGGCGGCAAACGGGGTTGCGCCGGCGAAATAGTTGTAGGCGTCGTACAGGAAGTTGCCGTACGCCACATTCGAGTTCTGCTTTTCGGTATTGCCGTTGATGTCGTTGTAGATGGTGGTCAGCGTGCTGGAAAAATTCGCGCGGTTGCTGATCGCGGTATCTCCCTGCGCCTGCCCCACCGGGCTCACGGCAAAGCGCACATAACCGCCGTTGTCTGTGGCCGGTCCGCCGGTCACCAGTTCGAGCATGCCGACATTGATACTGCCCGGCAGATTATTGATCACTGTCTTGATCGCATCGACCTCGGCTTGCCCCTGCTGGATACCACCGGGCCAGTGCTGGTTTTGGCGCGACCAGTTCGAGGTATTGTCGAGCACGATCAATACATTGGGCGCGGCGCCCGGATTATTCTGCACAGTGAAAATATCGGTATCCATGGCCTGCGCCGGCCCGTTGGCCATGACCAGGGAGGCTGCCAGCCATGCAGCCTGCAAGCTGGCGAGGGCGGGGTGTTTTCTTGAAAAACGCATGATGTTCTCCTGTTTGCAGGCAATGACCCGGTTACGGATCAGGGGCAATTCGTGGTCATGTCGGTGGCAGCAATGCGCACCGCGACACCTTGGGTGACATTGACCGCGGTATTGGTGGCGCTGTCCACTGCCTGGGCATTGACCTCCCAAGTGGAGTTGGCGCAGAGCGAATCTCCGGTCACCGTGGCGCCGCTCACGCCAAAGGCTTGCTGGGTTTCCGTGGCACAGGCCAGATCGTCGGCCTTGGCAAAATCGAGATTGGCGGCGGGAATCGGCGCGGCGGCAACGCAGGCCGGCGCAGGCGTCAGGGTCACGGTGAAATCATTGGCCCCGTCGCCATTGCTGTCGACGCACATCTTGTTGGCGCCGCCATCGCTGCAGTTGCCGATGGCAATGGCCGCTGCCGGGTTCTGGGTGAAGTTGCTCGAATTGATGACGGTATCAATGGCCTGTTGCGCGGCATCAACGCCTTCATTTTTGTGCTGGGCATTGGCCACGATGATGGTCTGGTTCGCGCCCAAGTGGAAGGCGGCGACCGCCATCAGGGTCAGCAACACCAGCATGATCATGCCCATGACCAAAGTAAAACCCTTCTGCCGGGCAGATCCGGCGCTGTGCAGGCATCGCTTGTTCATTCCAGCCTCCCCGCTACATTGTTCAAGCGCACGGCAGAGGTGTAGAGGTGGCGCTTGTAACTGTCGTTATACGGGCCGAAAGTGTTCCCGCCGAGCACATAGCTGCGGGTATCGGTAAAGCCGCTCGATGTCAGGGTATTGCGCGCCAGCAGGTGGATTTTCACTGCGGTGACCTGGCGCCAGGCAGCGGCATCGGCCGGGCTCGCGGTATAGCTATCAGGCGAACCATCGTTGTTGGTATCGAGCCCGTATTCAAGCTGGAGCTGCTCGACGCCTTCGACCAGCGGCGAAATCGTGAAACTGCCGGCACCCAGTTCGGCAACCTTGAGCGTCGGAATGCCGTCACTCGCCTGATTGTTATCCGCTACAAAATAGATCCGGGTGTAATACGTGCGCAAATCGGCCGCGGTCGCACAATCTTTTTTCGCCAGGAAGGCCGGCGGGTTGGCCGAGCCGGTCACCGCGGCATTGCTGGTCGAAAACTCGCTGGCGGTCCGGCTGATGAGGATCTGGCTGGCGGCGCCCAGATTGTTGAGCTGGATACTGCAAAGCGTGGTCTGGAAATAGGTGTTGCGCGTGGTATCCACCGCATCGCACCCCGTCGCGCCGGCCACGCAGGTGCTGGCCCGGCGAACAACCAACACATCGCTGCCACTACGCAGATCGGCAAGCAGCGTGCCCAGGGCTGAAGGCAGCCCCGATGCGTTGTCATATCCCTGTACCGGCAGCATGATCGCTGCGGTCAGACTGGCCACATCGGCCTGGGCCGGATCGGGCACGCTGGCCGGCGTGGTCAGCCCAACCGGGCTGAATTCGCCGTAGTAGCCTGCCAGCCGCAGGTCATCAACGAGCGCCTGGGTCGCGTAGCGGCCATTCTCGATCTGCTGGCTGGTTTTTTCGGTTTCCTGGCGCACGCGGCTGTTGTTGGCGAACAATGTCGCCACCGCTCCCAGGATCAGCATGCCCAGCGCCATGGCGATCATCAGCTCGACCAGCGACAGCCCGGCTTGCCGGACCAGGCACGCTTGTCGCACCCGATCAGCGGAATGTGCTTGCGGCCAGGGTAAAAACATCTGCGGTAAGTGGCGTGTTTTCATGGTTCGGTTCAATTGCTCAAGTTGGCCACCGGAACAGTGCCGGCGATCACGCGCCGGTAGCTTTCGCCGCCATAGCTGTTTTGTCCGCAAGCAAGGCTTGGCACTTTCAGCTGGGACATGCCCTGCCAAGCCACCGAAACGCGATACAGCGGCGGGCTGGAACCGGCAACCAGCTCCACGCAGCCGCGCGCACCGACCATCGCGCCGATCGAAGCGCCCGACCCTGCGGCCTTTTCGCCAGCGCCTTTCAAGGCGTGATCCCATTCGCACTGATCCAGAGCCGCGCCGGCAAGCCCGCTGCATGAGGCCGGGATGGGCGTACCCAGACAGGCATCCGAGTTCGTGCCTAGCGGGCAAGTGGAGCTGGTAACGTAGCTCGCGGCATTGAGCCGGTTGGCGCTGATGCGGTTGACCATGTCCTGCAGCAGCAACAGGGCTTGCGTGCGCTGGAACGATTCGGTTTCGGAAGTCTGTATCTTGGCCTGCAAGCCGGCCAAGCCGAGCAGGCCCAATGCCAGGATGACGATCGTGATCAACACCTCGATCATCAAGAAACCCGCCTGGTTTCGTTTTCCGGGCATCGAAATGCAATGGGATTTCATGTTTCGCCTCAGCATCCTGAAGTCGTAACGGTCGCAATGCCGGTCAGACTGACCACCACACAACGAATCGCGCTGGTATCGCTTGAAGAAATCTTGAACGTCGCGCCGGCGCCTGTACTGATCCGGCCGGTACCCTGAAACACCACCGAAGTCGGCCCGCCGCTGATGCTCAGCGACGTGACCGGGCTGTAGGCCGACAAAATCGTGCCATCGCCCAACTGCACGCTCCAGCCATCCGTCCACGGCCCGCCCGACACCGTCGGCGCCAGCGTGATATTGGCATTGCGCTTCAGGGCTTCTGAGCGGGTCAGCACGAGCGAAGAGCGCAAGGTGGACGCCACCGATTTGACCTTCTGGCTGGCAACCAACTCGGTGAACGCCGGCACGGCGATGGCCAGCACGATGCCCAGAATCGCGATCACGATCATCATTTCGATCAGGGTGAATCCGCTCGCGTTGCGGGATTTCATGACATCACCACTTGTTGGAAGGCGTTTTGGCGCCGGTATTGTCGATGGACATGTCGCCATCTGCCACTTGCGAGCCAATGGCCGTGGCCGTGATGGTGAAGGTCGGCGGCGTGGCGCCCGTGGTAATCGCGATCGTGTAGTAATTCATCAAACTGCTGGGCACCGGGTCATTGAGCGCGGTGACAGTTGTCGCGTAGCTGCGGCTATCGGTGAAGTACTGCTGCTGCCGCTGGGCCAGATCCATCATGTAGGCCTGCGCATCCGCGCGATGCCCCTTGCGCAGATACTGCTGGTAATTCGGATATGCAATGGCCGCCAGAATGCCAATCACAGCCACCACGATCATCAGTTCAATCAGCGTGAAGCCGGCAATTTTCTTGTTCATTTTTTCACCCTCTTCATCCATCCGGTGTCAGGATGGCTTCACCATTCAAACCGACAAGCCGCATTGAGACTTATTACTAAATAAAGGATCGCTAATATTCCATTCCAATATAGGGCCGCCGGGGCGCGCCAACCAATTATCCTGACGAGCGTCCGTTTTTCTTACATGAGTGGTCGTTTCGTGAGCCCGAGTAGACAACCGGGCGGCTATTTTCCTTGATCAGGACGAATCCGGAATCCAGGCAAGGCTTGCATCTTCAACCGTTGCAAAGGAATGTTTTTGTGCGGGATTCGGCTGATTGGAGTAGCCAAGGCGATGAGGGCAATTCCGGCGTTCGTGGTCGCTGCTGAAAACTGCTGCCCGATCCCCAGAATTGGATTGAATGAAATACTGAGTCGGTGAAGCGGCAACGGATATGGGATCCTGGCGCCGCCAACCAAAAATAAAGCCCTGATTCAACAGGGCTTTATCTGAAAACTGCCTGGCAATTCGCTGATTCGAATCAAAACGGAATGTCATCCTCAAAATCATCGAACTTGGCAGCGGGCTTGCCGGCAGGTGCCGAGGCAGGACGGGCCGCAGCGGGCGCCGCCGATTGCGGCACCTGGTTGTATTCCTGGTTGAAATCTTCCGGACCGGATTGGCCGCCACCCTGGCCACGGCCGCCGAGCATCTGCATCTGGTCAGCGATGATTTCGGTGGTATAGCGATCGGCACCGGTATTCTTGTCCTGCCATTTGCGCGTTTGCAAACGGCCTTCCACATATACCGCCGAGCCTTTCTTGAGGTACTGCGAGGCAATTTCCGCCAGCTTGCCGTACATCACGATGTTGTGCCATTCGGTGCGTTCCTGCTTCTGCCCCGATTTGTCGGTGAAGCGGTCGGTGGTGGCAATGCTGAAATTGCAGACGGCGCCACCGGAGGGCATGAAACGGTTTTCCGGGTCGCGCCCCAGGTTGCCGATCAGCAGAACTTTGTTGAGTGATGCCATGTCAGTAAGTCTCCTCGATCAATTCTTTGGCGCCTGCTTCATCCCAGCCATCTTGCAGGACCTTGAGCAGCGCCACACGTTCTTCAGTCAGGACAACGGCTTCAACCACGCCGTCGATCCCGTGCAGTTTAGCAGAGAGCACAGCCGGTTCGCCTGCCCAGTTTTCGCCGATATGGAAGAGCTGCATTTTAACGGGTTTCGGCGCCTGCATGCCCAGCGCCAGCGCCAGCCACGCCATCACCAATACCGCGCAAAAAACAAATACCGGCGCACTGCCCCACTGGTGATAAATCCAGCCGGCCAAGGCAGACCCGACAAACATGCTGAGCGACTGGCAGGTGTTGTACACCCCCATTGCCGTGCCCTTGGCATCGACCGGGGCAATCTTGGAAATCAGCGACGGCTGGGTGGCCTCCAGGATATTGAAGGCAATGAAATACAGCACCAGCCAGAGCACGATGCTGGCAAGGCTCGGCAGCCACAGCGCCATGCCGATCTGCGCCAGCAGCATCAGGGCGATGGCAAAAACGAACACCCCCTTCAGATGGTGTTTCTTTTCGCCGTAAATCACGGCCGGCACCATCAGCACGAAGCCGCCCGACACCACCGGCAGATACACCTGCCAGTGATGCTGCAGATCCAGCCCGCCGGTCTCGGTCAAAATCAACGGCAACACGGTGAACATGGCCATTTGCGCCGCATGCAGCGCGAACACGCCATAGTTGAGCCGCAGCAATTGCGGGTGGCGCAGCACCGCCGGCAAGCGCGCACGGCTGGTTTCGGCATCGGAATGGAAACGGGTGATCTGGGGTAGCGGGATGTAATAGCGCACCGCCAACAACGCCAGCAACGCCAGGATTGCGGTCAGCAGGAAAATGCCGGGCAATCCGATCCAGGCCGCCAGCTTGGGGGCCAGCACCAAGGACACGGCAAACGTGACGGCAATCGATCCGCCGATCATCGCCATCGCCTGGGTGCGGTGCTCTTCGCGGGTGAGATCGGCCAACAGCGCGGTCACGGCCGCCGAGATCGCCCCGGCGCCCTGCACCGCACGCCCGAAGATCAGCCAGCCGATGTGATCGGCTAGCGCACAGATCAGGCTGCCCAGTAGAAACAGCACCAGCCCCAGATAGATCACCGGCTTGCGCCCGATCCGGTCCGACCACATGCCCATCGGCAACTGCAGCAGGGCCTGGGTCAGTCCGAAAGCCCCGAACGCGAGCCCGATCAGCACATGGTTGTTGCCGCCCGGCATGGCGCTGGCATACACGGCAAAGACCGGGAGAATGAGAAACATGCCCAGCATGCGCAGGGCATACAGCCCGGCAAGCCCGGTGGCGGCACGCAGTTCAAGAGGCGTCATCGCGGCCAACCTACATCAGCACGACGTCGTACTGTTCCTGCGTATAGGCATTTTCCACCTGCAGGTAGATCGGCTTGCCGATAAAGTCTGCCAGCTCGGCCAGACTGGTCGATTCTTCGTCGAGCAGCATGTCGATCACGTTCTGCGCGGCCAGGATGCGGTATTCACGCGCATTGAACTGGCGCGCCTCGCGCAGGATTTCGCGCAGGATTTCGTAGCAGACGGTCTGCGCGGTCTTGATCTCGCCGCGGCTCTGGCAGGTCGGGCACGGCTCGCACAGCACATGCGCCAGGCTTTCGCGCGTGCGCTTGCGGGTGATTTCGACGAGTCCCAGCGTGGTAAAGCCCGACAGCGTGATCTTGGTGCGATCGGTGGCCAGCGCTTTCTGCAACTCGTCCAGCACCGCCTTGCGGTGGTCCTCGTTATCCATGTCGATGAAGTCGACGATGATGATGCCGCCGAGGTTGCGCAGGCGCAGCTGGCGCGCGATCACATGCGTGGCTTCCAGATTGGTCTTGAAGATCGTGTCGTCGAAATTGCGGTGGCCGACGAAGCCGCCGGTATTGACGTCGATCGTGGTCATCGCCTCGGTCTGATCCATGATCAGATAGCCGCCAAACTTCAGATTCACCCGGCGTGACAACGCTTTTTCGATCTCGGCCTCGATGCCGTAGAGCTCGAACAGCGGGCGCTCGCCGGTGTAATGCTTGACCCGCGGCAGCACGTCGGCCACGAACAGCTCGGCGAATTCGGTCATGCGCAGGAAATTCTCGCGCGAATCGACCAGCACCTGTTCGGTTTCCGCGGTGACGATATCGCGCAGCACGCGCAGCTGCAGCGACAGATCCTGGAACAGCAGCGATTGCGCCGGCAGGGTCTGGGCCTTCTGGCGAATATCGGCCCAGATGCGGTTCAGGTAATCGATGTCGGCCTTAAGCTCGTCGTCGGCGGCATGCTCGCCCGAGGTGCGGATGATATAGCCCTGATGCTCGCCTTCGAGCAGCTTGCTCAAGCGCGCGCGCAGCAACTCGCGGCCGCCGTCATCCTCGATGCGCTGCGAGATGCCGATATGCGATTCCTGCGGCAGGAACACCAGGAAACGCCCGGCGATGCTGATCTGGGTGGAAAGGCGCGCGCCCTTGGTGCCGATCGGATCCTTGATCACCTGCACCACCACGCTCTGGCCCTCGTGCACCAGGCGCTCGATGCGCTGCGGCTCGTTCGGGTGCTGGCGCTGCTCGATCACATCGGCGATATGCAGGAACGCCGCGCGCTCCAGGCCGATTTCGATGAATGCCGATTGCATGCCGGGCAGTACGCGCTTGACCACGCCCAGATAGATATTGCCGACGATGCCGCGCTGCGCGCTGCGCTCGATGTGCAAATCCTGCACCACGCCATCGGTAATCGCGGCAACGCGGGTTTCGCGCGGGGTCACGTTGACAAGAATCTGTTCTTTCATAAATCCATTCAGCCCATCAGCGGCAACGCGAGATCGAGCAGTTCATCCCAGACTTCGCCCTCGCCTATGCCTTTGTTAAGTTCGTCGATGCGCGCCGCATGGGCGAGCGCTTTACGCAATTTCCCGGCGTTGATGCGCGGCAGTGCGCGCTCGACCAGTTTCTGTTTCTCGCCCCAGACCCGGTGCTCCTTGAACAGCTGGGACAGCGGGATATTCTCGCTGCGGCCCTTGCCGATGCGGTACATCGTGCGCAATTCCTCGGCCAGCGCCCACAGCACCAGGTGCGGCGCCTCGCCTTCGGCGCGCAGCCCGTCGAGCATACGGGCAAAACGGGCACGATCACCTTCCAGCAACGCCGCGCCCAGCTGAAATACATCATAGCGCGCCACATTGGTAATCGCGGCCTGCACATCATCGAGCGCGAGCGTGCCTTCCGGGTACAGCAGCGCGAGCTTCTGGATCTCCTGATGCGCGGCCAGCAGATTGCCTTCGACCCGGTCGGCCAGGAAAGCCAGTGCTTCCGGCGCCATGCGTTGCTTCTGCCGCGCCAGCCGGTTGCTGATCCAGTCCGGCAGTTGCGCGCGCTCGATGGTCTTCGCTTCGATCACTTCACCCGCGCCGGCCAGGGCACTGAACCACTTGCTGTTAAGCCCGGTTCGGTCAAGCTTAGGCAGTGTAATCAGAATAAGGGTGTCCGGCGGCAGATCGCGCGCCTGTGCTTCCAGCGTCTTTGCGCCTTCCACACCGGGCTTGCCGGTGGGAATGCGCAAATCGATCAGTTTTTTTTCGGCAAACAGGGAAAAAGAATTACCGGACATCGCCAGCCGCGACCAGTCGAATCCGGCCTCGACCGTCATCACTTCACGTTCGGCATAGCCTGCTGCACGCGCACTGTCGCGGATCAGCTGCGCCGCTTCCAGCGCCAGCAGCGCTTCATCGCCGTGAATCACATAGAGGGGAGCCAAGCCGCGCGTCAACGCACGCGGCAGGTCGTCCGGTTTCACTGCTTGGCCTTGTTGATTGCAGCGCTGACCCGGCGCAGCACCAGCTGCAGCACATCCTGTTGCATATCGCGCACCAGCGTGGCTTCTTCCGATTCATTGCTCAGCAGGGTGTTTTCATTCCAGGACAGCGTGCGCGCTGCGGTAACCGCGGCATCTTCCAGGACCGGCTCGCCCTTGTAGGTCGCCGCGAAAGTGAGCCGGTAATTCAGCCGGTATTCCGCCACCCGCCCGCTGTTGTTCAAACTGTAGACATCCTTGCTGTATCGCTCGTTCAGCACCCGGATCACGGTTTCGGACGGCCCTTGCCCAACCAGCTGAACGCCTTTGTAGCTGGCAAGGTAATCACGCAGCTTTTTGGCGGCAACGCCTTCGCCCTCCACGGCCACCTGAGTGAACGCCAGCTTGCCGCTTTCACCCGCGCCGCGCAGGTGAAAACCGCAGGCGACCAGCGCCAGGCAAAAGAACAGGGCAATCAGGATACGCATATTGGCTCGCATTGCAGCTCCGGAAAATCAGGCGACGATATTGACCAGACGGCCGGGAACGACGATCACTTTCTTCGGCGCACCGTTCACGAACTTCTGCACGTTCTCGTCGGCCAGCGCTGCGGCTTCGATCACCTCCTTCGAAGCATCCTTGGCCACCTTGATATTGCTGCGCAGTTTGCCGTTGACCTGGACCACGAGTTCGATCTCGTCCTGCACCAGCGCTGCCGGGTCGACCTTGGGCCAGGCCTGGTCGAGGATATCGGAGCCGGGCTTGAGCTCGTTCCACAGCGCATCGGCGATGTGCGGCACGATCGGCGAGAGCACCAGTGCGATGGTCTCCAGCGCTTCCTGCGCGACGGCCTTGCCGGCGTCGCTCTTCAGATCCGCCTTGGCAAACGCGTTGAGGAATTCCATCACCGCGGCGATCGCCGTGTTGAACTGCTGGCGACGGCCATAGTCGTCGGCAACCTTCTGGATCAGCGTATGCAGCTGGAAGCGCAGCGCCTTCAGTTCCGCCGGTAGATCGCCCGAAGTGTAGGCAGGAACGATGCCGGTGCTGATGTGGTCGTGCGCGAGTTTCCATACCCGGCGCAAGAAGCGGAACGAGCCTTCCACGGCCGAGTCGGACCATTCGAGCGTCATTTCCGGCGGCGCGGCGAACATCATAAACAGGCGCGCGGTATCGGCGCCGTACTGCTCGATCAATGCCTGCGGGTCGATACCGTTGCGCTTGGACTTGGACATCGTGCCGATGCCCTGGTAATCGACCGGCAAGCCATCGACGCTCGACTTCACCGACAGGATGCGACCTTTTTCGTCGGTTTCGGCGGTGACTTCTTCCGGCGCAAAGTATTCGATACCGCCCTTGTCGGTGCGGCGCGAGAAGATGTGGTTCAGCACCATGCCTTGAGTGAGCAAACGCTTGAACGGCTCGTCGTAGCTCACCAAGCCGAGGTCGCGCATCGCCTTGCTCCAGAAGCGCGAGTACAAGAGGTGCAGGATCGCGTGCTCGATGCCGCCGATATACTGGTCGACCGGCATCCAGTAATCGGCGCGTTCGTCGACCATCGCGTCGGCGTTGTCCGGGCTGGCATAGCGGGCGTAGTACCAGCTCGAATCGACGAAGGTATCCATGGTGTCGGTTTCGCGTCGTGCCGGCTTGCCGCACTTCGGGCAGGTGCACTTGAGGAAATCGTCGCGCTTCAGCAGCGGGTTGCCCGAACCATCCGGCACGCAGTCTTCCGGCAGTTTCACCGGCAACTGGTCGTCGGGAACCGGCACGGTGCCGCAATCGTCGCAGTGGATCAGCGGAATCGGGCAGCCCCAGTAGCGCTGGCGCGAAATACCCCAGTCGCGCAGGCGCCATTGCACCTTTTTCTCGCCGAGATTCTTGGCGATGAGGTCGGCGGCAATCGCATCGACGGCAGCGCTGTAGTTGAGGCCATCGTACTTGCCGGAATTGACGCAAGCGCCATCCTTGCTGCCGTACCATTCCTGCCAGGCATCGAGCGAGTATTCCTTGCCTTCCATGCCGACAACCTGATTGATCGGCAGGCCATATTTCTTGGCAAAGGCGAAATCGCGCTCGTCGTGCGACGGCACACCCATCACCGCGCCGTCGCCGTAGCTCATCAGCACATAGTTGCCGACCCAGACTTCGACCTGTTCGCCCGTCAGCGGGTGGCTGACGAAGATGCCGGTCGGCATGCCTTCTTTTTCCATGGTCGCCATGTCGGCTTCCATCACCGAGCCGTGCTTGCACTTCTCGATGAACGCGGCGAGTTCCGGGTTGTTTTTCGCAGCGTGCGTGGCGAGCGGGTGCTCGGCGGCCACGGCGCAGAAGGTCACGCCCATGATCGTGTCGGCGCGTGTGGTGAAGACCCACAGCTGGCCGGCTTCGCCGTCGAGCTCGTACGGGAAGGCAAAGCGTACACCGGTGCTCTTGCCGATCCAGTTAGCCTGCATCAGCCTGACGCGCTCGGGCCAGTGTTCCAGCTTGTCCAGATCGCCGAGCAGCTCTTCGGCGTATTGCGTGATGCCAAGGTAGTAGCCGGGAATCTCGCGCTTTTCGACCAGCGCGCCGGTGCGCCAGCCGCGGCCGTCGATCACCTGTTCGTTGGCCAGTACGGTCATGTCGACCGGATCCCAGTTCACGACCTGCGTTTTCTTGTAGGCGATGCCCTTTTCCAGCATGCGCAGGAACATCCACTGGTTCCACTTGTAGTAATCCGGGCTGCAGGTCGCGAGCTCGCGCTCCCAGTCGATCGCGAAACCCAGCGATTTCAACTGCAGGCGCATGTAATCGATGTTGTCCCAGGTCCACTTGGCCGGCGGCACCTTGTTGGCGATCGCGGCGTTCTCGGCCGGCAGGCCGAAGGCATCCCAGCCCATCGGCTGCAGCACGTTGTAGCCCTGCATGCGGTGATAGCGGCTCAGCACATCGCCGATCGTGTAGTTGCGCACGTGGCCCATGTGCAGCTTGCCCGACGGGTACGGGAACATGCACAGGCAGTAGTACTTGGGCTTGGAAGTATCTTCAATCGCCCGGAAAACCTGGTTTTTTTCCCACTTGGTCTGGGCGGCGGATTCGATAGAGGAGGGGGTGTAGTGTTCCTGCATGACGGGATCGCTAAGCTGCTTGTTTTCAAAGGAGCAATTATAGCCTGATGCGCCTCCGCGAAACCGCTTTCTACATGAGCATGCCTTACCTTCCGCCAATTCTGATAAATAACGTCAACGTATAAATTTATTTTTGAAATAATTTGTAATTTTCAAGTTATTTATCTATCAAGGTCATGGTATTCAAACCATGGAGATTCAACATGCAGGCAAACCGGCAACACGGCTTCACCCTCGTCGAACTGGCGATCGTTCTGGTCGTCATCGGGCTGATCACGGGGATGGCATTCAAGGGCAGGGATCTGATCGACGGGGCAAAAATCAAAAACGCCCAGGCGCAATACAACAAGGTGGCGACGGCCTTCAATGTCTATCACGAGAAATATGGAAGTTTCCCCGGGGACGGCTGGAGCGCCGCGCCCGGAACCGCTGTCACCGGCAGCACGGGAACCCGCAACGGCCTGCTCGATTCAGCCATCGAAACCGCTGCCGCACTGACCGTGCTGCAAAACGGCAATATCCTGACTCTTGCCGACACCCAAAGTGCGCTCGGGCAAGCCTGGACGATCTCGGATTCCTCCGCAGCAGCCGTCGCCCATTTCGACACGAACACCAATTACCTGACGGCGGGCGGCATCGGCAGCAACGCCGTGGATGCGCGCTATACCTGCCAGTTGGATCGGATCATGGACGACGGCGCACCCGACTCGGGCATCGTACGCAGCAGCGCAAACCGGGGAACGACTGCGGCCGGCGATTATGACAATAGCGTGGATTGTTGGAATCGGTCAGGACTCGTCAGCCTCGGCATTCGCATCCTGCCCTAGGCACGCATCACATCACTCCCCAGCCCGCCAGAGTGCGGGCTTTTTATGCGTCGCGCGGATGCAATATCTCGCGCAGCAAACCGGAGGTCACCCCTTTCTGCCGCGACAGTGCCAGTTCATTGGCTTGCGCCAGCAGGCGGTAGAGACTGGCCAGATCGCGCGGCGCATGGCGCAACAGGTAATCGGCCTGCTCGGCAGAGAGCTCGAAGCCCAGCTGGCGGGCGCGGCCTTGCAGAGCAAGGGTCTTGTCGGCATCGGACAACGGCTTGAGCTGATACACCAGCCCCCAACCCAGCCGGGTAGCCAGATCGGGCAACAGCGGCAACAGCATCGGCGGCAGCGGACCGCTGCTCAGTAAACTGCCGCTACCGGCACGCAAGGTATTGAAGTGGGCAAACAGGGTTTCCTGCCCAGCACGATCGAGCTGTTCGACGTTGTCGACGGCCAGCAGTGCATCGGGGGCGACCTCGTTCGGCAATTCCTCCCGTGCCGCATCGACCAGCAACGCGCTGCCGCGCCGCGCCGCTGCGGCAAGCAGATGGCTTTTTCCCACGCCAGCCTCGCCCCACAGATAAACGAAGCGCGCATGCGGCGCAGCACCCGCCCATTCACCGAGCTGGAACAACAGCTCGGCGTTTTCGCCGGGGGAAAAGTCGCTGAAAGGCTCGGGTTCCGGCAGTGCGAGATCAAGGACCAGCTGTTTCAAACCGGATCCCCGGGCTTGCGAGGAGGACTGGCCGCGCCCGTCCGGTAAAAGGGGCTGGCATGATAGTGGCGAACAAGGTGTTTGAGCCCGACATGCAACATGGCCGCCAGGGGCAGCGCCAGCAGGATGCCGATGAACCCGAAAAGCTGGCCAAAGGCCATCAGCGCAAAGATGACCGCGACCGGGTGCAGGCCGATGCGCTCGCCCACCAGCTTCGGGGTAATGAAGTTCGATTCCAGCGTTTGCCCGACCAGAAAAACCAGCAGCGTCGGCCACAGCCCCATCAAGTCGCCATATTGGGTAAACGCCGTCAGCGCGCCCAGCAACAACCCGGTGGTCGAGCCCACATAAGGAATAAACGTGAGCAGACCGGAGACAATACCCACCGGCAATGCGGCATCCAGGCCGATCAACCACAAACCGCCGGAATAGATCACACTCATCGCCAGCATGACGGTGAGCTGACCGCGCAGGAATTCGCCCAGCACGCTGTCGATGTCGGCCAGCAGGGTGGACAATCCCTGCGCATAACGGCGCGGCGCAAGCTGCAACAGGCGCGGCACGATCTCGCTGGCATCACGCAGGAAATAAAAGAACACCACGGGGGTCAGTACCAGATTGGCCACAATCTGCACGATGGCCATGCCCTTGCTGCCCAGGTCCTTGAGAATTTCCGGTACCGCGGCGCGCAGGCTGTCACTGTTTGCCGTCAACCAGGTGCGCAGATGCTCCAGATCAAAGGCGATGTTCACGCCCAGCCATGCCTGCAACTGGGGCAGCCAGCTCGATTGCGCCAGTGCGAACAGCTTGCCCAGCCCGCCGTAAAGTGCCTGCATCTGCTGAAACAACAGTGGCAGCAACACCAGCAAAAAGCCGCCGCCCAGCAGCAGCAGTCCGAGCAGAACAAGAATCACAGCCAGATTGGGGTTGATGCGATGGCGCGTCAGCCATTTTTGAGCTGGGTGACAGATATAAGTGAGTAAAATTGCGGCGGCAAACGGCGTCAAAATGGGCAGCAGCGCATAGCCGAGCCAGCCCAGCAAAAAAATGCCCGCAAGAATTGCCCACCATGCGGCATAGGACGAGCGTCGGGCGAGTGGGCTTTTCATGGCGGGATGCGGTAAAATCGCGGCTTTTCAAGGATGTGCCGATTCTAACGCATTCGCCCTGCTCTGGCGCATCCGGCCAACCCGCACCGAGGAACAACATGACCACCCCTAACCTCTCCTACCGTGATGCCGGTGTCGACATTGACGCAGGCGACCAACTGGTCGAGAACATCAAGCCCTTTGCCAAACGGACCATGCGCCCGGAAGTACTGGGCGGACTCGGCGGCTTTGGCGCGATGGTGGAAATCTCCAAGAAGTACAAAGAGCCGGTCCTGGTATCCGGCACCGATGGCGTGGGCACCAAGCTCAAGCTGGCGTTCGAACTGAATCGCCACGACACCGTCGGCATCGATCTCGTCGCCATGAGCGTGAACGATATCCTGGTGCAGGGCGCCGAGCCGTTGTTCTTCCTCGACTACTTCGCCTGCGGCAAGCTCGATGTACCGGCTGCGACCGAAGTGATCAAGGGTATTGCCGCCGGCTGCGAGCAGGCCGGTTGCGCCCTGATCGGCGGCGAGACCGCCGAAATGCCGGGCATGTACCCGGTTGGCGAATACGACCTTGCCGGCTTCGCCGTCGGCGTGGTGGAAAAAGCGCAGATCATCACCGGCAAGACCATCGGGCCGGGCGACGTGGTACTGGGCCTCGCATCCAACGGCGCACATTCGAACGGTTATTCGCTGGTGCGCAAGATCCTGCATCTGGCCGAAGCCGATTACGCCGCCGAATTCGAGAACGGCAAATCGCTCGCCGACGTGGTCATGGCACCGACTCGCATCTACGTGAAACCGTTGCTGAAACTCATGCGAACCCTGCCGGTCAAAGGCATGGCGCACATTACCGGCGGCGGCATTTCAGAAAACGTGCCGCGCGTGCTGCCGGAGAACACCGTGGCCCAGATCGACGCCAAGAGCTGGTCCATGCCCAAGCTGTTCCAGTGGCTGCAGCAAAAGGGCGGCGTGGCGCCGAGCGAAATGTATCGCACCTTCAACTGCGGCGTCGGCATGGTGGTGATTGTCGCTGCGGAACACGCAGCCGAAGCGACTGCACTGCTGCAAGCCGAGGGCGAAACGGTTTACACCCTCGGCGCGATCCGCGCACGGGTGGGCGACGAGCACCAAACGCAAGTAGCGTGAGGGGTGAAGAGCGAGGGGTGAGGAGAAAAACCACCACCCCATCGCTTTTCCTCCTGACTCCTCACCCCTAACTCTTCACGGTCGAATGAAAAACATCGTCATCCTGATTTCCGGTCGCGGCAGCAATATGCAGGCCATCGTCGAGGCCCGCATCCCCGGCGCACGCGTGGCGGCAGTCATCGCCAACCGCCCGGGCGCAGCAGGCCTCGCCTGGGCCCGGGCGCAAGGCATCGACACGGTCGCACTCGATCACAAGGGCTTTGCCGACCGCGCGGCCTTCGATGCCGCACTGGCGCAGACCATCGACCGCTATCAGCCGGATCTGGTGATACTGGCAGGCTATATGCGCATCCTGACCGATGATTTTGTCGCGCATTACGCCGGCCGGATGCTGAACGTCCATCCCTCGCTGCTGCCCGCCTTCAGCGGCCTGAACACCCATGCGCGTGCGCTGGAAGCCGGCGTAAAAATCACCGGCTGCACCGTGCATTTCGTCACCCCGGAGCTCGACCACGGTCCGATCATTGCACAGGCGGCCGTGCCGGTATTCGATGACGACACCTCCGAAAAACTGGCGGCACGCATTCTCGAACAGGAGCATCGCATCTACCCGCAAGCGGTACGCTGGTTCATCGAAGGCCGGCTCAAGCTGGAAAACAGTCGGGTGGTACTGAGCGGCGCACGGCCTTCCATGGAAGCGCTGCGATCGCCGGCAGGCTGAGCGCATGCCACTACGCCCATGGCTGCGACGCACCCTGTGGGGCGCGTTCATCCTCTCGCTGCTGATGCATGTCGCCAGCATTTTCAGCGAGGAAATCTACGCCTGGCTGACCCAGCCCGAGTTTGAACAGACCGAACTGAAAAAACCGACCCGGAAACTCAAGGCACAGACACTGGAGGAAGAAGCGCAAGCCGCACTCGCAGGCATCAAGCTCCCGGAGACACTGCAAGTTTATTTGCGCCGTCCACAGCCCCCCAAGACTGCGAAAAAGCTTGCTCCCAAACCGGCGCCAGCAGCACGGCCATCCCGCGTTATTGCATCGGCCCCGCGACCGGCAGGCCCAGTGATCGTCTCCGAAACCCTGCCAGCGCCCGAGGCAAGCGTTGTAGCGAGCCTGCCGGCGGCCGTGCCCCATGCACCCGCAAGCATGCCGCAAATCGCCAGTGCCCCGGCTGCTCGCCCGGAGGAAAAGCAGCCCGGTCAGGCACTGGCACGCTTTCCCAACGAGCTGAAAATCACTTACGTCTACGGCATCATCCCGGGACACATGACCTGGAAAATGGTCAATGGACACTATGATTTACAGCTAGAAGGCAGCTTTCTGTTCAGTTCGCGCATTTTTCACAGTAGCGGCAAGGTCGACAAAAACGGCGTCACACCGGATCGTTTCGTTGAATACCGCAATGGCAAGCCTGATCCGCATTATCAGGTCGACTTTGACTGGAACATGCTCACTGCCGAGGTCGGGGAACCAGGCAAGCGCAAAACGGAAGCGATCGCCGCCGGGGACCAGGATATTTTTTCCACCGCCTTTCATGTCGGACTGATCGGCGGTACCAAGCCTGAGCAGACCTTCTCGATTTTCTCCGGACGGCGCAAATATCCTGACGCGCACTTGATGCTGGTTGGGGAAGCCAAGCTACGGCTCGGGGAAAAGGAAGTCGACGCCCTGTTGCTGCGCGGTGAATGGGGGGACCGGAAGGTGGATTTCTGGCTTGCACCCGAGTGGAACAACATCCCGGTACGCATGACCATCGTGCTTGGCAAAGAGCTTAGTATCGACCTGTGGGCCAATGAAGTCAGCATCGAAGGGAAAAAGGTGCTGGAATGGGTAAAACCTCAGAGCAGGCACCCTGGCGAGCGCAGCAGCAACAAATAAAGTCGGCCAGATACAACAGCAAAACAATCGCGGAAATTGTCCGCATTCGAAACAGGAACACCATGAATCAAACGCAATTCTCCGCAGTCATCGACGTTCTGGCCTCCACGCTGGGTTTCACCAGCCCGGCCGACGGCGTGATCTCGCGCCACTTCCGCGACAATCGCAAGCTGGGCAGCCACGACCGGCACATCGTCGCGGAAACCGTTTTCGGTATCCTGCGTCACCTGCCGCAGATCGAGTGGCTGGTCGGCGAAATGCCCAGTCCGCGCCAGATCCTGCTGGCCTGGTATATCGGCATCGAACGCAAGAATCTGCGTGAGCTGCCGCCCATCTTTACCGATGACGACCGCAAATACGCCAGCGGCCTGAAGGCCAAGTCGCTGAAGGATGCGCCGCTGGCGGTGCGCGCCGCACTGCCGCAATGGGTGGCCGATTCGCTGCTCGCCAGCGGCAACAGCGAAGAAGACCTGCTGGCGCTCGGCCGTGCCCTGCTCGAACCGGCGCCGCTGGATCTGCGCGTGAACACGCTGAAAGTGCGCGACCGCGAAGAAATCATCGACCGCCTTTCCGCCGCCGGCGTTGATGCCGAACCCACGCCACTGTCGCCGTGGGGGCTGCGCGTGGTCGGCAAGCCTCCGATCAACAAAACCAAGGTGTTCGAAGAAGGCCTGATCGAAGTCCAGGACGAAGGCAGCCAGTTGCTGGGCCTGCTGGCCGGTCCCAAACGCGGCCAGATGGTCACTGATTTCTGCGCCGGTGCAGGCGGCAAGACCTTGCTGCTGGGTGCGATGATGCAATCTTCAGGCCGACTGTATGCGTTCGATGTTTCGGAAAAGCGCCTCGCCAACCTCAAGCCGCGCCTGGCGCGCTCGGGTCTTTCCAATGTGCAGCCGCAGCTGATCGCCTCGGAACACGACCAGAAAATCAAGCGCCTCGCCGGCAAAATGGATGTGGTGCTGGTCGACGCACCATGTTCGGGCCTGGGCACGTTGCGCCGCAACCCAGACTTGAAATATCGCCAGACCGCAGCAGGCGTTGCCGAACTGAATGCCAAGCAGGCCAGTATCCTGGCATCCGCCGCGCGCCTGGCCAAACCGGGCGGCCGCTTGATCTACGCCACCTGCAGCCTGTTGCGCGAAGAGAACGAGGCCATTGTCGAGGCATTTCTGGCCGAGCACCCCGAATTCAGCCTGGTCGATGCGCGCGAGCAGATGCCGGAGAGTATTGCTTCCCTGCTTGAAGGACCGTATCTGAAACTATTGCCGCACAAACATGGAACGGATGGCTTTTTTGCCGCATTACTGACGCGAAAATAACTTAAAAATACAAAATAATTAATTTTCAAGAAACAATCCCGGGAAAACGTGCTAACTTATCGCAAGAAAGCACTTCCGGGAAAGTTTTAATTGGACTCAATTAAATTACTTTGTAAGTACTTGCTGCTTGTTCCGCTTCTTGCGGCTTGTTCTGCTTCGCCTGGACTGCCACAGCAAGCCGGACGCCACCTCAATCCGCCCGCACCTTCAGCCGCCGCCATTCCCAAGCCGGTCGCCCTGTTGCCGGAACCCGGCAAACCCGGTCCGGCCCCGCGCACCGAAACCTTCAGCGTCGTCGTCAGCCATCTCGCCGTCAATGACCTGCTGTTTGCCCTGGGGCGCGATGCCAGAATCAATGTCGATATCCACCCCGGCGTCAGCGGTCATGTCACGCTCAGCGCCATCAACCAAACCTTGCCGCAAATCCTGACGCGCATCAGCCAACAGGTGGATATACGTTGGTCGCTGGAAGGCGATACCCTCAGCGTCAGGCCGGATATCCCTTACCTGAAAACGTATCGCATCGATTATTTCAACATCGCCCGCAATACCCGCTCCAGCGTCAACATCGTCAACTCGGTCACCACCACCGGCAGCACTACCACCGCGGGCAACAGCTCGAATACCGCCATTGAAAGCGAAATCCAGCACCAGTTCTGGAAACGGCTGGAAACCAACCTCAAGGAATTGCTGGGCATCCATCCCGACCAACCGCAACCCGTTGCCAACACGGCGCAGCAAGCCGGCCAGATTGCCCGCCCTGCCATGGCCAGCAGCGACATGGCCTCTGCCCTGGTGATCGCCGACCGCTTGGCCAAGATCGAAAAGACCGTGGCGCAATCGGAAAAAGCGGCTGCGGAAACGGCTGCGCTGCAATCCAGACAACCCGCCAGCGCCGGCAAGCCCGCAGAGCCGACCGAGAAAAACCTGGTCATCGTCCATCCCGAAACCGGCACCCTGACGATACGCGCCCGGCATCAGGCCCAGCAAACGGTGGCCGAGTTTTTGTCCATGGTCCAAGCGGCGGCGCAACGGCAGGTCATGATCGAAGCGACCGTGGTTGAAGTCGCACTTTCGGATCAATACCAGTCCGGCGTGGACTGGACCCGCGCAGCAACTGGCGGTCATTGGTCGGCCGGGCAAATTCTGAGTAGCTCCCGATTCAACAGCAGCCTGCTGGGCCTAGTGAGCTATGACAGCGGGAGCTTTGGCATCACGCTAAAATTCCTCGAACAGTTCGGCCGCACCCGGGTGCTGTCCAGTCCGAAAGTCATGGCACTCAACAATCAGACCGCCGTGATGAAAGTGGTCGACGAACAGGTGTATTTCCGCCTGAAAATCGAAGAGGACAAGAATGACTCGGGCGTGGTGACCAGCCGCACCTATACCAGCGAACTGCATACCGTGCCGGTCGGACTGGTGATGCAGGTTACGCCGCAGGTCGCCGAATCCGGCGCGATCATGCTCAATGTGCGGCCCACGATCACCAATATCAGCAGCTACGTGGAAGATCCGGCCGTGGCCATTGTCTCGGCCACCGGCAATCTTGGCGTCAAAAGCCTGATCCCAAACCTGCAGGTGCGCGAGTTCGATTCCACCCTGAAGATTCCGAGCGGACAGATTGCCGTACTGGGCGGCCTGATCCAGGATTCGCAATCGAATGAACGCAACGGCTTGCCCGGGCTTTCACGCCTGCCGTTACTGGGAGACCTCTTCAGCTACCGCGACGACAAAGTGAAGAAAATCGAGCTGGTGATTTTCCTGAAACCCGTTGCCATCAAGGAAGGCGGTCTGGACGGAGAATTGGCGAACTTCAGGCAGTTTGCCGCCGGCCCGGATTTTTTTGCCCAGCCGCAGGACCATGAGCTCTCGGCCTTCCGCAGCGGCAACCTGCCATTGCCTGCCCGGAGCGCCCAATGAACCTGCTCCAGGCATTGAAACAGGCCGAACAGCAGGAAACACCCGGGGAAGGGGCTGGCACGCCGGCATATCCCACGCTGGATTTCCCCCTGCAACCTGATCTGCCAGCGCCAATCTCCGCCGACTCCATCAAGCCGGCCAAACCATTGCCTGAGCCGCCGCCAGTTCGTACTTCGCCCGACATGACCGCGCCGGGGTCCACTCCGCCCCTGCCGATCAACCCCGGCAGCACCGGGCAAACCGGCAATCCGATCAGGCTCACCCCGCGCATCAAGCCAAAACACCGCCTCTCTCTCTGGCTGGGAGTGGGTGGCGGCGTCCTGCTCGCAGGCATGGGCATCTGGTTCTGGTGGCAAATGCAGACGTTGACCCCGCCGGCAGCCCCGCTCCCCATAGTGCGCGCAGAAAATCCCGCGCCTTTCCCCGTAGCCTCTACGGAAGCCGACGGGAAAGAAGAAGGCATCCCGCCTGCGGCGTCATCACCGCCCCCGCTGCAGCCTCCCTCCTTGCGCGCAGCACCAATGCCATCCCGGAAACCGCACGCCCAGCCGGCAGCAGATGTCAGGACTGCCTATATCGAGCCTCAAGCCATACCAACCAACTTGCCGCAAATCGAGCGCAATCGGGTTGAGACCGGCATACCGGCGGCGCTGGAGGCCGCCTGGCAGGACTGGCAACGGGGGGACCTGGCCAGTGCTGAAGAAAACTATCGCCGCATGCTGGAGAAGGACCCGCGCCACCGCGATGCGCTGCTTGGACTCGCCGCGATTGCGGCCAGGCGGGGACAAACGGCCCAGGCCACGCAGGCGTACCAGCACCTGCTGGCACTCAATCCGCAGGATGAAGCCGCACGGACAGGGCTTCTGTTGATTCGTCCGGAAGCAATGTCAGAATCGGCCGAAGCGCGGTTGCTGCAGCACGCCGAACAGAAGCATTCGCCGCAGATCCTGGCGCAGTACTACGCCGCCCGTCATCGTTGGCACGAAGCACAAGAACAGTACTTCCGCGCCTTTGTTCACACCCCGGACAACGCCGATCTGGCTTACAACCTGGCGGTCAGCCTGGATCACCTGGGCCAGGCAAAGCTGGCGGTCGAGCACTATCGCAAGGCGCTTGCACTTGGGCACGGCAGTTTCGAACACGCCGTCGTGGCGCAACGGCTGGCCGAACTGGTCGGGGCATCACGATGAACGCGCCCGCCATCAAGCCGCCGCTGGGCCAGTTGCTTGCGGCCAGAGGCCTGATTACGCAGGATCAATTGCACATCGCCCTGTTAGAGCAGCGCCGTTCCGGCAACCCGCTGGGCAAGACGCTGGTTATGCTGGGCTTTGTCTCTGAAGCGGTATTGCGCGAGGCATTGTCGGAAAACCTCGGTCAGCAAAGCATCGATCTATCCAGGTTCATCGCAGATCCCGCTGCGCTCTACCGGGTGCCCAAAGAATTGGCCAAGCGCCTTAAAATCCTGCCACTGGCCCTGGATGCCGACGCCAGGAAATTCACGGTCGCGATGGCCGATCCCAACAACCTGGCGGCACACGACCAGCTACGGCAGCAACTGAAAGAACCGTTCGAGTGGGTGATCAAGATCGCCACCGAATCGGATATCGCTCACGCCATCGACCGGCATTACGGGGTAGAGCTGTCCATCGACGGCCTGCTGCACGAGATCGAAACCGGCGAGATCGATTGGGCGAGTCTCCCGATGGCGACGACCGGATACAGCCAGCCGGTGGTGCGCCTGATCGATGCGTTGCTCGCGGATGCCGTCGCGCAAGGGGCATCCGATATCCATTTCGAACCGGAACAGTCGTTCGTGCGTATTCGTTACCGCATCGACGGCGTCCTGCGCCAGATCCGCGCGCTGCACCGCAGCTACTGGCCGGCCATGGTCGTACGCCTGAAGGTGATTTCGGGAATGAACATCGCAGAGACCCGTGCGCCGCAGGATGGCCGCATTTCGTTGACGTTGGCCGGACGCGCACTGGATTTTCGTGTTTCCGCGCAACCGATCACCTGGGGCGAGAACATCGTGCTGCGCATCCTCGACCGCCAGAAGGGACTGCTGCCACTGGAAGGCCTGGGGCTGGGCGCGGACAACCTCGCGCGCTTGCGCCTGATGATCGCGCGCCCGGAAGGCCTCTTGCTGGTAACCGGGCCGACCGGTTCGGGCAAGACCACCACGCTGTATTCGATCCTGAATCACCTCAATACGCCCGAAATCAACGTCATGACGCTGGAGGACCCGGTGGAATACCCGCTGGCGCAAATCCGCCAGACTTCGCTCAACGAAGTGGTGAAGATGGATTTCGCCACCGGCATCCGCTCGATGCTGCGCCAGGATCCCGACGTGATCCTGGTCGGCGAAATCCGCGACCAAGAGACCGCAGAAATGGCCTTTCGCGCCGCCATGACCGGACATCAGGTGTACTCGACCCTGCACACGCCCTCGGCCATCGGCGCGATCGCGCGCCTGCGCAACCTGGGCATCGAGGCGGAGATCATGGCAGGCAATATCATCGGCATCGTGGCCCAGCGGCTGGTGCGCAAGCTGTGCCCGCATTGCTGCACACCCTATGCACCGGACAGCCTGGAGCGCCGTCTGCTGGCCGTGCAGGATGAGCAACCGATTACCCTGCTGCGCGCCCATGGCTGCAACCAGTGTGCACATACCGGGTACCGGGGCCGCTTGGCCGTGATGGAATTGCTGCACATGAACAGCGATCTTGCCGAGTTGATCGCCCAAGGCGCCAGCGCGCGCGAGATCACCCGGGTGGCCAGCGCGACCGGATTCCGCCCGATGACCGACTATGCCTGTCGACGGGTCTTGCAGGGCGAGACCTCGCTCGACGAGATCGCGCGCGTGGTCGACCTGACCGGCCGGGTGGCATGATGCTGTACCGTTACCGTGCCATCGACGAGCAGGGAAAGATCGCACAGGGGCGGCTGGAAGCTGCCAACCTGGCCGATCTGGAACAGCGCCTGGCGCGAATCGGCCTCACGCTGATCCGCGCCAAGTCAGGACAGATTATCCGCGCCAACGCAGGCAAGATACATCGGCGCGATCTGATCACGTTCTGCTTTCACATGGAGCAGTTGAGCCGCGCCGGCGTGCCGCTGCTCGATGGCTTGCTCGACCTGCGCGACAGCATTGAACACCCGCGTTTTCGCGAAGTCATCGCCAGCCTCGTGGAAGCGATCGAAGGCGGAAGCTCGTTCTCGCAAGCCTTGGCCGCGCATCCCGCGGTATTCGATAGCGTATTTGTCAGTCTGATCCATGCCGGGGAAACCAGCGGCGAGTTGCCGCAAGTGCTCAAGCGCCTGACGGAAACCCTCAAGTGGCAGGACGAACTCGCCGCGCAAACCCGGAAAATCCTGCTGTATCCGGCCTTTGTCGGCCTGCTGGTGCTGGGCGTACTGGCGTTCGTGATGATTTACCTGGTGCCCCGCCTCGTCGAATTCATCCAGGGCATGGGCCAGACCCTGCCGCTGAATACCCGCATCCTGCTGGCTGTATCCGATTTCTTCATCCACCACGGCTGGATATTGATCGCTTTGCCGCTGTGCTCGCTGCTGCTGGTCAAGTTGCGCCTTGTCGCCAGCCCGGCGTTCCGGCGGCAGTTCGATGGCTGGAAGCTGCGCCTGCCGCTGCTCGGGCCGATCCTGCACAAGATCATTCTGGTGCGGCTAGCCAACGTCTTCGCCTTGCTGTTCGCCGCGGGGATTCCCGTTCTGGATTGCCTGCAGATTGCGGTGGGCATCACCGGCAACGCACGGATTGCCGAGGCGCTGGATCGTCTGACACAGCGCATCAGTGAGGGCATGAGCATCAGCGCCAGCTTTGAGGAAGCGCAGTTGTTCCCGCCGCTGGTTCTGCGCATGTTGCGCGTGGGTGAAAACACCGGTGCGCTAGATACCGCACTGCTCAACGTGGCCTATTTTTACGACCGTGACGTGAAGGAATCGATCGCGCGCGTCCAGATCCTGATCGAACCCGCCCTCACCGTGGCACTCGGGCTGATGCTGGCCTGGATCATGTCCTCGGTGCTGGGTCCGATTTTTGACACGCTCGGCAAAATCAGATGAACACGCCCACCCTCATTCTCTTGCTGACGGATCATCATCTGGGCATCCACCAAGTTAGCCGCAACACGTGCGATGTGATTGCGGAACTGGCTCTGGACGAAGCAGGGCTGGCAGAGCTGCGGAATGTGGCACGGCACTGGCACATGGCACGTTTCCATATATTGGTCGATCTGGCCGAAGAAGACTTCCAGTTCGAAACCGTTCCCCATCTGGGCGGCGCCGACCAACGCGCCCTGTTTGCCCGCAAGCTGGATCAGCACTACCGCAGCACGCCTTACCGGCGCATTGTGCTGCGCGGCAGACATGGCAAACAGGACCGGTTGCTGCTTTCGGCACTCACCCGGCACGAACAACTGGATCAGGTCATGGCCACGCTCTCGGCGGAACAATGCGCCGTGGCCGGCATTCATTCGGTTGCGCTGGGCAGCGTTGAATTACTGCGCCTTGACCGCTCCCACCTGCTGCTGGTTAGCCATACGCAAACAATGTGCTGGCGCCAAAGTTATTTCACGCCGGAGGGCTTGCGCTTCAGCCGCCTGGGCCAGCCTCCTTCGGAGAACGCGGGGTCCTCGCATGCAACAGGCATCGCTGAATACACGCTTCGGATAAGCCAGTATCTGAACACGTTGCGCACCTTGCGGCGGGATGATGCGCTGGCCGTGGTTCTGCTGACCGATGCGGACGATCCTCCGCAACTGGGCGATACGTTCAGCCAAACGCTGCAAGCGCAAGCGCCGCAGATTCACGTCCATGTCGAGCCCGTCGCTACGCTGGCCGTCATGCTCGGCTTTCCGGATAACTGCAACAGCTGGAAAACGCTGCTGATGCTGGCCATCGCCCGCGGTCAGATCCGGGATCATTACCTGCCCCAAGCAGCAGGGCGTTTTCACCGGTTACGCCGGCTGGGGCGCGGTATCAACTGGAGCGCCGGCCTGATTTTCCTGGCCGGATTGCTGCTGGCCTGGCAAGGTTATGCGGAAAATTTGCGCCTGCAAGCAAGCATCGAACAAACCCGGTACGCACTGCGCAGTGCAGAAGCCGACAAGCAAGAGGGTGAAGCCCGCTTGCTGGCGAACGGCAGCTCGCCCGTGGCAATGAAAGAAGCCGTTGATCTCTACCGCGGATATCTGGCCGACTGGCCGGATGTCGAATCCACGGCCCAGGCGCTGAGCCGGATCCTGGCCGATTTTCCGCTGCTATCCATCGAACACTTCACCTGGCAAGCCCGCTCCGGTGCGGATATCCCGACACCCATGGCGGGCAATATTGCCATCCCCGAAACGATTGAGCGGCGCGGACAGATCGTCGAGCTCTCCGGCCATATCGAGGCTTTCGACGGAAATTACCGGGCCGCACTCGAACAGATTGCCCAGCTCCAGGCGCGACTGGACAGGCTGCCCCACACGACCACAACACTGCTGAACGCCCCGCTGGATATTCGTCCGCAAGGCAGCATCGCCTCGCAGGAGAGCAACATGGCAACCGCCCGGTTTGCATTGCGGATCATCATCACCCCCGTGGCGGGAGGCGCGCGATGAGCTGGCGCGACTGGCCCTGGCAAGATGCCAGCGTTATCCAGCGCAGCCTCGCTTGGCTGCTGGCATCCCTGTTGACAGTGACATGCGGCCTTTTGTTCATTCACGGCATGCTGCAAGACGCTCGCGCCCAGTTGCGCCCGTTGCAAACACGGCTGGGCGCATTTCGCGCCGCGGCGGACAGCGCACGGACCGCCTGGCTTGATCTACGCACGAACCAGCAACGCTATCGCACGCTGGAACAGCGCGGCATGATGGGTGGGAAAGAATACCGGCTGGAGTGGGCAGAAAAGCTCGATGCGCTCCAGCGCACGGAGCCGGCACTTCATTTGCACTACCGCATCGAGCCCCAGCGCTTGCTGGAGAACAGCAAACCCGCTGGCGGTTCCGCACTTTTTTCCAGCCGCATGACGGTCAAGTACGCAGCCATGCACGAAGAGGACTTTTCGCGCGTTCACCACGAACTGGGCAATCTTCCGGGCTGGCTGGCTCCCGCTCGCTGCGTGATCAACCGCCCGCTGGAATCCGGTGCGGCGCTGGCGGTCGAGTGCGATTACGAATGGATTTCCATTGCCCCGAACGCGGGGACGAAGGGCAAGGAAGGCCCGGAACGATGATCTACCGCGCGGGCGTTATTTTGCTGCTGTTGCCACTCGCCGCAGCCCAGGCCGAGTGGGGCCGCCTGTTCTACACGCCCCAGCAACGCGCCATTCTGGCGCGCCCCGCGTCCTTGCACGCATCCGGACCCGCCGGATCAAACACTAGCGCGCTGCACTATTTCAATGGCGAAGTCCATCGCCCCGGTGCCAAGCCGCTGCGCTGGATCGACGGTCAACTTGCCCCGGCAAAGCCACCCAGCGCTGTCAAACCGGGCGAAAGCTGGGATGCCGTCAGCGGCGCGGTTTACCCCGCCGGACGCAGGCCGGACCGGGAGTAATTCCGTGCGCCGGGTTCGATCTTGCCCATCCCAAGTCCGCTTGCACGGCGCGGCGTTGTTGCTGCTGATAGCCATGCTGGCCGTCATGCTGTCGTTTGCCCTGATCGGCGCCTACGGCAGCCAGCGCAACCCGGCCAAGCAGGCAGAAGTCACTGCGCAAGCACTCGCCCAGGCTAGGCTGTCATTAATTGCCTGGTCGCTGTCGCAAAAAGCCACCGGCTACAACAAAAGCCGCCCCGGCGAGCTGCCCTGCCCGGACCTGCACACGCCGGGCGATGAAAACGCGGGCTGGCCCGCCAGCACCAGCGACGATACCTGCAACACTCAGGCCCGCCGCATCGGGCGTCTGCCCTGGAATACGCTCGGCCTACCCAAGCTGGTCGATGGTTCGGGCGAAACCTTGTGGTACATGGTGCTAAGTCCGTTCCACGACAGCAACACGGCCGCGCTGAACAGCAGCACACCCCGGCCCTACAGCCTGCGCGCATATGCCAACAGCGGTTCGGTCGCTTACCCTGCGGCAATCGCCATCATTTTCGCGCCCGGCAGTGTACTCGCGGGTCAATCACGCAACACGCCCAGCCAGCAACTGGCGCCCGCCAACTATCTCGAACGCTATGGCAGCTACAACAACGCCAGCACCAACCCGGCCACGCTGCGCCTGAACGGGCCACTGGCCGACGCCAGCGGCAAATCTCTCGTCAACGACCAGTTGGTGATCATCACCGCTGCCGACCTGCTGCCCAAGGTGTTACAACGTGCGGTAGTGGAATATCCGGTCGCGCTTAAGCAGAAATTTCCTGTGCCGCCGTACCCGAACGCGCAGGAAGGCAGCTGCAGCGGAACGCCGCCCAACGCGGAAATGTATGGCATGGATTCCAACTGGATGAACCGCAACGATTGGGAAACCCTGCTGCACTATGACTGCGCCAGCATGAGCATCCAGAAGAAATGATGCCCGTGAAAAAACACTGGATATCCGCATGAAAAAACAGCCCGGCTTCACCCTGATCGAACTTTCGATTGTCCTGCTGGTCACCGGTTTGCTGTTGAGCGGCATGCTCGGCGCCTACCAGAGCCAGACCGAAGCCAGCCGGATCAGGGAAACCCGGCAGGCGATGCGCGAGGCGCGCGAGGCGATCATCGGCTTCGCATTGAGCCGCGGCCACCTGCCATGCCCGGCCAACCCGGCGCTGGCCAACAGCGCTGCCGCGGCCGGGCAGGAAGTGCGCAGCGGCGCCACGGGAAGTTGCACTTACCTGGATGGTGTCCTGCCTTGGGCCACGCTCGGCGTGAAAGAATCCGATGCCTGGGGCAAGCGCTACAGCTACCGCGTGACCGACTATTTTGCCGATGCCAGCAATGCCAGCATCGGTCCCTCCGCCACCTGCACCCCTGCCGTGGATCCGGCGGTGTCTTTCGCCATTTGTTCGGTCGGCGACATCACGATCCTGCCGCAGGCAGGTGCACTGGGCGGCATTCCATCCGTGGCGGTGATCGTCTCGCACGGCAAGAACCTGCGTGGCGCGTATGGCCCGCAGGGCGGCGCACGGCTGAGGGGTCTTGCCGGTGACGAGCAGGAAAATGCCGACGGTGACGCCAGTTTCGTCGATCACCCGTTCGCCCACGATGCCAACCCGCTGGCTGCGGCCTATTACGATGATCTGATGGAATGGGTTTCCCCGAGCATCCTGATCGGCAAGATGGCCACCGCCGGCCGGCTGCCCTGAGAATCCGCGCCATAAATAGTAAATTACTATTACAACATTTAAAACGATCAATTTGATTGATCAAACTCGCCTGGTTTACAGTTCATCCCATCGGTAGACAACAAGTCCACCGAACACCAACCAGGAGAAAAACCATGAGTTCCTTGATCAATACCGAAATTAAACCGTTCAAAGCCACCGTCTACCACAACGGCAAGTTCAGCGAGATCACCGAAGCAAGCCTCAAGGGCAAGTGGTCCGTGGTGTTCTTCTACCCGGCCGACTTCACCTTCGTCTGCCCGACGGAACTGGGCGATCTGGCCGACCTGTACGCCGAATACCAGAAGCTGGGCGTGGAAATCTACTCGGTCTCGACCGATACCCACTTCACCCACAAGGCCTGGCACGATGCCTCGGACACCATCAAGAAAATCCATTACCCGATGGTGGGCGACCCGACCGGCACGATCACCCGCAACTTCGGCGTGATGATCGAAGAAGAAGGCCTGGCGCTGCGCGGCACCTTCGTGATCAACCCGGAAGGCGTGATCAAGGTCAGTGAAGTACATGACCTGGGCATCGGCCGCGACGCGAAGGAGCTGCTGCGCAAGGTGCAGGCCGCCCAGTACGTCGCCTCGCATCCGGGCGAAGTCTGCCCGGCCAAGTGGACGCCGGGCGCAGCCACCTTGGCCCCGTCGCTCGATCTGGTCGGCAAGATCTAAGCGATATCGCCGCGCAGTTCCCGGACCTGTTCCGGGAACCGCGCCGGATTCCAGCGCAAAGGCGCCCGTGCAATCCCCGTTGGCGCCTTTCCATTGCAATTCATCTGCTGAAGGATAAACACCATGCTCGATACCGCCATCAAGACCCAGTTAAAAGCTTACCTGGAACGCCTCGTGAACCCGATCGAGCTGGTCGCCTCGCTCGATGCCAGCGGCACGGCGCAGGAGATGAGCGAACTGCTGCAGGAAATCGCCACGCTCTCCGACAAGGTCAGTGTGCGCGAAGACGGAAATGCCGCACTCAAGCCATCGTTTGCCATCGGCCGCCCGGGCGAAGCCGCGCGGGTGAACTTCGCCGGCATTCCGATGGGTCACGAATTCACCTCGCTGGTGCTCGCGCTGCTGCAGGTCAGCGGCTATCCACCCAAGATCGAGGCCGAACTGATCGAACAGATCCGCACGCTGCCCGGCAATCAGCGTTTCGAAACCTTCATTTCGCTCTCGTGCCACAACTGCCCGGATGTGGTTCAGGCATTGAACCTGCTGGCCGTGCTAAACCCCGGAATCAGCAGCGTGATGATCGACGGCGCCGCGTTCCAGGACGAAGTCGCTGCGCGCAAGATCCTGGCGGTGCCGACCGTGTTCCTGAACGGCGAGCCGTTCGGCCAGGGCCGCATGACGCTCGAGGAAATCGTGGCTAAGCTCGATACCGGCGCGGCCAGCCGCGAAGCCGAGAAAATAGACCAGAAGGAACCATTCGACCTGCTCGTCGTCGGCGGAGGACCGGCGGGTTCGGCGTCGGCGGTGTATGCGGCACGCAAGGGCATCCGCACCGGCGTGGTGGCCGAGCGCTTCGGCGGCCAGGTGCTCGACACGATGGCGATCGAGAATTTCATTTCGGTGCAGCGCACCGAAGGGCCGAAACTGGCGACCGCGCTCGAGCAGCACGTGAAGGAATACGACGTCGACATCATCAACCTGCAGCGGGCCAAGGCACTGGTTCCGGCGGAGAATGGTGGACTGGTCGAAGTGCATCTGGACAGCGGCGCGGTGCTGAAAAGCAAGACCGTGGTGATCGCCACCGGCGCGCGCTGGCGCGAAATGAACGTGCCGGGCGAGCGCGAATACCGCGGCCGTGGCGTGGCCTACTGCCCGCATTGCGACGGCCCGCTGTTCAAGGGCAAGCGCGTGGCAGTGATCGGCGGCGGCAATTCCGGCGTGGAAGCCGCGATCGATCTGGCCGGCATCGTGGCGCATGTGACCCTGCTCGAGTTCGACAGCGCGCTGCGCGCCGATGCGGTGTTGCAGGCGAAGCTCGCCAGCCTGCCCAACGTCACGGTGATCAAGAGCGCGCAGACCCGCGAAGTCAGCGGTGACGGCAATCAGGTCAACGGTCTGCTGTACCAGGACCGCCTCAGCGGCGAGAACCACCGCATCGAGTTGGAGGGCATCTTCGTGCAGATCGGCCTGCTGCCCAACACCGACTGGCTCAAGGGCACGCTGGCCTTGTCGCCGCGCGGCGAGATCGAAGTGGACAGCCGCGGGCAAACCTCGTTGCCGGGGGTCTTCGCCGCCGGCGATGCGACCACGTCGCCGTTCAAGCAGATCATCATCGCCATGGGCGACGGCGCCAAGGCCAGCTTGGGCGCATTCGACCACCTGATCCGCAGCGCGGTGCCTGCCTGAACCCCGGAAAAAGAAATCAGCCCTGATCGGAAGATCAGGGCTGATTGTTTTCAAACATCGGAATTACAGCGTTCAGTTCCGGCCGAACTTCACCAGCGCCAGGCTGCCGAGCAGGTTCGGGAACAATTCGACCTTTTCACCCGCATGCAGCACCTGCTGTTCTTCGATCTTCATGCCGAGCTTGCCCAGCAGGCGGTCGAAATCGCCCAGCGTGCAGAAGTGGATGTTCGGCGTGTTGTACCACTCGTAGGGAATGGTTTCCGAGACCGGCATGCGTCCGCACAGGATCTGCCAGCGGTTTTCCCAGAAACCGAAGTTCGGGAAAGTGACGATGCCGGTTTTCCCCACGCGCAGCATCTCGGCCAGTATGCCCTCGATATTGTGCATGGCCTGGATCGTGAGCGAGAGCACCACGTAATCGAAGCTTTCCGATTCGAACGCGGACAACCCACTTTCCAGATCGGACTGGACCACATTGAGCCCCTTCTCGACACAATGCACCATTTTGCTGACATCGATTTCGACGCCGTAGCCGGTAATCTGCTTCTCCCGGGCCAGCGCGGACAGCAACTCGCCATCGCCGCAGCCTAGATCGAGCACGCGCATTCCCGGCTTGATCCAGTCGGCCACACAACGCAAATCGGCGCGCAACTTGTTCATGGGTTCACCTCCGCGGCAATCCGGTTGAGATAGGCACGCATCACCGCGTGATAAGGCGCATCCTCCATCAGGAACGCATCGTGACCGTGGCGCGATTCGATTTCGGCATAGCTGACGTTCTTGCGCGCATCGAGCAGGGCCTTGACGATCTCGCGCGAACGCGACGGCGAAAAGCGCCAGTCCGAGGTGAACGACACGATCAGGAAACCGGCCTGCGTGCGTGCCAGCGCTTTCGACAGATCGCCGCCGAAATCGCGCGCCGGATCGAAATAATCCAGCGCCTTGGTCATCAACAGATAGGTATTGGCATCGAAAGTGCCGGAGAACTTGTCGCCCTGGTAACGCAAGTACGACTCGATCTCGAACTCGACATCGAAGCCGTACTTGTATTCGCCCGAGCGCAGCAGCCGGCCGAATTTCTCGCCCATGCCGTCGTCGGAAAGATAGGTGATATGGCCTAGCATGCGCGCAAGGCGCAGCCCGCGGCGCGGCACCACATCATGTTCGTAATAATCACCGCCGTGGAATTCCGGATCAGTCAGGATCGCCTGGCGCGCCACGTCGTTGAACGCGATATTCTGCGCGGTCAACTTGGGCGCCGCCGCAATCACAAGCGCATGGCGCACCCGCTCCGGGTAGGCTACGGTCCAGCGCAAGGCCTGCATCCCGCCCAGGCTGCCGCCGATCACCGCCGCGAATTTCCCGATGCCGAGGCGATCGGCCAGCCGCGCCTGCGTCTCGACCCAGTCGCGCACAAGCACCAGTGGAAACGCCGAACCGAACGGCTTGCCGGTTTCCGGATTAATGCTCGAAGGCCCGGTCGAACCGTGACAACCGCCGAGGTTGTTCACCCCGATCACGAAGAAGCGGTTGGTATCGATCGGCTTGCCCGGCCCGATCATGTTGTCCCACCAGCCGGCCGATTTGTCGGCTTCGCTGTACTTGCCAGCCAGATGGTGATTGCCCGACAGCGCATGGCAAACCAGGATCGCATTGGAATTGTCGGCATTGAGCTGGCCGTAGGTTTCGTAGACCAGCTCGTAGCGCGGCAAGGTGATGCCGCTGGCGAGGGTCAGTGGCTGCTCGAACACCGCTTTATGCGGAGAAACGATGCCAATGCTATTCGAAGAATGGGTTTCTGACATTTCACTCACTTGTTCAAATTCATGTGACAATTCAAAACTTGTTTCGCACCATTCGATCACACAACCTTCAGATCGGCCGTAAAATTTTTTAATCGGCTTCAATCAGAACTAATTAGCATGTCGCGTTTGATGCCAACAATAGAAAGCAAACCAAATCAAAGCAAAGGGCTTGCCGTCTTATTTTGAAAAATTAAACTGGTGGGATTATACTATCCATCTCTACCTCTCCGGCAAACGTCTCAAGCTTAATCAGTTACTTGCCTCTCTGTTTTTTGCATAATTCAGAAATTCACAGATATTGCTTCCACATAGCATCGGGGAAATATTTCTTATTTCCTGCTCTGACCAATTCCACCATTCGACATCAAGCAATGCATTTCTGATCTCTTCATCAAATCGCCACTTGACATGCCGTGCAGGATTACCAGCAACAACGGAATAAGGTTCAACATTTTTACTGACGACGGCGCCAGCCGCGACAATAGCACCATGCCCTATGGTAACACCAGAGAGAATAATGGTATTCGAACAAAGCCATACATCGCTACCGACAATCACATCTCCACGACTGAACCCATAGCCAGAAATATTCCGGGCTTCTTCCACCATTGCAGGGAATGGATAGGTACTAATCCAATCACTATGATGATGCCCTCCCAGGAATATTTGCACATCTGTCGCAATAGAACAGTATGAGCCAATTTTCAGCGTTGCTCCCTCGTTCCAGTCATGGATAACAGGGAGGCCATAGCTACCAACGCCAAAAGTATATTTTTCTTGATATTTCAGACGAAACTTTGCTTGCCCTTGATGCAGCAAAGGGATTTTTTTAATTTTCTTACGTTTCAGTGCCATTAATATTTTTTTCAGCAGCTTCATTTTTTTATTATTTTATCCTCGTTATCCGCCGCAGCCGAATACAGAGCCCACGTTGAGACAAGAAAACTGAAACTAAGCTTATTACAAAAAAATAATTCCGCAAAACTGAATATCAAAGCGCTAAACAGACCCCATAACCGATACACATCCGAGCCAGATTTCCTAAAGAGAAGAATGATAGTGGAGCCAAGCGAAACAAGTAATAATGCTCCCCCCAATCCTATTATCTTACCCCAATCGCTATGGAAGTCTGGAAGCGAACGTAATACATCAGGAACAGTCACGTGATTCATCGGATTCATTTGCAAGGCTGAAAATGATGTGAATCCAATACCCAAAAACGGGTGCTCAGAAAGGATGCCAAAAGCAATTCGCCACATTTCCAGCCTTATTCCAATAGATGTTTCCGTAAACACAGTCTCATCAAAATATTGTTTTAACTCTCTATATGCCAAAAAAAACCGCTCATTCACTGCCGGAAATAACAGAGTAAATGACATCGCAATAAACAGTATGGCAGTAGCAACCATAGCCTGCTTTTGATTCTGTTTATCCGCTAAAAGTGTAACAATCAGTAAAGTTGGAAGTGCTGCAATCGCGCCGCGAGATCCCGACAAAATTGCCGCAATCAGCGCCAAAACGCTGGCTAATGGAAGCAGGGGGGTCAGAGTAAAATTTAATTTTTCCTGTTTTCTCGACATAAAGTGCAAGGAACACAAGCCAGCAAGCCAAACCGAAAATTGTCCAAACCGATTTTCATATACCCCCCCCCAAACGCGCCCCCGTCCTTGGACAAAAAATTCATCAATCGCGATGAAAAAGTACGCACAAGCACCAAGACCTGCTGCATAGGCGAGTTGTTTTCTGGTAAGGCCAAGGCGGCGTGCCCCAGTATAGATAACAGCCCCCCAGAACACCCGCGTAAGGGGTGTCGAGTCAATAGGGGTCAGGTTATGCCATAGTTGGATAAATTCCCAAGTCAGCGCAAAAGGAACAAACGGAATGGCCCATTTCCAGGCAACCTGCACCATCTGCCTGAAATCATTTTCAGAGTCAAAAAACAACAAAAGCAAGACCAGAGGCCCTGCCAAGACTGACAAATATCTCCCTCCTCCCCCAAATGGAAATACCTTGCTACCCATAATCGGATAACTCAACAAAACAAACAAAATAAAACACTCCACCCAGCGACGCGACATCAATGACTTTAAAGTCACAAGCGGTATTCTAAGCATAATTTTGCCGTTATGATTTTGATCGATGGTAGTGCCAACGCTTTAGCACAAAGAAAGGCACTAAAAGGCAAGGAGTAGCGGCATAAGCAAAAATACGCACCCTAAAATCAATGGCTTGTGAATGAGCAGTAACCGCGACAGTTAGCTTTTCGAAAAAACCAGTCGCTGAAAACATATGTTCGACAAACAATTCCTTCTGATACTTTTTTTCGAGATCCTCCAGCGTGGCTGTGCTGGCATTTAGTTGTCGAGCCGTCGTCAACAGGGACTGTAATTCAGTTTTGCTGCTGTTCAGTTTTCGCGTTAACCGATGTACCACTTCTTCGACTGACAGTGCTTTGTCTTGCTGGGTTAGCCCGCCACGACGGTAATTTACTAATGGAATCGGCAAGGTCATTGCCCGCCCAAAGGCAATTGCTCGGAAAGCCATGATCATGTCTTCACCCACAACTCCTGTAGGTATACCACCAAATTGGTCAAAGAGCCGACGGGTCCAAGCCTGTGCAGCACCAATCACTCGCGGGGGCAAACGCGTCCAGTCCTCCATAGATCGGTAATCATCCAGAGTAGAAACTTGAATCACGCCATGAATCTGGCCTTGACTGTCCATGTCGTACAAATTACAAGCGATCAAATCAGGTTCTTTTTTATTTCCCAACCAGAAATCGACCACGGTAGAAACCCGTTCAGGAAGCGATACATCATCACCCGCCGTGATGAAAATCAGTTCGCCACTTGATTGACGCACTGCTTGGCTGATATTCCCTCCGATCCCCAAATTGTACGGATTACGATGAAGCAACAGCTTGTGGGGACCTTGATAATTTTGCGTACAAGCCTCGATGACCGCAAAAGTGCCATCAGAAGAGGCATCGTCAGAAATCACAATTTCCAGATTGGGATAATCTTGCGCCAACGCCCCTGCAATCGCCTCCCTTATTTTTCCTTCCTGGTTATAGGCGATCAGGAGCATCGTGACTGGAGGAAGATGGGATGTCAGCAAGGTCATATGGAAAGAGGAAAGGAGTGCGGGTTTAAACTACAGTCGTTCAACAAGCGCATCGAGATGCGCGTCGATCGAATAAAGATAAAGGATATGTTCCGCCGGTTCATTCAGCGCAAGCATACCCGCATCAAAACGCGCTAAAGCCTTGGCAAGGGTGGCGCGCAGACTGTCGACCGTCCGTTCGAAACGCAAGCAGGCCATATCGGATAATACTTCGACTGCGCCTACTGTATCGGCAAAAAGAACCGGCGTACCGCACAGAATGGCCTCAGGCCCTACCAGGCCAAAGGCCTCATATTGGGACGCTAGAATCGCAGCGTCAGCGGCGCCATACAACGCTGGCATATCGCTACGAAACCCCAGATTGATCACACCAGGATGATTGAGCGGTACCTTGCCGGCAACAGCTAATCTGATCCGCGCATCCGCACCATCAAGCGCCTTTAGAATCAGGTCCGCGCCCTTGAGTGCATGATTATTGGACGGAAACAACAGCAACAGTTCATCTTGCTTTACTCCAATCTGCTGCCGCATTGCCTCTCGCTCGCCTCTGGCGGCCAGAGAAAAGTGCGTGGTATCAACAGGCGGATATAGCGTGATTGTTTTCTCTGGCTCGATATCGTAATGCTGAATAATTTCTTGCCGTACGCGTTCAGAGTGAGCAACTACGCAATGAGCACTGCGGTAAAGTGCTCGCTCATGCCTGATCGTCAGCCGATCAAATAGTCCTGGCCGAGATTTACCTTTGTCCATCAAGTGGCCAAGATGGGTTCCACCGACGATAGCCAGATCCGCACCACCGGGAACGCGCGAGATGCCAATGGTGGGCCAACCGGACTGCACATAACGACCTGCACGCACTTCAAAGTGGAAATTATTGAAGCGAGAGAATGGCGTACGATCAGGAAGAACCACAAATTCCACTCCCTTCGGCTGCGGCCCTGGCCAAGCTAGTCGGCGCGTAATCACTCGTAACGGGATTCCACGCCCCGCAATACCAGAGATCAGGTCAAGGACATAACGCTCCATCCCTCCGCCCGGGCGGATAGAGTGGAAAATCAGGTTAATTCCGTTAAGTACGGACACAAGTTTTGATCCAAAAATTGTTAAACATTGTAGAAAAATGTCACATAACAATGCATTCAAGGCATGAGGAGTCCGTAACACACTTGCTACGACCAACAAATACCGTTAGAACAGCGCCAACTTGCACGGCATCGGCTAATTTGCAGTCCCAATTAGCCGCTCGCGGTAACATGCCTACTCTTGTGGTATTGCCATCATTACCAAAAATGCCGCCGCATATCTGATGCATAATCGCTTGCAGGGCGCCAAACGTCGGGCGATTATAGCAGTCCATCATCAAGCAAGAACCAGCCATGCCATCGATCGGGGTAGCCATCATTACCAAAAACGCCGCAGCACACCTTGATGCCTGTCTGGCCGCGCTATCGTGGGTCGACCGGATTGTGGTGCTGGACTCCGGCAGCACGGACAACACTCTCGACATCGCGCACAACCATAACGTTGAAATCCATCAAACAAGGGACTGGCCAGGTTTTGGCATACAAAAAAATCGTTGTCTTGCCTTGCTTGATACCGACTGGATTCTGGCCTTGGATGCCGACGAAGTACTCACGAAGGAACTCGTCGACGAGATTCGCTCTACACTTGCAGCGCCCCAAACCGATGTCTACGCTTTACCGCGCCTGTCTAATTACTGTGGTCGATGGATACACCATTCGGGCTGGCGACCCGACTTCGTTTACCGCCTTTTCAAACGCGGTGCAGCACGCTACTCGGAAGATTTAGTTCACGAACGACTGGTATTCACTGGCAGTGCACTCCGATTGCGAAACCATATGCTCCACTATTCATTCGATGACCTCGACCAAGTATTAGCCAAGGTCAATAGCTACTCGACAGCAGGCGCAAAGCAGAGACAGCAGCGCGGTCAGCAAGCCAGTTTGGGTAAGGCAATTTGGCATGGGTTGCTCGCATTCGTCAGGAGCTATATCTTTCGGCGAGGTTTTATGGACGGCCGTGAAGGCTTCATCTTGGCAGTTTCCAATGCCGAAGGCACTTATTATCGTTATCTTAAATTGATGTATCTGAATGAACGCACCCAAGCTTAGCCTGATCGTCACTACCTACAATCGGCCCGACGCGCTACGGGCAGTGCTCGAAGCACTAGCTCGCCAAAAAAATGCCGGCCCTTTCGAGGTACTCATTGCTGATGATGGTTCTCGTGCTGAAACGGCGGAACTGGTGGCATCTTGCGCAATACGTTTTCCGGTGCCCCTGATTCATGTCTGGCAAGAAGATATTGGCTTTCGGGCTGCTGCTGCACGCAACAAGGCGGCAGCTCAGGCCAAGGGGGACTACCTCCTATTCATGGACGGCGACTGTCTGCCCATGCCTGATTTCTGCGCAAAACATCGCCACCTGATGGAACAAGGTTGGTGCGTGGCAGGCAGCCGCGTATTGTTGAGCGAAGGCTTTACCACGTCTCTTCTGGCAAGTGCAGATCCTGCCCACGTAGTGCACTGGAGCAAAACCGACTGGCAAGCTGCAGCAAGACGCGGGGAAGCCAATAAAGCGACCGCATATCGTCGTTGGCCACTGGGCCTGTTACGAAAGGTGGGGGGGCACCGCTGGCAAAGAGTCCGGACCTGCAACCTGGGGGTCTGGCGCAGTGATTTTTTTGCCGTGAATGGATTTGATGAATCCTTTTGCGGCTGGGGCTATGAAGATTCTGATTTCGCAGTCCGCTTGATTCGGCAGGGAGTACGTGTCAAGGACGGCCGTTTTGCAGTGCAGGTTTTGCACCTGTGGCATCGCGAAAACGACCGCTCGAAACAGCCGGAGAACTGGGCGCGCTTTGAAGCGACGCTCAACGGACAACATATTAAAGCGCTGCAGGGTGTTGACCAGTACCTCTCTGCCGCTAGGTAATCACCCCTCCGCGAACTGCACCGCATGCATCCGGGCATACAGGCCGCCCGTGGAAACCAACTCCCCATGCGTGCCCATTTCCGCGATCTTGCCTTGTTGCAGCACCACGATGCGGTCGGCGTTTTCGATGGTGGAAAGCCGGTGGGCGATGACCAGCGTGGTGCGACCCTGCATCAGTCGCTCCAGTGCGGCCTGCACCTGGCGCTCGGATTCGGTATCGAGCGCGCTGGTGGCCTCATCCAGGATCAAGATCGGCGCATCCTTGTAGAGCGCCCGGGCGATGGCTAGGCGCTGGCGCTGGCCGCCGGAGAGGCGTACGCCGTTTTCACCGAGCATCGCCTCGAAGCCACCCTCCATTTTCTCGACGAAGTCCAGCGCATAGGCGGCTTCGGCGGCAGCACGCACCCGGGCCATGTCGATCGGGCCAGAGCCATAGGCAATGTTGGCGGCAACCGTATCGTTGAACAGCAGGACATCCTGGCTCACCAGCGCAATCTGCTTGCGCAGGCTGGCGAGGCTATAGTCATTCAAAGGCACGCCATCGAGCAGGATGCGCCCCTCTTGCGGTTCGTAGAAACGCGGCAGCAGGTTGACCAACGTGGTTTTCCCGCCACCAGACGGGCCGACCAGGGCCACCGTTTCTCCGGAGCGGATCTGCAGATCCACCCCATCCAGTGCGATTTTCTCGCCGCGCTGGTAGGAAAAACGGACTGACTCGAAGCGGATCGCCCCCTGGCTGCGCGCCACTTCGTACGTGCCAAAATCGTCTTCGGGCTGCTGATCCATCATTTCGAACACCGTCTCGGCAGCCGCCAAGCCACGGTGCAATTGTTCATTGACTCGGGTCAGGCTTTTAACAGGCTGCTGCAGCAATATCATCGACCCCATGAAAGAAATAAAGGCGCCCGCCGTCAGATCGCCGGCCTGGGCACGTAGACCGGCAAAATAAACGATCGCGGCAATCGCAATGGCCACCAGGAAAAGCGAGATTCCGGAATTCATGCTGCTGGAAGCGGTCCGTTTCACCATCAACTGGCGAACGCGGTTGTTGGCTTGGCCAAAACGGCGGACCTCGTAATCCTGACCGCCGAAGATCTTGACGATGCGCGGCCCGGACAGGCTTTCGTCGAGGATGCGGTTCATCTCGCCCATCGTATCTTGCGTTTCGCGCGCGAGGCGGCGCAAGCGCTTGCTGACGATCCGGATCGATGTCGCCACGCCGGGCATGATCGCCAGGCAAAACAGCGAAAGCTTCCAATCGGTCCAGAACATGGTAATCAGCAAACCAATCGCCAGTGCTCCATCCTTCACGATCACGGTCAGCACATTCAGGCCGGCTTCCAGCATCTGGCTGACATCGAAAGTCACGCGCGAGAGCAATACGCCGGTCGAGGACTGATCAAAAAAACGCACCGGCATGCGGATCAGGCGGCCGAAAGTTTCGTCGCGCAGCCGCTGCAACACCCGGCTGGTCAGCCAGGCACCGAGGTAATCGCTGCCGAAATTGGCGACCATGCGCACGATTGCCAGGCCAAAAAATATTGCCGGCATCAGCCACAGCGCCTGCGTGCCCTTTTGCAGATCAGCGAACCCATCCACCAGATCCTTGAGCATGCGCACGATCAGCGCATCGACACTGCCAGCTGCGGCCATGCACACCAACGCCACAATGGCGGGGCCGGCATAGGGCCGAAAATAACTGAGAACACGAAAATACAGGGCACGACTCGACATGGACAGGACAGGGTGGACAGCGAAGCGGCAATTATACGGGAGGGATGCCTGAAGCGGGGTGAAGTCCGGCGGCACGGGCATCCGGCCGCCGGCACTCAACGATCAAAGCTCGAAACGCGCCACGCCTTGCCGTAGGCCCTGGGCGATCTCATGCAGGCGCCGCGCACTTTCGCGGTTTGCGTGGATGGCATTGAATAGATCGTCCGCCATGGTGGCCACGCGTTCCACCTGTTGCGCCATATCGTTGCCGGCAGCGCCCTGCTGGCGCAGGGTTACCGACATTTCATCCATCAGGCCGGCCACTTCGACCGCGCCTTGCTCAATGGCACCAATGACAGCACCAATGGAATGAACACTGGTCACCCCCTGCTCGACTTCTGTCACCGTGCTGTGCAGATGCTCGCTGGCGCCATTGACACGTCCCTGGATCGATTCAATGATGCCATTGATCTGCCCGGTCGCATCCGTGGTGCGTTCGGCCAGCTTGCGCACCTCGTCGGCCACCACGGCGAAACCCCGGCCCTGTTCGCCCGCGCGGGCAGCTTCGATGGCCGCATTGAGCGCCAGCAGGTTGGTTTGCCCGGCAATGTCGCGGATCACGTTCAGCACTTCGGTAATACTGCCGCTGGCCTGCGCCAGCTCCTTCATGGCCGCATCTGCCCGGTTCACCGTTTCGGCGATATGCTGGATATGCGCCACCACAACGCGCACCTCCGCCGCGCCCTTCTTGGCATTGCGGGCGCTGCTGTCCGACTGGTCGCGCGTGGCGTGGGCATTGTCCGCGATGTGATTGATGCTCACCGTCAACTCTTCAACGGCTGCCGCCATGCTGGAAGCCGCCTGTTGCTCCAGATGCGCGTTGTCTTCCATCTGCCCGGCATGGTCCACGGTGCTGCTGGAAATATCGCCTATCGTCGCCGCTTGTTGTTCGATGCTGCGAATCAGCTCGGCCAGCGCACCGCGCATTTCATCCGCATCCGCCAGAACGCTGCCCGACGGTGCTTTCCCGGTGGCAGCCGGCGTCAGATTGCCTTCGCGGATCCGGCGCATGATGCGTTGCACTTCGCTCGGCTCTCCGCCCAGCAACCGCAATACCGAACGGCTGATCAGAATGCCGAATCCGCCCAGTGCCAACAGCGCCAGCGCCATGATGCCCAGCGATATCGCGGTTTTCTGCCAGAGCAACTGATCCAGATCGTCGATATAGATGCCGGTGCCGACAAACCAGTTGTCATCGACCGCCTTCAGATAAGAGAGCTTGGGCACCTCGTCCTTCTGGCCGGGCCTGCTGCGCAGGTATTCGACTTCGCCCTCGCCCCGGGCCCTGACCACGTCGACAAACTCCTTGATGAACAGCTTGCCGCTGGAATCCTTGGTATCGATCATGACTTCGCCGCTACTTTTCGGACGGACCGGATTCCACACCAGAGCGCCTTTCATGTCGTAGACAAAAAAGTAGTTATCCTTGTCGAAGCGGATGGCATTCAGATGGTTGGCGACATTGCCCCGCGTTTGCTCCGGCGTCTGCTTGCCCGCTTTCTCCAGGGCCACCTCGTTTTTGACCAGTGAAGCCACTGAATCCACCAGGTCACGCAGGCGCGCCACTTTTTCTGCCCGGATCGAGCTGCGCAACACGTACAGGTTGTAGCCGGCAACGGCACCAACCGCCAAGACCGCCGCGAGCACCAACAGCGTCAGGCGGGTTTTCAGCGTCATCGCGTGGAAATTCATGCATTACCTCCGGGGAACAACAGGACGCCGTGACCAACGGCAAAGGCCGGCGACATAACAATAATTACAGAAGGGTCTTATATCGAAAGAAAGACGTCAACCGGAAACTGACGCTTCAAATTACCAATTTACCAGTCGCCGTAACGCGACTGCAGTAACGCCGCGATGACCGGCGCTACGGTTTCGGTGCGAAAAATGCGCGGCCCCAGGATCAGCGGGGTGAATCCGGCCGCGATGGCCAGGGCTTCTTCGCGCTCAGAAAAACCGCCTTCAGGGCCGATCAATACGGTGGCCTGTTGTGCCTGGGCAGGTAACTGCTCGTGCCGGATGGCGCCGGTCGGAGAAAGCAAGAGTTTCAACCCGGCAGCCGGCTGGCTCGCCAGATACTCCGCGTAGGTCACGATGGGCAGGATCTGCGGCACCCGAGTGCGGCCGCATTGCTCGCATGCGCTGATTGCCACGCCGCGCCAGTGTTCCAGGCGTTTTTCGGCACGCTCGCCGGAATAGCGTTGCTGGCAGTATTCGGAGATCACCGGCTGGATGGCGCTGACGCCCAGTTCGGCAGATTTTTGCATCGTGTAATCCATGCGATCAGCGGCCGAAATCGCCTGCACGATGGTCAACTGCAATGGCGATTCACGCTCGAACGGATCATGCGCGCCGATATCCACCGCCACCTGGCGCTTGCCCATCTGGCGCACCGTGGCCGCATATTCCCCGCCCTGGCCATTGAACAGCGTGATCGGATCACCCGGCTGAAGGCGCAGCACCTGCACATGGCGCGCGGCATTCTCGGGCAAATCGAGATGCGACCCCGTATTCAGCGGCAGATCGACGTAAAAGCGGGGCATGTCAGCTCCAGAAAATTCGCTCGGCAAAGAGGCCGACAAAGAAAACCAGCAAGATTCCGATCACGATATTGAGCAGCCAGCGCATCACGCGCAGCCACCAGGGGTCGCGCGTTTTCAGGTACTGATAGCCGCTCCAGGCAAAACCCAGTGCCAGCAGGACAAACAGGATGCGGATGACGAGGAACATCGTGTTTCCTCTTTAGATTCCCAGCGGCGGCAAATCATGAAACGCGGTGGGCACCGCCTGCCGGTCGGTGAAGGTTGCATATTCCCAGGCGGTTTCGTCGGCGAGCAGGGCGCGCAGCAGCTTGTTGTTGAGCGCATGGCCAGACTTGTAACCGCTGAACGAGGCGATCAGCGGATGGCCGAGGATATAAAGATCGCCAATCGCATCGAGCACCTTGTGGCGCACGAATTCATCCTCGAAGCGCAGGCCGCCGGGATTGAGCACGCGGTATTCGTCGATCACCACGGCGTTATCCATGGTGCCGCCACGCGCCAGGCCATTGGCGCGCAGGTATTCGACTTCCTGGATGAAGCCGAAAGTGCGCGCGCGCGAAATTTCGCTGATGTAGTTCTGATGGGCAAAATCGATCTCGATCAGGCGCGACGACTTGCGGAAGGCCGGGTGCTGGAAATCGATGGTCAGCGCCACCTTGTAGCCATCGTGCGGCTCCAGCTTCACCCATTTGTCGCCCTCGCGGGCTTCGACCGGCTTCAATACACGTACAAAGCGCTTGGGTTCATTCTGGTCAACAATGCCGGCCGTTTGCAGCAGGTAGATGAACGGGGCGGCCGATCCATCCATGATCGGCATTTCCGGGGCATCGACCTCGACAATCACGTTGTCGAGGCCGAGTCCGGCAAACGAGGACATCAGGTGTTCGATGGTACCCACGCGGACACCGTCGCGAACGAGCGTGGAGGAGAGCCGCGTGTCGTTCACGAGCGAGGGTTCCACCTTAAATGGCGTCGATTCGGGCAAATCGACCCGGTGGAAAACGATGCCGCTGTTTTCCGGCGCGGGCCTGAGCACCAGGGTCACTTTTTCCCCGGAGTGCAGGCCCACGCCGGTGGCGCGGATCGTTGATTTCAGCGTGCGTTGCAGATACATGGTTGCGCCATTTTTCCTGTCAAGGCCACCATTTTACCAGCCACGGGCAAGAGGCTGGATTGATCGTGGCAATCCGGACGATAGGCGCTGCCGATCAACTGGCACCATCCCCGCAACCAACTGGATCGCAGGCACACCTACGCCAGTCAGTTCATCGATCGGTCAGTTACGCCGACCGTATAGACCACGGCTAACTGGATGCAGGCGTGTCGCGAGTCGAGGCGCGAAGCCGGGTGGGCGAAGGGCCGCAATGGACTAAACGTCCATGAGGACCCTGAGCCTGCCTGGCGACAAAGCTTCGGCTCGGCGCAGCAACGCCGGCGCCAGTTAGTCGGCCTGGCGACGCAGGAACGCCGGAATATCCATATCGATATTGTTCAGCGCCGGCCGTGCCTCATTGCCTGCAGGCGCCGCGCCGCGACGGTTGCGCCAGATCGCCGGCTTGTCGTAATCCTCCGGATTCATCCCGCAGGCATTGTCGGTGCCGGTCTTCAACTGCTGGCCCTGCAGCACGGTCAGCTGCGGCTTGGACGCTTCGCGCGAACCCAGGCCGGTGGCGATCACGGTCACGCGGATCTGGTCTTCCAGATTCTCGTCGTACACCACGCCGTACTTGACCATGGCGTCTTCAGCCACATGCGCCTGAACCATTTCCAGCGCCTGGCGGATTTCGCTCTTGCGCAGGCTCGACTTGCTGGCGCTGATATTGAGCAACACGCCGCGCGCACCCTTGAAGTTGATATTGTCGAGCAGCGGGCAGCTGATCGCTTCTTCGGTGGCGCGCTGGGCACGGCCTTCGCCGGCGGCATAGGCCGAACCCATCATGGCCATGCCTTTTTCTTCCATGACTTTCTTCACATCGGCAAAGTCGACGTTGATAAAGCCCGGATACTGGATCACTTCGACGATGGAGGCCACGGCGCTGCGCAACACGTCATCGGCGGCGCGGAACGCTTCGTCCAGCGTCACGTCATCGCCCAGCACTTCTTCCAGCTTTTCGTTGGAAACCACGATCATGGAATCCACATACTCGGAAAGCTCGTCGATCCCGCCCTGGGCGACCTTCAGGCGCGAACCTTCGTCCAGGCCCGGCTTGGTTACCACGCCGATGGTGAAGATGCCTTTTTCATGCGCCACTTGCGCGATCACCGGCGCCGCACCGGTACCAGTACCGCCGCCCATACCGGCGGTGATGAACAGCAGATCGGCGCCATCGATCAGCTCACCGATGCGCTCGCGGTCTTCTTCGGCGGCCTGCCGGCCAACCAGCGGATCGCAACCCGCGCCGAAACCGCGGGTCAGCTGCGTGCCCAGCTGGATCACATCGTTGGCGCCCGACTGTTTCAGCACCTGTGCATCGGTGTTGGCAGAGATGAACTGCACGCCATGCAGCGCATTCTCGATCATGTTATTGATGGCATTGCAACCCGCGCCACCGACACCGATCACCTTGATATTCACATCATGCGCTACTTCTTGAAGCTCAATAGACAAGCCCATCATGTTTCTCCTTTTTTGCCCGTTAAATACGTGTTGCCCGAATAAACTCAAAAATTGTTCTGGAACCAGGACTTCATCTTTCCGAATAAGCCACCGACACCACCTTGTTTGCTGCGCCCGACCGGGTTTTTCAGCATTTGTTCGCGCGCCAGCAACAGCAGACCGACTGCCGATGAATAACGCGGATTCTTGACCACTTCAGCCAGGCCGCCGACATAACGCGGCAAACCCAGACGCACTGGCTGATGGAAAATTTCTTCGCCCAGCTCGACCATGCCCGGCATGGTGGCTGCGCCGCCGGTGATGACCACGCCGCTGGAAAGCCGGTCGCCCCAACCCGAGCGGCGCACTTCGGCCAGCGCCAGGCTGTAAAGCTCCTCGACGCGCGGCTCGATCACCTCGGCCAGCGTGTGGCGGCTCATGGTGCGCGAACCGCGCTCGCCCACGCCCGGCACATCGATCATCTGCTGCGGATCGGTCAGGTGGCGCAGGGCCACGCCATGCTGCAGCTTGATCGCTTCGGCTTCGGCCGTCGGCGTGCGCAAGGCCATGGCAATATCGTTGGTGATCTGGTCACCGGCCACAGGAATCACCGCGGTATAGCGGATCGAGCCGCCGGCAAAGATCGCGATATCGGTCGTACCACCGCCGATATCGATGAGGCAGACGCCCAGTTCTTTCTCGTCGTCGGTCAGCACCGCATAGGCCGAAGCCAGCGGCTGCAGCACCACTTCAGAGATTTCCAGCCCGCAGCGGCGCACGCACTTGGTAATGTTCTGCACCGCAGACACCGCGCCGGAAACGATATGCACGCGCACCTCCAGGCGCACGCCGGACATGCCGAGCGGCTCCTTCACGCCATCCTGGCCATCGATCACGAATTCCTGCGGAATCACATGCAGCACTTCGTGATCGGCCGGAATCTGCACCGCGCGCGCGGTTTCCAGCACACGGTCCATGTCGGCCTGCGTGACTTCGCGATCCTTGATCGCCACCATGCCGTCCGAATTCATGCCCTTGATGTGGCTGCCGGCGATACCGGCGATCACTTCATTGATCTTGCAATCGGCCATCAGCTCGGCATCGCCCAGCGCGGTCTGGATCGCGAGCACTGTTTTTTCGATATCGACCACCATGCCGCGCTTGAGTCCGCGCGAAGGCGCCGTCCCCAGGCCAATCACGTTAAGGGCGCCATCCTCCTGCACTTCGGCCACCACGACGACAACTTTGGCAGTGCCGACATCCAGCCCGACAATGAGGTTTTTGCTGTCTTTGGTCACAGGCTTACCCCTTCCACTTTCTGATCCATCACATCGATAAATTACGACTTCCCGCCCCGCGGGAAGGCTCATGCCGGCGCTTTTGCCGGCTTGGCAGCGGCAGGTTGCCGCACCGCCTTGTTCTCGCCCGGATTGAAACCGGGCAGTTTTACCGCGAATCCATTCGGATAGCGCAGATCAACGTATTCAAACGGCTGTTCCAGTCGGGCCAGCGAATTCGGGTAGGCCGTGACAAATCGCTGCAAGCGGTCCACCCCGTCATCCCGGCCGATTTCCACGGTCAGCTGCCGGTCCAGCTCCAACCGCCAGGCCCTGCGCTCGGACAGCCAGACATGCGTTGGCTGTTTGCCCAGTGGCGCCAAGGCATCGCGAAATTGGCGATAGCCATCGACCAACTGCTTTTCGGTGCCATCCGGCCCTTCCAGCACCGGCAACGGATCGCCACTTGCTGCATCGAAACGTTCGCCGTAGCTGTTGAGCAAGGCCGCGGTTCCCCAGCGGGCAACCGCCTGGTGTTCCTCGATATTCACTTCCAGCCGATCCGGCCAGTAGCGCCGTACTTCCACCCGGCGCACCCAGGGCAGCTTCTCGAACGCTTGCCGGGTCTTGTCCAGATCCAGCGTGAAAAAAGTGCCTTTCAGTTCATTCTTCACCACGTATTGCAGCTGCTCGCGAGTGACATGGGACATATCCCCCTCCACCGCAATGCGCCGCACCGGAAACAGCGGCGAGTGGATCACCAGAAACAGTACGGCATAAAACAACAGCAACAGCGCCAGCGCGGTCAGCAGATTGGCCAGCCAGGTGAGCAGTTGCGGCTTATCCCACATTTTTTCCTCCCGCCTGCGCTATTGCGCGTCCTGCATGCGGCGTCGTGCGCTGCTCGCGATCCTCACGTACTTGATGTACGTTCCGGTCGCTGTGCTGCTGACTCCTTGCCTGCAAGCCGCTCATCACGCGCATCCGTGAGGAAAAAGCATTCACGCCTATCCCTCCACGCCCAGCGTCGTGTCGAGAATGCGCAGCACCAGATCCTCGTAACTCATGCCGGCCTGGCGCGCGGCCATCGGGAACAGGCTGTGACTGGTCATTCCTGGCGCGGTATTCACTTCCAGCAGGTAGGGCTTGCCGGCTTCGTCCATCAGGAAATCGACCCGGCCCCAGCTGGTTCCGCCGATCGCCCAGAACGCGCGTTTCACATAATGCGCAATCTGGGCTTCCACGTCGGCCGGCAGGCCGCACGGGCAGCGATAGACCGTGTCATCGCGGAAATACTTGGCGTCGTAGTCGTAGAACTCGGTCGCCGGTTCGATCTTGATCGCCGGCAATACCTGGTCGCCCAGCACGGCCGCGGTGTATTCGCCGCCGCCGATGAACTGCTCGGCCAGCACCACGTCGTCGAACTTGCTGGCCTCGGCGTAGGCGGTGGCCAGTTCTTCCACCGACTTCACTTTGATCACCCCGACGCTGGATCCTTCGCAGGCCGGCTTCACGAAAATCGGCAAGCCGAGCCGCTCCGCCACGGCGTTCCAGTCGCTGTCGGCGTGCAGCAGCACGAAATCCGGAATCGGCAGATCAAGCGCCTTCCACACCAGCTTGGTCCTCAGCTTGTCCATGCCGATCGCGGAAGCCATCACGCCGCAGCCGGTGTAGGGAATGCCGAGCACTTCGAGCGCGCCCTGCACCGTGCCGTCCTCACCGAACGGGCCGTGCAGGATCAGGAAAGCCCGGTCGAACCCTTCGGTCTTCAGTGCCGAGAGTGGTTTCTCCGCCGGGTCGAACTTGTGTGCATCGACGCCCTGCGCCAGCAAGGCCGCCAACACCCCGGCGCCGCTCATTAGCGAGATTTCGCGCTCGGAGGAGCTGCCGCCCATCAGTACTGCGACTTTTCCGTATTTTTTCATCACGGCACCAACTTTCCAGGAATTGCGCCGATTGAACCGGCGCCCATGGTCAACACCACATCACCATCCTGTACCGCCGCCAGGATGGCCTGTGGCATGGCAGCAATCTCTTCGACAAAAACCGGCTCGACCTTGCCGGCCACGCGTACCGCACGTGCCAGCGAGCGGCCATCGGCGGCCACGATCGGTGCCTCGCCGGCCGCGTAGACCTCGGCCAGCAACAAGCCATCCACGGTGGAGAGCACCTTGACGAAATCCTCGAAACAATCGCGCGTACGGCTGTAGCGGTGCGGCTGGAACGCCAGCAGCAGGCGTCGTCCCGGGAAGGCACCGCGCGCCGCGGCCAGCGTGGCGGCCATTTCCACCGGGTGGTGGCCGTAGTCGTCGACCAGCGTGAAACTGCCACCGGCGGGCAAGGCAACCTCGCCATAGCGCTGGAAGCGCCGGCCCACGCCGGCAAATTCGGCCAGCGCTTTCTGGATCGCCGCGTCGTCCGCGCCGACTTCCAGCGCAACGGCAATCGCGGCCAGCGCATTGAGCACGTTATGGTGGCCTGGCGTGTTGAGCGTGACGGGAATGCGCTTGTGTTCGCCGTTTTCCCAGACCGCATCGAACTGCATCTGGCCGCCGACAGCGCGAATGTTTTCGGCGCGCAGCATGGCATCTTCACTCACGCCATAGGTGGTCACCGGCGAAGTGACTTCCGGCAGGATGCTGCGTACATGCGGATCATCAAGACACAGCACGGCGCGGCCATAAAAGGGCAAGTGCTGCAGGAACTCGACAAACGCCTTCTTGAGCTTGTCGAAGTCGTGACCGTAAGTATCCATGTGATCCTGGTCGATATTGGTCACGACCGAGATCACCGGCGTGAGCAACAGGAACGAGGCATCCGATTCGTCGGCCTCGGCCACCAGGAATTCGCCGCCGCCCAGATGCGCGTTGGAGCCGGCCGCATGCAACTTGCCACCGATCACAAAGGTCGGATCGAGACCCGCCGCTTCCAGGATGCTGGCGGTCAGGCTGGTGGTCGTGGTCTTGCCGTGCGTGCCGGCAATCGCGATGCCCTGCTTGAAGCGCATCAGCTCGGCCAGCATCTGCGCACGCGGCACCACGGGGATTTTTTTCTCGCGCGCGGCGAGCACTTCCGGGTTGTCCGCCTTGACCGCGCTGGAGATCACCACCACATCGGCCCCGGCGACATGGTCGGCGGCATGGCCCAACGCCACGCGGGCGCCGGCCGCGGCCAGACGCTGCGTCGTGGCATTGCTGCCCAAATCCGATCCACTGATCTCGAAACCAAGATTCAGCAGCACTTCGGCGATGCCGCTCATGCCGACACCGCCGATCCCGACGAAATGGATGTGTTTGACTTTGTGTTTCATGCTGCCAGTTCCTCGATAACCGCCACGACGCTTTCGGTGGCATCCGGCTTTGCCAGTGAACGGGCCTTTTGGGCCATTTCCAGGCATTGCTCGCGGTTCATTCTTTTCAACAGGGCCGCCAGACTTTCGGCGGTGAATGTTTTTTGTTCGACCAGCAGCGCGGCCCCGGCATCGGCCAGATAGCGGGCATTGCCGGTCTGGTGGTCATCGACCGCATGCGGGAAGGGCACCAGTACGGCAGCCGCGCCGACACAGGCCAGCTCGGCAATCGTCAGCGCGCCGGCACGGCACAGCACCAGATCGGCATCGGCATAGGCGCTGGCCATATCCGCGATAAAGGGCGCGCATTCTGCCACAACGCCCGCGCTTTCGTAATTGCCGCGCAAGATTTCAATATGTTTTTCACCCGCCTGGTGAATCACCCGGGGTCTTTCGTCGCCGGCCAGCAATGCCAGCGCCTTGGGCACTTCCTCGTTGAACACCTGCGCACCGAGGCTGCCGCCCACCACCAGCAGCTTCAGCGGACCACTGCGCCCGGCAAAACGCTCGGCCGGCGGGGCCACCTGCGTGATCTCGGTCCGGATCGGGTTGCCCACGCAGCCTTCCTGACCCGGGAACACCGACGGGAAGGCAAAAAGCACCCGATCGGCAATTTTCGAGAGCGCCTTGTTGGTCAATCCGGCCACCGAGTTTTGCTCGTGGATCACTAGCGGCAGCCACAACAACTTCATTGCCACGCCACCGGGAAAGCCGGTAAAACCGCCAAATCCGATCGCCACATCCGGGCGGTGACGGAAGATCACCCGCAATGCGCCGATCAGCGCTTTCAGCTGCACCCAAGGCTGTGCCAGCTTGTTCAGCAGGCCCTTGCCGCGCACGCCGGTGATCGCCAGTGTTTCCAGCTCGATGCCGGCCTGCGGCACGATCCTGGTTTCCATCTTGCCGGTCGCACCCAGCCAGACCACGGTCCAGCCTTTTTGCCGCAAGGCATTGGCCACCGCCAGCGCCGGGAAAATGTGCCCGCCGGTTCCGCCGGCCATGACCAGAAGCGTGCGCTTGCTCATCGCCCCCCCCTGATCATCTGACGGCTTTCATAATCGATCCGCAGCAATACGCCGATGGCCAGCAAATTGGCCACGATGCCGGAACCGCCGAACGACAGCAGCGGCAGGGTCAAGCCCTTGGTCGGCATCAGGCCCATGTTCACGCCCATATTGATCACCGACTGCACACCGAACCAGATGCCGATCCCTTGCGCCGCCAGAGACTGGAACAGGCGTTCGAGCTTGGCCGCCTGAATCCCGATCTGGAACGCGCGGCACACCAGGAAACTGAACAGCAGCACGACGGCCGCCACGCCGATGAATCCCAGCTCCTCGGCAATGATGGCCATCAGAAAATCGGTATGTGCCTCGGGCAGGTACGAGAGCTTTTCCACACTCGCGCCGAGCCCGACGCCTTTCCATTCGCCGCGACCGAACGCGATCAGCGAGTGCGAAAGCTGGTAGCCCTTGCCGTACGGGTCTTTCCAGGGATCGAGGAAGCCCAGCACCCGCTGCATCCGGTAGGGCGAACTCACCACCAGCCCAACGAAGGCTGCGGCCAAAAACATAAACAAGCCGGCGAACAGGCGCCAGTTGAAGCCGCCCAGGAATAGCAGCCCCATCGCGATCGCGGTGATCACGGCAAACGCCCCGAAATCCGGCTCCAGTAGCAGCAGGCTGCCGACCACGGCCATGACCAGGCCCATCGGCAACAGCACCTTGGTCACGCTTTCGACAAAATCGCCACCCATGCTGCCGGCCTTGCGCACGGTGTAGTCGGCGGCATAAAGCACGGCAAAAAATTTCATTAGTTCCGATGGCTGCAAGTTGATCACCACCAGCGACAGCCAGCGCCGGCTGCCGTTGACTTCGCGTCCGATACCGGGCACCAGCACCAGCGCCAGCAGCACCACGCCGCCGATAAACAACTGCGGTGCATACTTCTGCCAGAGCTTGGTCGGCACATTGAAAACGGCGAAGCCTGCGCTCAGGCCGACCGTCAAGAAGATCGAATGCCGGATCAGGAAATAGGTCGAGCGGAATCCCGTATCCTTGTCCACTTCGGCCATCGCGATCGAGGCGGAATACACCATCACCAGCCCTATCGAAACCAGCAGCAGCACGCACCACACCAGCGCTTCGTCGTAAGCGCTCATCGTGGGGCGAACCCGCTTCATGGCCTGATAGAGCATCTGCTTCATGGTTGCAGTGCCTTTACGCTATCGATGAAAACTTCGGCGCGGTGCGCGTAGTTGCGGAACATGTCCCAACTGGCGCAAGCCGGCGAGAGCAGCACGGCATCGCCCGGTTCGGCAAAGTTCGCTGCCATCTGCACGGCCATTTCCAGCGTCGGCACCTGCAGCACCGGCAGGAAGTTTTCTTCCTCGTCCCCCGGCGTGAGGTAAGCCGAAGTCGCCTCGTTCAGCACTTCGGCAATCTGCGGGCCATCGCGACCGATCAGAATCACTGCGCGGCAGATGCGCTCGCAGGCGCTCTTGAGCGGGCGGAAATCCTGCCCCTTGCCATCGCCGCCGGCGATCAGAATCACCGGGCAGGTCATTCCCTTCAGCGCGGCTTCGGTAGCGCCAACATTGGTGCCCTTGGAATCGTCGAAGTAGTCCACTCCGTTCACTTGCGCGACGAACTCGACCCGGTGAGGCAAGCCCTTAAAGCTTTTGAGCGCAGCCAAGAGCGGCGGCAACTCCAGCCCTATCGCACGGCACAGTGCAAGGGCCGACAGGGCGTTCACCGCGTTGTGCAAGCCGGCCAGCGGCAGTTCGCTCGCCTTCATCAACTCGGTGCCACCCATGCACAGGCTGAAATCGTTGCCGGCTGCGACCAAGCCATAGTCATTCTCGTTCTGTGGCGCATCGGCACCGAACCAGACGATTTCGCGACCCGCCAGCGCCATATGGCGGCACCAGGCATCTTCGCGATTGAGCACCTGCACGCCGCTGCCGGCAAAGATGCGCGCCTTGGCGGCGGCGTATTGCTTCATCCCGCCGGGGTAGCGATCGAGGTGATCCTCGGTCACGTTCAGCACGGCAGCAGAATCCGGCTGCAGGCTGGACGTGGTTTCAAGCTGAAAGCTGGAAAGCTCGAGCACCCAAACATCGGGCAGCGCGTTCTTTTCCTGCCCGCTCTTTTCCTGCCAATTAGTCAGGGCATCGAGCACCGGCAGGCCGATGTTGCCGGCGATTTCCGTTTGCAGGCCGGCGGCCTGGCACATCGCGCCGACCATGGTGGTGACGGTGGATTTGCCGTTGGCGCCGGTAATCGCAATCACTTTGCAACCCTTGCCAGCGATGGCTTGCGCCAGCAGCTCGACATCACCCACGGCCGGCACGCCGCGCGCGAGGGCAGCGGCGATTTCCGGGGTCGCCAGCGCCACGCCGGGGCTAACGACCAGCAGATCCGCATCGGCAAAAGTGGCAGCGCTGAATACACCAAGCCGCAGCTCGGGCTGCGGCATCACGGCGCGGATTGCATCCAGATTCGGCGGCGCGTCGCGGCTGTCGGCCACGGTCACGCGCGCGCCCTGCCGCGCCAGCCATTTGGCGGCGGACAGCCCGGTATCCCCGAGTCCGATGACGATGCAATGTTTGTCTTTGAGTTCCATGTCTCTTTACCGCAGTTTCAGCGTGGCCAAACCGGCCAGCACCAGCAGCATGGTGATGATCCAGAAACGGACCACGACCTGCGTTTCCTTCCAACCCTTCAACTCGTAGTGATGATGCAGCGGCGCCATGCGGAACACCCGCTTGCCGGTGAGTTTGAAACTGGCCACCTGGATCATCACCGACAGCGCCTCCACCACGAACACGCCGCCCATGATGAACAGCACGATTTCCTGGCGCACGATCACCGCCACAATGCCAAGACCCGCGCCCAGCGCCAGCGCGCCGACATCGCCCATGAAGACTTCGGCCGGATAGGCGTTGAACCAGAGAAAGCCCATTCCCGCGCCGGCCATCGCTGCGCAGAACACCATCAACTCGCCCGCCCCGGGCACATACGGAATGCCGAGATAACGCGAAAACACCGCATGCCCGGCCACATAGGCAAAAATGCAGAACGCGCCGGAAATCAGCACCGTCGGCATGATCGCCAGACCATCGAGGCCATCAGTCAGGTTGACGGCATTGCTGGTGCCGACGATCACGAGGTAAGTAAGAATGCAAAAGCCGATCGCGCCGAACGGATAGAGAATCTGCTTGTAGAACGGAATGATGAAACCGGTATGCTCGGGCAGATTGCCGCCCGCGCTGACCAGGAACAGCCCGGCGCCGATCGCGATCAGCGATTGCCAGAACATCTTGGCCTTGGCCGACAAACCCTTGGGGTTTTTCAGCGCCACTTTCTTGTAATCATCGACAAAACCGATCACGCCGGTCGCCATGGTCACCACCAGCACCAGCCAGACATACTTGTTGCGCAGATCGCCCCACAGCAGCGTAGTCAGGCCGATGGCGAGCAGGATCAGCGTGCCGCCCATGGTCGGCGTGCCCGCCTTGACCAGATGCGTTTGCGGGCCATCGTTGCGCACGGCCTGGCCGACTTTCATCTCGGTCAGCTTGCGGATCACCCACGGTCCCAGCGCCCAGGAAATGGCCAGTGCCGTCATCGTGGCCAATACCGCGCGCAGCGACAGGTAGTTGAATACATTGAAGGCACGGATCGAGGTGCCCAGCCATTGCGTCAAAATCAGCAGCACGTCACATCCTCCTGCAATGCCTTGACCACGCGTTCCATTTTCATGAAGCGCGACCCTTTTACCAGCACCACCGCATCCGGTGTCACCACCTCGTGCAGCGCGGCAACCAGCTCATCCAGCGTGGCGAAATGCCGGCCACCGCCTGCCTGCGCGGCATGCACCATCTGTTCGCCCAAGGCATAGAAAGTACCGATTCCTTTCTGCTTGGCATACGCACCCACCTCGGCATGGCGCTGCGGGGCATCGCTACCGACTTCGCCCATATCGCCCAGCACCAGCACGGTTTTGCCACCCCGCTCGGCCAGTACGTCGATTGCTGCGCGCATCGAATCCGGATTGGCGTTATAGGTATCGTCGATCAGGAGCGCGCCATTGCTAGCGGTCTTCGCTTCCAGCCGGCCTTTCACTCCGTGGTAACCCTCCAGGCCCTGCACGATCACCTCGGTCGGCACCTGCAATTCGAAGGCAACCGCAGCCGCGGCCAGCGCGTTGCGTACGTTGTGCTGTCCCGGCACGCGAAGCGTTACTGGCACCTCGCCCTTGGGCGTCTTCAGCATAAAGCTCGACCCGTTGGCGCTACCGACGACCGAATGCGCAGTGATCTCTGCCGCACACAAACCAAAGGTCTGCTGGCGGAAACCGGCGGCCAGCCTGGCCCATAGCTCGGCGTGGGCATCATCGGCATTGATCACGGCGCAGCCCCAGGGCGGCAATCCTTCGAAGATTTCCCCCTTGGCCCGCGCCACACCTTCGACCGAACCGAGCATTTCCAGATGCGCGTTGCCGGCGTTGGTGATCACCGCCACATCCGGCCGGGCGATGCGGGTCAGGTGTGAAATCTCGCCGAAATGGTTCATGCCCATTTCCGCCACCACGAAGCGGCATCCGGCGCGCATTCCAAGCAAAGTCAGCGGCAGCCCGATATGGTTGTTCAGATTGCCGGTCGTAGCATGCACGTGCTTGGCGCCGACGTATTGCGACAAAACGGCCGCAATCATTTCCTTGACCGTGGTCTTGCCATTGCTGCCGGTCACGCCGACCAGCAGCGTGGTCGGGAACCGGCCACGCCAGGCTGCGGCCAGTTGCCCCAGCGCCTGCAGGGTATCGCCCACCACGATGCGTGCGCCCGGACCGGGCACACTGGTCACAGCCGCAACCGCGCCTTGGGCCAACACCTGCTCAACAAAATCGTTGCCATCGAAACGCTCGCCCTTGAGCGCAAAAAACAGATCGCCGGGCCGCACATCGCGACTGTCGGTGGTAACCCGATCGAAGGCAAGTTCGCCTTCAGCGGCCAAATCGCCACCGATGGCCAGCGCGGCATCGCGCAGAGTCAACATCATTCCTTTTTCCTTGCCAGTGCTGCGCGCGCCACTTCGACATCATCGAATGCATGGCGTACGCCTTTGATTTCCTGATAATTTTCGTGTCCCTTGCCGGCAACCAACACCACATCGCCGGCACGGGCCAATTCCACGGCATCGGCAATCGCACGTGCCCGGTCCGACTCAACCGCATAGTTGGCGCGGCCGGTACCCGGCACGCCCGCCACACCGGACACGATGTCCTGAATGATGGCCTGCGGCACTTCGTCGCGCGGATTATCACTGGTGATCACCACGCTGTCGGCCAGGCGACAGGCGATCTCGCCCATCAACGCCCGCTTGCCGCGATCACGATTGCCGCCGCAACCGAATACGCAATACAGCCGCCCTTTGCCCGACATGCATTCACGCAAGGCGTCCAGCGCCTTTTCCAGGGCGTCCGGCGTATGGGCATAATCGACCACGACCAGGGGCTTGCCCCCGCCGCCCAGACGCTGCATGCGCCCGGCAGCCGGCTGAACCCGTGCCAGCGCTTGCGCTGCCGCGTCCAGCGCAGCGCCCGACGCCAACAACACGCCCAGGCAGGCCAGCAGGTTGCTGGCATTGAAGCGCCCGACCATCGGCGAAACGATGGTTGTCGACCCCAGCGGCGTTTCCACTTCAAGGCGCAAGCCTTCGAGCGAAGCATCGAGGCGGATCGCGTGGATATCGCCCTGGTACAGACCAAAAGACCAGTTGGTTTCAGCTTGGGAATGGCGCATCAATTCCCGGCCATAGGCATCGTCCACATTGATCACCGCGTGCTTCAGCCCTTCCCACTCGAACAGACGGGCCTTCGCAGCGCCATAGGCCTCCATCGTTTCGTGGTAATCCAGGTGATCGCGCGTCAGATTGGTGAACACCGCGCAATCGAAGGCCACGCCATGTGCACGCGCCTGATCCAGGCCGTGCGAAGAAACTTCCAGTGCCACATGACTGGCCCCCTCGTCACGCAAGCGGGCAAACCAGTCCTGCAATGCCACCGGGTCCAGCGTGGTATGCGTCGACGCTTCCAGCGCCCCCGGAAAGCCGTTGCCCACCGTACCCAGCACGCCGCCCTTGCCGCCCAACGCGGTAAATGCCTGCGCCAGCCAGTGCGAGATCGAGGTCTTGCCATTGGTGCCGGTCACGCCGGCCACCCAGACTGCCTGGGACGGATTGCCAAGCAAGTGCGCCGCCACGATGCCGGCCTGTGCGCGCAGTTGCGGCACGGCCACGTTCGGCACCGGCCAGGCATCTTCCCAGCGGAAGCCCTCGGCTTCCCAGATCACCGCAGTGGCCCCCGCCTCGACGGCATCGCGAATATATTTGCGACCGTCGGCATACTCGCCGCGAAAGGCCAGAAACACATCGCCCGGCTGGATCTTGCGGCTATCCGCAACCACACGACGTCCCGCAGCGATGGCATCGATCGCAGCCCAGTCGATTTGCGGCAAAGTCCAGCTGGCAGGTTTCATGTTTCCTCCTTGACTTCAGGCTCATTCGCGCCCGGGCCGATCGAGTTGCCCGTCGGTGCATCCGGCGGCACACCGAGCATGCGCAGGCTTCCCGCCACCACATTACTGAATACCGGCGCGGCCACCTGGCCGCCGTAGTAACCACCGACCGGCTCATCGACCATCACCGCCACGATCAGGCGCGGATCGGAAACCGGAGCAAAACCAATAAACGATGCGACATATTTTTTGACGTACACCCCGTTCTCCAGCTTGGTGGCCGTCCCCGTCTTGCCCGCCACGCGATAGCCGACCACCTGCGCCCTGAGCGCGGTGCCGCCGGGCTGAGTCACCGTTTCCAGCATCTTGCGCACGGCACGGGCCGTTTCCACACTGATCACCCGTTTGCCCGGCAGCGGCGCCACCTGGCGGGTAAATGTCACCGGGCGGATTTCGCCATCGGAGGCAAACAACTGATAGGCCCGCGCCATCTGCATCAGACTCACTGAAATGCCGTGACCATAAGCCATGGTGGCCTGATCGATCGGCACCCAGTTCTTCCACGGACGCAGCCGCCCTGCAACTTCGCCGGGAAAACCGGTATGTGGCGCTTCGCCATACCCGACGTTGCGCAAGAAATTCCAGTGGTATTCCCGGTCCATCATCAAGGCAATTTTGGCCGTGCCGATATTCGAAGATTTCTGGATGATCTGTTCCACCGTCAACGATCCGACCGCGTGGGCATCATGGATCGTGTTCGGTCCAATGGTCATGCTTCCGCCATCGGTCGAAAAAACCGTCGACGGCTTGACCTTGCCTGCCTCCAGCGCCGCAGCCACCGTGAACGGCTTCATGGTCGAACCCGGCTCGTAGGTATCGGTCAACGCACGGTTGCGCTTTCTGGCCGGATCAATCCTGGCCCGGCTGTTCGGGTTGTACGACGGGGCATTGGCCAGTGCCAGCACCTCGCCGGTGCGCGCATCGAGCACCACGATTCCGCCGCCCACCGCTTGGGTGGATTCCACCACGCTCTTCAACTCGCGGTAGGCCAGATACTGGATCCGGCGATCAATCGACAGTTCCAGCTTGGCGCCATCGCGCGGCGGAACAATGGTCGAAATATCTTCGACGATATAACCGCGCCGGTCGCGAATCACATTGCGGCTGCCCGGCTTGCCCGCCAGCATGGCTTCGCGCGTCAGCTCGAATCCTTCCTGCCCCTTGCCGTCGATGTCAGTGAAGCCGACGATGTGGGCCATGACCTCGCCGGCCGGGTAATAACGCCGGTACTCGGTTTGCGCGTAAACCCCAGGCATGTTCAGCTCGAGCACTGCCTTGGCTTCCACCGGCGACATATGCCGTCTGAGCCAGACAAAATCCACCTTGTGTTCTTCGCCCTTGGCGTTCTTGCGCGACTCACTCAATTTCTTGGCCAGTTCATCGGGCGTCAGAGCGAGCGCCTTGGCGAGCTTGGCCACCTCGTCCAGGGAGATCGGCGTCGGATCCTTGTCGTTCTCGGGCTCCCAATCCTCGGGTCGTACATGCCCGGGCGGCAGCAGGCTGACCGAGCGCGGGCTGGCCCAGATCGACTGCACCGGCGTGGAAATCGCCAGCGGCTCGCCGTTCCGGTCGGTAATCATCCCGCGGTTGGCTTCCAGTTTCAGGCTGCGCGCATAGCGTGCCTCGCCCTGCCCCTGCAGGAAAACCTCGTTGAATCCCTGCAACCAGACCGCCCGTCCAAGAAGAATTACGAACAGCGCCAGCAAACCGATCAGCGTGAACCAGGCCCGCCAACGCTGCAGGCGGGGCGGCGGATCAAAACGCTGGCGTCGCGCTTCAACACGGCTGCGGATGGCCGGGGGCATCAATGCGGCTCCCGCATATCCGGCTTGGCCACGGCCTGCCCTTGGGGCAGAATCGCCAGCGAGCGGTTGCCGACCGGCGTCTGCATGCTCAGCCGGCGAGTCGCCTCGGCCTCGATCCGCGCATGCATGGCCCAGGTGCTTTGCTCCAGCTGCAGTTGGCCCCACTCAACATCAAGACGCTTGGTCTCTTGATCCGTTTTTTGCAGCTCGATAAAAAACTTGCGCGCCTTGTGCTGGCTCGTAACCACCGACAAGGCGCAGCCGATCAACACCAGCAGCAAAAAAAGATTGAGACGGGTCACAATGGCGCCTCCGTCCGTTCGGCCACTCGCAGGATCGCGCTGCGCGCGCGCGGGTTGGCTTTCAACTCATCCGCACCGGCACGGACGGGCTTGCCCAGCAATTTGAGCGGCGCCTGCCCGATATCGGCATCGCGCACCGGCAAACGCGACGGCAGCCTGTCGCGCGTGGCGGCGTCCTGCATGAACCGTTTAACGATCCGGTCTTCCAGCGAATGGAAGGCGATGACCGCCAAACGGCCGCCCGGCACCAGGCAAGCCAGCGCCTGCGGCAGGGTTAGCGAAAGCTCCTCAAGCTCGCGATTGAGGTAAATCCGTATAGCCTGGAAGGTGCGCGTCGCCGGGTCCTGGCCCGGCTCGCGGGTGCGGACAGCCGTTGCCACGACCTTGGCAAGCTGTCCTGTGCTGACAATCGGCTCACGCTGCCGATGCGCAACAATCGCTGCTGCAACCTGTTTAGCAAACCGCTCTTCCCCATAATCTTTCACCACCTCGGTTATTTCTTTTTCCTCTGCCGCATTCAGCCATTCCGCCGCCGTCGGCCCGCGCGTAGTATCCATGCGCATGTCGAGCGGAGCATCAAAGCGGAAACTGAAACCGCGACTCCCGTCGTCCAACTGAGGGGACGACACCCCTAAATCCATCAGAACACCATCCACTTGCACCACGCCACGCGCAGCCAGGGCTTCGCGCAAGGTCACAAACCCGGAGTGGACAATTTCAAAACGGGGATCAGAAATCCGCTCGGCCTCGGCAATGGCTTGCGGATCCTTGTCGAATGCGATCAGGCGGCCTTGCGGGCCCAATTGCGAAAGAATGAGTCGGGAATGGCCTCCGCGGCCGAAAGTGCAGTCGACATACACGCCATCGGATTTCACCGCGAGCGCGTCGACTGCCTCTTGCAACAGCACCGTACGATGCACAAACGTCACAGTACAATGCCCTGCATTTGTTCGGCGAGATCCGCCGCATCGATTGCCATAACCGCATCCACCTTGGCATTCCAGAGTCCGTCATCCCACAGCTCGAACTTGTTGCCCTGGCCTACCAGTGCAACTTCCTTGTCGAGCCTGGCACGTTCGCGCAACTTGGTCGGGATCAACACCCGCCCGGCCGAATCAAGTTCCAGCTCTTCAGCGAAACCCAGAATAATGCGGGCGACACCGGCCTGCGGGCCGGACAATTTGCGCAGCTGCTCATAGATCGGCTGCCATTCGGATTTGGGATAAACCAGCAGGCACCCTTCGGGATTCAGGGTAATCATGATGCGGCTATCGCTCATCGCGGACAGCAGTTCGCGATGCTTGGCCGGTATGGCCAAACGCCCCTTGCTATCCAGATTGAGAGTTGACACGCCGCTGAACATTTTTTGCCTCGTAATCTTGCAGGAAACCCCACAAAGCCCCACTTTTCCCCACTTAACCCCACTATAGCGAAAAAAAAATGCCGGCACAAGCGCCGGCAAAACCTTTTTTCCTTTTTTATACAACCACTTACGCGGAATTTGTAAGGTGTGAAAACATGTAAATAAATAACGATGAAGCCACTTAACTTAAAGTGCTACTTTAAGTTTGTGCAGCCATCATCTTCGCACTGCACCAATGATTGTCAGCAAGCCCACTAAGCGGCCGACGGGCGGCGAGCCAGCACCCATTCGCGCCATTCTGCGAACAAAGCCGGTGTGCGGGCAGCCAAAACGGAACGCTGCCAAGGCTTGCCCACCCAAAAATCCTCCGACTCCAGCGTGGCAACCTGCCCGCCCGCCTCCTGCAGGATCAGCGCACCCGCGGCAAAATCCCACAGTTTCTGGGAGCAGTGCAACATCACATCCATTCGCCCGGCCGCCAGCCAGCACCAATCGAGCGTCGATGCGCCAAAGTTGCGCTGGGCATGATATGGCCGGTTCCGGACCACCCCCACCGCCAGATCCGCGCTCAGCCGCTTGATATCGATGGCCGCGACCGCTTCCGCCAGAGGCACATCCGCCCCCGAGCGCAGGGTCTCGCCATTGCACCAGGCGCCATGCCCCGCCACCGCCGAGAAACATTCCCCCAGCGCAGGTGCATAAACCACCCCCAGAACAGGCCGTCCGGCGCGCATCAGGGCAATGGAAACCGAGAAACAGGGCAAGCCGCGCGCGAAGTTGGTCGTGCCATCAACCGGATCGACCACCCACAGCCCGGCCTGGTTGGCAGCCCACAGGAATTGCTGGGCATCCGTTGTCATCTCCTCGCCCAGCACCGGAAAAGGCACCAGTTGCGGCAGCCAATCCATCAACGCCTGCTGGGCCGCGATATCCGCCTCGGTCAGCAGACCGCCGTCGGCTTTGATTGCCGCCGTGACATGCCGGAAACGCGGCATGATCTCTTCGTGCGCCACCCGTCGTGCAATTTCCTGAACGGGCGCCAACAATGCAAAATCACTCAAGACCAATTCAATTTTTCTTCTCGATCAACTCTATCTTGTAGCCATCCGGATCGCAAGCAAACGCAATCACGGTCGTGCCATGCTTCATCGGCCCTGCTTCTCGCGTAACCACTCCGCCCCGGCGCTTGATCTCTTCGCAAGCCGCATAGGCATCAGGCACGGATACGGCGATATGGCCAAACCCGGTGCCGATTTCATATTTTTCGACACCGTAGTTGTAGGTCAGCTCTATCACCGCGCCGTCTTCCTTGCTGCCATAACCGACAAATACGTTGGTGAACTTGCCTTCAGGGTAATCCGACCGGCTGATCACCTGCATGCCAAGCACTTCGGTATAAAACTTGATGGAACGATCAAGGTCACCAACCCGGATCATGGTATGGAGGATTCGCATAGTGTTTCTCGCTTCATGGTAAGTGGGATCAATCAATGCAGCAGCAAAAAGCAAAAGGCTTGCCACGCAGGCCCCGGCTTCAACCAGATTCGGGCCGGCGCAAACACAGGCATTTTATGTCAGCACGACCGCAAGGGCGCGTACTTTCAATCCCCAGGAAAAACCACTTCGCCGGAAACTGTTGACAGAAAACCGGCAGCCATTATAATCACGCCTCTCTGTTCGAGGCGGGTCGTTAGCTCAGTTGGTAGAGCAGCGGACTTTTAATCCGTTGGTCGCAGGTTCGAATCCCGCACGGCCTACCAAGTCCTTGCACAGAGATGAAAAGCGCATTAGAATGCGCACCTCGTTGGGTTGTTAGCTCAGTTGGTAGAGCAGCGGACTCTTAATCCGTAGGTCGAGTGTTCGAGCCACTCACAGCCCACCAAAGTTTAAAAAGCCAGTCTTCGGACTGGCTTTTTTCATTCTGCGCTGCCTGCTTTTGCGGCTTGTTTACCAGCTTCACGCAGGACATTAATATTCTCACCACCCAGCGATCGCGGCATTCATCCATGCGTACTTGTTTTCTTTCCCTTTTCCTCGCCCTGCTTTGCAGCGGCTGCGCCGTGATCACCGTGGCCGATGCGGCCGTGAGCGTGGTCTCGACCACCGTCAAGGTCGGCGCCACCGTCGTTGGGACTACCGTTGATGTGGCGGCAGGGGGCATCAAGGCCGTAGCGGGAAGCTCTGATAGCCAGTGACGCTCTTTCGCCAGAGCATTCTTCGGCATCCAGAGACGTTTCTTCTTCCGACGATCGAATTCGGCATCAGAGCCATCCAAAATCATTACGGCCTTGTCGCTCGTCGGAAACAGCACCGCGTAGAAAATCACAGGCCTATATTGAGATTGGAAGCATGAGCAGTGAGTTTCCTGCGGCCTCGATAGATACTATCAGGACGCTTCCGGGCAGCAAGACGATCACGCCATTCTTGCTCGTAAGTGCAGTGTGACAAAAACGTACTGCAACCCAACAAAGCCCCTCAGTGAAAACCAAGGGGCTTTGTCGCATCTGGGGGAAATATGCGAACCGCCAAACGATTCACTGCTGGAATTGTTTTATCCGCCTGTTCTTCTGGGGAAAGGATATATGGATCGGCATCATCACCCATTCCCGAAGAAAATTTCCAGGATTTTTTGACATGGAATTCCTGCGACAACCAGACAAATCACGCATATCAGCTTATCCGTTTGGGATATTTGTAGTTGAACTGCGCCATGCGTTCTTCTGCACGGCAGCAGGCATTCCGCCGAACACAGTCCGCCTCCACTCAAGGAGTCAGCCAAATGATTGAGTACGGTTTGCTTTCGGGTGCCAATTTTAATTGGCTGCCTTCCGTCATTACCGCCGCTTTCGATGGCTGGCTCTGGCCGGTTATCGCAGGAGCAGCGATTTTATTTTTGTTGTGGCTGCTGTTGAAATAAAGAGTCGCCCGCTTCACCCGCATTCTGAACAAGCGTTGAATGGCCGACCCGAATAGCTTCATGACTGACGAGCCCACCCTCTACCGGCTGACCTTTTCGGGCAGAAAGGCACACTCCGCATAATCCTCATCAGAGCCAGGCACTGAAATTGCCAGTTCTAACCAGGCGATTGACTGCCACATCATCTTACGGCTGCCACCAAAGAAACGTCGGCAACAATGACAAGCCTCGTGTTTCCGTGCCAAAAACACCCCGGACAAGCCTCGCAGAGCGCCCCGGCAGATGACTAGCATCACTGCCACCAATACTCAAACAAGGGCGAACACGTACGAGCCCGCACGTATTTACTCGTTCAATACGCCCCCGTAAATTTCCACAATAGCATTGTGTTTCCATGGAATAGGCCATTTACGGAACAGGTTTAACAATTATCCAGCCTTTCTGCTTCTCAGCCATAAAATTACGCAAACGATCACAATATAAAAATTGTATTAATACAGGAAGATAACAAATGCGTAACGCAAACGGATCTAAATTTTATGTGGTTTACGCAGAACCGCAGATTAAAATCAAGGATGGAGAAGCAAGGCAAATACATCAAGTCCCTGTGAGTAATCGATATCACACAGACATTAATACCGCAAAAAGCGAATATGATGAATTATCGGCAAAAATCGGGAAATTGCTAGGCTTGGTTGAATCAACCACCTATGCCAAAGTCAACCTCTCAATTTAAATAGTGCAACCTGTCCAGCTTGACGTTATTCATTTTCACAGCAGGAAACCCTTGCACGCGGAAAAATAATTCGGCGCGAACTCGAAGCCGGGGCGATTTTGAACAGATCGAGCGAACATGCACTCAACCTGCAATGGCTGAGCGGGCCAAATCTTTCCCTGTCACTGTCCAGTTTCACCGAGCACGCCGAATTCCACCGGCGTCTTGACATAGAAGAGCTGCACGCCCTCAGCGACCAAGCGCTCGAACAAGCGATCGGATTCCTCGGCGGTCACCACCATGACCACCTCGACGGGCTGATCGGCGAGTTCAAAAAAACGCGCCGAATGGATACGGTGATGCCGTCCGATTCCCTCGCCACCGGCAAACAGGGTGGCACCATGCAGCCCCATCGCCTTGGCAAGATGCACCAGCCAGTCGCCCAGCGGCATGCCATGAAGACGCCGGTCTTGTTGAGTAAAAAATGTCAGCTGAAAACCGTTCATGATTCTGCCTCTCCCTCAAACCGGTCATAGCAATTAACCCAAGCCTCAACCGGCCCGGAACAAGGTCACCGTGGCCAGCCCGAGCAGGGTCATCGCCAGGGAACCCAGCACATGGACTGAAATGGCCAGCCCAGCCCACCCGATCCGACCGCTCTGGAGCAGGGTAGTCACTTCGGCAGAGAAGGTTGAAAACGTGGTCAACCCGCCCAGAAAGCCCGTAATGATGAACAGCCGCCACTCCGGCGCCAGTCCCGCATGGCTGGAGAAGAAAGCCAGCGCCACGCCGATCAGGTAGCCCCCGAGCACATTGGCCAGCCAGGTGCCCAGCGGGATGGTCGGAAACAGCGCATTGAAGCTGGTGCCGAGCATCCAGCGTAGTACCGCCCCCAGCGACGCACCCAGGCTGATGGCCATAATGGAACGGATCACGATCTATCTCCTTGTATTCAAGTCCAGCACGGGGCCGATTGCCACGGCTTCCTGCTGATGCCGGTCCCCGCCGGAATAGTAACAACACGGAATTCACTAAGCCACAGACCGTACACCCGGACGAATCTTCATGTTCCCGGCCTTTTCGGGCCCGTTCGCCCCATCCGCGCACCAGAAGCGTGCCCTGCCACGGTTTGCCCCGTCGGCACAAATACCGCAAACCCCCACGCAAACAATGACTTGCAGCGCGAAATATTCCCTTCCGCCCATGGCAAGGTATTTGCTATGTATGCCGGCAGCGCAGCACAACAGGCTGCGCCACAGCAGGCCAGAACCCAACAGGTGCTGGCCGACCTCGTTTTGAAATTGGAGAAAGGAAAAAAATGCTTGGACGCTTGAATATTGGAAAACACTTGGCAGCGGCTGCCCTCGTGCTGGCATCGCAACTGGCCACGGCCGCGGATCGCGCGCATGTGGTGGTGCTGGCCACGGGCGGCACCATTGCCGGCGCGGGTGCCGAAGCGGCGAACAGCGCCACCTATCAGGCGGCCAAGGTCCCCGTCGACAAGCTGATCGCCGGCATTCCGGAATTGGCCAAAGTGGCGGACGTGAGCGGCGAGCAGGTTTTCCAGATCGCCTCGGAAAGCTTTACCAACAACAATCTGATGGCGCTGGGCCGCCGCGTTTCCGCGCTGGTCAAGGACAGCAAGGTCGACGGCATCGTGATTACCCACGGCACCGATACGCTCGAAGAAACCGCGTTCTTCCTCAATCTGGTGATCCACAGCGACAAGCCGATCGTCGTCGTGGGCTCAATGCGTCCGGGAACGGCGATCTCTGCCGATGGCGCGCTGAACCTGCTCGATGCCGTGACCGTGGCTGCCAATCCGCAAGCCCGTGGTCGGGGTGTGATGGTGGTGATGAACGACCAGATCGACGCCGCGCGCGATGTTTCCAAGACGATCAACATCAAGACCAATGCCTTCGTCAGCCAGTGGGGCGCGCTGGGCATGATCGTGGAAGGCAAGAGCTACTGGTTCCGCAAGATCGACAAGAAGCACACCCTCACGTCCGATTTCGATATCGACCGCCTCAAGGAACTGGCCCCGGTGGAAATCGCCTATTCCTACGGCAACGTGAGCAAGACTGCCTACGAGGCCTTCGCCGCATCCGGCGCCAAGGCCATCATCCATGCCGGCACCGGCAACGGCTCGGTCGCCGATCGCATGGTGCCCGTGCTGCGCGGCCTGCAGGACAAAGGCGTGCAGATCATCCGCTCCGCCCGCGTATGGGGCGGCTTCGTGCTGCGCAACGCCGAACAGCCCGACGACAAGTACGGCTGGATCGTGGCGCATGACCTGAACCCGCAGAAGGCGCGCATTCTGGCCGCCGTGGCCATCGCCAGTGGCTACGATGCAGCCGCGCTGCAAAAGGCATTCTGGGAATACTGAGAACGCATCGCTAACTGGTTTGACCAGTAAAAAGCCTTGCCTCCAGCATCAGGGGCAAGGCTTTTTTGATTTCGGAGCCGGGAAAACCGGCCTGACCGACGTAATCCGTGGGCAGGAGCCTGCTACGCCGAAAGAACCGGAGCCGCGTTCACCTCCACCGTGATATGCACCAGCTCTTCATGAACGCGCAACTGCTGCTTGAAATGCTCGGCCGTCGCATCGCTCACGGTCTCCAGCGAAAGAATGCAGGCATACTTGCCTTTGCCGACACGCCACACATGCAGGTCACGGATTTCCGCCGGGACCCGGCCGGTTGCGATCACTTCGCGGATTTCCGCCACCACCGGCGCATCCATCTCGGCATCGAGCAGCACGCGAGCGGAATCGCGCAACAAGCCCAATGCCCAGATGCCCACCAGCGCGGCGCCGGCGATGCCCATCACCGGATCGAGCCAGTCCGCGCCCCAGAACTTGCCGCCGATGAGCGCCAGAATGGCCAGCACCGACGTGGCAGCATCCGCCACCACATGCAGATAGGCCGCACGCTGGTTCAGGTCGTGATGATGGTGCTCATGGCCGCCATGATCATGATGCGCATGGTGATGATCGTGCCCGTGATTCCCCTTAAGCAGCCAGGCGCAAGCCAGATTGACCAGCAGGCCCACCATGGCGATGGCAATGGCCTGATCGTAGTGGATCGGGGTCGGGCTGATCAGCCGTTCGATCGATTGGTACAGCATCAGCCCCGCCACCATCACCAGCAGGATGGCGCTGGTGTAGCCCCCCAGCACCTCGATTTTCCAGGTACCGAAGGCAAAGCGCGCATCGCGGGCATAGCGGCGGGCGGCGGCATACGCCAGCACGGACAGGCCCAGCGCCAGGGCATGCGAACTCATGTGCCAGCCATCGGCCAGCAGTGCCATCGAGTTGAACGCCCAGCCGCCGGCAATCTCGGCGACCATCATCAGCGCCGTCAACGCCACGGCCCATTTGGTGTTTCTTTCCGCCAACGGGTTGCCCTCGTCAAAAACGTGGGTGTGGCTCCAATCATCGGTTGAGAGGGAAGTTGTCATGGGCTGGCATCCGATATATGAAGTAAATATACTATACCCCAGTATACCTTCAGACAAGCAGACGCCATGCCACACACGATCAAAGACAAGAAACAACTATTGACCCGCGTACGACGTATCAAGGGGCAATCCGAAGCACTGGAAAAAGCACTGGAGCAAGGAGTGGAATGCGCCGCGATCCTGCAACAGATCGCCGCCATCCGCGGCGCGGTGAACGGTTTGATGGCAGAAGTGCTGGAAGGCCACATCCGCGAGCATCTGGGATCGGAGGCCCTTTCTCCCGAGCAGCGCAGCGCCGAGGTGGAACAAACGGTTGCCGTTTTGCGCTCTTATCTCAAGTGACCCAACATCCCTGACGCAAGCAACTGGCTGCCGTACGTCTAAAATTGACAGTATGGCAATCAAGCACACGAACCTCTTGCCCCATCCTGACGTTTCAAATAGATTGTCAGGTCATCAACCCGTTTTATTTTCCCTTCAAACTCCGTGCGGATAACGGTTGCAGGCCAGAAAGGAGAATCCCGAATGAGCCTCCACTCGCGTATCCATAGCCCGGAACACGCAAGCCGGCGCATCTGGCAAACCGTCGCCGCCGTGATCCTGGGCTGGACCCTGTTCGCCAGCTCCGCGGCGGCAAGCGAGATGACGATCCGCTACTTCCCTTCCGGCGCGATCTACGAATACCGCTGGAAGCTGCTCGAACTCGCGCTTGCGCACACGCAAAACGCCAACGAATCCTTCCGGCTTGCGCCCTACGCGGAAGAGGTTACCCAGAATCGCGGCATGCAATTGCTGCAATCCAAAGAGATCGACGTGATCGCGCTGGGCACCAATGCCGAACGCGAAGCACGGATGCGGCCGATCAAGGTCGATATCCTGCGCGGCATCGTCGGCTTCAGAATCTTCGTGATTCGCGCCGCCGATCAGGCGCGCATTGCACGCATGGACGATCAGGCGCTGCGCACGCAACTGACCTTTGGCCTCAACAGCCAGTGGGCCGACCTGCCCATCATGCAAGCCAGTGGTTTTACCGTTGAAACCTCCACCAGCTATGAAAACCTGTTCGGCATGCTGGTGGCCCAGCGTTTCGATGCTTTCCCGCGCGGCCTGAATGAAGCCGGCCGCGAGCTCGATGCGCGCAAGCAAAGTTATCCGCAACTGGCCGTGGAGCAGACCAAGGCGCTATATTTTCCTTATCCGGTCTACTTTTGGGTGCACAAGGGCAACACGGCACTGGCGCAAAGGATCGAGCGCGGACTCAGGCTGGCGCTGGCCGACGGCTCGTTCCGCAAGCTGTTCGAGAGTTACCACGCCACTGAGATTGCGCTGATGAAAAAAACACAGCGTCAGGTGATCCGCCTCGGCAATCCGATCCTGCCCGCGAACACGGCGGAACCCGATACCGGCTGGTGGTGGCCGCAAAATGCCGCTCGCCAGTGAGCCATCTTTCGTGACCTGACCCGCGACCACTCTCAAAATCAACCTTATCTGGAGGGCCCCCGATGCCGTCACCGCAGACACTCTCCAGACGGCTGCTGTACAAGATGTTTCCGTGGTACCTGCTGCTGGCGCTCAGCCTGACCGGGGCACAACTTGCCATCCAGTATTTCAGCGTGAGCCGGAACATCGACCGGGATTTGGCCTCGCTGGGCCAGACGGTACTTCCCAGCGTCACCGCAGCGGTATGGGAACTCGATACCCCGCAACTGGCCTCCATGGCACGCGGCATTCGGCAAAATGCGATCGTCTCCGGCATCCAGATCGAATCCGCCGCCGGCAACATCCTGGTGGCCAATGGCAGCCTGCCTTCCACGCCCGTCGTGGCAGACGATATTTTTCCGAGCCAGTTCAGGCAGTCCGTTGTCCCATTGATCTACTACGCGCCGCGCGGGGAAAACCGCCTGATCGGCCAACTGAAGATGTATTCGAGCCGCGAAGTCATCTGGGAGCGCATCAAATACAACTTCTGGATGGTGCTGCTCAATTCGGTGATTTTCATCACCAGCCTTTGGCTGATTTTCTCCTGGGCCATCCGCTACCACCTGTCCGACATGATGACGCGGGTCGCCAAGGCCGTGGCCAACTGGCGCTTCCAGCCCAGCGATGCGCCGGTCGAGAAGATCGACTATCCGTACCGGGATGAGCTCGGCGAGCTGGTTAATGCGTTCAACGACAGCCGGGCACGCTTGTTCGACTCGATGCAGGAACTGAACGCGCTCAACCGGAATCTGGAACAAATCGTCGTGGTTCGAACCGGCGAACTGCAGCAAGCCAAAGAGGCCGCCGAGGCTGCCAATCTCGCCAAGAGCCAGTTCCTGGCCAATATGAGCCACGAAATCCGTACGCCGATGAACGCGATTCTCGGCATGCTGTATCTCGCGCTCAAGGGCAACCTGCCGCCTGACCTGCACAACCACCTCGCGAAGGCGCAGGGTGCGGCCCACTCGCTGCTGGGCATCATCAATGACATTCTCGATTTTTCCAAGATCGAGGCGGGCAAGCTCGAAATCGAGAACATCGAATTCAGCCTCGACCGGGTGCTGGAGCAACTGACCGACGCAATCGGTTACCAGACCGCGCACAAAGACATCGAATTCCTGATTCGCCATGACGTGGATATCCCGCCACTGCTGGTGGGCGACCCGCTGCGGCTGGGCCAGGTATTGCTGAACCTGTGCGGGAATGCAGTGAAATTCACCGAACATGGCGAGGTGGAACTGGCCTTCCGCTGCCTGTCTGCCACCCAGACCGATCTGGTCCTGCAGGCCAGCGTGCGCGACAACGGCATCGGCATGACGCCGGAGCAGCAAAGTCGTTTGTTCAAGGAGTTTACCCAGGCCGACCAATCGACCACGCGCCACTATGGCGGCACCGGGCTGGGGCTGGCGATCAGCAAGAATCTGGTGGAAATGATGGGCGGGCGGATCTGGGTTGAAGCTTCACAACCGGGTGAGGGCACCACGATCTGCTTCACCGTTCAACTCAAGATTGCGCAACAGTCGCAGGCCCGCCGCCGCGAACAGCTCGAGCAAGCCGGCCCGTTGCTCCAGGGCATCCGGGTATTGGTGGTGGACGACAACGAGGTTTCGCGCGAGATTCTGGCCGAGATGCTGCGCTATCTCCGTCTTGAAGTCAGTACCGCGCCGAGCGGCTCCGCCGCGCTGACCGCCCTGCAGCAGGCCACCGACACGCCGTTTGATCTGGTGCTGATGGACTGGAAAATGCCCGGCATGAACGGCGACGAGGCCGCGCAACGCATCCACCGTGACACCGACCTCGCGCGCCAGCCCAGGATCGTCATGGTCACCGCCTATGGCCGGGAAGATGTCATCCGCCTGGCCACCCAGGCCGGCGTGGATGGCTTCCTGATCAAACCGGTATCCCCTTCCACCCTGCTCGATACCATCCTCTCCGTGCTCGGACGGGGGCGGATTTTGGCGGAAGAAAAAAGTCGGCCGCAGAACAATCCGGAATCCCTCCTCAGCAACTTTACCGACATGCACCTGCTGCTGGTCGAGGACAACGACATCAACCGCGAATTCGCCGGCGAGCTGTTGCGCAGCCATGGCATCGTCGTCGACGAGGCCATCAACGGCGAAGAGGCCGTGCAGAAAGTGCAACGCCAGCACTACGACGCCGTGTTGATGGATATCCAGATGCCGGTCATGGACGGGCTGGAAGCCGCGCGGCGTATCCGCGAACTGGCCAAGACCCCAGGCAACGAACGCTACGCCGCCTTGCCCATCATCGCCATGACGGCGCTGGCCATGGCACAAGATGCGCAAAAAAGCCGGGCGGCCGGCATGAACGATCACATCACCAAGCCCATCGACCCGGAACGCCTGATGTCGGCCTTGGCCAAATGGGCGAATGTGGCCGCACCCGCGGCAACGCCCCGCTTGGAACACACCCCGGAGACATCGCCGGCGCCAGCCTATCCTGCCGATCTCATGGCGCTGGCCAGCCTGGATGCCAAACAGGGCATCCGCCGCATTGGCGGCCGAGAAGAAGCCTACCGCAAGCAGTTGCGCCGCTTCCGCGAACACTATGCCCATGCCGCCGAAAAACTGCGGCAGCTTGTCGCCGCGCAAGACATACAACAGACCGAGGATTATTGCCATGCGCTGAAAGGCATCACCGGCAATATCGGCGCCACGGCACTGTACGGAAAAATCGGTGAAATCGACGCGCAACTCAAGGCAGGCGCATTGCCGGACGCCGCCACGCTAACCGAACTGGGCACGCTGCTGCAGAACATCATGCAGGATATCGACAGCCTTCCAGCCAGCGCGCCGTCTTCCCCAACGCCTGCGGCCGCCGTGCCCGACCCGGTCCTGCTCAACGGGCAACTCACGCATCTGGCCCAAGCCCTGGCCTATGATCTTGGCAACGCCGATCCCCTGCTCGATGAATTGCGCGCCAAGGTCACCGGCACGCCGTTGGAAGCGCAGATCGCAGCCATTGCCGCCCGGGTCGACGTGTTCGAGATCGACGAAGCACTGACGCTATTGAACCAACTTCAACAACGCCTGACGTCCACAACCCGAGTTGATTAAGCCATGACAGATATCGCCAACGGAACCACGAACGGACGCAGCCGCATTCTGATCGTCGATGATGCCCACGAGAACCTGCATGCGCTGATGAACATCCTGCGCGACGATTACGCCATTTCCGCCGCCACCAGCGGCAAAAAAGCGCTTGAACTCGCGCAGGGCACGCCCCGGCCCGACCTGATCCTGCTCGACATCAAGATGGCGGACATGGACGGTTATTCCGTGCTGGCCCACCTGAAAGCCCATTCGGTCACCGCCGATATTCCGGTCATTTTTGTCACGGCACTGGCCGATGCCGCCGACGAAGCACGCGGCCTCCAGCTCGGCGTCAACGATTACATCACCAAGCCCGTCAACCCCGAACTCCTGCGCCTGCGCATCCGCACCCAGCTCGAATTGCAGCGCTGCCGAAAAAATCCGCTCCTGCTCGATGCCCGCGCACATACCGATCCCGCCCGGCCGCCCACGCTGCTGGTCGTCGACGACATCCCGGAAAACATCCACGAACTGCTGGAAGCGCTGAAGAGCGACTACCGCATCATGGTCGCCCGCAACGGCGCCAAGGCCCTCGAACTGGTTCGCGGGCCGACCCCGCCCGATCTGGTGCTGCTCGATATCGTGATGCCGGAGATGAATGGCTATGAAGTCTGTCGCAACATCAAGGCCACACCCGAGGGCAACCGCATCCCGGTGATCTTCATCACCGTGGTGGATGCCACGCAGGACAAGGTCAACGGCTTCAATATCGGCGCGGCCGACTACATCACCAAGCCTTTCGACATCGACGAAGTGCGCGCCCGGGTACGCACCCACCTTGAACTCGCCCGCTTGCGGCATTTTCTCGAACAGCAAGTGGCGCAGCGCACCGCGCTGCTCGAACAGAGCGAGGAGAAATACCGCATCCTGGCCGACTATTCGCCGAACTGGGAATACTGGCTGGCGCCGGACGGCAGTTACCTCTACGTATCGCCGGCCTGTCTGAAAGTTTCGGGCTATGCACCGGCCGATTTCTTCGCCGATGGCGCGCTGATGGAAAAGATCATCCATCCGGACGATCTGAGCACCTGGAAAGTACACGGCCCGGCATCTCCTCACGCGGCCATGCTGGACCTGCTGATTTTCCGCATCCGCACCAAGGATGGCAAAGAGCGCTGGATCGAGCATGTGTGCAAACCCGTGTTCGATGCTGCCGGCAAACCCTTGGGACAACGCGGCTCGCACCGCGATGTGACCGAGCGCCTTGTTACCGAACAGAAACTCAACTACATCACCTATCGCGACCCGCTGACCGGTTTGCCGAACCGCATCCTGTTCGGCGAGTTGTTGGCGCACGCGATTTCGCATGCCGAGCACAGCCAGAGCCAATTCGCCCTGCTGCTGCTCGACCTCGACCATTTCAAGACGGTGAATGAAAGCCTCGGCCACAACCAGGGCGACCTGGTGCTGATCGAGGTCGCCAAACGGCTCCAGGCCCTGCTGCCCGAGAGCAACGCGATCGCCCGTATCGGCGCCGACGAATTCAATATCATCCTTGACCATAGCGAGGAAATGCCGTGGATCGACCTGATGGCGCAGCGCATGATCGATGCCCTGGCCCAGCCCTTCGTGCTCGACGGCAACAGCATCTATATCGGCGCCAGCATCGGCATCGCGCTCTATCCGGCCGACGGCAGCAATGCCGAAACCCTGCAGAGCAACGCCGATGCAGCGCTGCACCAGGCCAAGGCGCAAGGCCGGGGCATCCTGCGCTTTTTCTCGCCGGAATTGATGCGCCGCGCCCGCGTTCGCCTGCTGCTCGATGCGGATCTGCGCCATGCGCTGGATAACCAGGAACTGCTGTTGCACTATCAACCGCAGGTCGATCTGGTCAGCGGCCAGATCGTCGGCTTCGAAGCGTTGGTGCGCTGGCAACATCCAGAACGGGGCATGATCCCGCCCATCGAATTCATCCCGCTGGCAGAAGAAAGCGGGCTGATCGTGCGTCTGGGCGAATGGGTATTGCGCAAGGCCTGCCAACAGGTCAGACAATGGGCCGATGCGGGACTCGCACCGCGCCAGATGGCGGTCAATGTCTCCGCCCTGCAGCTGAGCCGCGGCCACCTGGCCGAATCGGTCAGGCAAGTCTTGCAGGAAACGGGCATTCCCCCCGAGCAGCTTGAACTGGAAATCACCGAAAGCTGCGTCATGGTGGACCGCGAGCAATCTTTCCGGACCATCGAAGAGCTCAGGGCGCTGGGCATACGGCTATCGATCGACGATTTCGGCACCGGCTATTCTTCGCTGTCCTACCTGCAACAGCTTGAAGTCCACAAGCTCAAGATCGACATGTCTTTCGTTCGCGACATGACCACCAACCGTGACAATGCCTCGATCGTCAAGGCGGTGATCGCGCTCGGGCACAGCCTTGGCCTCGAAATCATCGCCGAAGGGGTTGAAGACTACGACCAGGCGCACTACCTGCGCTCATTGCACTGCGATGTGATCCAGGGTTATCTGGTGAGCCGTCCCCTGCCGGCCGATGAAATGACCCGCTTCATGGCTTCATTCGTACCGCCCCGGATTCCTTTCGACAATGAAGCCCTGTCCACGCTGTTGCTGGTGGACGACGAAGCAAACACCTCATCCGCGCTCAAGCGCTTGTTGCGGCGCGAGAGCTACCATCTCCTCGTGGCCGGCTCGATGGAAGAGGCGCTTGCGCTGCTGGCAGAGCATCAGGTGGGCGTGATCCTGATCGACCAGCGCATGACCGGCACCGAGCTTTTCTCCCACATCCGCACCCTGCACCCCAATGCGGTGCAGATGGTGCTTGCCAGCCCTGCCGATCCGGACAGCATTGACGAAGTCATCAACCGCAGCGAGATTTTCAGGCTACTCCCCAAACCCTGGAACGAAGCGGATTTGCTTGAAGCCATCCGCACGGCGTTTCGCCGTTATGGCGAATCGGTGCATGGCTGATCGATAGGTCACATTGCGCCAGCGTTGCATCCCTCGTGGCAAGGGGATCACCCACCTGATAAATTGAATAAAACGGGCAGCAGAATAACAAGCGTCGGATGTCGAAAACCTAGAGGATTTCTGTGACCTCGCGTTCCAGCTTTGAAACCAAGGTGCTTACCGCATTTATCGCCGCCGCGCTGGGGGTGGTAGTACTGTCTGCGGCAACCATGAAAGTGGCGAAAGATGCAGACGACGCGGCGCAGCGGGTAACGCATACCCATGAGGTACTCAACAGCCTTGCTTACGTAAAAGCGGACACCCTGCAGATCGAGTTGAACACGCAAAGCTTCAGGATCACGGGAAATCCTGCGCAACTCGCCGAACGCGACGCGATCATTGCGGATCGGGAAACGATGTTGGGCCGGATCAAGCAGCTCACGATCGACCATGCCCGCCAGCAGGAACGCTGGATGCAATTGCGCGGAGTAACAGACCAGCGCCTCGCCATTTCCAGACGGGTTGAGTTGTTGCGCAAGACCGAAGGTATCGAAGCCGCAAATGCTTTTGTGGCAACAGTACCGCTGCAGGAAACGCGTGAGCGCACATACCGGCTATTGCGCGAGATGGAAGAAGAGGAACGCCGGCTGTTGGAAAACAGCAATGCGGAACAATTGCACAGCCGCCAAATCATGACGCTTGCCGGCACGCTGCTCGCGCTGCTGTTGTCCGTGCTGCTTGCTGCCACCTATATTCTGATCCGGCGCCAGTTGCGGGAAACGCAAGCAAGCCAGCGTGCGCTTGCCGATAACGAAGAGAGCCTTTCCACGACACTGCACTCGATCGGGGATGCGGTATTGGCAACGGATAACGAAGGGCGTATCTCGCGCATGAATCCCGTGGCCGAACGTCTCACCGGCTGGACTTTCAATGAGGCACAAGGCCGCCGCGTCGACGAGGTGTTCAACATTGTCAACGGGCAAACGCGCGCGCCCGCCATCGTCCCCGTGGCAACAGTGCCCGAGACTGGCGATATCCAGGATCTTGCCCATCACACTGTACTCATTGCTCGCGACGGCAGCGAGCGCCCCATCGCCGACTGCGCCGCCCCCATCCGGGATAACGCGGGCCGGATGCGCGGCATGGTGCTTGTTTTTCGCGACGTAACCGTCGAACAGCAAGCCCAGCGCATGGTCCGCGAGCAGAACGAGTTGCTCGAACAGCGCGTGGGCGAACGGACAGCACAATTGCTGGAAAGCGAAGATCATCTGCGCAGCGTGATCAGCAACGTGCCCGCATTGATCGCCTATGTTGATTCACAGCAGTGCTACATCTATGTCAATGAGCAGTACCGGGCGCGCTTCGCCCCGGAACGGCCCGGCATCGCCGGCTGTACGGTACGCGAGATTCTGGGCGACGAACGCTATGCGATCGCAGCCCCGCTCATTGCCAAGGTGCTGCAGGGCCAGCCGCAAAGCTACGACTGGCAACCCTTCCCCGGCATATGGCAAGTCATCAATTACGTGCCCAGACGGGACGCCCAGAAACGGGTGGTCGGCTATTACGTGCTGGGTACCGACATCACCGCACGAAAAACCACCGAGGAGAAAATCCAGACGCTCAATGCAGCGCTTGAGCAACATGTGCACGAACTGGAGCATGTCAGCCGCGCGCTGAGAACGCTGAGTGCGGGTAACCGCGCGATGCTGCGCGCGAGCGACGAGCAGGGACTGCTCGACAGCATGTGCGAAGCCATCGTGACTGCGGGCGGGTACGACACCGCGGTGGTGTGGTATCGGGTTGACGACGAAACCCGGTCCTTGCAGCCGAAGGCCGAACATGGCTACCCGGCAGGTCTCGCTTCCCTGCGCATGCTGAAAGCAAGCTGGGCCGACAACGCCTACGGTCGCGGGGCGGTTGGTACGGCCGTTCGCAACGGACAGACCAGTGTGGTCCGGGATATGCCCAATGATTCGAACTACGCGCCGTGGCGGCGCGATCTGCACGATTATGCGTCTGCGCTCGCCTGTCCGTTGCGCGTCGGCGGCGAAATCATCGGCGCGCTTGCCATCTACGACGCCGAACCCGATACCTTCGATACCGATGAAATCACGCTGCTCACCGAGTCTGCCGATGACCTGGCCTTCGGCATCGCCACCCTGCGCACCCGCGCCGAACAGAAAAAGATTCGGGAAGCCATGCACCGTCTTACCCGCTACGACGCCCTCACCGGATTGCCGAACGAAACGCAATTTACGGAATTGCTCACGGTCGCCATCGAGACGGGCAAGCAACTCGGTCAACCATTCGCCGTGCTGCAGACCAATATCGAACGGCTGAGTGAAATCAACGATGCCCTCGGCTTCAGCCACGGCGATCAAATGCTGAAGGAATTCGGCGCACGACTCAACAACGTCTCTCCTGCGCCCGCCATGGTCGCCCGCCTGCGCGGTGACGAATTCGCCATCCTGTTGCCCGGCAGCGACGCAAGCGCCGCCATCGATCTGGTGCAGCGCCTGGAAACTGCGTTGGCGCAGCCGTTCCTGATTGCCGACATCCCGCTTGATGTGTCTGCGAAGATCGGGGTGACCTTATTTCCGGAGCACGGGTCGACACCGCATGACCTGTACCGTCATATGGACATCGCCATGCACCACGCCAAGAAGAACGGGGTGGTGCACGCCATTTTCGACCCTGCCCAGAATCAAGACCAATCGCACCGCCTCATGATTGCCGGAGAACTGCGGCGCGCAATCGAGGGCGGAGATCTATCGCTCTACCTGCAGCCGAAAGTGGAAATTGCCACCGGTCGCGTGTGCGGCGCCGAGGGGCTGGTACGCTGGAAGCACGCCAAGCACGGGTTGATCCCGCCGGGCGAATTCATCGGCCTCGCCGAACACACCGGGCTCATCAAACCGCTCACCGAATGGGTCATCGAGGCCGCGCTGCGCCTGAATCAAGCCTGGGTGCAACAAGGCTGCGCACTGCCGATCGCCGTAAACCTGTCCGCACGCAACCTGCGCGATGAACACCTGTTGGAAAAAATCCGCCATTTGCTGGCCACCTGGAATATCACGTCAGGCCTGCTTGAAATCGAAATAACCGAGAGCACCGTAATGGAAGACGCCCAATTCGCACTTCATATCCTGCACAAGCTGCGTGATGAAGGCATTCCGCTCTACATTGATGACTTCGGTACTGGTTATTCTTCGCTCAGCTATCTGCAAAAACTGCCCGTGGATTACATCAAGATCGATCAATCGTTCGTGCGCGACATGTCAATCCGCAAAGACTCCGCGTTGATCGTGCGCTCCACTATTGACCTTGTTCATGACCTCGGCCGCCAGACCGTGGCCGAGGGGGTCGAAACCCGGGAGAGCTGGGACCAACTCGCCGAACTGGGATGCGACATAGCGCAAGGCTATTTTATCGCCAGACCGATGCCGGCCGAAGAATTCCAGGGTTGGGTTCAACAATTCCACCCGCCAGTCACAACCCTGTCGGGAAAAAACCAAAAAACCTCCGGTTGAATCCTTCTTCCCTGTAGAGCTATTCGACTCTGCTCAGAAAAACCAAGACAGAGATCGATTACTTGAGGTCATCCGTGCAGCGTTTCGCCATCATGGCGAATCGGTACATGGCTGATCGAGCGCTCAATTAATCCGGGCACCATGAAGCGCTTCCAGCAAATAGCGGATGCAAGGCCTTGACGGGATTGTGAGCTTCCCGCCTCCCGCCCAAAATTCAAAAGCCGGTCTTTGGACTGGTTTTTTCATCGCCACCCACCATCCAAGCAAGCAATTCGGGCTGCACAACCACACAAACAGAACGATTGTTCTTTTATCTTGACTCTGGGATTATTTGCCATCAAAATGCAAAAAAATTACCCAGAGACAAGCCATGAATGCTCCGGAAACCAGCGCCGTTCTCCAGTGCCTTGACGAAGTTGCCCGCTTCCACACGCAAAGCGACATCGCCCAAAAACTGAAAGTCACCCCCTCCACGGTCGGGCGCTGGCTGGCCCGCGAGACCGAGCCCAAGCCCTATCTGCTCAGCGCACTGCGGCAGATGCTGCTGCCGTTGGGTGATCACCACAGCACCTCCGCCGACTTCACGTTCATCGATCTTTTTGCCGGGATCGGCGGCATCCGCAAAGCTTTCGAGCTGGAAGGCGGGCGCTGCATGTTCACCAGCGAATGGGACAGCTACGCGCAAAAGACCTACCACGCCAACTTTGCCGACGGCCAGCCGATAGCGGGCGACATCACACTGGTTACCGACCCGGCGACAGAAATCCCCGATCACGATGTGCTGCTGGCGGGTTTTCCCTGCCAACCCTTCAGCATTGCCGGGGTTTCCAAGAAAAATGCCCTTGGCCGGGCGCACGGTTTTGCCGACGAAACCCAGGGCACGCTGTTTTTCGACGTGGCCCGCATCATCGCAGCCAAACGTCCGCGCGCGTTTGTGCTGGAAAACGTGAAAAACCTGCAGTCGCACGACAAGGGCCGCACCTTCGACGTGATCCTGCGCACCTTGCGCGAACAGCTCGGCTACCACGTTCAATACAAGATTCTGGACGGCCAGCACTGGACGCCGCAGCACCGCGAACGCATCGTGATCGTCGGTTTTCGCGACCCGACGCCGTTCAGCTGGGATGCACTGCAACTGCCGGAAAAGGGCATGGTGAAAATGCGCGACATCCTGCACCGCACCGATGGCAGTGAAGCGGTGCTGGCGCACGATGGCGACACCTACTTCGATCACAAGACCGGCAAGGTCAACGACAAATACACGCTCACGCCCAAGCTGTGGCAATACCTGCAGGATTACTCCGCCAAGCACAAAGCCAAGGGCAACGGCTTTGGCTTCGGGCTGGTTTACCCGGACAGCATCGCCCGCACGCTCTCGGCCCGTTACTACAAGGACGGCTCGGAGATTCTGGTCTGGCAGGGCGAAGGCAAAAACCCGCGCCGCCTGACCCCGCGCGAATGCGCCCGGCTGATGGGCTACCCGGACGATTTCCGGATTCCGGTGTCGGATACGCGGGCTTATCGGCTATTCGCCGATGCGGCAATGCCACCGATGATGACTGCGATAGCGAAACTGGTTTGTCAGCCAATCAAGCCTTCAGCTAAAGTGGTCGCTTCTTCGGCAACATTGCCTGTGGGGTTGAACGTGACAAGTAAAAATTGGACTCGTGAACAAGTTTTGATTGCACTCAACCTGTATTGTCAGTTGCCATTCGGCAAGTTACATCAAGGCAATCCCCTCATTATTGAGACCGCGAAGCTGCTGGGCAGAACACCTGGCTCGCTGGCCATGAAGCTCACCAACATCGCCAGCCTTGATCCAGCGATTATCGAAAGTGGTCGCAAAGGTTTATCCGGCAGTTCATCCATGGATAAAGAAGTCTGGGCTGAATTTCAGGCCAATCCAGATGCAATAGGCTTTGAAAGCCAATTGCTTATGGATGCATTAGCCAAACAAGATCAAGTAATTGAATCCCTTTCCAGCGAAGCTGAATCAGATGATGTACTGCCAAATTTCTTTGCTGAAAACACGACTGCAAAAGTTCAAGTTCGAGTACGTCAATCGTTTTTCCGAAAAGCGGTATTGAGTAGCTATGAAGGTCGCTGTTGCATGACTGGATTAACTGATTCACGCCTTCTGGTTGCCAGCCATATCGTTCCTTGGGCAAAAGATGAGCAAAACCGACTCAATCCAGCTAATGGACTTTGCTTATCATCGCTACACGATAAAGCTTATGATCGCGGCCTAATTACTGTGACCCCAGACTTTATCATCAGAGTCTCGCCACAATTAAAGTCACAAGAAACCAACCAATTTGCCAAGGATTACTTGCTTGGACTTGAAGGCAAGCCGATTGCCCTCCCCAAAAAATTCTCTCCGTTCAAAGAATTTCTTGATTATCACCACAGCGAATTATTTCTGAGATAACGCAGTGACTACACATTACTCAATTTTCGAATATCTTTACCGCGATTCTGGCAACTACAAAGCTTGGGGAAAATTGCTGCTTTGTGGAATACCAAGCGATGACAGTATTTTGAAATTGGTTTCCAAGCTGGATTCAGGAATTTGGTTCGTCGCGGAACAAATCAATATCCCAACACTTTATGCTGAGTTGTATCAATATTCTGGCGGCCCAACTGATGAAGACCATGCCTTTCACGAATTTAGTGAGCTACGCCAAGCTACGGATACTGAGATAGCAGAGTGCACGCCTTGGGGCGATGTGGATGAATTGCTGGCTAGATTTTTTGAAGTCCCACGCTGGCAGTTTGAACTATCTCCCCATGCGACATCTTATTTCCATTGAGGAAACACTTGCAGATTCACCGCATTGAGTACAAATACAGCTTCAACGGACTCGAAAAATCGACCCGGCTAAGCCGTTAACATCACAGGTTTTATGCGCCTGCGGCGCGTGGTTGAATGCCGTTTCCGCACGGCGGGCAGGAAGGATGCTTTGTCTCGGCAAAGCACCCTTCACCCGAAAGCCGAGCCCGTTCCGGTGCCCCTTCGGGGTTCCCTGCGATGCTCGTAAAGCCCGGCGGCTGCGGAACTCGCCGGCGATGCCCGCTCAAACAGTCCTCGCCGAAACCCCGTGCTTTACTGCGCTTCTCGGCACCTGCAAGGGCAAGGGTATGCTTCTCATCGCCACCATCGAATCCAGCATTGCACAAAACAAAAATGCCGTTCACTTGGCTTAAATGAACGGCATTAACCTATGCGTGGCAATCTACAAAAACACATTCCTCCCCCCGTCCACCGGCAGGATCACGCCGGTAACGTAGGGCGCTTCCAGCAGATAGAGGATGGCCTGGGCGATGTCCTGCGGCTGGCCGTTGCGGCCGAGCGGGATGGTGGCGAGGATGCGTGCGCGCTCGGCCGCATCGAAATCGGTGTCATTTTCCGGCCAGAGGTTCACGCCGGGCGCGACCGCGTTGACGCGCACCTGCGGCGCCAGTTCGCGCGCCAGCACCCGGGTCATGGCGGCGACGCCGGCCTTGGCGATGGTGTAGACCGGAAAGCCGGCCAGCGGGCGTTCAACGTGGATATCGGCCAGGTTGACGATGGCGCCGCCGGTTTTGGTGAGCTCCGGCGCGGCGGCCTGCGCAAGGAACAACGGTGCCTTGAGGTTGGAGCCGATCAGGTCGTCCCACACGGCTTCGCTGATCTTGCCCAGCGGCGTAGGATAGAACGACGACGCGTTGTTGATCAGCGCATCGAGCCGGCCAAAGTTAGTGATCGCGGCGGCTACCAACTCCGGCAACTGTGCGGTCTGCAGCAGATCGAGCTGGAAGAGCGCAACCGACTGCGGCCGCAGCGCATTGAGTTCGTCGGCCAGCGCCTGCGCATCCTGCCGTGAGCTACGGTAGTGCAGCAGGATGCGCCAGCCGTGCGCATGCAATTCGCGCACGATGCCCGCGCCCACCCGGCGCGCGCCGCCCGTGACCAGTGCGACTTTTTCCTGCATGGCGTATCTCCAGTTAGAATCATTCTTGTCTACCGATTCTGCCGCCCATCATGCCCAACCCGCAAGCCCGCCTTCCCGAACCCTCTCCCGATGCCCGCGCCGCCAGCGATGCACTCGTTTCCCTGATCCGCTCGCGCATTGCCGAAAGCGGCGGCTGGATTGCCTTTGCCGATTACATGCGTCTGGCGCTGTATGCGCCGGGGCTCGGCTATTACAGCGGCGGCGCGGCCAAATTCGGCACGGCCGGCGATTTTGTCACCGCGCCGGAAATCTCGCCGCTGTTCGGCACGTGCGTGGCGGCAACGCTGGCCGACGTACTGGCCGCGCCACAATTGCAGGACAAGGGCGATGTGCTGGAGGTGGGCGCGGGAACCGGCCAGTTGGCGCTGCAGATCCTGCGCGCGCTCGCCGCGCGCGGCCAGTTGCCGCGGCGCTATTGCATCCTGGAGCTTTCCGCCGAATTGCAGCAGCGCCAGCGCGAATTGCTGGCGCGCGAAGTGCCGGAGCTGCTCGGTCGGGTCGAATGGCTTTCTACGCTGCCGCAGGGTTTTCGCGGCGCGATCATCGGCAACGAGGTGCTCGATGCGATGCCGTGCGCGCTGGTGCATTACAGCGAATCAGGCTGGCAAGAGCGCGGCGTGGTCTGGCAGGACGGTTTGCAGTGGCAGGATCGGCCGATCCGGGACATGACCCTGATGATGCAGGCGCTGGTTTTGCCGGCCGCGGGCGATTACCTGACCGAAATCCAGCTCGAAGCGCAGGGCTTCATCCGGAGTCTGGCCGCCAGTCTTGAAGCCGGCGCAATCCTGCTGCTCGATTACGGTTTTGCCGCCGCCGAGTATTACCACCCGCAACGCCACATGGGCACGCTGATGTGCCATTACCGCCATCACAGCCACACCGATCCGTTCTGGCTGCCGGGCCTCACCGATATCACCACGCACGTGGATTTTTCCGCGATCTGGCGCGCCGGCGCCGATGCCGGATTGGCGCTGGAAGGCTACCTGACGCAGGGTGCATATCTGGTCAATGCCGGGCTGATGCAGCAACTCAACCAGCTCGATGCCGGCGATCTGAAGCGCTACCTGCCCGCCGTCGCCGCCGCGCAAAAACTGGTCAACCCGGCGGAAATGGGCGAGTTGTTCAAGGCGATTGCATTCTCGAAAGGGCTCGATCTGCCTGGGCAATTGAGCGGATTCCAGCGCGGCGACGATTCGCCCAGGCTCTGACGTCACGCGCCCGTATTGCGCGACAGCAGCACGTCGAGAAAATCGCTGATCATCTTCGGCAAACGCCCGCGCCGCGTGGCGGCGGCGAGCACCATGTAGGCGGTTTCGTCGCGCAAAGGGACGTAACGCACGCCTTCGATATGCACGCATTCCAGCGGTGACGGCAACAGGGCCACGCCAAACCCGGCGGCCACCAGACCGATCTGGGTGGTCGCCTCGCGCGCTTCCTGCACCACCTTCGGCTCGAACCCGGCAGAGAGGCAAAGCTGGCGTTCGTGCAGATTGAAACGCGCGCCCAGATCGTGCGGATAGGTGATGAAACCCTCGTCTTTCAGTTCGATCAGCGCAATCGATTCCTGCTGCGCCAGCGGGTGGCTCTCGTGTATGACCACGCGCAGCACATCGCGGCTGATTTCATGCAGCGCAATCCCGGCCGGCACGCCCAGCCCGGAAAAGCGCAACAGGCCGACATCCAGCCGCTCGGCCAGCAGCGCATCGTACTGTTCCGTTGAAAAAAGGCTGCTCAGCGTCAGCTCCACATCCGGATGCATCTGCCGGTAATCGTGCAGCACACGCGGAAGCAGGCTGGTGAACGGCAGCGATGCGCTGTAGCCCAGGCGCAATTCACCGATCTCGCCGCGCGCGGCGCGCTGCGCGTCTTCCACCGCGCGCTCGGCCTCGGCAAAAACGCGACGCGTTCCGGCCAGAAAGTGCTTGCCGGCCTCGGTCAGCGCCACGCGGCGCCGGTTGCGTTCGAACAGCACCACGCCCAGTTCCTCTTCCAGCGCCTGTATCTGCTGGCTCAGCGGCGGCTGGCCGATATGCAGGCGTTCGGCGGCGCGGGTGAAGTGCAGTTCCTCGGCCACGGCCAGGAAATAACGCAGGTGACGCAGTTCCACTTATATCCAATACATATCAATTGATGCGCAAATATATATTGGACCACTCAATCCGCCAAGCCTAGCATTTCAGTCATCGCCCACGGCAACTGCGCCGAGATCACCCCAAAATCATGTCCACACCGATAGCAACACCTTTTGACAGCACCACCAGCGTCCCTCTTTCAATACCGCAACCGCAGGCTGCTCCCGTCCGCAGCGCCAACCAGCCCCGCATCCAGACCGGCACGCGCGAATATGCCAATGTCAGCCGTTCGATGCTGATCGGCGGCTTTGCCACCTTCGCCCTGCTCTATGGCATGCAGCCTCTAATGCCGGTTTTTGCCCGCGAGTTCCAGATTCCGCCGGCGGCGGCCAGCGGCGTGCTCTCCGCTGCCACCGGCGCGATGGCGCTCTCGCTGATCCCCGCCAGCCTGCTGGCCGACCGTTTCGGGCGCAAGGCGGTAATGAATGCCTCGCTGCTGTTTTCCGCGCTGCTGACCCTGCTTTGTGCCACGGTGGCCGATTTCCATCATCTGGTGCTTCTGCGTGCGCTGCTCGGCGTTGCACTCGCCGGGCTGCCGGCAGTGGCCATGGCGTATCTGAGCGAAGAGATCGATCCGGATGTGCTCGGCCGCGCCATCGGTCTGTACATTGCCGGCAACGCGGTCGGCGGCATGTTCGGGCGTTTTGCCATGGCCATTCTTTCCGACTATTTGTCCTGGCGCACGACGACGCTGGTGCTCGGCTCCGTCGGCCTGCTGGCGGCGTTCGAGTTCTGGCGCAGCCTGCCGGTCTCGCAGCATTTCCGGCCCTCGGGCGTCACCGTCAAGCGCATGATGGTCGCCACCCGCAATCATTTTTCCGATGCCGGCCTGCCTTGGCTGTTTCTCACCGGCTTCATCCTGATGGGCTGTTTTGTCAGCCTGTTCAACTACCTGGCCTTTCGCCTCGCCGCCGCGCCGTTTTCCTACAGCCAGAGCCATATCAGCGTTATCTATTCGCTCAACGCCGCCGGCATCTTTGCCGCAGGCTGGGCCGGCACGCTCGCGGACCGTTTAGGCCGGCGCAACGTGCTGTGGATCATGCTGCTTTGCATGTTGCTGGGCGCGCTGATCACGCTGGTCGACTCGATCGCACTGATTTATCTCGGCACCGCCATCCTGTCCTTTGGTTTCTTTGGCGGGCATTCGATCGCCAGCAGCTGGCTGGGCTTTCGCGCGCTGCGAAACAAGTCGCTGGCCACCGCGCTGTACCTGAGCATTTACTACCTGGGTGCGAGTTGCCTCGGCACTATCACCGGCTTCATGTGGAGTTTCGGCCAGTGGAATGGCGTCGTGGCACTGCTCGGCACGTTGCTGGTCGCGGGCTTTGCCATCGCGATGAAACTGCGCAAGCTCGCGCCGCGCCTGCCCGTCGCAAACTGACCCGAGGCAGTGGGGTAGTCAATTGCCCACTGCCGGGTTATGATTTAAAAACACTCAAGGCTCTCCCGGGAGAGCGCGGAGCGAGAAATTCGCTGACCGCCGCCGAAGGCGTAATTCCCATAATCGCTCAGGCAAACGAACCGGAAGAACCTGGCCGCAAAGGCCACACCGATCTGGAGAGAGGCAGTTTTCGAGCTGCCCACCGAAGGGGCACCCGGCACCGTGAGCCGGAAACTCTCAGGTAAAGAGGACAGAGGGACGGTTGACAGCTTTGGCTGTCGGCTGTCCTTTTTTTCGTCCAAGGATCAAGCAAATGACCGACTCCCTGCTCCAGACCGCCCTTCATGGCCTGCACACCGAACTGGGTGCGCGCATGGTGCCCTTCGCCGGTTACAGCATGCCGGTGCAATACCCGGCCGGCGTACTCAAGGAACACCTGCATACCCGCGCCCAGGCTGGCCTCTTCGATGTTTCGCACATGGGCCAGCTGCGCTTGTGGGGCGTCAACGCCGCTGTGGCGCTTGAAACCCTGGTGCCGGTTGATCTCATCGACCTGCCCGTCGGCCAGCAGCGCTATGCCTTCTTCACCAACGCCACCGGCGGCATCCTCGACGACCTGATGATCACCAATGCCGGCGATCACCTGTTCGTCGTGATCAACGCCGCCTGCAAGGCGCAGGATATCGCCCATCTGCGCACCCACATCGGCGCGCGCTGCCACATCGAGGTGCTGCCCGAGCATGCGCTGCTCGCGCTGCAAGGACCGGCCGCGGCCACCGTGCTGGCCCGGATGGCGCCGAAAACGGATTTTGCCGGCTGGACCTTCATGACAGCGCGCACCGTGCTGCTCGCCGGCGTGGAATGCTGCGTGACCCGCTCCGGTTATACCGGCGAAGACGGCTTCGAGATTTCGATTCCCAACAGCCACGCCGAGCAACTCGCCCGCGCGCTGCTCGCCCACGAAGAAGTCGCGCCGATTGGCCTCGGTGCGCGCGATTCGCTGCGCCTTGAGGCCGGGCTGTGCCTCTACGGCCACGATCTCGATACCGACACCAGCCCGGTCGAAGCAGGGCTGACTTGGGCGATCTCCAAGGCCCGCCGCGTCGGCGGCATCCGCGAAGGCGGCTTCCCCGGCGAAGACCGCATCCTGGCCGAAATCGTCCAGGGCACCTCGCGCAAGCGCGTCGGCCTCGTCGGGCTGGAGCGCACACCGGTGCGCGAAGGCAGCGAGATCACCAACCTCGCCGGCGAGACCATCGGCACCATCTGCAGCGGCGGCTTCGCGCCCAGCCGCAACGGTGTGGTCGCGATGGCCTACCTGCCCAGCGAATACACCGCCGACAGCGCGGAAGTGCTGGCGCTGGTGCGCGGCAAGCCGGTGCGCATGCAAGTCTGCAAGATGCCGTTTGTACCGCAGCGCTACTACCGCGGATAAAATCACCCGCCCTGCGCTCAGGCTCGGGGCGAATTCTCACGAAATTCCGGGTTCATTGTTAGGCGCTGTTGCCATCAGGAATGAACACCACAACCCAACATCACAAAGGAAATCCCATGAAATACACTCCCGACCACGAATGGCTGCGCGTTGAAACCGACGGCACTGTCACCATCGGCATCACCCATCACGCGCAGGATGCGCTGGGCGATCTGGTCTTCGTCGAGCTGCCTGCCGTGGGCAAGCATTTCGCCAAGGACGAGCCGACTTGCGTGATCGAATCGGTCAAGGCCGCGGGCGACGTGAAGATGCCGATCGCCGGCACGATCCTCTCCGTCAACGCCGCGCTAGCCGATTCCCCGGAAAAAGTGAACGAGGATGCCGAAGGCGAAGGCTGGTTCATCAAGGTGCAGCCGGACAATCTGGCCGACGCCGACGCCCTGCTCGACGAAGCCGCCTACAAAGCCCTGCTCGACTGATAACAAGAAAACAGCACCCGGCGGCAGCCATGGCGCGCCGCTGGCGTGCATGCACTGGAGAAACACGATGCACCGCACCCTGGCCGAACTCGAACAGCGCGATGCCTTCATCGCCCGCCATATCGGCACTTCCGAAACCGAGCAGCAACAGATGCTGGCCACGCTCGGCTATGCCAGCCGCAGCGATCTGATCGCAGCGGTAATCCCGGCGGCGATTCGCCGGCATGCGCCGATGCCCTTGCCGGCGCCCAAGCCCGAAACCGAAGCGCTGGCCGAACTCAAAGCCATCGCCGCACATAACAAGGTGTTCAAATCCTTTATTGGTCAGGGCTATTACGGCACCCACACCCCGGGCGTGATCCTGCGCAACATCCTGGAAAACCCGGCCTGGTACACCGCGTATACCCCGTACCAGCCGGAAATCTCGCAAGGCCGCCTGGAAGCGCTGCTCAACTTCCAGACCATGGTCACCGACCTGACCGGCATGGACATCGCCAATGCGTCGATGCTCGATGAAGCCACGGCCGCCGCCGAGGCGATGACGCTAGCGCAGCGCGCCGGCAGCAGTAAATCAAACGTGATCTTTATCGCCGACGATGTGCTGCCGCAAACCCGCGCCGTGATCGAAACCCGCGCCCTGCCGCTCGGCATTACAGTGCGCACCTGCAGCGGCGACGAAGCGCTGGAAACCGATTCCTTCGCCGTGGTGCTGCAGTATCCGGGTGCCAATGGCGAGGTGCGCGATTATCGCGAATGGGTGCAGCGCTACAAGGCGCGCGGCGGCATGGTCATCGTCGCTGCCGACTTGCTGGCGCTCACCTTGCTCGTGCCGCCGGGCGAATGGGGCGCGGATGTCGTGGTCGGCTCGGCGCAGCGCTTCGGCGTGCCGATGGGCTTTGGCGGCCCGCACGCAGGCTTCATGGCCACGCGCGACGCGATCAAGCGCAGCATGCCGGGGCGCCTTGTCGGCGTCAGCGTCGATGCGCAGGGCAAGCCCGCTTATCGCTTGGCACTGCAAACGCGCGAACAGCATATCCGGCGCGAGAAAGCGACCTCGAACATCTGCACTGCGCAGGTGCTGCTCGCCGTGATGGCATCGATGTATGCGGTCTACCACGGCCCGCAGGGACTCGCGACCATTGCCGAGCGCACGCACCGGCTGACGGCGGTGCTCGCGGCTGGTCTTGCCAAGCTCGGCTTCACCCTGGAAAACGACACGTTCTTCGATACGCTGACCGTGTTCACCGGCGCCGCTACCGCACGCATTCATGCAGCGGCAGAAGCCCGGCACATCAATCTGCGCGCCGTAGCGCACGACCATGTCGGCATCTCGCTCGACGAGACCAGCACCCGCGCCGACGTGCTGGCGCTGTGGCAGATCTTCACGCCCGGCGTCGTGCAATCGGATTTCGCCGCGCTGGAAGCCACTGCGGTCCAGATTCCGCCCGACCTGCGCCGCGATTCGGCCTTCCTCACGCACCCGGTCTTCAACCGCTACCACACCGAAACCGAGATGCTGCGCTATCTGCGCCGTCTGGCCGACAAGGATATCGCGCTCGACCGCGCGATGATTCCGCTTGGCTCGTGCACGATGAAGCTCAACGCCACCAGCGAGATGCTGCCGGTCAGCTGGCCCGAATTCGCCAATGTCCACCCGTTCGTTCCGGGTGAGCAGGCGAAGGGTTATCACGAAATGATCAGCCAGCTCGAAACCATGCTGTGCGCGGCCACCGGTTACGCCGGCGTGTCGCTGCAGCCGAACGCCGGCTCGCAGGGCGAGTATGCCGGCCTGCTGGTGATCCATGCCTACCACGCCAGCCGTGGCGAGGCGCAGCGCGATATCTGCCTGATTCCGAGCTCGGCGCACGGCACCAACCCGGCCTCGGCGCACATGGCCGGGATGCGGGTCGTGGTCGTGGCCTGCGATGCGCAGGGCAATGTCGACATCGACGACCTCAAGGCCAAGGCCGAGCAGCACAGCGCCAACCTCGCCGCGATCATGATCACCTACCCGTCGACGCATGGCGTGTTCGAGGAGCGGGTGCGCGAAATCTGCGACATCGTGCACGCCCACGGCGGGCAGGTTTACGTCGACGGCGCGAACATGAACGCGCTGGTGGGACTGGCCGCACCGGGCGAATTCGGCGGCGACGTCTCGCACCTGAACCTGCACAAGACCTTCTGCATCCCGCACGGCGGCGGCGGACCGGGCGTCGGCCCGGTGGCCGTGGCCGCACATCTGGTGCCGTTCCTGCCCGGGCGCGAACAGGCGATCGGCGCGATTTCCGCCGCGCCGTTCGGCTCGGCCAGCATCCTGCCGATCTCGTGGATGTATATCGCGATGATGGGCGCGCAGGGGCTGACCGCAGCGACCGAATCGGCGATCCTCGCCGCCAACTACATCGCCAAGCGCTTGAGTGCGCACTATCCGGTGCTCTATACCGGCCCGAACGGATTGGTGGCGCACGAATGCATCCTCGACCTGCGCCCAATCAAGGACGCCAGCGGCATCACCGTCGACGACGTGGCCAAGCGCCTGATCGACTACGGCTTCCACGCGCCGACGATGTCATTCCCGGTGCCGGGCACCTTGATGATCGAGCCGACCGAATCCGAATCGCTGGCCGAGCTCGACCGCTTCATCGAGGCGATGATCGCCATCCGTACCGAAATCCGCGCCGTGGAAGAGGGCCTGCTGGACAAGGAGGACAACCCGCTGAAACACGCGCCGCACACCGCCGGGGTAGTGACCACCGACGCCTGGCCGCACGCCTACAGCCGGCAAACCGCGGCGTATCCGGTTGCCGAGCTCAAGCAAAACAAGTACTGGCCGCCAGTGGGCCGTGCCGATAACGTCTACGGTGACCGCCACCTGTTCTGCAGTTGCATTCCGTTGAGCGAACACGCACAGTGAGGATGGGAAATAAAGCTTGCCGGCTGGTATCCAAGCCTCACGGGCAACTTTGAAGCGGTATCGAAATGAAAAATGCCCACGGAATCCGTGGGCATTTTTTTACATCCGCCGGGGCGGATGGGGATGTTGGGTATGTGCCCGAAGTGACGTTCGTAGGGTGTGAAACGCGTAGCGTTGCGCACCAAATCAGCGATTCAAATGAATAGCCAAGAGAGAGAGAACCCTTGTTCCGCGTGCGCAAATCAGGATTTGTGCACCCTACCGGGCTGAAAACGCATTGAGATAATGGGCAGCTCATCCTTTAGGTTGATGCCTGGGGCGTACTTTTGTAGAAGCCAAGGAAGTATGAAGTTACGAAAATCCATGCATTCAGCAGCAATTAAATCGAAGTTGAAGGATAGCCCACCAACACTGAGCGCTACTCTGCTGACCCATCTTTGTTCGACAGTATCGAAGACGAGACCGGCGTAGTGAGTTTCACCAACCTGGGCTCCTGCTAATGCCATGTGTGTGAGCTGAGGGTCGTTTGGATCAACCCAAGCCAAGCTACCCCAAGCCGGAAAGGTGTTCCCGGGCCTCTTAGACAGCTCACCACGAAGATGCTGGATGTAGTGGCGAAATGATTCGGCAACTTCTGTTGAAGTCAAAAACTTCCGCATTTCTGAAGTCTTTGAGCTGAGTCCAGGCACCGCCTGTGCTACCTCGCGGATTCGATGCACAGTGTCGACAAATGACCAAGCTCGCCAGAACACCGCTGGGAGCAACTCCTTCTCTGACAATAAGCGTGAGCAGGCGTCGTAAAGCTCTGAGTCGATTTGCTCTATAACAGCGAAAGACATTGAGAGGCCGTCTAGGCATCGAACAAGGCGAGTGTCGTTTGTTGCGTGCATGCGGCACCTAAACGTGATGTCGACACCACATGGTGTCATAAAAAATAGCGCGTAGGGCGTAATAAGCGCAGCGCATTGCGCCGCATGTGCAATCTTGATTTGCACACATCCGGCGCAATTTGCCCCCGAAGGAAATCCCCTTAAGGGACGCGTTGCTAATTGCCGCCCTACAAAACCTGCCGTTTGTGGCCGACAGCAGCCTCCCCGGGAAGCCAATTCACGCCCAGGGAGTCGAGAGCAGCCGTCTACTGCATGCTTTCCTCGTGTATGCACGTCAATTGCCTTGCCAGGAACTCGATGAACACCGAGACCTTGGCCGGCAAGTGGGTCCGCTCGGGATAAACGGCGTAAATGTTTTCCTCGGGCAACGACCAGTCGGGCAAAACTTGCTGCAAGAGCCCGGAGCGGATGAAGCGCTTGATGTACCAATCGCGCCGGATCAGGATACCGTGCCCCATCAAGGCCCAAGTCAGCATGGCTTCCCCGTCATTGCTGCTGAGCGCTCCCTTAACTTTTACCAACTCCTGCTCGCCGCCCCGGGTGAGCAGCCACGCGCCGGCATTTCCCTCGCCCTGCTGCACCAGGCATTGGTGCCGCAGCAAATCTTTGGGCTCACGCAGTTCCCCGGCCTCACGAAGATAAATCGGCGATGCGCACAATATCCGTTTGCAGGGTGCGATCTTGCGGGCGATCAGTCGGGAATCGGGCGGCACGCCAAAGCGTATCGAGACATCGAACGCTTTTTCGATCAGATCGATCGGGTTATCGGTTAACTCCAGTTGCACGTCGACATCGGGATAAAGCCGGCAAAACTCGGAAATCAATGGCGAAATTCGGTAGCGCCCGAAAGCCTGCGGCGCGTTGACCCGCAACAATCCCTTGGCCTGCGTCCTGCTGCTGGCGATCAACTGGTTCAGGTCCTTGATTTCCGCCAGCAGTTGGGCGCCGCGGGAAAAGTAGATCTCCCCTTCATGCGTGGGGCTCAGCTTGCGCGTCGAGCGGTTCAATAGGCGAACACCCAGTTTCTTTTCCAGCTTGGTCAGACGGATGCTGACAGCGGAAGGCGTGATGTTTCGATCTCTAGCCAGCGCAGTCAGGCTGCCGTGTTGGACCAGTTGCACGAAGAAAGCGAGATCCTCGAAGGAATCCATTTGTTAATTTTTCTAATGAATGTAGTGAATGCAATTGTATTACTTAAAACTTCAGCCCCGATACAATTCATTCACGCTCAAGGCATTGATTTCATTTACCCCAGAAAGGCTTCTCAGACATGAAACAGAACCCCTCCCCCAAGATTGGAATACCCCGCTTGGCGGGCCTACTCGCCCTTTCGGCGCTGGCCCTGGGTGGCTGCAGCACGGTGTGGCCCGGCAACCCGGTCGCCCCGCAAGCCGCCGTCGGAGCCGTTGCCGCGCAATCGTGCGAATCCCTCGCCGCCGGTTTTTCCTATCCGGGCACATCCGTGACGGCACTGGAGAAAATCGCAGCCGGCCAGGTCAAACGCCCCGGCATTACCGAGACGATTCCGGAACATTGCGTCGTGACCGGCAAAATGAACGAGCGTATCAGCCCGGTGGACGGCAAAAAGTACGCCATCGGCTTCGAGATGCGCCTGCCCACGCAGTGGAATGGCCGTTTCTTCTACCAGGCCAATGGCGGCCTGGATGGCATGCGAACGCCGGCCTTTGGCGAGATTCTCGGCGGCGGCCCGCGCAGCAATGCCTTGACCAAAGGCTTTGCAGTGATCAGCTCCGATGCCGGCCATGCCATGGATAGCAGCACGCCGATTGGTGGCGGAACATTCGGCCTTGATCCGCAAGCGCGTCTGGATTACGGCTATAACGCGGTGGCACAACTGACGCCGATGGCCAAGGCACTGATCAAGACCTACTACGGCAAGCGCCCGGACAAATCGTATATCGTCGGCACTTCCAACGGCGGGCGCCACGCCATGGTTGCCGCAGCTAGGGATTCCGGGGAATACGATGGTGTGCTGGCAACCGCGCCGGGTTACAACCTGCCACGCGCGGCAGTCGCCCAGCTCTGGGATGCGCAGCAGTTTGCCAAAGCCGCACAGAAGGACAGCAAGACCGGGCGCCCGAACCTGGAAACCAGCTTCACGCCGGCCGATCTGGCGCTGGTATCCCAAAAGGTACTGGAGCGCTGCGATGCGCTGGATGGCTTGCGCGATGGCATCGTGTCCGATCTGATCGCGTGCCAGCGTAGTTTTGACCTGATGCGTGATGTGCCGACTTGCGACAAGGCCAACGGCAGCTGCCTGACCGCCACCCAGAAGGCTTCGCTGGCTGCGGTGTATGCCGGCCCCAAAACCCGGGACGGACAGCCGTTCTATATCGGCAAGGCCTGGGACCCCGGCCTCGCCGGCAAGGACTGGCGCACCTGGAAATTTGTGAATGCGGTGGGTCCGCGCGATGCCGTGGCGGCGGCTTTCGTTTTCACGACGCCGCCGGTATCGCCCGCCAAACTGACCGGCGCCGGCACCAGTCTGCTCGATTACGCGCTGGGCTTCGATCTGGATACGGATGGGCAGAAGATTTTTGCTACGGATAGTGTGTATACCCAATCCGCGATCGACTTCATGTTGCCGCCCGCTGCCACGTCGATGAGCAAGTTCGTTGCCCGCGGCGGCAAATTGATCGTCGCGCATGGCGCAAGCGATCCGGTGTTTTCGGCACTGGATACCGTTCGCTGGTATGAGGGCTTCAGGGCCGTGCACGGCCAGGCGACTGAAGCCAGCGCGCGCTTTTACCTCGTTCCCGGAATGAACCACAGCCGCAACGGCATCGCCACCGACCAGTTCGACATGGTGGAAGCCCTCGTGGCCTGGGTAGAAAAAGGGCAGGCGCCACGAGCCATCGTGGCCAGTGCGCGCGGCGCGGCATCCAACTTGCCCAATCCGGAAGTCCCGGCGAACTGGGCATCCAACCGTACCCGCCTGCTGTGCCCCTACCCTGCCGTGGCGAAGTACAACGGCAGCGGTTCGACTGAAGATGCATCCAACTTCAGCTGCACGAGCAACTGATCAAACACCGACCAGCAAAAACAAAACCGCCGGTGATGAGCCGGCGGTTTTGTTTATTCAAGGAACGAGTCACATCGAGTCTTGCGGGTTGTTCCCGTTCAGCTTGCCTTCGAGTTCGGCCACGCGGTTTTCCAACTCGGCCAGTTTTTCACGCGATTTGAGCAATACCTGCTGCTGGATCTCGAATTCCTCACGGGTAACCAAATCGAGCTTGCTGAAGGCGCTAGCCATCATGGCGCGCACGTTTTTTTCCACGTCCTTGGCCGGGCTTGCCGCAATGGCCTCGCTGATCTTGCTGGCGATCTCGTCAAAAATCTTTTCTTTCAGCATTGCGGTCTCCTTGTTATCAGGTTGATGGAATGAGTCACAGTTCCAGTTTAGCAGAAAGCCTGACAGGCTGGCTCGGGTATGCCCTCAAGCGCCGGAGCGGAATTTTTGCAGTTCGCCCGCTGCCGGCCGCCGGCACAAGCTGCACAGTGCGGTCAAGCACCGTATAATCCGCCGATTATCCAACGCACAAGCCAGCCGCAACATGCCGCAACTCGATTTCAAGCAGCACCTGACCGAACTCCTCGCAGAGGCCCTGAAAGCCGTCGCGCCCGATGCCACCGATACCGCTTTCGTGGTCGAACGCCCCAAAGATGCCCGCCACGGCGATTACGCCACCAACCTGTCCATGCAGCTGGCGCGGCCGCTGCGCCAGAATCCGCGCGCGCTGGCGGAAAAAATCATCAAGGAACTGCCGCTGTCGGCCTGGGTGGAAAACGCCGAGATCGCCGGCGCCGGCTTCATCAACTTCACCCTGTCGCACGCGGCGCGCCAGCGCATCGTCGGCGACGTGCTCGCAGCCGGGGCCAAGTTCGGCCAGACCAACTACGGCGCGGGCAGCAAGGTGCAAGTCGAATTCGTTTCTGCCAACCCGACCGGCCCCCTGCACGTGGGCCACGGCCGCGGCGCGGCCTACGGCGCCAGCCTTTCCACGCTGCTGGATTTTGCCGGCTTCAAGGTGCAGCGCGAATACTATGTGAACGATGCCGGGCGGCAGATGGATATCCTCGCCATCTCGACCTGGCTGCGCTACCTCGACCTGCACAAGGTCAGCGTGCCGTTCCCGCCCAATGGCTACCAGGGCGAGTACGTGCGCGAAATGGCGATCCAGATCCAGGCACTGCATGGCGATGTCTACGTGCGCGCCGCTGCCGACATTATCAAGAACGCGCCGAATGTCGACGAGGACAAGGAAGCGCATCTCGATGCATTGATTGCCAACGCCAAGGACCTGCTCGGCGATGCCTGGCACTACATCCACCACTACGCGCTGACCGAGCAGCTCAACGACGGCCGCGCCGACCTGACCGAATTCGGCGTGATCTTCGATTGCTGGTTCTCGGAAAAATCGCTGTTCGAAACCGGCCTCGTCGCCCGCATCGTTGAAAAACTCGAAGCCGCTGGCCACATCTACGTGCAGGACGGCGCCAAGTGGTTCCGCTCGACCACCTTCGGCGATGAAAAAGATCGCGTGGTCCAGCGCGACAACGGCCTCTACACCTATTTCGCTTCCGATATCGCCTACCACCTGAACAAGTTTGAGCGCGGCTTCGACAAGGTGATCAACATCTGGGGCGCCGACCACCACGGCTATATCGCCCGCGTAAAGGGTGCGCTCGCCGCACTGGGACTCGATCCGGCCAAGCTCGATATCGCGCTGGTGCAGTTCGCCAACCTGATCCGCAACGGCCAGCAAGTGGCGATGTCGACGCGTTCCGGCTCCTTCGTGACCCTGCGCGAGCTGCGTCACGAAGTTGGCAACGATGCGGCGCGCCTGTTCTACGTATTGCGCAAGTCCGACCAGCATCTGGATTTCGATCTGGATCTGGCCAAATCGCAAAGCAACGACAATCCGGTGTACTACATCCAGTACGCCCATGCCCGCATCTGCCGCGTGCTGGAAGAATGGGCCGGCTGCCAGAGCGATCTGCCCGGCGCACGCGTCGATCTGCTGACTTCCGAGCACGAGGCCGCGCTGCTGCGCCGCCTGGCCGATTTCCCCGCCACGATCAACGCCGCAGCGGCCGAATACGCGCCGCACAGCGTGGCGTTCTACCTGAAAGACCTCGCTGCGGATTTCCACAGCTACTATAACGTTAGCCGCTTCCTCAGCGACGATCAGGAAATGACTTACGCCCGCCTCGCGCTGATTTCGGCAGTGAAGCAAACCCTGGCCAATGGTCTCGCCATTCTGGGCGTTTCCGCACCGGAGAAAATGTAAACCATGGCACGAGACACGAAAAAGCCGCGTTCCAGCGGCGGGGGCAACAACAAGGGCGGCTCGTTGCTCACCGGCCTGCTGCTGGGGCTGATTGTCGGCATCGCCGCTGCGGTGGGCGTGGCTTTTTATATCAATCGCGGCGCCAGCCCGTTCGGCGGCAAGACAGTCCCCGATACTGCCATCGCACCGGTGCCGGCGCAGCCGCCAGCCAGTACCGCGCCAGAAGTCTTGCGCCCGACCACCAGCAAGGATGAGGTGGCCGCCCCCACCATCGCCTCCGACACGGCCAGCGCGCCACAGGCACGCCGCGCCAGTGGCGCCGACCGCTTTGATTTCTACACCATGCTGCCGGGCCAGTCCGACAAGGGCGGCAAGGAAGCTCGGCCGGTCGAGAACAAAAAACCGGAAGCCAGCAGCCCGGCCGTCAAGAAAGCCTGGCTGCAAGCCGGCGCTTTCCAGAACGAGCAGGATGCCGACAATCTCAAGGCCAAGCTGGCGCTGATCGGCATCGAAGCGCGCATCCAGACCCAGGAAATCCCCGGCAAGGGGCTCTGGCACCGTGTTCGCGTGGGGCCCTTCAACCAGGCGGCCGATATCGAAAAGGCACGCGCGCAGTTGCATGGGAACGGAATTGAAAGTACCGTGGTCAAAAGCGACTGATTCTCACAACGGAGTGCGGTAAATGTTGAAAAGCTGGTTGAAACATATCGTCCTGGTAGCCGGCTTGCTGGCGGCAGGCGCGGCACAGGCGGCGTTGAAGGAAGGCAAGGAATACACCCGTATGGCCACGCCGCGCGCGGTCGAGGTGCCCGGCAAACTGGAAGTGATCGAATTCTTCTGGTACGGCTGCCCGCATTGCTACACCATCGAGCCATTTGTGGATGCCTGGGCCAAGAAATTGCCCGCCGATGTGAATTTCCGCCGCATCCACGTGATGTGGCCGGGACGCCCCGATATCGAAGCCCACGCCAAGCTTTTTGTGGCGCTGCAAGCCATGGGCCAGGACGCCAAATACCAGCGCGCCGTGATGGATGCCGTGCAGCGCGACCGGGTCGAACTGCGCAAGGAAGGCCCGCTGAATGACTGGCTGAAGAAACAGGGCATCGATCAGGCCAAGTTCAAGACCGGATACAGCGGCTTTTCCAGCGGCGTGGCGCTGAAGCGGCTGGAACAACTCACCAAGGATTACGCCGTGGACGGCGTGCCGCAATTCATCGTCAACGGCAAGTACGTAACCTCGCCCGCGATGCTGGGCAAGGAAGACGGCACCATCACCCAGGCCGTGGACGAACTGCTGGCGCAGGAACGCAAACTGCTCAAGAAGAAATAAGCGTCATCTTCGCTTCAAGCCAAACAGGGCATCCTTCCTCGCGGACGGATGCCCTGTTTGTTTGTGGCCGTCCCAGCGGGCTATTTCATCGACTGGATCGCCTGGAACAGCGCTTTCTGCTGCGGCGTTGAAACAAACTTGTCGTACACCGGGCGCATGGCACGCTGGAAAGAGATCTTGTCGACATCCGTCACGAAGACGGTACCCGCTGCAATGGCGTTCTTGCGCGCCAGATCATCGCGCTCGCGCATGAATCCGCGCAGGAGCGGAACCGATTTTTGTGCCGCGTCGAGGATCAGTTGCTGGTCTTCCCGGGCAAGGGTATCCCAACGCTGTTTCGAGAACAGCAGCAATTCCGGCACCACGGCATGGTCGGTGTGGCAGAAATACTTGAAGACTTCGTGGTGCTTGTAGTTGTCGAAAACCAGGATGCTGTTCTCGGCACAGTCGATCAGGCCGGTACGGGCTGCGATGGTGACCTGGTCCTGCGGCAGCGGCGTCGCATTGGCACCCATGGCATGGGCAATGGCCGTCCACAGATCCGACTGGATCACGCGCAGCTTCATGCCGCGCATATCGCTGATCGATCGGATCGGCTTGTGGCTGTAGATTGAACGCACTCCGCCGTCATAGATCGTCAAGCCCACATAGCCCGCCTGCGCGCAAGAAGCCAAGATTTCCTTGCCAGGCGCACCATCCATCGCGGCGCGCATATGCTCGACCGAATTGAACAGGTAGGGCAGGGTCGGGATGAGCGCGGCCGGGCAATCCTTGGCCAGGATCGCCGCGTTGCCGCGTCCCATGTCGAGCGATCCGGCGCGGATCTGCGCCAGGATTTCCTGCTCTGCGCCAAAGGCGCCGCCGGAGAATATCTTGAGCGTGATGCGGCCCTGGCTGCGCGCGCTGATCATCTCGGCCATGGCGCGCACGGTACGTACCGCCGGATGGTCATCGGCATTGGCAAAGGCCGCACGCAGCACGATTTTTTGCGGTCCGGATTCGACCTTGTAGGCCGAGAGGATTTGCGCCATTTCGCGCCCGACCTGCGTCATGCGCCCCATGCCGGCAGCCGATGCCTTGGCCGAGGCAGCATTCTGTTCGCTGATCTGGGCAATCTGTTCAATGTTATGGGCAATCGCGGAACTGGCGGTTTCCTGCTCGCGCATGGCACTGGAAATATCGGTCACCACATTGGCTGCGGCATCCGTCCCGGTTCTGATCTGCTCGATCGATTCGCCGGCCTGCCGGGCATTGACCACGCCGGCATCGACCGCTTTTTCGGTGTGGCCCATGCTGTCTACCGCCTGTTTGGCGCTTTCCTGCATGCGATTGAGCAGCGTGCTGATTTCCAGGGTGGATTGCGTGGTGCGCTCGGCCAGCTTGCGCACCTCATCGGCCACCACCGCAAAGCCCCGACCCTGCTCACCGGCGCGGGCCGCCTCGATTGCCGCATTCAGTGCCAGCAGGTTGGTCTGATCGGCAATATCGCGGATCATGTTGGCGACCGAGGAAATGCTGTCGCAATCGGTGCGCAAGGCCTTGATCCGCACCGCAGCTTCGCGCACGGTCTGCGCAATTTGCTGAATGCCGCTCACGGTGCCGAGAATCACCCCGGCGCTGTGCCCGGCGGTATCGCGCGATTGCTGGGTGTATTGGCTGGCGTCCTGCGCCTGCTCGGCCACCACGGAAATACTGACCGTCATTTCCTCGACCGCGGAAGCCATATTGGCGGAAGCATCGCTTTGCACTTGCGAATTTCGCGCAATCTTGCGCGATGCGTGATCGACTTCCTCGGTCACATCCAGCAGGTTGGCAACGGATTGCTGCACCTCGGCAAAACTGCCGCGCAAGCGCGTCAACAGCCGGTTGTACGCCTGGAGGGCTCGGCCGATTTCGTCTTCCGAATCGACCACAACGGTCGCGGTGAAATCCAGCTTGTCCGCCGCCAGGGCCATGGCGGCTTCCATCTGCCGCAGCGGTTTGACGATGGAGCGCAGCACCCAAAATCCCAGCGCCCCCAGCAAGGACCAGCTCAAGAGCAGCGCCACGATCAGGGCCGTGCGTGCCCCGGCGGCCGACTGACTGGCGACGGTTTCGCTTTCTGTGGCACCCAAACCATAGATGGCGACGATAAAAAGAACGCCGCACATCACGAGTGCTGCGCAAATCAGCAAAAGAATCCTGCGGGAAATGGTCACCCTGCTACTCCCATGTTGATGGATGGAAACCGCATCCATGTCGATTGACCTTGCAGCATCAGACCGGTCTCTGCGCGGGCATCTTAGCAGTGCGATCCACGAGTCAAACATGGCAGCGTTGCCTGCTTTTCCGCCTCTTTTCGGGCAATCAGTTGTGCATTTCCACAATGGCAAATCCTGGCGCTGACAACAGAAAGCCCCTCCAGTGGAGGGGCTTTCTGTTGTCAGCGCCAGTACCAGCGTTATTTGTTATAGAACCATTGCTGTACCAAGGCAGGGCCGGGCATGGCGTAGGTCCAGGAATTCGGCATCTTGTCGAACACGTTGACCAGCTTGTTGCTCCGGACCCCGACACTGGGAGGCGGCGTCACCGTTCCGAGAACTTCAAGCTCATCAGCGGCAATCGCCAGGATTTGCTTGAAGAGCGCATCAGCTTCCGTATCCGTCTTGGCATCTTTCCAGTCGTCAAACAACTTCAGCCGCTTTTTCATGCTGGCAGGTGGTTCTTCACCCGCCTTGCCGGCGGTTTCGTACCATTTGGCCCACAGGAGGCTCTGGCGCGATTCGACCGGATGCACCGCAAGGAATGTCCGTGGATTCTGGGTCGGATCAAGGCCGCCTGAGGCAACATCAACACTGATGTCATACTCGTTGTTGTTGCCGCGATCGTAATACAGCGAGCGCTCCGAGGACTGGATCACCAGATCGATGCCTGCCTTGGCCCATTGCTTGCGGATGATTTCGAGCGTTTCGATCTGATAGGTCAGCGCCAGACTGACGATCGCGTTGACTGTGATCTTGCCGCTACCATCCGGATACAGGCGCATCCCCTGACTGTCGCGCTTGGCCAGCCCCATCTTGTCGAGCAGTTCGTTGGCTTGCTTCAGATCGTAGTTCGTATATTGCTTGGCAAGCTTCTCGTTATAGTACTTGTTCTGCTTGTGCGGCCCGGTCTGCCAAGGCTCGCCCTGGCCAAGAAAAACGATCTCGTTGATTTCCTTGCGATCCATGGCCAAAGACAAGGCCACGCGAAAATCCTTCTTGCGCAAAAGCTCGCGCAACTTGGCATTCTTGGTCGACTGGTTGAGGAACAATCCTGCCGGAGAAGCATTGACATCAGGCAGGGAGAGCACCTTGTAACCACCCTTGGCCGCGTTTTCCGCGATAACCGGACGGTTCTGGATACTGGAAATATGGCGTACCTGGAAATCCAGCTGGCCATTGATCGCAGCCAGTACGATGGTCTCGATTTCCGATATCACTGAAAACTGGATCTGGTCCAGATACGGCAACTGGTTGCCTGCGGTATCCACCTGCCAGAAGTAGGGGTTGCGCTTCATGACCACCCTGGTGGCACCCCCGACATAAGGCTCGCTCATCACCCAAGGATCAAGTGTCGGTTTCTCGGCATTGCCCCAGCGCGTGATCAATTCGACATCGCCGCATTTGGCCCGCATCAGCGCAGCCCAGTCCTGAGCCTTGGCGGCCTTGACCAGTTCGTCGACCTTCGGATTGTATTTGGGGTGGAACTGCCCGCAGTAATGCTTGGGATACATCACGGGATGCTGCCCGAGCGGGGAGGCCAGGGTATCGACAAAGGCACGGAACGGGTTGGAGAATTTGAATTTGACCGTATAGTCATCCACTTTCTCGACCGCCATCAATTTGCCGTCGTTGGTGTATTGCGAGGGCGGGGCGGTGAAGAACTGCTTGTTGCCGAGCACATCGTTGACGGCGAACAGAATGTCATCGGCATTGAACGGCACGCCATCGGACCATTTGATGCCTTTGCGCAGGCGGAAGGTAAACTCCTTTGCATCCTGCGACAGCGTGTAACTTTCCGCCAGGTTTGGCACGACACCGGAAAAATCGACATTCCAGCGCAACAGTCCGTTCGGGCCGCCAAAGCGCACAATCGCGTTGGTATCTCCGTTGCCGCGCAATGCGCCACGCAAGACCCCGCCGTATTTCCCGACTTTTTCCACCGGCTTCACGATCTCGGGTTTTTCCGGAAGACGTTTTTCCAGCGCAGGCAATTTACCTTCCTTGACCAGCCTGGTCAGTTCGGGTGCTTCACTTAACGCAGTGGCTTGCCCTGCAACCAGTGCAAAGGCCAATCCCGCGCCCCAGCACACCCTTTCTGCCTTGCTCCGCACATGACGCGACATCATCAACGTCTCCTCTGTTTTGAACATCGTTTTACCAAGCACCCGCGCTGCTCTTCCCCCTGCCGACACCTGCTCGCAACAGATCGTGGACAGGTTCTCAGGCGGCATACTTGGCGCCAGAAACAGTATAGTAAACAAACTGGCGCATATTGCAATGCTTTTGTAGTCGATCATCAACCGCACTACACCATAGCAGCAGCATGGTCATTTCCGTGAGGGCGAATCCCCTCCGCAATCAAGCGCGAAAGCGCGCTAGAGGGTGAATATGCGGTGAAAAATGCGCTCTCGCGCAACGCATCAACGCCCATCGCTCCATCCCGGCAAGGCCGCAAGCCGGCAAGCCAGGACAAATCCTTCCAAAGCGGAAATATGTTGCCCCCGTCCAGATGGTATACTAAACAATCTGCGACATCGAAGCCCGGAGAGATCAAGATGCAAGGTTGCTACCTGGATGATCAGGCACTTTTTCGTGCGATCGAGTTATTGAAAGCGCATGACCCCAAAGAAATCGACCGGGCCATCGACGCCTCAGACCATCACGCCCAAAACCTGTTTGCCCCGGTCAACTCCATGGCGGGCGGGCGCTGGACATCACTGGGCAATCCGGTCGACTGGTCCTGCAATCCAACCCGCGATCCGGAATTCACCTGGCTCATCAACCGCTTTTGGCACCTCAAGGATCTCGGTCTGGCCTGGCTCGCCACAGGCAACCGGGCTTATGCCGATACGTTCAAATCGCATGTGGATGGCTGGATTGCCCAGAACCCGGTTCCGTGGAATGAATCCTGGGAACAAGCCACTCATTTTCAGCGCCCCGGCCCCTGGCGCTTGCTGGAAACCGGCTTGCGGGCAGAATCCCTGTTGCTGGGCTGGCAGTTTTTTGCGCAGGAATTCGCATCCGATACCGAATTCACGGCGCGCTTCCACGGCACGCTGGCCGACCATGCCGACTGGCTGAGCATGCGGCTGGGCAGTGCCGAGATCAATCACGCCATGATGCACATGCTTGGATTGCTGGCCATTTCAGCCGCCCTGCCTGAGCATCCCCGCGCCAACTGGTGGCGCCAACTGGCCATGGAACGTTTTTCACTCTGCCTGTACCGGCAGGTTGGACCGGATGGCGTCCATCTCGAACTGACCCCGGGTTACCACAACGTCGCCATCGAACTCTTCGTCAAACCTTGCCTGATCGGTCGACGCAGTAGCCATCCCATGCCGGAATGGTTCGAAAAACGCGTGCTGGAAATGGCGAACTTTACGGCAGCCAGCCTGCGCTCCGACGGCAAGACTTCGGCCATTTCCGACTGGGAGGCCGATCATTGCGGCCGCGTAGCACTTGCCCAGCTCGGCTTGCTCTCAGGCAACGACACCCTGATCGCGCAGGGCATCTGGTCTCCCGGTCTGCTCTGGCTCTTTGGCCCCGATGCCTGGCACAAGGTGATGGCCCTCACCCCGAGCGCCCATCCCCAGACCGAAACGGTGGGTTTTCCGCTCAGTGGCTATTACGTCATGCGCAACGCGAAGAATTCGATCCTCTTCGATGCGGCAGAAATGGGCGGGCCTCACGGTCACGCCGACGCACTCAGCTTCGAATGGACTTGCGGACCCCATCCCCTGGTTCTGGATCCCGGCCGTTACACCTATGAGGAAGGCGACTGGCGACGCTGGTTCAAAGGAACCCGAGCGCACTCCACGGTTGAAATCGACCATGCGGACCAGTCCGTCTATGCCTCCACCCAGAGCTGGGCTGATCCCACGGCGCACACGCGCACGCTGCGCTGGGCGGTGGAAGAGGATTTCGACTTTTGCGATGCCTGTCACGATGGCTACATGCGCTTGCCGCAGGCCGTATCGCACCGGCGCTGGTTCGTTTTTTTGAAAAAGCTCGACGCCATCGTCATCGTTGACTGGCTGGAAGGCCAGGGGATTCACCATTTTGCCCAGCGCTTGATGCTGGCGCCGGCGGTTCGGTTTGAGGTGCATCCGGCATCAGGAGCCGGAATCACGGAAGCGGATATTCTGCTCGCGGACAACGCAAACCGCTTGGGCATCACCACGCTCGCCGCAGGCAATCTCTCCTCCGGCCCCGTTCTTGAAGCCGAAGCCGCCTGGTTCTCCGAGCGCTACGCCTACAAGAACGAGACCCGTGCCCTGAAACATTCAGGCCAGTTCACGGGCAGCTGCACCCTGCTCTGCGTCATCCAGCGCACCGCCCCCGATCAGGCCGCAACGGCCTTGGCCCCGTCAATCGACCTGGCCCGGAAGCGGGTGGCCATCGACTTTGATCTTGCCGGCGCCACACAGACATTCGTACTGGATGAGCAGCACGCAGGCTGGCAGCGCTGAAGGAGATACCGATGTCCAACTCTCGCTTGTCCTGGACGCTGGACTGGAATCATGGCTCGCTTGAGCTGCAAGCGCTGGGTGGCATGCTGGCGCCGGTCCGTTTTGCTCTCGGTGAAGGTCGCAGCCTGTCGCCCATGCAGGTTGCTCCGTGGGGAGAACAGAACGACCCGGCGCTGCCGGGGCTATTGCGGCGGCTTCGCGGCGAATGGCCTTGCGTGCCTTTCGGGAGAACGACGGTGCCGGAGGGCGTGCCGTCGGACTATGCCCGAAAAGTGCCTGACGATAACTGGGACCATGGCTATGCCTCGCACCATATGTGGCATCTGGTTGCCCAGGGCGATTCCTTCCTGCATGCGGCCATCGATTACCCGGAAGAGTCCCCTGTTTCCCGGCTTGAACGCAGGGTTTCGGTTGATGCGGACAGCCCGTCGTTAACCGTGCTGCTCCGGATCCACGCCCGCAAACCGGCATGCCTGCCGATTGCCCTCCATCCCACGCTGGCCATGCCGGCGACCGGGATGGTGCTGGAGGCTCCCCGCCACGAAGGCGTGTTTGTCTACCCTGTCGAAACAGAACCGGGCATTTCGCACCTGCAGGCCGGGGCCCGGGCCGATTCGCTGCAGCGCATTCCGGCCATCGACGGCCCTCTCGACCTAACCAGACTCCCCCTGCCTTTTGCGACCGAGGAACTGCTGCAACTCAAGGACTGCAAAGGGCCTTTCATCCTGCGTTACCCGGGAATGCACGCCGAACTCGCGCTTGAATGGGATACCCATGTTTTGCCGGATGTCATGCTCTGGATCAGCAACGGGGGGCGTGCTTACCCTCCCTGGAACGGGCGGCATTTTGCCTTGGGCATCGAACCTGTCTGCGGATTTTTTGATCTGGGGCGCGTACTGGTTCCACCGCAGACGCATCCGCTGGCCGGCCGGCGCGGCATTGCGATCACGCCAGAAGCGCCGGTCTGCATTTCCTATTCGATGCGGGCAAGGGTTGCGGATTGCTGAGCGTGTCTTGGCTTCGGCGGCATGACTGTCGTCGCCCGGCGGACAAGTCAATATGCAAACAAGACTGCCGAACTGGCAGCCTTGTTGCTTGGGCAGCGATCAAAATCAGGCCAGTGCAATCGGCCCGGCGGCCTTTTCCGGCATGGCAAGGGGTTCTGCCACATACCGATGCCGGCCAAGAATGCGCTTGTCGCGCGGGTGCGTGCCGGGCACGGCCGAAATAAGCGCCTTGGTGTAAGGGTGATCCGGCTCGGAGCAAATCTTCTCGGCCGGCCCGGTTTCCACGATCTGTCCCTTGTACATCACGGCAACACGATCGCAGAAATACCGGATCACACCGATATCGTGGCTGATCAGGATAAAGCTCAGGTTGAGTTTTTCCTGCAAATCCAGCATCAGGTCCAGCACCTGGGAGCGCAAGGTTACATCCAGCGCCGAGGTAGCCTCATCGGCGATGATCAGACGCGGATTGAGCGCCAGTGCACGCGCTATGCCGATGCGCTGACGCTGCCCGCCTGAGAAGGCATGGGGATAACGTTCCATGGCCATCGGCGGCAAGCCGACCATGGCAAGCAGTTCTTTAACCCGTGCGCGAAGCGCTTCGCCGGACAGCAATTTGTTGACCAGCAACGGCTCGCCGATGATCTGGCCGATGGTCATGCGCGGATTCAGCGAAGCAAACGGATCCTGGAAGACCATGCGGATTTCCCGATGGACCTGGCGCAATTCCCGCGTCGACTGCCTGGCGACATCAATCGTATGGCCGGCCCCGGTGCAATACAGCATTTCCCCGCCGCTGGGCTCCAGCACACGGATCAGGCAGTTGCCCAGCGTGGTTTTGCCGGAGCCGGACTCGCCGACGATACCGAGGTTTTCGCCCTCAAAAAGATCGAACGAAACATTGTCCAGCGCCTTGAAGGGTTCACCGGCTTTGCCAAGAAAACTGCGGCGGGCGGGATAAATCTTTGATGCGCCATGCACCTCCAGCAGTTTCTGCTCCGATATTTTCCTGCCCCGGCTTTTGCGGGCCGAAGTTTCCAGCTTGCGTACCGAATCGATCAGCTCGCGGGTGTAATCATGCTGGGCATTGTAGAAAATCTGCTCGGCCGGCCCGAATTCGAGCATCTTGCCATTGCGCATCACGCCGATTTCATCGGCGATTTCTGCCACCACGCCCATGTCGTGGGTGATAAACAGGACCGACATGCCGTAGGCGACCTGCAATTCCTTGATCAGGGCAAGAATTTCCGCCTGGGTGGTCACGTCCAGTGCCGTTGTGGGCTCGTCAGCAATCAGCACCTGCGGATTGCAGGCCAGCGCCATCGCAATCATGGCGCGCTGGCGCATGCCGCCCGAGTACTCGAACGTGAATTTGTCGATGGCAACTTCCGGATTGGGAATTTCAACCCGGCGCAGCAGTTCGATGGAGCGTGTACGTGCTTCCGCCTTGCCCACTTTCTGGTGCAGCAGGATCGCCTCGGCAATCTGGTTGCCGATGGTGTGGATCGGCGACAGCGAAGTCATCGGCTCCTGGAAAATCATGGCAATGTCATGCCCGCGGATCGCGCGGATCTCCCGCCCCTTGGGGGCCAGCCTTGCCAGATCCACCGGGGCTTGTCCTTGCCGGGCCTGTGTGATGGAACCGTGGTAGATGATTTCACCGCCCATGATCTGGCCGGGCGGATCCACGATTTGCAGGATCGAGCGGGCGGCAACCGTCTTGCCCGAGCCGGACTCGCCGACGATGCACAGCGTTTTTCCCCGCTGCAGCTTGAAACTGACGTCATCCACCGCATGAACCGCTTTTTCGCCTGCGCCAAAGTACGTTTTCAGTCCGCGCACTTCAAGAATGACATCGCCGACCGGGGAGGACTTGTCCGCCTCCGGCGCCTGGGTGTTCTTCATGTGATCAACCATTTTCAGTTTCCATGCGAGTAGGGATCGGCCGCATCACGCAAGCCATCGCCCATGAAGTTCAGGGACAAAACTGCCATCACCACGCAGGCGCCCGGCACAAACAGCCAGGGGGCCTGGGCGATGGAACGGATGTTCTGGGCTTCCTTCAGCAAGACCCCCCAGCTGATCGAGGGTGGCTGCAGGCCCAGCCCAAGGAAAGACAGCGAGGTTTCCGCCAGGATCATGAATGGCACGGCGAGCGTCACCGCAGCGATGATGTGGCTGGCCAGCGAGGGCAGCATGTGCCGGAAAATCACCCGGAATTCGCTGCAGCCATCGAGCTTGGCCGCAACCACGAACACCTCGCCGCGCAACGCAAGGAAGCGGCCACGGACAACCCGTGCCAGCTCGGTCCAGCCGATCAGCGAGATCACCATCGTGATCGACAAATATTGCAGGTACGGCGGCCAATCCCTGGGCAGCGCGGCAGCAAGGGCCAGCCAGATGGGAATCGTGGGCAGGGAAATGATGTATTCGACGACCCGCATGACGATCCAGTCAATCCGCCCGCCGTAATAGCCGGCCACGCCCCCGAAGAAAATCCCCAGCAGCACACTCATGCAAACGCCAAAAAGGCCAAGGGAGAGGGTGAAGCGCGCGCCATAGATCACCCGGCTCAGCATGTCCCGCCCGAGCCGATCCGCGCCGAACAGGTAGAACATCTGGGATTTGTCCTTGGGCCCGATGAAATGGATATCGGTGGGAATCAGGCCCAGCATGTTGTACTCGAAGCCCCGCGCGAAGAACTCCAGCTCGACCTTTGCGCCCTCCTTGGGCAGGTAGGCCGGTTTGAGCGTCTGCGGATCACGGGTCAGTTCGAAAAACTGGCCGTGCGGATTGAACCCTTTCTCGTCAAACAGGCGAACCCCTTGCGGCGGATGGTAGACCAGGCGCGCATTGGGCTTTTCCGGATCGAACGGGGCCAGGAATTCCGCAAAAATTGCGACGATATAAAAGCACACCACCACGAGCAGCCCGGCGACCGCCAGCCTGTGCTTGCAGAAACGGAGCCACATCAGGTGCCATTGCGAAGCGTATTCGATGCCACCACGCAGATTGGCCATGTTGACGGTGGCCGTTGCCGTGTTTGTTTCAGTCATGATTTCGCTCACTGTTCAACTTAGTGTTCAAGCCGGATGCGTGGATCGATGATGACCAGCAGCACATCCGACAGGAGTGTGCCGATCACCGTCATCAGGCACAGCAACAACAAAAAGGCACCGGAAAGGTAGATATCCTGGGAGAGCAGCGACTGGAACAGCAAAGGGCCGGCCGTGGGCAGATTCAGCACAATGGAGGCGATTACCGCACCGGACACCAAGCGGGGCACTGTCCACCCCAGGGTGCTGACAAAGGGATTGAGTGCGGTGCGTACCGGGTATTTCAGCAGCAACCTGATCTCGGAAAGCCCCTTGGCACGTGCCGTGACCACATAGGGCATGTGCAGCTGATCAATCAGGTTGGCACGCATGATGCGAATGAGGGCGGCAGAAGCTTCAGCCCCCAGCAGCAGAACCGGAATCCAGATGTGTGACAGCAGATCCAGCACCCGCCCCCAGGACCAGGGGGCATTGGCATAGTCAGCGGAGAACAAACCGGTGACATCGTGGCCAAAATATTTCACCCCAAGGTACATCAGCACCAGCGCCATCAGGAAAACCGGCACGGCCAGACAAATGAAGCCGAGCAGGGTAAAGCCATAATCGAACAGGGAATAGCGGCGGACGGCGGAATAGATGCCGATCGGCAGTGCGATGGCCCAGCTGAGCAGTAGGGTCGAGATCGTCAGGGCAAAAGTCAGGCCCATGCGCTCACCCAGCAATTGCGAGACCGGGGCATTCCATTCGAAGGAATAACCGAAATCGCCCTGGACAACGCCCGTGATCCATTTGAAATACTGAACGATAACGGGCTGGTCCAACCCGAAACGATGGCGCATGTCGGCCATCATGGCCGCATCCACGTGCTCTCCCGCTGCTGCCAGCGAGGCAGCGTAGCTGTCGACGAAATCACCCGGTGGCAACTGGATGAGGATGAATATGGTCATGGATACCATCAAGGTAAACGGTATCGCCGACAACAACCGCCGGAAAATAAATGAAAGCACGGTAAAGCTCTCCATGAAAACGGCCAGAAGACTTCCCACACACCCGAGAACCGGTTTCGGCATGGGGTGAAACTGCATGGGTGCAAACAACGATCAGCGCCCGACAGGCTTGTATAGTAAACAAACTGTGTTTTTATGCAATCCTTTTGTTTTCCATGGTCAACAAGGGCTGTCTGCGGCAGCAGCAGCTGTAGCAGGAAACAATCAACTTCAAAATCCGAGGTCTTGCCCGAAGAGAAAACGGAACGGGATGTCGGGAAAACGACCAGCCAGACGCAATCGGGTCAGGCCATCACCACGCAGGAGGGTGCCGGAAGACGAAGGGAATGCCCCGTATCCCGGAGTTGCCCAGTATCGACATTGCGCCGGAACACGTTGAGCGTGCCGGAATCCTGGTTGGCGACCAGCACGAAATGCCCGTCGGGCGAGAGGGAGAAGTGGCGAGGCGTGCGTCCGGCGCCAGGCGTGTGCCCGGACGGCGTCAACCGGCCATCGGCCGCAATCGTGAACAGGGCCAGACTGTCGTGGCCGCGATTGGAAACATAGAGATGGCGCGCATCGGGCGAGACCTGAATATGGGCCGCCGTACTGGCGCCGGCAAAATTGTCCGGCAGGCAGGAAACGGCCTGCACGGCACGCAAGCCTTCGCCTGCGCGCAGGAAAACGGTGACCGTGCTGGCCAGCTCGTTGACCAGATACACGACCTTGCCTGCCGGATGCAGCGCCAGATGGCGCGGCCCACTGCCTGGCGGCAAAGCGTACTCCTGCTGCAACACCAGGCACGGCTCGGCCCCGGCATAGACAAACAGGCGATCGCACCCCAGATCGGGCACCAGCCATTGCCGGTGCGCTGCATCGAAAACCGCGCTGTGCGGATGCGGTGATTGCTGGCGCTCGGGATGCGGCCCCTGGCCGTGGTGGTTCAGCCATTGCAGGGCCGGACTCAGGCTGCCATCGCTGTTCACGGCATGCACCGAGAGGCTGCCGCCAAGATAATTGCTGCAGACCAGCCGCTGCTGCGCGGCATCCAGGCCCACATGGCAAGGCGCCGCGCCCAGCGTATCCTGCCGGTTGAGCAGGTCCAGCCGGCCCTCCACGCTCACCCGAAACGCCGCGATGCTGCCGTTTTCGCTGATGGTTTCGCTCACGGCATACAGATACTCACCGCTGGCAGACAGCGCCAGAAAAGAGGGATTCAGCAGGCCCGGGAAGGCATGCAGAAGGCTGAATTGCCCACTATCCGGATCAAATTCGGCACAATAAAGACCGTTTTGATCGGCTGGGGCATAGGAGCCGATAAAGAGTTTCATCCCGCCATGCGCAAGGCCGTGCGCCCGGGACGATCATCCTGGCGTACCACGTTGATCGAATAGGCGCCATCGATGTAGAGCTCGGTGCCGGTGATATAGGAAGCACGCTCATCGCACAGGAAAGCCACGACTTCACCCACTTCGTCGGTATTGCCCACGCGCCCGGCCGGAATCCAGCTATTGAAGGTTTCGCGGCCGAAGCCCTCGATGGCATCGCGGTTCATATCGGTTTCAATGGCCCCCGGGGAAAGGGTCACCACGCGGATGCCGTACTCGGCCCATTCCAGTGCCGTCACCTTGGTCAGCATCTTCAGCGCGGCCTTGGCACAGCAATAGTGGGCGATGCCCTTGCGGGCCACGGTGTCGTGAATCGATGAAATATTGATGATCACGCCGCCGCGCCGGTTCGCCTTCATACGCTGCGCAGCCAGCTGGCTGCACTGAAACGGCGCGGTCAGGTTGACCTGCAGGATATGCTGCCATTCAGCGAGCGGCATATCCTCGGCGGCATGATAATTTTCAACGCCGGCGTTGTTGATCAACACATCCAGGCGGTCAAATTCGCGGTCAACAGCAGCAAACAGGCCGTCGATCGTCGAAGGATCGTTCAGATCGGCAGCCACCAGTATGGCCTTGATGCCGTATTTCGCCCTGAGCGATTCCACTTCGGCCTGGGCCGCCGAGGTTTCCTTCCGGACATGGACAACCAGGTTAAAGCCGGCGGCAGCCAGCGAATGGCTGATGGCGCGGCCGATGCCCCGGGCACCGCCGGTGACCAGCGCGGTTTTGCCATTCGAATGAGCGAGCGACATGCGTGATAGATCCTTGTAGATATTGAAATTTGGCCGGGCAAGAACCCGCCGGGCTTTCAGCTGCTGCTGCGCAGGACCAGCTCCACCGGAACAATTTCCTCGCCCGGCGTGGCACGTTGCACCAGCAATTCCACACCGCGCCGCCCAAGAAGCGCCTTGTCGACGGCAACGGTACTCAGCGGCGGATTGCTCAATGCGGCCATTTCGATATCGTCGAACCCGACAATGGCAATATCGCCGGGCACGGACAATCCTGCTTCCTGGCAAATGCGCAGGGCAATCAGCGCGGCGGCATCGTTGTAGGCAAAGATGGCATCCGGGCGCTCGGGCAAGGCCAGCAGCTGCTGCATGGCGAGCGCCATGCCGGTTTCGACATCGACGCCCGGCGGGGCGATCACGTCCAGTGCCGGATCAGCCAGCACCTTGGCCTCGAACAGTGCCCGGCGATAACCCCGTTCACGCTGCCGGATACTGTAGTGCGCCAGCGAGCTCGCCAGAAAAGCAATGCGTCGCCGCCCTGACTCCAGCAGATGGCGCGTCACCAGATAACCACCGGTCTCGTTGTCCGGATTCACGCAAGCAAAATCCATCGACCACTGATCCACCAGCACCATGGGCTTGCCAGCCTGCTTCAGAAGCTGCAGCAGTTCCGGTTCAAAGAATCCCACACACAGCAGTGCATCAACTTCGTGGCGCGAAAGTTGCGCCATGACCGGATCGGCCGGCCCGACAGCCAGAAAACTCAGGGAAGCATCACTTTGGCGGCAGGCATCTTCAGCCCCGTGCAACACGGCGGAAAAGAACGGATTGGCCGTCAGCGTGTTGTGCTGGCGGTGCAGCAAGAAGGCAATGCGACGAATGGGCTCGGACTGCAGGCGATCAAAGTCGTAGCCCAATGACTTGGCAATTTGGCGTATTTGCTTGCGGGTATCCTCGGTCATGCCGGGCTGGTTCTTGAGGGCACGAGACACCGTCCCCACGGAAACGCCCGCCACTTTAGCGATATCACGAACCGTAACTGACATCTTGTGATTACCACTCTGGTTAAGTATGCGACAGTGTACCTATTTCTGATTGTTTAGTAAATTAAACAGAGGCGGTTACTTTTGCCTGAAATCGCTGCCTTACCTCCGGCCAATCTCCATAGAAAAACCGGCACGACGAGATGTCTGTGCCGGTTTTTGGGGACGGGGGAGATCTTATGACAATCAAAGCGCCAGCGGCACCCCGAAAGCGGCCTGATACCGTTCCAGCAATTCCGCACGGGTAAAGATATGGTTCTGCCCGCCACGCTGGCCGATTTTCAGCGCGCCCAACAGGCTCGCCAGCCGGCCGGCGGTCGGCCAGTCCCAGCCCTGCGCGATGCCGTACATCAGGCCGGCGCGGAAGGCATCGCCGCAACCGGTCGGATCGACGATCTCCTTGACCGCGACGGCGGGAATATCGTGGCGCACGCCATCGGCGTAGATATGCGCGCCGTCGCCGCCGAGCGTGACCACCAGCGCCTTGACCTCGGCCGCCAGCGCCTCGCGGCTAAGCCCGGTCTTGCTTTGCACCAGCTGCGCTTCGTAGTCATTGAGCGTCAGGTAATCGGCCTGCCCGATCATATGCAGCAACTCCGCGCCGGAGAACATCGGCAAACCCTGACCCGGATCGAAGATGAACGGAATGCCGGCAGCGGCCAGTTGCTCGCAATGCTCCAGCATGCCTTGCCTGCCGTCCGGCGTGACGATGCCGAGCGCGACCGGCGCGGCGATATCGGCCACGCGGTTGAAGTGGGAGAAATTCATCGCGCCCGGGTGGAAGGCGGTGATCTGGTTATCGTCGAGATCGGTGGTGATGAAGGCCTGCCCTGTGAAATGCTCGGGCAATTCGCGGATGGTGTCGCGCTTGATATCCAGACGATCCAGGCGGGCGGCATACGGGCCGAAATCGCTGCCGACCGTGGCCATGATCTGCGGATCGCCGCCGAGCAGCTTGAAGCTGTAGGCAATGTTGCCGGCGCAACCGCCGAACTCGCGGCGCATTTCCGGCACCAGGAAAGCCACCGACAGCACATGCAGCTGATCTGGCAGGATGTGCTCCTTGAAGCGGTCATGGAACACCATGATGGTGTCGTAAGCCATCGAGCCGCAGATCAGCACGGAAGGGGAAGTGGTCATGGGAACTCCATTTCAATAAGCTCAGGCACTGTCGCCCAGGATTACAAAGGCAGGGTGTAGCCTTCGATCGTCGCCGCAGCAGCCAGCCCTTTCAGGTAGGTGTGCATCGCCTCGTTCATGCGCATGTCGGTCAGGAAACGCACGATATGGCTGTGGGCTTCTTCAAATGTCACCGGCGCCGGCGCGCTGCGGGCACCGCTCTTGATGATGTGCAGGCCGAATTGCGTTTCGACCACTTGGTCGCACAACTGATTCTCGCCGAGCGCGAACAGTGCCTGCTCGAATTCCGGTACGGTCTGGCCCGGGGCAATCTGGCCGAGCGACCCACCCTTGCTGCTGGATGGGCAGGCCGAGTGCGCGCGGGCCAGTTCCTCGAAACGTTCCGGGTGCATCTGGATCTGCGCCAGCATCAGCTCGGCCACCGTACGCACCGTTTGCGGATCCTCCGCGATATCGGCGCGGAACAGGATGTGGTGGGCCTCGACCAGTTCGTCGCGCACGAAGCTATCCTGGTTTTCGTCGAAGAAAGCGCGGCAAGCGGCTTCGTCGGGCTGCTCGGCCTGGATTTTCTGGTTCATCAGGCTCGCCATCGTTTCATCGTCGCTCGCTTCCTGGATGCCCAGCCGGTGCGCTTCCTGCAGCAGCAATTCGCGTAGCACCAGCGTTTGCTTGGCTGCTTCGAGCGGATCGGGCGCCTGCTGGTGGCGGGGCTGCTCGCGGGCGATGGCTGCGTCGTCGATCTCGACGCCGTTGACTCGAATCGTCATGGATTTTCCTGTCGGTAATGGCTGCTGAGGCTATCCGTGCTGGACAAAACCGGGCAAAGCGGCCAGATTGCAAAGTGTTTTCCCCGCGATTGTACCTGCTCGCTATGGCTACTCTGCTGCGCAAGTTTTCCTTTTTTTCACTGCTGCTGGTTTTTTCGGCGCTGCTGGCGCTCGACTACGGCGGGCTCGACTTCAGCGCCGTGCTCGATCAGCGCGCCGGCGATGTCCTGCTCAAGCAGCATGCCGCGCGCCGACCGGCCTCACCGGACGTGGTCGTGATCGACATCGACCAGAAGAGCCTGGAAAACCTGAACGACATCGCCGGCAGCTGGCCCTGGCCGCGCGCGATCCATGCCGAGCTGATCGACGCCATTGCCCGGCAGAAGCCGCAGGCGATCGTGTTCGATATCTTCTTCAACGAACCCGATACCTTCCGCCAGGACAGCGACGCGGCCTTTCGCGAAGCCGTTGCCGCACACCCCGAGGTCTATCTGCCCACGGTGCTGCTGAGCGACGGCATCGGCGCCCCGCTGGCCGATCTGCCGGCTATCCTGGGCCTTGAAAAAACCGCCCGCGCCGACCCCAAGGCCCGCGCACCACTGTTGCTGCCCCTGGTGCTGCCACCGCAAACCTGGCGCGGCGGGCTGGTCAATTTCGACAAGGATAGCGACGGCGTCGGCCGGCATTACCTGCTGTACCAGGAAATCGCCGGCTGGCGCATTCCGTCGCTGCCGGCCCGGCTCGCGCAAGATCTGGGCTGGCGCCATCCGCAGACCCCGCGCCAGATGCTCAACTGGCAAAGCGGGCGCCGCCATATCAGCTACGCCGATGTTTATCTCGACTTCAACCGCGAAAAATCGCAGCGCCCGGCGAACGAATTCAGCGGCAAGATCGTGGTGATCGGCGCAGCCGCGCCCGGCTTGTGGGATCTGCGCCCGACGCCGGTCTCCAAGCTTTACCCCGGCGTCGATATCCTGGCCACGGCGATCGACAACCTGCAGCACGGCGACTGGCTGACGCCGGCACCGCGTGCAATCGGCGCGCCGTTGGCGCTCGGCCTGATGCTGCTGATCGCGCTGGGTTTTCAGCGCCGCATGAATACCTTATGGCTGGCGGGCTCGCTGCTGCTGGTCTCGCTCGGGGTGATCGCCGCGCAATGGTATGGACTGGGCCTGCGCCGGTTCTGGCCGCTGGCCGGCGCCCTGGGTTGGGCCTGGGCCTATTACTGGCTGGGGGCGCTGCTCGCCTACCTGGAAGAAAAAGCCCGAGGCGCGCAGGCCGTGGCGCTGTTCGGGCGCTTTCTGGATGAACGCGTGGTCAAGGATCTGGTCGAACGCGGTGCGATCGATCCGGCACAGCAGGCCGAAGCGCGCGAGATCACGGTGCTGTTCTCCGATATTCGCGGCTTTACCACGATTTCCGAAAGCCATTCGCCGGAATTCATCGTCGATCTGTTGAACCGCTACTTCACCCGGCAGGTCGAAGTGGTATTCCGTCATGGTGGCACGCTGGACAAGTTCATCGGCGATGCGATCATGGCATTCTGGGGCGCGCCGGTAAACGATCCGCAGCATGCGCGCCACGCAGTGGAGGCTGCACTGGAAATGTCGCAGGTTCTGGAAGATTTCCGCCATGACCTGGCCGGATTGGAAGAATTCGATGTCGGCATCGGCATCCACAGCGGGCCGGCCGTGGTCGGTTTCATCGGCTCGCAGGCACGACTGGATTACACTGCCATCGGCGACACGGTGAATCTTTCCTCGCGTATCGAAGGATTGACCAAGGGCGTGGCGCGGGTGCTGGTCTCGGATGCCACGCGCGCCGCTTGCGGCGATGCCTTTACCTTTGTCGAGCACGGCAGTTTCACCGTCAAGGGCCGCGCCCAACCCGTGGTCCTGTTTGAACCCCAACTGAAGGAGTCGGCATGATGCCCAAATCCCTGCTTATCATTCTGCTGTGCGCCAGCTCACTGGCGCTGGCCGATCCCGGCAGCGTGACCCGCGCCACCGATCTCAAGGACAAGCCTTTCCTGGATGCACCGACCGTCACCCGGCTTGCTGCCGGCAGCCGCGTCGAGGTCCAGACCCGCAAGGGCGCCTGGGCGCAGGTCAGCACCCGCGACGGCAAATCAGGCTGGCTGAAAATCCTGAACCTGCGCAGTGCGACAGGCAGCAGCGGCAGCGGCCTGGGTGGCGTGAACCAGTTACTGAGCGTGGCCAAAACCGGCTCGTCCGGCAATACCGTCACCACCGGCGTGAAAGGACTTTCCGCCGAACAGATCAAGAATGCCCGGCCCAACCCGCAGGAAGTGCAACGCATGAAGAGCTACAGTGCCAGCAGCGAGGAGGCGCAGCGCTTTGCCCGCAGCAACCGACTGGAAACCCGCAGCGTGAAGGATATCGGCCTGGCCAGCACAGAGTCGCAATCGAACCGCGGCTCGGATTGAGGAGGAACACATGAAAAAATCACTCGTCACCTTGGCGCTCGCGGCCGGCCTTGCCACGCCGGTCTTCGCCATCGACCTGGGCAAGATCCTGGATGGCAGCAGCGGCATCGACCTGAACAAGGTGGTGAAGGCCGTGGAAAGCGCCGCCACCTCGCTGCAGAGCACCTCGCCGGAGCAGGAAGAGATCATCGGCAAGCGCGTGATGGCCGATCTGCTCGGCGCGGCGCCGCTCGTCAAGAACCCTGAGTTGCAACGCTATGTGAACCAGGTCGGGCGCTGGGTCGCGCTGCAATCGGAAAAGCCCAATCTGCCTTGGCGCTTTGGTGTAACCGACGATGCGCACGTGAACAGCTTCGCCGCGCCCGGCGGCTACATCCTGATCACGCGCGGCCTGTATGACCGGCTCAAATCCGAAGCCGAACTCGCCGCGGTGCTCGGACACGAAATCACCCACGTGGTGCGCGGCCATCATATCCGCGCGATGAAAGCCTCGGCACGCGGCGATTTCCTCGCCAACGTGGCGCAGATCGCTGCGGAAAAACGCGGCCGCGAAGAAGCCCAATATGCGGCCAACGCGTTCTCCGGCGGCACGGAAATTTTCGTGCGGGGCCTGGACAAGGATGACGAGTACGAAGCCGACGTCCACGGCATGGTGCTGGCAGCCCGCGCCGGCTACAACCCGTTTGCCCTCCCGAGCGTGTTGACCACCATCGGCAATATCAATCCGAAAGACAACGCGGTCAGCCTGATGTTCAGCACCCACCCCAGCCCGCAGGACCGGCTCGACAGGATCGAGGCCTCGGTCGGCGACAAGCTGGACCGCTATGCCAATGGCATCGACAACACGGCGACGTTTGCGCGGTTGCACAAGTAACAGGCATCGCTTGGTGATTCGCGCCGCTCATCCTTATCGGGTGGGCGGCGTTTTCTTTCATTCGCCGGTGGTGCGAATGTTTAAGTGCTCGTTTCAGGAAATTGAACATCGTCGGTAGCTTGGTGCTGAACGATGTGAAGCCCAACAACCAATGCATCAAGCGCCGGTAAACGTTGGGCTTCGCAAACTCTGTCCAACCTAAGTGCTATGCTTCAACCAGTCTGTACAAAAACCGCTTCAGTTCAAATAAAGCGACGAAATGGAAAAATTCACAGAGGAAGAACTCTATTGGCTGCGCAAGGTGGTCAATGATGAGTTGGGTGATGAGGACATTCCGGATGACATCGCCGACAACCTGGTCGCGCGCCAGTTGATTGCGTGGTCTCACGCCGCCGCCACGTATATCCGCGGGATTGGGGCGTCGTCCCTGACGTTGCCGGATGAGTAAGTTGCCTGGATGAAGGCAGCGGACCGCAATCCGGGACTTGCGCCTGATTCGGCACCCATCCTGATCGCCCCCCGCCTGTGATTGCTTCCCGCACCCGACATGATCACAACGCCGCTCCCGGACTCCGCCGCGCGGCCCTTTTGATCTCGCCTCGCCGCGGTTAAACTGCGCCCCTCTCCCAACGAATCAATGTCATGAGCCAACGCATTGCCCCCTTGCCGCTGCGCGATGGCGTGGCGCCGAGCTTCATGAACCTGCCGGGCGGGCGCTGGCCGAGCATGCTGGCGTTTCTGGTCGAGCGCTGTCCGCATGTCGCACCCGAGCTTTGGCATGACCGGCTGCTGCGCGGTGCGATCTATGACCATGCCGGGAATTCGCTTGCGCTCGATAGCCCGTATCCGGGGCATGGGCGGATCTGGTATTACCGCGAAGTGCCGCCGGAAACGCCGGTGCCGTTCGATTCCCCGGTGCTGTATCAGGATGAAAATCTGGTGGTGGCGGACAAGCCGCATTTCCTGGCCTGCATTCCCGCCGGCCGGCATCTGCAGGAAACGCTGCTCACGCGCCTGCGCGCCAAGTTGGACCTACCGCACCTGAGCCCGATCCACCGGCTGGATCGCGAAACCGCGGGGGTGATGATGTTCTGCGCCGATCCGGTGCGGCGCGGGGCCTACCAGCAACTGTTTGCCAGCCGCACGGTGCAGAAGGAATACGAAGCCATTGCGCCGCACCGCGCCGAGCTGGCGTTGCCGCGCGTGCACCGCAGCCGGCTCGAAGAGCGCAGCGATTGCTTCGTGATGCATGAGGTGCCGGGCGAGATCAACAGCGAAACCCGGATCGAACTGCTGGAAACGCGCGGCGACAAGGCGCGCTACCGCCTGTTGCCGCACACCGGCAAGAAGCACCAGTTGCGCGCGCATCTGGCGGCGCTGGGCATCCCGATCCTCAACGATATCTGGTACCCGGCGCTGTTGCCGGACAAGGGCAGCGATTTCAGCCGCCCCTTGCTGCTGCTGGCGCGGGCGATCGAGTTCGTCGACCCGCTCAGCGGGCAGTCGCGGCGCTTTGAAAGCCGGCGCAGCTTGGATTGGTCGGCGGCGTAATTCGCTGCCTGAGGTTCAGGTTTTACAGATGTATCAGCGTCGCCCGCTGATCAAGTTAACCAGGATCATGACGACGGCAACCACGATCAAGATGTGGATAAAACCGCCCAAGGTATAGGACGTGACAAGCCCGAGGAGCCACAGTACGAGCAAAACAATCGCAATTGTATAAAGCATGATGTTCACCTTTTCGTTGTTCGGGGTGTTGCAGAGATAGGCCCTAACAATTTGTCGAGCACTTCGTCTGGAAACTTCCACATCAACAGTCTGGACGGCCCCGCGTTCTTCGTCCGTTCGATAGCGCACATACCGGTTTGGCGAGCGGGCCAAGCCGCCGCCGGGTCCGGTTCATTGCTTCACAAGGGCGGTTTTTGCCGGGTGTCCGCAGGGTGCCAATGCGCATGACGATTTGAACAAACAAAGCAGCCCCATCTAGCCGCCCTCATTCACTCGCAGCCCTTCGAGCCTCTCGCAACTTCAGGCTGGAGAGCCCACCCCATGCCAGCCGGTGCATGCCGTGTTCGGATCAAATATCCCGTCCGCAAGGTTTTCAGGAATGATCCATAGCGTCTGCCGCCATTGATTATGTGCGCCAGCAGACAGACGACGCAGGCTGTTCTCCATAAGCTTTCAATCAGCTGAGCCAATTTGCCCATGCGCAATGCCTGCACCCGGGCCATGCGTGATGGGGGAATGGTGAAGAGAAGTGCATGCCCGGCGCTGTTTGCTGTGGCACCCCCTGCATTGCATACCGGGAAGATGGAGTACGGCAGTCAGAATTGAACTGGAGAAGTTCAGGGCCGGGCTGCCACCGGGCAATGCGATCCTGCCTTAAGCAGGCGTATCAACACCAGGAGATTCGATATGAAAAAAATCATTCTTTTATTGGCCTCAATGGTCCTCGGCGCACCGGCTTTTGCCGATGACATTTCACTGGGCGAGCCCGGATACGGTGGAACTGGCTGTCCGGCCGGCACGGTATCTGTCACCTTGAGTCCGGATGCAAAATCGTTGAGTTTGTTATTCGACCAATACCAGGTGAGCGTTGGCGGTACGACCGGCAAAAGCTTTGACCGCAAGAGCTGCAACATCGCCATTCCGGTGCGCGTGCCCCAGGGGATGAGCGTCTCGATCCTGAAAATCGACTTTCGTGGCTTCAATCGCCTGCCGCAATCGGCAACTTCGCAGTTCGATGTCGAATACTTCTTTGCCGGCACAAGAGGCCCGGCATTCCAAAGAAGGTTTCGCGGCCCGCTTGAAGAGGATTATTTGATCAACAACGAGCTTACCGTTCAGGCAATGGTTTGGTCGGCTTGTGGTGCGGACGTCAACCTGCGCACCAACTCCAGCATGCGGGTGAGCACGGTTTCAAACCGGGAAGCCATGGCCTCGATCGACTCCGAAGACATCAATGCGGCTATCGTTTACCACCTGCAATGGCGCAGTTGTAACTGAACGCATACCGGGCGGTGCCTGGAACCAACAAGCACCGCCCGGTTTTGAGAGGTAAATGCCATGAAATGGATGATGCGCAGTATTTTCGCGTGCGCCTGGCTTGTCGGCCTGCCGGCATCGGCCCAGGAGGCCAACGGTTGCCCTGAGGGAAGCTACTCAGTCGTCATGTCGCCCGATGGCACCACGCTGAGCTTTTTGTTTGACCAGTTCACCGTCGAAAGCCGTGGCAATCCAGTCAGCGGAGTGCACAGAAAAGTTTGCCGTATTTCGGCACCACTGAATTTACCGGCAGATTATTCCATCGGGGTTTACAAGGTCGATTACCGGGGCTTTGCGAAACTGGCGGCGAAACAAGAAACCGAACTCGCCGTTCAATATTTTCTGGGTCCACGCGACAACGAACACGGTCGCGTTTTCAAACGCAAAATCAAGGGTCCGCATGAAAACGATTATTCGTTTACGGAAAACATCGGTGCTGGACAAATGAAACGGGTTGGGTGTGGCGCTGCCGCCGTGCTTAATGTCGGCATCACACTGAGCCTCGATGGCGACCTGCGCGCCGGCGAGGCCATGGCGTCGTTGGACACCACGGATGCCGCCCCGGGTGGCGCCCTGGTCTACCATCTCAACCTAAAAAAATGCCCTTGAAGCCATCGGGAACCTGATTTGTGGACGCCTCGAAAAACCACCTTTCCTCGCGATACTGCGGTACTCGCAAAAGTTTCTCCTTACATATCAAATATATGCTGCGTAGCAATTTTTTGCTTGCGCCTTGTTTCCCTTAGCAAACAGCCTGAATGAAGGCCTCAAACCGCAATCCGGGGCTTGCGGACGGGCGCTGGCGAGCATGCTGGCTTTCCTGGTCGAGTGCTGTTCGCATGTCGCGCCAGAGCTCTGACATGACCGGCTGCTGCGCGGCGCGATCTATGACCATGCCGGGAATTTTCATGGTTTGTCGCCACTCAATCCATCGCTCTTGATCTGATGGCAGCAACTTGACCAAGCTTTATCGGACGCCCCCAGTCTAACAAGGCAAACGCGCAGAAACTTGCATGAATTTGACGTAACAAAAATTTACACGGATTATCCACACAGCCTATTCCTATCCATACAAATTTATGAACGATATCGTCAAGATCGTCTTTAAAGGATCGCTTGCGCCAGGAAAGACCCAGGACGAGGTCGCACCACGTCTGGCCGTCGCTTTGAAAATTGCGACCCAAAATGTACATTCACTCTTTTCGGGCAAGCCGGTTGTTCTGAAACGCAATGTGCCCCGTGCGGATTCCCTTCGATACATCACTTATCTCGCACAACTTGGCATTCTTGTTGAAGCCGAGAGCGAGACACCCCAGCCTCCGGCTGAAGATCTGTTGTTTCCCTCGCTTTTCGGCAACACCGCAGCCGTCGCGGTAGCCACTGCTCCGCCAGGGGCAGCGGCGCTTGCGCTGGCTCCTGAAATGATGGATTGCCCGAAATGCGGCGTAGAACAGCCCAAGCGCACCCTATGCAAGGCCTGCGGCGTGGATATGCCACGCTTCCAGGCTGCGCAATTCGAAATGGCACACACGCCGGCAGTAGTCACCACCAGCGCCAGCCGAGCGACACCCGATGCGGCACTCGAGGATGGCGCCGAATTCACCCCGGAATTTCGCGATTTCTCGTTCGAAGGCCGGCTGGGGCGCATCCGCTATATGAGCTACTGCTTTGGGGCATCCCTGATTACCGGCGGCGTGCTGGGTTTATTGCTGGCTTTGGGCCTGATCCGCAACATGATCGGCATCGGTTTTTTTGGGCTGATTTTTCTGGTCTATCTCGTCCGGCTGACCAGCTTGCGCCTGCACGACATGGATCGCAGCGCTTGGTGGCAATGTCTGGCGATTCCTCTCAGTGCATTGCAAAGTTATGCCGCCTACAAGATGCTATCCGGTGGAACGGCAGGGCTGCTGTATCTCAGTGCCATCCCGCTGTTCATCTACTCGCTGTGGATTTTTGCCTGGCCGGGCTCCAGCAAAATCAATCGTTTCGGTCTGCCAAACGAACGTAACACCGCCTTCGGTTATATCGGCGCCGTCCTGTTTGTCGCATTGATGATCGGCGGGGGGGTTGGCACCAAACAAAAGGGTTTGCTTCAGCAGAAACAGGCGGCCCCGGAAGAAAGTCAGCGCAATCTGGTCGTACTCTACTGCACCCCCAATTCAGGTGCCTGCCACGAAGCGCGAAACTGGTTTTTACGCCACCCGCGCCTGCCTTATGACGATTGTGATATCGAGACTTCCGCGGACTGCCGCCGCGAATTCGATCGCATTGGCGGCCAGGTGGTGCCTACGCTGGTCGTTGGCAACAATAAACATGACGGATTCAGCGAAGAATGGCTGATGGCCGAGGTCAAAGCAGAAATTCTGCGTCAGGCCCGCGCAGCGCCAGAATCCCCGGAAAATTCAGCCAGTGATGAAGACGACGAATAATCGCCTCCCCCGGACAATAAACCATGCTGATTCTGCCCCTGCCTGCGGCACCTGACTGGCGGCGCCCGCCGTGGGTCACGCTCGCCATCATCGTGATTTGCAGCTTTATCTTCCTGTTTTTGCAGCTCAAAGACGGGCCGATCGAGGCGCGTGCGTATTCGTATTATCTGGAACACCGGCTGCACGAATTGGAGCTGCCGCGCTACCTTGAGCATTTGCGGCAGAAGGGGCATGCAACGGCGGCAGACAACGATACGCCGCGCGATTCGATCATGCTGCTGTTGCGCATGCAGGCGGATGAAGCATTCATGCGCCGCCTGCATCAGGACGAAATTATTCGTCCCGACGAGCCGCGTTATCCGGCGTGGAAGGCCCAGCGCGCCGAATTCGAAAAATTGCTCGCGCAGAGCTTTACCGACCGGTTCATCCTCAAGCCGGCGAATCCGACTTGGTACGGCTTGTTGATGCACATGTTCATGCATGGCAGCGTGGACCACTTGCTCGGCAACATGGCCGTTCTATTCATCGTGGGCTACACGGTCGAAGCGGCGCTCGGCAGCGGGCGCTTTCTGGCGTTTTACATCCTGTCCGGGCTGGGCGCGACGGCGGCCGACCTGGTTCTGCGTTCAGATAGTTTTGTCGGTACGCTTGGCGCATCGGGCGCCATCGCCGGCGTAATGGCCATGTTTGTTGTCATCTACGGCCTGCGCAAAATCCGGTTTTTCTATTTCCTGTTTTTCTACATGGGCACGCTGCACGCCTCGGCGTTGCTGGTACTACCGGTGTGGCTGGGCAAGGAACTGCTGCAGAAAGTCATGAACCCTGGCAGCCATGTGAACTACTACGCGCACTTCTGTGGCCTGCTGACGGGCGCATTGCTGGCTACCTGTTATCGCTGGCGGCGCAGCTGGCAAACCGCTGAACATGTCATCGCGCAGGAAAATGACGCGGCAACGAAAAAGCTGCAATTACAAGCCGAAAACCTGTTTGCCCGGATGCAATTCGAACCCGCTGCCCGACTCTATGCCAAGCTCACTGTCGCGCAACCGCAAGACCGCAAACTCGCCATTGATTTTTATCAAGCGGCCAGATTGCAGCCTGATACCCATCTGCGCGAACAGGCCTGCCAACTTATCCTGACCCTCAATACCGGCACGCAGCAAACCACGGAAGCATGGCAATACCTGATCGAACGCAAGGCCATGCTGCCAAAACTGACAAACAGTGACTGGACGCGACTCGCGGCATCATGGATCGATGGCAGATTCCTGGTGCCGGCCGAACAGCTGCTACGCATGCTGAGCAGCAAAAGCGGCCAACATCCGGGATTGCCGACACAACTCTACCGTCTGGGACAAGCTTTTATGCAAGCCAAACAGGATGAGCGTGCCTTCGGCTGCTGGCGTATCCTGATCCGCCATTATCCGCAATCGGCAGAGGCCCAGCTGGTGCGCAAACCATCGCCCTCGTCAGCCCAATCCTGAGATGCGCCTAGCGCAAGCGTGAAATCACCGTCTGCAACTGTAGTGCTTCCGCGCGCACGGTATGTGCGGGAAAGCGCTGCAGCAGGATTTCGAGGATTTTCAGTGCCTGCGTATCATTGCGCAGATGTTCCGATGCCAGCCGCGCACCCAGCAACAGGATTTCCGGCAGCGCGGCATGGTTACCGAATTGCACATCAAATTCCTTGACCAGCGCCAGCGCCAGCGCTTGCTTGTGTGCCGCCAACGCAACGCGCCCCAGTGTGGCACGCATCTGCCCATCGGCAGGCAAAAAAACCGGATTGTGGTGTCGCACTGATTCCAGCACTTGCAGCGCCTGAGTTTCACGCCGCTGATTCAGCAACACGCCGATATAGCAATCGGCCTCGCGCACCAACTCGCCACGATGCGCATCGGAGGCAAGCAGCAACCGAAAGTAGCCTTCGCGCAACGCGAGGTCTCTCGGGTTGGCCCTCAGCGCCCCGGCCAGAAAATGTACCGCTTCGGTGATTTGGCCCGCCCGCACCATTTCACCGGCCTGCGCGAGCACGACCTTGCCATCCGCGTCCTGCGCTTGCACAGGCTTGGCCTGATCGCTTCCTGTCTGGGGAATGCCCAGCGATACATGATATTGATGCAACACATAACCCATCAGCGCGTACATCACGATCACGAAATACATGTTGATAAAGAAGAAAAAGAGCGGCTGCACGCCTGCAGGCAAGATGGGCAGCAAATAATATGAAGCAGCCGTACCGCTGCTAGTCAGCAAGCTTAAACAACCCCAAAGACCCAAATAGGGCATGCCGATGTCTGCGATCAGGCGCCAGAGCTCTTCCGGGTTGATCGATTCAAGCAGATTGTCAGTCAAGGCGAGCAACATAATGCTCGCGGGTAACACCAGCATCAGCAAAAGCGAAGCCAGCACCGCGACCGCCGGACCCAGCAAGTACCCGATCATCCCGACAAAAATCCCCCCGACGACCAACGCGGCAAATTGCTTGTAGGGGCGGTACGGGTGTTCCTGCGTGTTTTCGCGTAACACATCCCGCTGCTCGTGTTCGCCCAGCGCCATATGCTCCAGCACCTTGAACGCATGACGCAGCAAAGCGGCAAACAGCAGCGTATTGAGCGCGACAGACATAATCCCGCCTCGGAGCACGCTATTGATCAACCAGAACGCAATCGACAGCAGGGAGAGACTTAACAGCGAATCCAGCCGCAAGGGTTGCGCAAAGAAAAACGGAAAACGCTCCCAAAATGGGGTAATGGCAGTAGGTTTTTGCATGGATGGGTCAATCGCACGAATGAACGGGCCTACTCTAGCCTATTTTTTAATGAAAGGTTCAGGATTGAATAACGTCAATAACAGATGCCAACGAATCAATTGGACACCCCATCCTCGCCAAGCTACCCTTGAAAAACCGGGTGCTAGCCGGTGGCCAGAGCTCACCGGACGAAACGGTGGCTAAACTGGCAAAACCGCTGCGGTGTATGCGGAAAAGCGCGGCCGCATGGCATTGATCTCTAACGTCCAACACACGATCACCGGCGTCCGCGGTAACGCCGGGATGAAAACCACAATCCCATTTCCGGTCCAACGGACAAACAAAAAGGCCGCGTGCTGCGGCCTTTGGGTGTTAGCGCTCAAATGCAGCGCCCTGCGTTGATCCATCAAGCCGGGTTTAACTGCTCGCTCAGGCGCTCCACATCATCGCGCTCGCCGCGAATCGTGAAGAAGGTGCCTTCTTCGTTGGAATGCTCGTCCAGCACCGTGCAGCTCGCGTAGATTTTGCCGCGCATCTGCTGGTGGGCCCAGGGCAGGAAAATCTCGGCCTCGGCCAGATGCTGCTGGAAGAAGGCGACGATCTGCCCGTGCAGCCTTGCCACGTCTTCAGGATTCTTCGCACTCATCACCACGCAATCCGGGAACCGTGCGCGCAGCACTGCTTCGCATTCGGCTTGTGCGGCGGCATCGCCCACGTGGTCGATCTTGTTGAACACGCGCAGGCGCGGCACTTCGTGTGCGCCGATTTCCTTCAACACTTCGTCGGTGACTTCGAGCTGGCGCTGAAAGCCGGGGTCACTGGCGTCGATTACGTGCAGCAGCAGCGAGGCATCGAGCGATTCGTCGAGCGTCGACTTGAACGATGCGACCAGGCCGTGCGGCAGGTTCTTGATAAAGCCGACCGTATCGCTGACCAGCACGCGCGGTTTGCTTTCCGGGTAGAGCGTGCGCACGGTGGTATCGAGCGTGGCGAACAGCTTGTTGGCGACCAGCACTTCGCTGCCGGTGAGCGCGCGCATCAAGGTCGACTTGCCGGCGTTGGTGTAGCCGACCAGCGCCACGCTGGCCAGCGTTTGATTTTCCAGCCGGCGCGCGCGTTGAATGCTGCGCTCGGCATCCATCGCGACAATTTCTTTCTGCAGCTCGGCGATGCGGTCGCGCACCTTGCGGCGGTCGAGCTCGGTCAGCGATTCGCCGACGCCGCGGCCGCCGACACTGCTGCGCTGCCGCCCTTGTTGCCCGGCCAGCTTCGCCGCCTCGCGCAGGCGCGGCGCCATGTAACCGAGGCGCGCGATCTCGACCTGGGTGCGCGCGGCGCGGGTGCGGGCGTTGCGGTGGAAGATTTCCAGAATGACCATGGTGCGGTCCATCACCGGGCAGCCGACCTCGATTTCCAGATTGCGCGCCTGCGAAGGCGAGATTTCGTGATCGACCAGCAGCGCGTCGATCTGCCCGTCGAACGGCGCAGGTGCCTGCGTGGTTTCGGCCAGCTCGGCCGGCAGGGGCTCGTCACTGACGAAGCAGCGGATTTCCTGGCGCTTGCCCGCGCCCAGATAGGCCGTCATCTCGAAGGTATTGCGCCGCTGCACGAAGGTGTGCACGACGGTAAAACCGAGCGTCTTGGCGAGTTCGCGCAGCTCGGTCAGCGACGATTCGAACTCGGCATCGCACACATTCGGCCGTTGTACGGATGCGACGATGGCGTATTTGGGCTGCTCTTGGACTTCTGTTTGCATTCGGGAAGGGCTTCGCGGGATTGGGCAAGGCGAGATAGTACCTGCCAATGGGGAAGTTGGCGGCATGGAATCTGCACGGGCCGCCGAACGTGAGGCAATTTCGTGTCCTGCTCCCCGCGCAGAGTGACGAAATCATCCGTTTGGCGTAACAGGCTTCGTTTGGCGGCCTGCAGGCGAAAATGATTCTTATTCTACCGTTCGATTTGACTACACTTTGTAAGGATATCGGTCTCGATCTTGAGGGCCCCATGCAGATACGAACGCTGCGCAGGATTTCCCGCGTGATGCACAACGGACTCTGGATCATCGTTGCGGTGATTCTCGCGGCATTGTGGTCGCTGGCGCTGGTTTTTTCGTCCGTTTACAAGGAAAGGCTGATTTCCAGCAGCATGCGCGAGCTGGTGCAGCTCAACGGCGTCGTCACCCAGCATACGCTGGCGCTCTTCAAGGCCATTGAAACCGATCTGCACGTGGTGGATCGCTGGCTGCAAGTCTACAAGGGCGACGATCCGTTGAACGACCCCGCGTTCGTGGCCATGATCAACGACTTGCGCGACATCTCGGACGGGCTCGTGGATATCCGGGTGATCTCCACGGAAGGCAAACTGTATTACATCCCCAATCCAACCCGAAAACCGCTGGCCGATGTCAGCGACCGTACCTACTACACCGCCCAGCTGGATCCCCTCCTGTCTAGAAAGCTTTATATCGGCGCACCGGTTCAAAGTCGCGTCTCCGGCGAATGGGGCATCCCGATTTCATGGCGAATGCAGTCGCCAGTGGCCGGATTGCACGTGATCCTCGCGGCCGTCGAGCTCGATCGCCTGGTCGCGCCGCACGAACGCTGGCGTTTTCCCACACCGGGCAGCATCTTGCTGCTGAGGGACGACGGCATTCTGCTTTCGCGCGCCCCCTTCGATGCCAAATATCTGGGCATCAACATGCTCGACGAAGCTGCGCTGCGAACGATCTTCCAGAAGGGGAAAGGCACCCTGTTGACCGAAAGCCCGCAAACCGACGGCATGAAGCGACTGGTTAGCGTCGAACGCCTGGAGAACTTCCCTCTCGGGGTGGTAGTCACTCGCGGGCTGGACGAAACGCTGGGAAACTATTATCTGGTGCGGCGCATTGTATTCGGCGTGATCCTGGTCATTACCCTGGCGGCGCTGGGTTTTACCGCGCTGATATATCGCACCCAGAAAGCCCTGTTGAAAACGCAGCGCGAGCTGCACAGGCAGGCTTCGGTCGACGACTTGACGCAACTCATGAACCGGCGGGCCTTCTTTGCCTATGCCGACCGGGAGTTTTCCCGCGCCAAGCGCCAGAATGCACCGCTTGCATTGCTGATGCTGGATATCGACGACTTCAAGCAGATCAACGATCGCAGCGGACACAGCACCGGCGATCGGGTGTTGACCCTGTGCGCCAAAGCATGGATGCACGCGCTGCGCGGCCACGATGCGATCGGCCGTATCGGCGGTGAGGAGTTCTGTGTTTTATTGCCGGCAACCGGCCCGCAAGCCTCCATCGATGTGGCGGAACGGTTGCGCAAAATGACCGAAGAACACATCAACCTGGAACAGAACAAGGTCAAGCGGGTTACCGTCAGCATCGGTTTGGCCTGGTTGACCGAGTCGGATACCCATTGGCAGATGCTGCTCGAGCGCGCCGATTTGGCGCTGTACCGGGCAAAGCATGACGGCAAGAATCGGGTGGAGACGGAGGCTTCGTGATCCCGGACGGCGGGGAATACCCAATGGTCGGGCGGGCGACTAACCCGCCCCATCGAACGGCCGAGGGCAAACAAAGACGCACGGCAAGTGCGCCGTACGCGGTAGAAATACGGGTATGTGGTAAATCGCAATCGCCGCAATCAGTTTTTGCAGCGATTGCCGACCGTTATGAATTACACCGCGCCGTGTGCTTCGACGTAGAGTGCATAGATCGAATGACTGCTGGCCATATACAGGCGGTTATTTTTTGGACCGCCAAAGCACAGATTAGGACAGCGCTCTGGCAGCTTGATAAAGCCGATAGCCTTGCCTTGCGGGTTGAAGATCATCACACCATCCAGATCTTCAGATTTCCCCTTGAGTTCAAATACCTTACGTCCAGCCACATCGGTAGGTTCGGACTGTAGTACGCCATTGCTGCCCCAGCCGCACCACAGATTGCCATCGCGATCTACTTTGAAGCCATCCAGAGCCCCCTGGTCAGCCGCGTCGATCAGTTTGGTCTTGTTGGATACGGTGCCGTCAGCGTTGACATCAAAGCTCCAGATGCTGCGATTGGGTGTGCCCTTCCACTCAACCACATAAAGCTTCTTCTCGTCGGGCGAGAAAGCCAGACCGTTAGGGTTGACGAGATCCGTGATCACGGCCGTGAGTTTGCCATCGGGGCTGATGCGGAAAACATTGGTGTTGGCCTGTTCCGGTTTAGCCTTGAAGCCTTCCCATTCGCCATTGATCCCGAATAAGGGATCGGTGAACCAGATGCTGTTATCCGATTTGACGACGATATCGTTGGGTGCATTGAGCTTTTTGCCTTCGAAGCTATCAGCCAGTACGGTGAGTTTGCCATTCTTCTCGGTGCGTACCACGCGACGCGTGACTGAGTGCTCGCAAGTAATGAGGCGGCCTTGGCGATCACGCGTGTTACCGTTGGCATAGTTGGCCGGCTTGCGGAAAACGGTAAAACTGCCGTCCTTCTCGCTGTATTTCATGATGCGGTTGTTCGGAATGTCGCTGACCAGCAAATAGCCACCGTCTTCCGGAAAATATACGGGTCCTTCTGCCCAGAGCATGCCGGAGGCGACTTGCTCGACCGTGCTGCTATAGATGCGGTATTTAGCAAAGCTTGGGTCGAGAATCAAGACAGCAGGATCTGGATAGCGCTGATTGGGTTTGAAGCCAAAAGACGTGGATGCTGTAGCGATTCCCGATGCCACAGCCGCAATTCCACCTAACAGTACATTGCGGCGTGAAAAATCCATTGCATTGGATTCTGTATTCTTTTTATCCATTCTTTCCTCCTGGTTTGCTGAGCAAAAGTTGTAATGCCAGAGTTCGGCATACCTAAGGTATTCCCTGAACCCATTTTTTGCTTTGTGAAGGCAGCCATTTAACCAGGAATTGCAGAGGGAAAATCTTGTGCATGTTTACCAATTACGAATGCTAGCACTATAAAAAAATGTTCTTTTTCTGACTTTTGTTGAAATAAACCAGGCTACCCGCTCGGATCACAGGACAGTGAATTGTACTTCTCGACTTGAGATTCCCAGCACAATGTGCTTTGCCATCAACACCTTACAAACATTCCATCAATTGCTGATCCAACGCCTCCAACAACCCCACCGGCGCCGGAACAAAACAACACCCCTGCTCCGGTCCATTGAACCCACGCAGGAAGTAATACACCGCCCCGCCCAACTGCTGCTCCGGCCGGTACGCCTCCCCCAAACGCTGTCTAAGCAAGCGGTGCAACGCCAAGAGATACAACGCCGCCTGCACATCGTAGCGGTGCTCCAGCATCGCACCGTCCAAGGCCTTGGCGTGGTAATCGGCGTCGTGCCCGCCGAGCGCGTTCGACTTGTAATCGAGCACCCAATACTTGCCGCCGTGCTCGAACACCAGATCGGCGAAGCCCTTGAGCATGCCGTGCAGTGTGCGCTCGGGCAGCGCCGGGCGCGGTTGGCCGGGCAGGATGTGCGTGCGGCACAGGCTATCGAGCAAGGCGCTGTCTAGGCGTTCGGACGGGAACCAGAATTCCATTTCCGGCAGGTGCCGGGTGATGCCGGCAAGCGCGATGCCGAGCGGCGGCAGCGGCGTCGTTGCCGCGTTGCGCAGCCAGTCGACGACGGCCTCCTTGCGGTGGCCCCAGCCGAGGCGATCGCAGCGGCTGGAAAGGCGCGGGGCGAAGTCGGGCGTATCGGCCAGATCGAAGCCCTCATTGGCGAGCCATTCGAGCTGATCGTGCAGGAAGTTGCCGGGGATCGGGCCCTTGGGGAACGCATGCCACAGCGCGGATTCGGCCGGCGCGGGACGGGCGACGGGCCCGGCTTCGAGCAGGATTTCGTCGCGCACGTTCTCGCCCGACCAGCCGGTCGCGCGGCCCAGATCGCGGGTGAGCGCCGAGAAGCTGGCGATCGACCAGTCGCGCTCGAACTGGCCGGCGTAGGGCGGCAATTCGCGCAGCGGCGGCAGGGTTTCACCGCGATTGAGCATGGTATGTCCAGCCGGGTGGGCCACGGGTTCCAGCTGCAATTCGCTGCTGCCGGCCTGCAAGGCGGCGAGGCGAGCGGGCAGATCGTCCGCGCCGATGTCGGCGCCGCCACCCAGCAGATAACCGAGTGCGCTGCGCTGCAATTGCGGCTTGTCGCTATGGCCGATTTTCAGCGGCGCGAGACCCAGCCACAGCGCATGGCGCGGGCGGGTGAGCGCGACATACAGCAGGCGCAGGTCTTCCTGCAGCCGCGCCTCGTCGGCCTGTGCCAAGGCTTCATCGGACAGGCTGAAATCGATCTGGCGCGTGCCGTCGGCGGCAGCAAACTCGATCAGGCGCTTGCCGCGCTTGTCGACCGGGCGAAAGCTCGCGGCGAATGGCAGGTAGACCAGCGGGTATTCCAGCCCTTTCGACTTGTGCACGGTGACGACCTTGACCAGATCCGCATCGCTTTCGAGGCGCACGATCATCTCGTCGCCGCGTTCGCCCTGGCCGTCGATTTGCTCGGCTAGCCAGCGGATCAGCGCCTGCTCGCCCTCCTGCTTAAGGCTCGCGGCCTGCAAGAGCTCGGCCAGATGCAAGAGGTTGGTCAGGCTGCGCTCGCCGCCGATCTGCGCCAGCAGCCGCGCGGGCAGCGCAAGTTCATGCAGCCAGGCGCGCAGCATCGCCAGCACGCCTTGGCGCTGCCAGATCAGATGCAAGCGCTTGAGCTGCTCGACGCGAATTTCCCAGGCCTGGTCGTCCTGGGCGAATTGCGCGAGTTCGGCCAGCGGCAGATTGGCAATCGCCGTGGCATACGCCGCGCGCGCGAGGCGCCCATCGAGCGGATTGGCCACCGCCTGCAGCCAGCGCAGCAGGTCAGCCGCCTCTGCGCTGTCGAACACCGAATCCTTGTCCGAGAGATACACGCTCGCCACGCCGCGCTGCCGCAAGGCCCGGCGCACCGCCGCCGCTTCCTTGCCGCTGCGCACCAGCACCGCGATATCGGCCGGTTTCAGCCGGGCAAGTCGGCCTTTTGCATCACGGAACCCGGCATGCGCGTCATTCAACTGGCCGACGATATGCTCAGCGCAGTACGCGGCAAAGTGCTGGCGGTACTGCTCGCTGTTCAGCGCCTCGTCGCTTCGCCAGACCGTAAGCGCCGCAATCGGCCCGGCGGCATCGACCAGTTGCTCCTTGCGCCCGGCGGCTTCAACCTTGATAAATGGCAGCGGATCGTCTTCGCCGTGGCGGAAGCGGAATGCGCCGCGCGGGTAGCCGGCCGCGTGGTCGAACACGTGATTGACCGCTGCAACCAGCGCCTGCGTCGAGCGGTAGTTGGTCGCCAGCGCGTAATGGCGGCCGTCTGTGGCACGGCGCGCGGCGAGATAACTGTGGATATCGGCGCCGCGAAAGCCGTAGATCGACTGCTTCGGATCGCCGATCAGCAGCAGGCCGCAGTCGGGCGCGTTGTCGGCGCAGCGATAAAGCCGGTCGAAGATGCGGTACTGCAGCGGCGAGGTATCCTGGAATTCGTCGACCAGCGCCAGCGGGTATTGCGCGACGATGCGCTCACGCAGCCGCTCGCCGTTGGGGCCGGCCAGCGCGCGATCGAGCCTCGTCAATAGGTCGGCAAAGCCGAAGGTGCCGGCGCGGCGCTTGAGCTCGTCCATGCGCGCGGCGATGTGCGCGGCGGCATGGCGCAGCAGCACGGCATCGACCTGCGGCAGTGCATCGAGCGCGGGTTTCAACGCAGCGAAATCGGCAAACGCGGCGGGCAGCTCGGGCATGCTGGCCGGGTCTTTGGCCGCTTCCTGCATGCCCTCAAAGGTAAAGCGCGTCCAGCCGGTTTTCAGGTCGAGCACTTCCAACGCCGGATCAAGGCTCCAGCCCTTCAGCGCTTCCAGCCAGCGCGTGTAATTGGCCTTGCCGAGCTTGCGCCCGTCAAACGGCTTGTCCTTGCGCGCCGTCTGCGCATCGAGCCAGCCTTGCATGTCCGCGGCGCGCTCATCCCAGCCCTGCTTGAGTTCGGAGAGGCGCTGCTGGCGCTCGGTCTGGGTGCGGATCACCAGCGCGGCCAGCGTTCCCGGCTGCGGCGCGAGGAGCGCTTCGAGCTTGATCAGCTGCGCGGCGTCGGCTTCAAGGCGCGCGAGCTCGGGCCAGAGTTGCAACACGGCGGCGAGCGCCGGACCGGACAACGGGTAGACCTGTTGGCGCCAGTAATCGCGCACGGCGGTGGCGAACAGCGCCTGTTCGTCGGCGGCCAGTTCCTCATCGAACAGGCTGCCGCTGTCGAACGCATGCTCGCGCAGCATGCGCTGGCACCAGGCATCGATCGTGTGCACGGCGGCATCGTCCATGCCTTCGGCCGCCAGCGCCAGCCGGCGCGCGGCCTGCTTGCGCTCGCTGCCCTCGGGGAAGCTCGCGAGCACTTCCTGTAGGAACACATCCTTGTCATCCGGCGCGGCTTCGCCGCGGAAGCAGCGCGCGGCTTCCAACAGGCGTGCGCGGATGCGGTCGGACAACTCGCGCGTGGCCGCGCGGGTAAAGGTCATCACCAGGATTTCCGCCGGCAGCAGCGGGCGGGCAAAACATTCGTCCGGGCCGCCGTGGCCGAGCACCAGCCGCACATACAGCGCGGCGATGGTCCAGGTCTTGCCGGTGCCGGCGCTGGCTTCGATCAGCCGGCTGCCCCAGAGCGGAAAACGCAGCGCATCAAGCATCTGGCCCATCGCCGCCCTCCTCGTCGTCCCGCGCTTGCGGGTCGTGAATCGTGAATGTCACCTGCCGGTCAAGCCAGGTTTTCAGCGGCAGGAACAGGCGCTGCGCGAACTCGGCGAAGCGGCCGTCAGCGGTCAGCGCGGCGTAGTCCGGATAGAGCCGCGCGAGCCCCGGGTCGCGGCCGACTTCGCCGCCGCTGTTAAAGCCGCCCTCGTAGACTTGGCGCGGATTACCGTTTTCGGCGAGCAGCGCCAGCGCGCTCTGGCTGGCGAGCGGCAACGGCGTTTGCATCCCGGCGCGCCAGGCATCGATCAGTTCGCGCAATGCGGACTGCGCGGCGCCTTGTTCGAGCGCCCCCAAAGTCAAGACCGCATCGCGCCCGACGATCACGCCGCCAACCGCCAGCCCGCAGGCGCTGGCCGCGAGTTGCTGCACCCAGGCGCCGATCAGCTTGTCGGCGCGCAATTGCTTTTGCTTGTTGACGAACACGGTCGGGTCGAGCTTGAGCCAGGCGCGCCCGTCAGCGCTCTGGCGCAGGCCGTCGAGCCAGTCTTCGAGCTGCAGATCGCCGTGGGCAAACAGCAGCACTTCCTTGCCGCCATCCTGCGACCATGCCTGCTGCTGAGTGCGCCATTCGCGCCAGACCGGCGTGATGAGCTCGACCAGATGCTGGCGTTCGCGCATGCCGAACGGCCCGAGAGGCAACTCGCCGGCACGGGCGATACCGTCGGCGAGCCGGCCGATCTGCCCACCGATGTCGTCGCCCGCCTCCTCGCCGCGCGCGGCATCGAGAAAGCGGCTGACCAGCCCGTATTCGTCGAGCTTGTTCAGCGCGAACGGCTCGTCATCGTCGGCGGCCGTGTCGCGCTCGGCGAACACCACGTCGAGCCGGTAGCGGAAGAAGTGGCGCACCGGGTTTTTCAGGAAATCGGCCAGCAGCGCCAGCGTTAGCCTGAAGCCGGGTTCGGGCACGAACGGCGGCAGCGAACCGTCGCCAGGCACATCGAGCGCCAGCGAGGCGCTCTCGCCGGCGGGCGAGAGCGGGGAGAGTGGGAATGAAGTCACCTCGCCAGCGGCATGCGCTGCGCGCCATTCCTGCGCATGGGTGAACAGCGCGCCGCCCTCGAAATAGCGTCGGCTGAATGGCTGCAACGGGTGTTCGGTCGTGCGCGCTTCGAGCAGGCCATCGGCCCAGCCCGCCGCCAGATAATCGCGCAATTGCGACACCAGCACCGACGGCGGCTCGGCGCTGTTGTCGCGCGGATTGCGTCCGCTCCAGCTGATGTAAAGCGTGCGGCGCGCGGCCAGCAGCGCTTCGAGCATCAGGTAGCGGTCGTCGTCGCGGCGTGATCGGTCCCCGGGCCGTGCCTGGCCGGGCAGCGCCAGCAGGTCGAAATCGGCGCGGCTGGCGCGGCGCGGGTAGTCGCCGTCGTTCATGCCCAAGAGGCACACCACGTCGAACGGTATCGCGCGCATCGGCATCAGCGTGCAGAAAGTCACGCCGCCGCCGAGGAAACGCCGGGTCAGGTTCGGCTCGTCGAGCAGCGAGAGCCAGGCGGCGCGCACCACTGCGAGCGCAACGGGCTCGACAAAACCCGCGTCGGCGCACGATTGCTGCCAGTTTTGCAGCGCGTTTTCCAGCGCGGCGAGCGTAAGCTGGTCGCGCTCGTCGCTCGCGCTGAAGAAGGCCTGCAGCAGGCCGCGCAAGCGCTCGCCCCATTCGCCGGCAGCAACCGGCCGCGCCAGCAGAGCCTGCCAGTGCTGCAGCGCCGAAACCAGCGCCGCCAGCGCACCGACCAGCGCGGCATCGAGCCCGCCGATTTCGTCATATGGTTCGATCCCGGCAAACGGTCCTTCGTCGCCGCTGGCGTAGCCGAGCAGCATGCGCGACAGGCCGAACAGCCAGCTGTTCTGCTCGCCGCACGCACCCAAGCCCAACTCACCACGATGCCGCGCCGACAGGCCCCAGCGCACGCCGGCGCCGGCTATCCACTGCGCAAGGCGCGGCAGATCGTCGTCATTCAGGCCAAAGCGGCGCGCCAGCGCCGGCACGTCGAGCAGGTCGCGCAACTCGCTGGCGGTGCAGCGCTGCTCGGGCAGCGCCAGCAGCCATTCGAGTGCGAGCAACAGTGGATTCACCTGCTGGCTGCGCTGGTCGGCAATCGTGTACGGGATATGGCGCGCGGCGTGCGCCGGATACTGGCCGAACACCGCGTGGATCGCCGGGGCGAAAGTTTCGATCTCCGGCACCATCACCACGATATCGCGCGGGCTCAAGCCCCCGTTTTCAAGCAATACCAGCAGCTGGTCGTGCAGGATTTCGACTTCGCGCAGCGGGCTGTGCGCGATATGGAACACGATCGAGCGATCGGCTTCATCGATCATCGGGCGCTGCTCGGGCGAGAGCGGCTCCAGATCGCGGATGCGCGCCTGCAGCTGTTGCAGCAGCGTGGTGCCGGGCACGTCGTCAAACAGGTCGATGCGGGCGATGTCGAAGCGCTCCTGCGCGGCAGCGGCATCGTCGAACTGATCCAAGAGACGGATGAAATCGCGCCCCTGCCGGCCCCAGCCCGCCAGCAGCGGATGGCTGTGCGCGTGCAGGTCCTCGAGCGGCAGCGCGGCAAGTTCCAGATCGTTGCGCAGCCGGTGGCGGCGCTGCTCGGCACGCAGCAGCTCGCGCCCGTCGATGATGTCGGCCCAGTGGAAACGGCAGGGATTGGGAACGGCGAGGATCACCTGGCAGTGACGCGCGACTGCCGCCAACGCTTCGAGCGTCTGCAGCGGCAGCGCCGAGGCGCCGAACAGCACCACGCGGCGCGGCAACGGCTGCTGCGGCACGCCGCCGGCTGCAAGTTCGGCGACGAAGCGGCGGTGGATCGTGGCCCGGCTGCTGGCGCGCTCAATTTCCGGCACATCGGCCAGCACCGCGCGCCACAGCGCGGATTGCCAGCGCTGGTCGTCAGCGAGTTCGACGCGCTCTCCATCGGCGCGGCGCAGCACATCGCGCCCGGCGGCCCAGTCTTCCAGCCAGTCGGCGCGGTAGACCTGGTACTGGTCAAACAGATCGGCCAGCCGCTCGGCGAGCTGGAAACGGCGCAATGCATCGCCGTCGGCAAGAAAGCGCTGCAGCGGCGCAAAGTCCGGCAGCTCGAGCAGTCCTGGCAGCAGGCGCATCAGGCGCCAGGTCAGCGGCGTCTTGTCGAACGGCGCGGTGCTCGGCACGGCCGCGCGCCCGAGCATCTGGCGGTAGGCGCGCCAGAGAAAGCGCGCCGGCAGCTCGACGCGCGTGGCGGCGCAAATGCCGGCATCCTGCGCCAGCGCGAGCTTCAGCCACTCGGCGATGCCGTTGCTCTGCACCAGAAACAGCGCTTCTTCGAGCGGCGCGAGCGGATGCTGGCGCGTCCACTCGAATACCACCTGGCGCAAGTCCTCGAGCCGGTTGCCGTGCAGGACCAGCAGGCCGGGCGTGATGTCTTGCGCCATCGGGTCCAAGCTCAGGCCAGGCTGTGGTTCAGGATCGCGCTCACTACGGCCGGCGTGACGCTCTGGTGCTCGCCCAGTGCAATCAGCCCCTGTGTTTCCAGGCGACCGGCGATCTTGTCGGCAGCAGCGGCTTCGATTCCCAAACCCTTGAGGCTCGACTTCAGCCCGACCGATTCGAAGAACGCGGCGGTCTTGGCGATCGCGGCATCGATGCGCGCGTCTTCGCTGCCTTCGTTGATGTTCCACACCCGAGCAGCATATTGCAGCAGCTTGGCGCGTTTGGCTTCGCGGTTGACCTGCAGGTTGTGCGTCAGCACCGCGGCGAGCGAAACCGCGTGGTCCAGTCCGTACACGGCGGTGAGTTCGTGTCCGATCATGTGCGTGCTCCAGTCCTGCGGCACGCCCTGGCCGATCAGTCCGTTGAGCGCCTGGTTGGCAGCCCACATGAAGGTTGCGCGCGAATCGTAATCGTCAGTCGTGTTCACGACCTTCTCGCCGATCTCGACCAAGGTCTGCAACAGGCCTTCGGCATAGCGATCCTGCACCGCGCCACCGGCCGGATAGGTCATGTACTGTTCCATCACGTGCACGAAGGCATCGACCACGCCATTGGCGACTTGGTGCCTGGGCAGGCTGTAGGTGACTTGCGGATCGAGCACGGCAAAAGCCGGGTAGGTGAGCGGATCGCCGTAGGCGCGCTTGAGGCCCTTGCCCACGTGCGAGATCACGCTGAAGGTGTTGCTTTCCGAGCCGGTGGCCGGCAGGGTCAGCACGCAGCCGACCGGCAACGCGCGCCCAGCGGTGATGCCTTTTTCGATCATGTCCCACGGCTCGCCGCCTTCATAGCACGCGGCGGCAGAAATGAACTTGGTGCCGTCGATCACCGAGCCACCGCCGACCGCGAGAAGGTATTGCACGCCTTCGCGCTTGATCAGTTCGACCGCCTTCATCAGGGTCTCGTAATGCGGGTTGGGCTCGATGCCGCTGAATTCGAGGAAGGTATGCCCGGCCAGCGCGGCATGCACCTGATCGAGCACGCCGTTCTTCTTGATGCTGCCGCCGCCGTACAACACCAGCACTTTCTGGTCTTTCGGGATCGCTTCGCCGATCGCGGCAATCTGCCCCTTGCCGAAAAACAGTTTGGTCGGGTTAAAGTAGCTGAAGTTGTCCATTCTAAGTTTCTCCAAATTGAGTAAGCCGGGCGCCCGGAGTATTCTGCCGCTACTTATATCAGCGGGTTCGGGAAAATGCCAGACAAGCTCCTCGTGATCGACCAGGGCACCACCAGCACGCGGGCGATGCTGTTCAGCCGCGACGGCGACGTATTGGCACGCGAGCAGCAGGAGCTGCCGCAGCACTACCCGCAGGAGGGCTGGGTCGAGCACGACGCGATGCGCATCTGGGCCGATTGCCTGCAGCTTTGCCGCCAGGCGCTGAAAGGCGTCGATCTCGCCGGCATTGCCGCGCTGGGGCTCGCCAACCAGCGCGAGACCACGGTGATCTGGGAGCGCGAAACGGGCGGGCCGATCCACAACGCCATCGTCTGGCAGGACCGGCGCACCTACGGCTGGTGCCAGCAGCACTATTCGCCGGAAACCGAAGCCTGGCTCGCCGACAAGACCGGGCTGCTGCTCGACCCGTATTTTTCCGCGACCAAGATCGCCTGGCTGCTCGACCATATTCCTGGTGCACGCGAACGCGCCGAGCGCGGCGAACTCGCGTTCGGCACGATCGATAGCTGGCTGATCTGGAATCTGACCGCAGGGCACGTGCATGCGACCGACGCGACCAACGCTTCGCGCACGATGCTGTTCAACCTGAAAACGCAGGTTTGGGACGACGAGCTCCTGGCGTTCTTCAACGTGCCGCGCGCGCTGCTGCCGGTCGTGAAGGATTGCGCCGCCAACTTTGGCGAAACCGACCCGGCGCTGTTCGGCCGCGCGATTGCGATCCGTGGCGTGGCCGGTGACCAGCAGGCGGCCACCGTCGGGCAGGCCTGTTTCAAGCCCGGCATGGTCAAGTCGACCTACGGCACCGGTTGCTTCATGGTGCTGAACACCGGCAGCGAGATCGTGCGCTCCACCCAGCGCCTGCTCGCCACGCTGGCGTACCGCATCGACGGAAAACCGACCTTCGCGCTGGAAGGCAGCATCTTTATCGCCGGCGCCGCAGTGCAGTGGCTGCGCGATGCGGTAAAGCTGATCGGCAGCGCGGCCGAATCGGAAAAATGGGCACGCGAAGTCGAGGACACGCACGGCGTGTATCTGGTGCCGGCGTTCACCGGGCTGGGCGCGCCGTACTGGGATCCGGAAGCGCGCGGCGCGATCGTCGGCCTCACGCGCAATTCCGGCATCGGCGAGATCGTGCGCGCCGCGCTGGAATCTGTCTGCTACCAGACGCGCGATCTGCTCGAAGCGATGGAAGCCGACGGTGCCGCGCCGCCGGCGGCCTTGCGCGTCGATGGCGGCATGGCGACCAATGGCTGGCTGATGCAGTTCCTCTCCGACATCCTTGCCACGCCGGTCGAACGTCCGACCATCACCGAGACCACTGCGCTCGGCGCCGCGTATCTGGCCGGGCTCGGCTGCGGAATGTACCGGGACCTGGAAGAAGTCGCCGCGCACTGGGCGCGCAACCGACGCTTCGAACCCGACATGTCGATCGAGCGCCGCGGCAGGCTTTACGGGGGGTGGTGCAAGGCGGTGGGCCGGGTACGGACCAATACGCTTTGAGTGCAAGCTTTATCTGACCCGCACTATCGCAGTTTATTCATCCGGCCCTTGAATGCTTCTGCATCAGCTGACAGTGTTAGCACGACATCTCCCCTGCAAGGCAGCCGAGTGCGCGGAGGGAGACCGTGGGCTCCCGACCAAACGAGGGCAGCGCGGAGCGCCTGCCGCCCGGGGGCTGCTTTCTTTGGATACTTTCTTTGCAGAAGCAAAGAAAGTATCACGCCATGCCGGGCGCGACCGGCACCCAAAACAGCGCCGCAGGCGCATAAAACCATCGACCAATCGTGGCCAGAGATAACCGTTTACGTCCTTGCCAAGGTTTGACATGCGGCGCAATTCGCGTTGCTCATTGACGCCCTACAAGTGCGCCGTACGCGGTATCATTCATAATTAAAGGAATAAATATGCCTGAATCCGTAGATGCGGCTTACTCAATTAAATTTAAGCGTATCCTGTTGTTTTTTGTGATGGTATTGGCATTTGATGCCAGATTAACTTATGCCATGTCACCCGAGGATGCGACACATAATCTAACCGTTATTGAATGGGCTTATCAAGAGGCGGATTTTTGCAAAAAACAAGGATTTCACATAGAGGAAAAATTATCCAAGTGGATGAAATTAAACTCAGAAATATATTCTTCTTCCATATCTGAAATAGAGGGCATCGCAAAAAGAAAAGGTTTGTCGTCTAAGGACGATATTTCCATGGCGGTTATTTCTTTGGCTGGAGAAATAAGGCGCGACGTATCAAAAGAAACCAGATTCACAACTAGTGCTTGCTTGAACTACAAATCATCTCTTGAACGATATAGCACATTGTTGAAGCAGTGATTAAGTGTACTTTTCAATTTCGCCAAGATGTAATCGATCCACATTTCTTCGACTGGCGCCCCAGTTGCACTTACTCCCTGAATCCGCCCTTTGCAAAAGCAAAGATAAGTATCACGCCATGCCGAGCGCGACCGGCGCCAAAATCCCGCGCCAGAGGCGCATAAAACCCTACTCCATCACGATGACGTCTCCAGTTGCGCCATCAACGCCGTCATCGCCTCGGCCGCACCGCAGCGCCAGCGCACATCGGCATGCCGGCTGACTTGCGTGTCGGCCGGATTGATCTCGACCGCCAGCGCGCCGGTCTGCCCGGCGAGCAGGAAAGGCTGGGCGATGTAGGGAAACACGCTGGTCGTGCCGATGCTGAACACCACGTCGTAACCGGTTTCCATCGTGGCGTAGAGTCGGTTCAGCGCGGGCTCGGGCAACATCTCGTTGAACAGCACCACGCGCGGCCGCAGCCAGTGGGTGCACTGCGGGCAGGGCGGCGGCAGCGTGGTCAAACCGGAATAATCGGCCACGCGCTCTTCATGGCCACAATGGCTGCAATAAAGCTCAAACAAATTGCCGTGGATTTCGATCAGATCGCGGCTGCCAGCCTGGCGGTGAAAGCCGTCGATGTTCTGCGTCAGCACCGTCACGGCGCGATGCGCCTGCAGCCGGGCGATGATCTCGTGCGCGGCATTGGGCTTGGCCGCGCGGCAGGCGGCTTCAATCTGGGCCAGATACTTCCAGGTGACCGCCGGCGTGCGGCGCATGACTTCGCTGGAGAGCGCCACCTCGATCGGCATGCCCTCGCTGGTGTGTTGATCGTTGTACAACCCGCCGATGCCGCGATAGGTGGGCAGGCCGGAATCGGCCGAAATGCCGGCGCCGGTGATGAACAGCACGCGCTCGGCAGCCAGCAGGCGCTCGGCCACTTGCTCAATAGCGGGGAAATTGGGTTTCATGTATCCATCCTTCTTCCGGGCTGGGCCGGACCGTCATCCAGGCCAGCCAGCCCATTGCCCCCAGTGGCCAAATGTCGCTGATGATGTTCGCCAGGCCGCTGAGGTGTTCCAGATGCCCGTAGTGCCAGCGGAACAGTGGCAGCATCGCTGAAAATTGCGGGGTCAATGGCCAGATCCAGCTGATGGCTTGTGCGGCCAGCAACGCCAACAACCCCAGCAAGGCGCGCAAGCGACTGTGCAGGCGCCAGAGCAACGACAGCAGCAGCAATCCGGCCGTGCCGCCGATGGCAATATTCAAATCCAGCCAGGCGAAGAACTGAGTCGGCTTGAGCAGCATGCCGGCAAAACTCATTTTGGCGAGCAGCGCGACCAACAGTGTCAGCGCGATCATGCGCGGCACTTGGGCGGTATAGCGCGCCAGCAGCGAGACAAAAAAGGCCACGCCCAGCAAATTCAGCATCATGCCGCCCCCCTCAAGCAGACCCAGGAAAAATGCGGGATTGCTGAGCGGCGATTCAAACGGTTGGGGCAGGCCGCGCGGCACCACGACCACGCCGAGAAAGGGTTGGGTTGGGTCCAGTTGCGAGACGAACCAGAGCATCAACCAGACAAATCCCCACTCGGCCGCCGAACCCGGCGCCAGCGTGGCGTGGCGCCAGATCAGCCAAAGCCTCTTGCTGCTGCGATTGGAAAAGGCCAGGGCCAGGATGGCGCCGAGCAAGGCACCGGCGCCATTGCTAAGGATATCCAGGTTGGACGAAATCCGGCTGGGCAGGAATTGCTGGATAAACTCGACTGCGGTGGAAACCAATACGCCGGCCAGGCTGGCCGCCAACCAGCCAAACCAGCGTTGCGGCAGCATGCGCGCCAGGAAAAAACCGAACGGAACATACGCCAGCAGGTTGATCGTGTTGTCGAAAACGGTGAAATAGTACGGGAGCGGGTAGAAAAGAAATGCCAGCAGCGGAGCGCCGGTATAACGCCAGCCGGTAAACGGGTAAAGGCTGGTGATCAGGATCAGCAGCAAGGTGCAATAGAAGGAATAACGGGCAAGGCGCGAGGGCGCGCTTTCGCGTGCAAGGTAGCTGACGGGCGGGAAATCGCGCATCCGAACCTTCATGTCATGAGAATACGGGCAGATCTGCTACCCGCGCCAGATTCGTACCATGCCTCTCGCGCAAAGCGCGGCCCCCTCTCAGGGAGAGGGCGGGGGGAGAGGGAATAGATGACAAGGCTGCGGAATCAACACCTTGCGTTTCGGGCTCGGCTTGGCCGAGACCTTGAAAATATCCGCACACCACTTTGTCCGCAGCCAGGCGCAGGCGGCCTTGGCCACCCGCGCCTGGTTGAGCCGCGTTATTTCTTCTTGGCGGTCTTGACCTGCGTCCAGAGCTTGTTCAGCTCACGCAGGGGCTTGCCTTCGAGGGCGCTGAGCTGCACCAGTTTCTTCTTGGCCTCGGCATCCGGGAAGACCGCGCTGATCTTCTTGATATCCGGCTGCACGAACTGGGCCGAGGCCGCGTTCGGATTGCCGGAACCGATCATGTTAGTCAGTTCGGACGAATTCTTGCCGTCGAGCATGAAGTTGATGAACTTGTACGCGAGATCAGGGCGCGGCGCGGATTTGAGCACCATCACACTGTCGAGCGACAGCGTATTGCCTTCCTTCTGCAACACGTAGCCGATGCCGAACTTGCGCTTGGCAGCCTTGGCATCCAGGTTGGCCTGGAACATGTCGCTGGAATAGCCGTGCGCCACCCAGATGTTGCCGAGCGTCAGCTCCTTGATGTAGCTCTGGGTATTGAACGCAGCCCAGAACGGCTTGGCCTTGAGGATGGTTTCCTTGGCCTTGGCCCACTCTTCCGGATTGGTGGAGTTGGCGGAGAAGCCGTTGTACATCAGCGCGGCGGCGAACAGTTCGCGTGAATCGTCGAGCACGGTGACCTTGCCCTTGATCTTGGCGAGGACGGCCGGGTCGAAGATGATCGCCCACGAAGCCGGGTCGAGGCCCAGCTCCTTGATCTTGGCGTCGTTGTAGCCGACCAGCGTGGTGGTGAAGGCATACGGCACCGAGAACTTGTTGCCCTCATCGAACGGGCTGTTCATGAAGCCGGCATCCACGTTCTTCAGATTGGGCAACTTGGCCTTGTCGAGCGGTTGCACCAGGTTCTGTTTCACCAGCGGCGGAATGGCAAAACCGGTGGGCACGACCACGTCATAACCCTTGGCCCCGGCGGAAAGCTTGGCCAGCATTTCTTCCATCGCACCGTAGTAATCCTGAACGACCTTGCACTTGCATTCGGCCTCGAACCGTTTCACGGTTTCCGGCGCCAGGTAGTTGTTCCAGTTGTAGAGATGCAGTACGTCTTCGGCATGGGCAGCGCCCGCCGCCACCAGCAGGGCCAGCAGCAGTTTTTTCATGGTGGTCACCTTCCTCGTAGGGGAGTAAAGAACAACAAGTTAACGATGCGGGGATTCACCCCGGATCTCATTATGCCATGATTTTCAATACGGAAAAGCGTAAATCCAGCCCGAGGAATACGCTGTAACACCTTGGTGCATAAGGGTTATTTATGCACCAATCCAGCACCTTCCTTGCAGGTCATTCGGCATGCAGGGCGCCGGGGGCCAGTTTGCCGGCAATGAAAATCAGTGCCAGTGTCAGCAGCATCAGCAGGGAGGAAATCGCGTTGACTTCAGGCGTCACGGCGATCTTCAGCATAGAGTAGATTTGCAGCGGCAGTGTCGTCGCGCCCGCGCCCGCAGTGAAATAGGTGATCACGAAATCATCGATCGACAGCGTGAACGCCATCAGCGCCCCGGCCACGATGCCGGGCATGATCAGCGGCAGCGTAATCAGGCGGAACGCGTTGAATGGCGTGGCGCCCAAGTCGCGCGCGGCCTCGACCAGCGCTTCGTCCATGCCCTGCAGCCGTGCGCGCACCACGATCGCGACAAAGCCGATGCAAAAGGCGATATGCGCGAGCGTGATCGAGACAAAGCCCATGGTGAAATTCAGTGTCACGAAAAACACCAGCAGCGACAGCCCCATCAGGATTTCCGGGATCGCAATCGGCGTGAGCACCAGCACCGGCAGCAGGCGCAGCTTGTACTTGTACATGGCCAGGCCCGCCATGGTGCCCAGAAAGGTCGCGATGCCGCTGGTGATCAGCGCGATGACCAGCGAGTTGCGCGCGGCGGAGAGCATCTGCTCATCGGCGAACAGCACGTGGTACCAGTGCAGGGTAAAGCCCACCCACTCGGCATTCAGGCGCGAATCGTTGAACGAATAGATCACCACGATCAGCAGCGGTAGGTACAAAAACGCGTACACCAGCCCGGCGATGGCCCATAGGACCTTGTTTTGCTTAAAGTGCATCGCGCTTGCCTCCCCGCCCGAGCCAGCCGGCAATCGCGGCCAGCAGCAATACTGCCAGCGTCAGCATGATCGACAGCACCGAGCCGAACGGCCAGTCGCGACTATCGAGGAACTGCTGCTTGATCAGGTTGCCGATCATGAAACCGTCGGTGCCGCCGACGAGATCGGGCACCGCGAACATGCCCAGTGCCGGAATGAACACCAGCGCCGCGCCGGCGAACACGCCCGGCAACGACAGCGGCCAGGTAATGCGCCAGAAACGCTGCCACGTATTGGCGCCCAGATCCTGCGCCGCATCGAGCAGGTTCATGTCGTGCTTTTCCAGGTTGGCATAGAGCGGCAGCACCATGAACGGCAGGTGCACATAGACCAGCACCACGATCACGGCAAAGTGCGAAAACAGGATCTGCACCGGGCCAACGCCGAACAGCGCCAGAACGCCATTGGCCGCCCGAGCGAGATAGCCCTGCGGGCCAAGAATGATCATCCAGGCGTAGACACGAATCAGGAAATTGCTCCAGAACGGCAGGATCACCAGCAGCACCAAAAGATCGCGGTACTTCTTCGGGCTGCGCGCGATCAGCCAGGCCAGCGGATAGGCCAGCACCAGGCAACTCAGCGTGGTGATGCCGGCATACCAGAACGATTTGACGAACAGCTCGATGTAAATCGGGTCATCAAAAAAGCGCCCGAAGTTTTCCAGCGTCAGGTAATCGCGCCAGTTTTCGCTGTTGACCAGCAAGGCGGTCGCGCCTGCGTCGTTCGTGCCGACCAGCGGCAACAGACCGCCGTAATCGCCGGGAAAGCGGAACGCGGCAAATGCCATGATCAGCGTCGGGATCGCGAAGAACAGGATCAGGTAAAGCAGCGGCGGGCCGGAGATCAGCCACTTGGAAACACGGTTATTGTTATATGCCATCGCAAATGCCCGTCAGGCCGGGAGGAAGTGGCCGGCATCGAAGCGCCAGGCCAGTTCCACCGCATCGTTGTCATCAAAGAACTTGGCCTTGCCCGGATCGGAATTGGGCAGCATGGTTTCGACCAGCATGCCGTTATCGAGCTCGATGATGTAGATCGTCACGTCGCCCAGATACAGGCAATCGTGCACGCGGCCCTTGAAGTGCACTTCATCGGGATCATCGGATGGCAGGGTCACGCCGAGCTTGATTTTCTCCGGGCGCAGCGACAGCGCACCGGTCTTGCCCACGCTCGCGCCTTCGACCGGCAAGGCTTCGGCCATGCCGACGCCGGCGATCTCGATCTTCATGCGGTCGCTGCCGATTTCGCGCACCGTGGCATCGAGCAAATTGCACTGGCCGATGAAATCCGCCACGAAGCGGCTCTTCGGATAGCTGTAGATGGCTTCGGGTACATCGAGCTGTTCGACCTGGCCCTTGTTCATCACCGCGATGCGGTGCGACAGCGCCAGCGCCTCGCCCTGATCATGCGTCACGTAGACGAAGGTCACGCCGACCTCTTTTTGCAGCGTGATCAATTCGATCTGCATCTGTTCGCGCAGCTTGGCGTCGAGCGCGGAAAGCGGCTCGTCCAGCAGCAGCACGCGCGGGCGGTTCACCAGCGCACGGGCAATCGCCACGCGCTGGCGCTGGCCGCCGGACATCTCGTGCGGGAAGCGCTTGGCGAAGGTTTGCAGTCGCACATCCTCCAGCGCCTCTTCCACGCGCGCCTTCAGTTCCGGCTCCGGCACCCCGGCCATCTTGAGCGGGAAGGCAATGTTCTGCGCCACGGTCATGTGCGGGAAAATCGCGTAATTCTGGAACACGGTATGCACCGGGCGCTTTTCCGGCGGCACATTGGCCATGTTCCGGCCGTCGAGGATGATCTCGCCCGAATCCGGCGCCTCGAACCCGGCCAGCATGCGCAGCAGCGTGGTCTTGCCACAGCCGGAAGGGCCGAGCAGAGTAAAGAATTCGCCGGCCTCGACGGCAAGACTGACGTGGTTGACGGCAGTGAAGTCGCCAAACGTTTTGACCACATCACGAATCTCGAGCAACGCCATGATCGTCCTCATTAAAAAACGGCGAGTATTCTAGCAAAATATGGGGGGCAGGACAGCGCGCATTGCCCTGAAAAGGCTGGGATTTGCACGCAGCAAGCCCATGACCGATGCCAGCTCCGGCAGGGCGCCGTCCATTTGCCCGGCTCCGGTTTTCATCTCAACAATGGTCAGTGGGTGACTATACTGCAAATCGAGCCGCTGCCTATTGCACTGCAGCACCCTTTTCGCGTTCATTCCGGATATTTGATTGTGGAAAACCGGCTGCACATTTCCCAGCTCCAGATCGGCATGTTCGTGACCGAGCTCGATCGTCCGTGGCTGGATACGCCCTTTCTGCTGCAAGGATTCCTGATCGAAAACGGGGCGCAGCTGGATGAGCTGAGCCAGTACTGCCAGTATGTGACGATTGACCTGGCGCGCTCGGTCGGCGGCCCGTTCCATTGGAACAACTTTGCGGTACAGCCTGTGGGTAATCCGGAAGACAAGCTTGATATTTCCCGTCATCCCCCCGAGGAGCAGGAGCGACTGAGCATCCTGCTTGCCTTGCGGGAAATGTTCAGTTCGGCCCGCATGCGCCGTGATGAGGATGCACCGCCCAGCGCGCCCCGCATTGTCATTTACGAGGAGAGTGCGCCGGTCGAGCAGGAAATCAGCGCGGCGCGCAGCGTGCACGATGCCACGCAATCGCTAGTGTCGGAACTGATGACCTCGGCACGCGAAGACACGCAGCCGCATTCCGAAGAAGTGAACGAAGCCGTATCGACGATGGTCGATTCGATCATCCGCAATCCCAATGCCCTGCTTTGGCTGTCGCAAATGAAAGATCGCGACAGCTACAGCTACAGCCATGCAATCGATTCCTCGATCTATCTCCTTGCGTTTGGCCGAGAACTGGGTTTTCCCCGTGAAGACCTGCACAAGCTCGGCTTTGCCGGGCTGATGCTCGATATCGGCAAAATGCGCCTGCCGAACGAATTGCTCACCCACACGGGCCGCTATACGCCGGGCGAGTTCATGCTGATGAAAACGCACGTCCAGCACAGCCTGGATATCCTCGGCCAGATGGACGATGTGCCGATGGATGTCTTCGATATGGTCGCGCGTCATCACGAGCGCTACGACGGCAGCGGTTACCCCTATGGACTGAAAGGGGAATCGCTGGGTATTTTTGGCAGCATGGCCAGCATCGTCGACTGTTTTACCGCCATCACCAGCGACCGGGCCTATTCCGCTGCCAAAAGTCCGCATGAAGCGCTGCAGCTGCTGTACAAATGGAGCGACCGGTTTTTCCATCCGGTGCTGGTCGAGCAGTTCGCCCAGTGCGTGGGCGTGTTTCCGGTCGGCACCCTGGTCGAATTGACCAGCAGCGATATCGCCATCGTGGTCGGGCAGAACTACACCCGGCGCCTCAAGCCCAAGGTCATGACCCTTCTTGGCCCCGATCACCAAGCGCATGCCAAGCCGCTGATCCTGGACCTGATTACCGATCCGCCCGGACCGGGCGACCAGCCCATCACCGTGCGGCGCGTATTGCCGCGCGGCAGTTTCGGGATTGATCCGCGCGAGTATTTCCTGTGATGAATCCTCGGTCCGGCCCGGCGCCGGCCCACCTTCAGGCATTCCGGGACTGGCATCTGCGCCAATCGCTACCGGACAACGCGCTGCGCGCCATGGTCGAAGAAACGCTGGCGAACGCTGGTTGTCGCCTCCCCCGCGATAGTGCCTGCTACTGCCAGTACCTGGGCCAGCTTGCCGCCGGCCGGCATGATATGACGGTGCTGCAGGACCTGAGCTTTCCGGCCCGGCAGCAGGCTGGCGCGGTACTGGTGGCCTGGCGCCAATGGCTGGTGAGCAGAACACACACGCCTTCTTGCCTGGAGCCCTTGCTGCTCGATTGCCTGGCCGCCATGCAACCGCTGCTGCATCCCCAGGCAAGTGGAGGGCGTCATGATCGCGACCCCGTGACCGGATTGCTCGACCGCGCAGCCCTGCCCGCAGCACTGGCACAGGCACAAAGCCAGACCGGGGAGAACCGGATCGTGGCCTTGCTGTACACCGAGATCACCCATGGCCAGCATGTTTATTCCGATGCGCTGCTGCAGGTCCTGGCGCAACGCCTTGCCGCGCTGCTGCGCAATCAAGACACCCTGCTGCTGCTCGACCGGCAGAGCTTCGGGCTGGTGCTGGCGAACCTGAACGGCGAAGGGCACGCGCTGCTCGCGGCCAATCGCGTCATGCAATGCTTCAACGATGCCATCCTGATGCAGGATGGCAATGCGGTGCGCCTGCATCCGCGGATCGGGATTGCCTTGTCACCGCAGCACGGCGAAACCGCCAAACAGCTGCTCGAGGCTAGCACCAACGCCGCCCGGTCCAATCCTGCCGACGGGATTGGCATCTATGACGCGGAGCAGGATCGGTTGAATTTCTCGCTGCACCGCCTGGAAGCGCCGCTGCGCAACGCGCTGGAACACAACCTGTTCAATCTGGTCTTTCAGCCCCAGGTGTACTGCCGCCGCTACGGCCTGTATGGCATGGAATCGCTGCTGCGCTGGCAGGACGAAAAGCTGGGCCAGGTTCGCGTCGACGAGATCATCATGGTGGCCGAGCACTTGGGCCTGATGGGCTCGCTCACGCACTGGATCCTCAACGCCAGCCTGCGCGAATATGCCAAGCTGCTCAAGGCCGGCATTCCCGGCTCGATCAGCATCAACCTGGCCCCGAGCAATCTGCTGGATCGCGAATTGCCCGCCAGGATCCAGGATGCCCTGACGCTGTGGCAGGTGCCGGCGCACCGCGTGATCCTGGAAATCACCGAATCGGCCCTGATCGGCAACCTCGGCGATGCGCTGCGATCCCTGCGTGCACTCAAAGGCCTGGGGTGCAAGCTTGCGCTGGATGATTTCGGCACCGGCTATTCCTCGCTCAGTTACCTGAAACAGCTGCCCATCGACGAACTCAAGATCGACCGCAGCTTTATTGTATCCATGCGCGAATCGCAAAAAGATGCCGGCATTGTGCGCACCATCATTGAGCTGTCACACTTGCTGGGTCTGACGGTCGTCACCGAAGGGGTGGAAGATGCCGAAACGACCCGCCTGCTGGCCGAAATGGGCAATGACGTGATCCAGGGCTATTTCTTCAGCAAACCGCTGGCGCCGGACGAGATTCCGCCTTTTTATGCCACCTTGAAACAACGGGAAAGAAATACCACATGATGGACTGGAACCAGCTGCTGTCGGCCAACCGTATCGGGGCAGAACCGCATATCCTCACCTCGCCCGAATCCGGGCGCAGCGATTTTCACAAGGATCACGACCGCATCGTTTTCTCCAGCCCGTTCCGGCGCATGGGGCGCAAGACCCAAGTCCACCCGATGACGGAAAACGACCATGTTCACACCCGGTTGACGCATTCGATCGAGGTCAGCTGTGTCGGGCGCAGCCTGGGGCTGCTGGTGGCGCGCCGCCTGGCGGGCGAGCTGCCGGCGGACATCACGCCTTACGATATCGGCGCGATCGTGCAGGCGGCCTGCCTCGCGCACGACATCGGCAACCCGCCGTTCGGCCATGCCGGCGAATATGCGATCCGCGACTGGTTCCGTCGCGATGAGCACGCCTACTTGTTCCAGAACCTGACGCCGGAAGAGCGGCGCGATCTACAGACCTTCGAAGGCAACGCGCAGGGTTTCCGTGTTGTCACCCAGCTGGAAAACCACCGCTTCGACGGCGGCATGCGCCTGACCTTCGCCACGCTGGGTGCCACGCTCAAATACCCGTGGACCTGCGAGCATGCCGGCGACAAGGGCAAGTTCAGTTGTTTCCAGAGCGAAAAGCTCCTGCTGGAACAGACAGTGGCCGAGCTCGGCCTGCCCGAACTCGCCCCGGGCAAATGGGCGCGCCATCCGCTCTCGTACCTGATGGAAGCCTCGGATGACATCTGCTACGCGGTGCTGGATCTGGAAGACGGCATCGAGATCGGCATGCTGCCCTACGAAACCGTGGAACCGTTGCTGCTGAAGATTTGCGGCGGCAACGAGCTGCTGCAGATGGAACTGGCCGCCGCCCCGTCGCTGCGGCGCAAGATGGCGCTGCTGCGCGGCAAGGCGATCGACCGCTGCGTGCGCGAAGTGGCCGAAGCCTTCGTGAACCAGCACCGGCGCATGCTCGCAGGCAGCTACCAGGGCGATCTGCTCAACGACTGCCCCGGCTTTATCCGCGAAGGCATTGCACAGGCCAAGCAACTGGCGCGCGATCGCATCTTCAATGCCCGCCACAAGGTCGAAGTCGAGGTTGGCGCCTTCACCTGCCTGGATATTCTGCTCGATGCCTTCTGCAACGCGGCCTACCAGTTGAAGGTTTCGCCGCAGATGCCGTTCCGCATGCAGCGCATCCTCGACCTGATGGAATATAACGCGCCGCGCAAGGAATGGCCGCTCTACCAGACCTACCGCCGCGTGCTCGATTTCATCGGCGGCATGACCGACAACTACGCGACCTATCTTGCGCAGCAGGTTGGGGGCATGGGGCGGTAAATCTGACGCTCAGCCGCGATTCTTCAGCCGATTTTTCTTGCGATTTTCGTAGTGGCGCAGGATCAGCAGGGTGATCCCGGCAATCGATAGCATCCCGACCACAAAGCTGCCGTAGGCAATCGGCCAGGGGATGCCCTGCGTCATCATGGAAAATTCGGACATGCCGCCGATGCCGGCCACGACGTTGAGCGGCATGAACACGACGCTCAACACGGTCAGGCGACGGATGATCGTGTTCTGGGCCAGGTTAATCAGGCCCATCACCGCGTCCATCAGGAAGTTGACCTTGTCGAACAAGAAGCCGGTGTGGTTGTTCAGCGATTCCAGGTCGCGCAGGATCTCGCGCAGATTGGCTTCCTGCTCCGATGCCAGCGTGCGGCTGCGCAACAGGAAGGATAGCGCCCGGCGCGTATCCATCAGATCCAGACGCACCTTGCCGTTAATATCCTCGTAGGTGGCCAGCTTGGCCACGGTTTCGGCCATGCCCTGGTCATCCATTTCGTTGCTGTGATTCAGCACGCGCTGGCTGATCGGCTCCAGATCGTTGTAAACCGCCTCCAGCATGTCGGCATCGTATTCCACTGCCGCATCGAAAATGGAAAGCAGGATATCCTGCGCGTTCGCCACCATGCCCGGCTGCATGCGCGCGCGCAGGCGGAACAGGCGGAAAACCGCCAGTTCTTCCTGACGGATCGTCAGCAGACGCCCGGCGTGCAGCGTGAACGAAACCGTCACGTTGCTGGCTTCGGAATCATCCTTGTGCAGGAAGAACGAGCTGATATGCAGCCCGTTTTCGTCGATATAACAGCGGGCGGATTCCTCGATGTCTTCGAGTTCTTCGTCTTCCGGCAGTTCGAGGCGGAAGGAGCTTTGCACCAGTTCGCGCTCGTCGTCGGTTGGATCGACCATGTCGACCCAGAGAATATCCGGGCGCAGCAGATCGTCGGCGGTCAGGTTCGGCAGTTGCATCAGCCGCCCCGATTGCAGCACGAAGGCCTTGATCGAGCCGATCGGAATCTGGCGCACCGAGAGTGCCGACTGCAATTCTTCGCGCCGCGCTTCTTCCAGCGATTCCAGCAACGGTGCCAGGCGCGGAGCCGGCAGCTTGCTGGCGAGGCGTACCAGCTTTTCCCACTCCATGCTCTGCGCCATGGTATTGAGCGTCGGTTGCTCGATGCCAACCAGTACGACTTCGCGCACGCTGTTGTTCAGATCGAGCAGCACCAGGCCCAGGCGGTCGATCGGAATCAGCCCGATCAGCAGCGAGCGGTCGGCATGCGGCAGTGCTTCGATGATGCCGGCGATATCGGCGGGCTCGAGCGTTTCCAGCCGGTGGCTGAGTTCGACCAGATTCTGTTTGTGCACCAGGTTTTCCACCAGATCGTGCTTGGGCATATCCTGCTTGTGCACCATGCCTTCAACCAGCCGCTGCCGTCCAAGCAGGTGCTTTACTTCCTGCAGGGTTTGCTGCAGGACTTCCTTGTTTTTGCGCTCGGTTGCCGACATGTTGCGCCCTCCCATCCAATGGCTGCGCGAGTTTAGCACGGCAAAAACAACGTGCGCCGGTTTGAGTTGCAGCGTGCGTTGCGCGGATAATGCGCGAATGACTAGCCAACTCCTCACCTATTCAGCCTTGCTGCGCCAATCCGGCCTTGAGCGCAGTGATGCGCTGGCTTTGTTCGCCCACGCCAGCGGCAAAAATCACGCCTGGCTGATCGCGCATGATCGCGACGAAGCCGACCCGCAACTGGCCGCCGCCTTCAGCGAACTGGCCGCGCGCCGGCACGCCGGGGAGCCTGTGGCCTATCTCACCGGGCGGCGCGAGTTTTTCGGGCGTGATTTCCGCGTTTCGCCGGCGGTGCTGATCCCCCGTCCGGAAACCGAGCTGCTGGTCGAGCTGGCGCTGGCGCGCGCGCCGCGCCAGGCGCAGGTGCTCGATCTCGGCTGCGGTTCGGGCTGCATTCCGGTCACGCTCAAGCTCGAACGCCCCGATCTGGCGCTGACCGCAGTGGATATCTCGGCGGAGGCGCTGGCGGTCGCAACGGACAATGCCCGGCAACTGGGGGCCGAGGTGCGCTTTGTCGAATCGGACTGGCTCGCCGCGCTGGCTGGCGAAATGTTCGACTTGATCGTCTCCAATCCACCGTATATCGAGCAGCATGATCCGCATCTGCAGCAGGGCGACTTGCGTTTCGAACCGCGCGGCGCGCTGACGGATCACTGTGACGGATTGAGCCATCTGCGCACGATTGTGGCGGGTGCCCGCGCACACCTGATTTCGGGCGGCTGGCTATTGTTCGAGCATGGTTGGGACCAGGGCGCGGCCAGCCGGGAATTGCTGCAGGCAGCGGGCTATCAAGATGTGCAAAGCTGGCGCGATCTGGCCGGGCACGAGCGGATCAGCGGCGGCGTCCGGTAAATTTTTAGTCTTGTGAAGCATGGAGTGCGCCCCCATAATGGTTGAGTGAAATTGTCAACCATGCGAGACCCGCCATGAGCACCCAAGAGCAAATCCATCAGATCGTGACCCAGAACCCGGTTGTGCTGTTCATGAAAGGCACGCCGACCTTTCCGCAATGCGGTTTTTCCTCGGGTGCAGTACAAATACTCAAAAACTGCGGCGCCGAATTTGCCGCGGTCAACGTGCTGGCCGATGAGGCCATTCGCCAGGGCATCAAGGAATATGCGAACTGGCCAACGATCCCGCAGCTTTATATCCGCGGCGAATTTATCGGCGGTTCGGACATCATGAAAGAGTTGTACGCCTCGGGCGAACTGCAAAAGCTGCTGGCGGGCGATGCCGAGTAAGGCATTTTTGAATAGAGTAAAAAAGGGACGCTGTTGCGTCCCTTTTTTAATGGAAGATAGGAAGTCAGTCCTTGCTCTTGGGCGGCAACGTTCCTTTTTTCAGCGAATTCACAACGACTTCCTGCGAATAGGGGCCGGCATCGCCGCAGAAATCCTCAATCAATGCGCCCTGCCAGGCATTGCGCACACCCTTGCTGGCCACGCGCCAGACCACCGTTTCATTCTGGCGCCAACTTTGGTCCGGGTTGCCCCAGGCATAATTGCGATAGCGCGATGAATAGCAATCCAGCCCTTCAAAAAACACATTGCGCAGCCCGGTCGAGGGAATGACGGCGATCGCATAGCGCAAGATGCGGTCTTCCTTGCCCAGCGAAACCGAATCGGTGGCAATTTCCACCCGGGTCGAGCCCATCGAACGCCCGGCATCGTATACCCGCCAATCCTTCAGTTTTGCCAGATCCGGCATCGGAAATGCCTGTTCCTCGGGTGGTGGCATGTTTTCGCGGTCCGTTTTCATCCAGCGTTGAACGTCGCTGTCTTCTTTTTTTTCGGCACAGGCCAGACTCGTGGCCAACAACAGGATCAGACAATAAAGCCGGCGTGACAACATGGGAACTCTCCTTGGAAGCGCGCATCGTAGCAATTTGCACCCACCCGCTCAAGGAATGCGCGGGAATCTAGGCTTTCTCATCATCGTGCCTGGCGCCCGGCTCCAATGGCTTGTAGCCATGCACCATGCTGCCGATCAGGTTCTCGCGGTGTTTCCAGCTTTCATACAACGCGGCCAGCACATGCAGAATCACGGCGCCGATCAGGATGCCGACCAGGCTTTCATGGATTTCCAGCAACGTTTCATTTTCGTAATAGGGATCGGTGGTCATCAGGTAGCCAGAAAGACCCAGTCCGAATACCAGCGCCATTAAGGCCAGCATCATGACCGCACCGGCCGGGTTATGTCCGATATGGCGCGGCGCCTCGTTGCGCAGCAGCGCCTTCATGTACGGAACCAGACGCGAGGGCGTGGGAAACCAGTCGGAAAAACGCGCGTATTGCGGGCCGACAAAACCCCAGATCAGGCGCAAGGTCACCGCGCCGGCGGCCATCAACCCCAGCGTGCGGTGGGCGAAATAACCGCTTTCATTGAGCAGGTTGCCGATCACGCAAGCCACCAGAATCCAGTGCAACACGCGCACCAGCGGGTCCCATACCCGGATTTTTTTCATTGCCATCTCCCGTATACGCCAATGATTCACACTCTCAGCCATTATGGCGCAGGTACAGGCGTCCTGTCGCGCGCGGTACAATGCCATTTTTGCAAGTCTTTGAGGACTTTGGCATGACTGCCCGCCCTGCCCCGAATCTGGCCATCGATCTTTCCGGCCTCAATTGCCCGTTGCCGATTCTGCGTACCAAGAAAGCGCTCGCCCCGCTGCAAAGCGGCGAGGTACTGCAGGTGACGTGCACCGACCCGGCCACGCCGACCGATTTCGCGGCGTTTTGCAAACAGACCGGCAATGAATTGCTGGAGCAGTGGCAAGACGCGCACCAATACCTGTTTTTGATAAGGAAGCGTTGATCATGACCCAGACCCTTACGATTACCCGCCCGGACGACTGGCATCTGCACCTGCGCGATGGCGAGATGATGGCGGCGGTTGTGGCCCATACGGCGCGCGAATTTGCCCGCGCCATCGTGATGCCCAATCTGCGCCCGCCGGTCACCACCGTCGAACTCGCGGCCTCCTATCGTGAACGTATCCTGGCCGCGCTGCCCGCCGGGAGTACGTTCCAGCCATTGATGACGCTGTATCTGACCGACAACACGCCGCCGGCCGAGATCGAGAAGGCGAAGGCCAGCGGCTTTATCCACGCCGTGAAGCTCTACCCGGCCGGCGCGACGACCAACTCCGATAGCGGCGTGACGAGTTTCGACAAGGTGATGCCGACGCTGGAAAAAATGGCCGAACTGGGCCTGCCGCTCTTGGTGCATGGCGAAGTGACCAATGCGGCCGTCGACGTGTTCGACCGCGAAGCCGTGTTCATCGATACGATCCTGCAGCCGCTGATCGCGCGCCTACCACAACTGAAGGTGGTGATGGAGCACATCACCACCGCGCAGGCGGCTGACTTTGTGCTGGCCGCGCCGGCCAATGTCGCGGCTACGGTCACTGCGCACCACCTGCTGATGAACCGCAACGCGATGCTGGTCGGCGGCATTCGTCCGCACCTCTACTGCCTGCCGGTGCTCAAGCGCGAAACGCACCGCCAGCGCCTGGTCGAAGCCGTGACCAGCGGCAACAGCAAGTTCTTCCTCGGCACCGACAGTGCGCCGCACGCCAAGCACACCAAGGAAACCGCCTGCGGTTGCGCCGGCATGTATACCGCGCACGCCGCGCTGCCGCTGTATGCCGAAGTGTTTGATGCCGCCTGCGCGCTCGACAAGTTCGAAGCCTTTGCCAGCCTGAACGGCCCGGCGTTCTACGGTTTGCCGGTCAACAGCGGCACCGTGACGCTGGTAAAAGAGAGCTGGACCGTCCCGGCCGAATACCCGGCGGGCAGCCACCCGGTGGTGCCGCTGCGCGCCGGCGAGAGCATTGCATGGCAACTGAAGTGATTGTTCATCGCACGATCAGCAGCCCGGCTTGGTGGCTGTTCGGCGCCGGATTGGCCGCCGCTGCGTGGTGGGGCTTGCCGCTGATCGAATCGCCCAAGCTGGAAAACCATTTCTTCGGCCTGTTCTGGTATTCGATGCTGGCGCTGGGCGCCGCCTTCTGGGCGATACCGGCCGAGCAACGCGCCACAGCAACGATGATCGAGCGGCACTATGGCCTGCTCGGGCTGGTGCCGCTGTGGCGGCAGGCGTATCCCGTCAGCCAGTTTTCCGCCGTCACGCTTGAGCAGGAGCCGAACATCTTCGGGCGCGACAGCGTCTGGGTGATGCTGACCGGTCGGTCCGGCAACCCATTCGTGTTCGCCCGTTTCCGGGCCACACAGCGCGGCGTGGCCAAGGCCAGCCAACTGGCCGGCGCGCTGGCCGCGCTGACCGGCCTGCCGCTCGACGAACAGCAGAAATAAAAGTCATTGCTGGCTGTTACTGCCCGACTCAAGGATAATCCACCCCGCGAAGCAGGCCAGACAGTCGCCGCCCGTGCAAACGGGGGGAGGAAAGTCCGGGCTCCACAGGACAGGATGCCGGCTAACAGCCGGGCGCCGCGAGGCGACGGAAAGTGCAACAGAGAGCTGAACCGCCGATGGTTGGGGACTTCGGTCTCCTTCACAGGTAAGGGTGAAAAGGCGAGGTAAGAGCTCACCGCGGACGTGGTAACACGGACGGCAGGGTAAACCCCATCCGGAGCAAGACCAAGCAGCAGGCATTGAAGCGGTCCGCCGAGCCTGCGGGTGTGTTGCTTGAGCCCCTTGGTAACAATGGGCCTAGAGGAATGACTGTCGCGCCGGGCAACCGGCGAACAGAACCCGGCTTACCGGCCGGCTTCGCTTCCTATTTTTGCGTGAGGTGCCCCATGGCGCGGACCTGCGTTTACGTTTCCTGCTCCCAAAGCCGGGAAATCCAGGCTTTTTCCCTTGATACGGCAACCGGCCAACTGGCCGCCATCGATTCATGCGTGATGCCGGGCATGCCGCAGCCGCTGCGCATCAGCGCGGATCGGCAGATCCTGTATGCGGGCATGCGCGAGGATAATGGCGTTGCCGCACTGGCTCTCGACGCGCAGAGCGGTTGCCTGACGCTGCTGGGTAGCACCGCCGCCCCCGGTCCCGCCACGTTCGTGTCAAGCGACAGGAACCGGCGCGTGGCATTTTCCGCCTCTTACGGTGGCAACAGCCTGAGCGTTTTCCCGCTCGATGCCCAAGGCGCACCGCTGCCGCCTAGCCAGATCGAGCACGATCTGCCGCGCGCCCATGCGGCCGTGATCGATGCCAGCAACCGCTGGCTGCTGGTGCCCACACTTGGCGCCGATGCGATCCGGATTTACCGCCTGCACGACGATGGGCGCATTACGCCGAACGACCCCGCACTGATCCAGGTGCGCGCCGGCAGCGGTCCGCGCCATCTGGTGTTTTCCCCGGATAACCGGCATGTGCATTGCCTGAACGAGCTTGACGGCAGTATCGACCTGTTCGACTTTGATGCCGCCACCGGCACGCTGGCATTAAAACAATCGATCAGCATGCTGCCGCCCGGTTTTGACGGCAAACCGTGGGCGGCTGAAATACGCGCCACGCCCGATGGCCGCTTCCTGTATGCCACGGATCGCACCGCCAGCATGATTGCGGTTTTCGCCATCGATCCGCGCAACGGCGAACTTTCACTGATCGATCACTACCCGACCGAAACCCAGCCGCGCGGCATGGGTATCGATCCTTCCGGCCGCTGGTTGATTGCCGCCGGGCAGATTTCTGCCCACCTGACCGTGTATGCCATCGCTGCCGACAGCGGTCGCTTGGCGCCGGTACAGCGCCATGCCACGGGCCTTGACCCGATCTGTGTCGAAATCATGGCGCTGCCCGGTGCCGGGCCGGTCTGATCCGGATATGCCCTGCCATGGCCCGTTCAACATGATGCGCACGCTTTCCCCGCTTGGGATTGGGCTACTGTCGGCCATGCTTCAGGCCTGCGCGCCCGCTTTCGCCGACCATCTGCTGCTGACCTACATTGAGAAGCCGCCGTTGTATTACACGGATAGCACGGGCAAGCCTGCCGGTATTGTGCTGGAGCGGGTTCAAGCGGCATTGACCGGTCATACTTTCAGCTTTCAATCCCGCTCCCCCCGGCGTGCCATCGAGGAAATCCGGGCCAACCAAGTGCCAACCTGCTCGATTGGCTGGTTCAAAACGCCGGAGCGCGAATCCTTTGCCGTGTTTTCCGCGCCGATCACCCAGAATGCCCCGATGCTAGTCGTGGTACGGGCGACAAAACATGATTCCTTCCGCAACCATCCCAGCCTGAGCGCACTGCTTGCCGCACCCAAGCTACGGGTCGGTGTCGTGGCGGGTTTTTCCTATGGCAAAAAACTGGATGATCTTTTACTGCCACTGGGCGACCGCCTTGACGTGGCTCCGAGTGTCTCAACCAACCTGCGCAAACTGGTGGCCTGGCGTGTGGATGCTGTTTTTATTAACGCAGAAGAACTGGATTACTACCTGAAAGAGGCGCAAATCCGGGTTGAAGACATTGTGCCGCTGAGTTTTCCGGATATGCCGCCCGAGGAGTATCGTTACCTGATGTGCAGCCGGAAAACTCCTCCCGGGTTGATTCAGCAGTTCAACAACGCACTGCCACTGGTGAAGGATAAGCCCCGAAGCTAATTGGTCCGGCCCGGTGAAATTTGAAGGTATCGTTTTTCCACGGCAAAGTATTGACAGCGGGTAGGCGGGGCTGGCAGAATCGCGCCTCTGTTTTAAGGCTATGTAGCTCAGCTGGTTAGAGCACAGCACTCATAATGCTGGGGTCAGTGGTTCAAGTCCACTCATAGCCACCAAATTCAAGGCCCAGACTTCTGTCTGGGCCTTTTGCTTTTCAAGCTGGCGGGGGTGGCATATCCGATGGCCGGCCTCGATACATACAAAATCACATCGTTCACGCGTTGCATAAACTCTTGGCGGCGGCATGGCATTCATTCTCACGATGGCCAGGCTGTAATCTGGCTGCCAGCAGCCCAGCCAGCGCCCTGTGAAGGTCATCACAGCCGCCAACCCCGCAAATGAATATAGTTCTTCCCGTGACACAACAAGACTCATCCAGGGAAAAATCATGAACAAACTATGGCTTCCAATGGTGCTTGCCACCGTCGTGTTCAGTACCAACGCATTCGCAGATCGGCATCACGATGATGACTACTACTACAAGCCCCGCCATCACCAACGGGTGAAGCATGTTGTGGTTCATCATGTCTACGATGAGCCGCAGGTCGTATACCAAGCCCCGCCCGTGGTTTATCGGGAGCGGATCGTGTACCGGGATCGTCCGGTCTATGCGCCGGCACCGCGCTACCCCGAGCGCGCCGTGGCGTATGTCGGTCCTTCCGACCGGCTCGTCGGGCAGGTGATCGGCGGCGTGGCGGGTGGGCTTATCGGCAATGGGGTCGGCAAGGGCAACGGTCGTACTGCCGCTACGGCCGTCGGCGCGGTGATAGGCACCGTGGTCGGCGGCAACCTCGCCAGCGGCAGCCGCTGGGAATAAACCAAGCCGGCCTGCTTGGCCCGCCTATGCCCATATCAAGGTTAGCGGTGATTGACATCGGTCTCAACACTGCTCGTTGTGAAGATCCGGGAGCAGTCTTTCCCGTGTTCATCGTTCTGTTGATCACCGATATCCTCGGTTTGATCAAGGTGTACCCCTTCACCCGCTCCATCCGTTAAGCCTTGCGTTGGCTTTGCGTGCTCGCCGCGCTGCTGCTGACCGCCTGCGCGGCGCCGCAGACGCTTGCCTTGCTGGAGTCCCGTACTGGCCGCCCCGCCACGGTCTAGCTGGCCGAGGTTCCCTTCTTCCCGCAGACCGAGCATCAGTGCGGCCCGAGTGCGCTTGCCACCGCCCCAGCCCCTGCTGCCGGCCTATCACAATCTGGGCCAGTATCTGCTAGAGCAGGGCCGCCAATCGGAAGTGCTGGCCCGCCGATCCGCGCCTGGACTCGCTGGAAAAAGCCTTGCAACCCATCCCTCGGTAACACCCGCGCAATGCCTGACGATGGATTTCGAGCGCGCGAAATGGCATGGGCCGCAGCACTGGCGAGCACACGCACGACTTCTGTATTGCATCAAATAACATTACTTTGGATGTGGTTTAATACGGGCGCAATCGAAGTGCCCTACGCTGGCGTGCGACCGGCGAATCTAACGACATCTCACAACAGGAGTTTTCATGGCATATTTTAATTGGACGAACGATCTTTCCGTCGGCAACGCTCAAATCGATAGCGACCACAAGCAACTGGTTGATCTGGTAAACAAGTTGCACGATGCGATGAAGGCCGGCAAGGGCAATACGGTTCTGGGGGATATCCTGGCGGAGTTGATCCAGTACACGGCCAGTCATTTCAAGCGCGAGGAAATGCTGATGCAGAAAATCAGCTACGCGGAATATGCCGAACATAAAGCCGAGCACACCAAGCTGGTGGCGGAAGTGCTGGAACTGCAGGCGCGCTTCAAGAGCGGGACATCCACCCTTTCGGTCAGCGTGTTCAACTTCCTGAGCGATTGGCTGCGCACCCACATCAAGTCGCGCGATGCGAAGTTGGGCTTGGCCATTGCCGCGCACCGGTAAGCCCTCGCTCATCGTTCACATCCTTCGCTTCAGTCAATCACAGGGCCTGCGGGCAGCGCGTTAGCATCAAACGCATAGCCACTGTCCGCACCCGAGCCTGCCATTCCCCTTCGCGGTCGTCCGCGCCGAACCCAATTTTGCCTTGATCGACCCAGTTCCAATTGCTCCCAAATAATCGCAAACGATTACTGAACGGCACAAAATCGACATAAAATCGCCCAGCATCTCGGCGGGCGACAATGCGTCCACCGGTTCGCAAGATAAAAACGAGCAGATCCCAATAGTTCGGCCACATGGCCAATCGTCCAGCAATCCAAGGAATTTCAATATGCCGCGTGCACCGCTTCCCGCTTCGTTCTTTGGCATGGTGCTCGGCTTTTCCGGGTTGGGCCAGGCATGGCGAGTGGCCGTTTCCTTGTGGGGTATGCCGCGCGCGATCGGCGAAGGTTTGTTGCTGCTGGCGACATTGGTCTGGCTGGCATTGCTGGTCAGCTATATCGTGCAAGCGCTGCGCAATCCTGCCGTGGTTCGCAACGAATTCCAGCACCCGGTACAAGGCAGCACACCAGCGCTGCTTGCGGTGGCAACGCTACTGATCTCCCTGGCCGCATTGCCCTATTCGCGACCGCTGGCCTATTTTCTTGCGGCAGCGGGAATTAGCTGGCACCTGGCATTTTCTCTGTGGCATACCGGTAATCTGTGGCAAGGAGGGCGCGATGCGCTGGATACCGCGCCGACGCTGTACCTGCCAACCGTGGCCGGCAACTTCACCAGCGCTGCGTCACTTGGCAGCCTGGGCCATGCCGACTGGGGCTGGCTTTTCCTGGGTGCGGGCGTGTTTTCCTGGCTGGCGCTGGAATCGTTGATTATTCAGCGTCTTTGGCATCCCAAGGCATTGCCCACCCCGCAGCGCCCCTTGCTCGGCATCCAGTTTGCACCGCCCGTAGTATGCGCCATGGCTTGGCTGCTCTTGAGCCCCGGCAGCACCGATCACTGGCTGATGATGCTGTGGGGCTACGGCCTGTTTCAATTACTGTTGGGGATTCGCCTCGGGAGCTGGCTGGGCGCGCAGCCCTTTTCACCCTCGTACTGGGCTTATACCTTCGGCGTGGCAGCAGCCACCGTCACAGGATTGAAACTCGCGTTAGCCGGCATCGGTGCAGCACAAATACTGGCTATACCGGTTTTTATCGGCGCCAATCTTTTCATAGGTTATCTGGCGCTACGAACCGCACACCTGTTCTTCACCCGACGCCTGTTGCCGCGCGCCGGATAGCATGGCAGCTCCTGCTTGCATGCCCACCAGTCAAAAACACGAACATACTTACGCGCTACCTGCCCGCATCACACCACAACCTGATGTAATTTATCTGCCATACTGACTTCGTTGCTGCGTGGATAACCTCGCCCGTCACCTTGAATCGGACAAACGGCTCATGGATTTACGTCAAAGATACCTGCCTCTTTTCAATCTCAACGCCGGCATGGTCCTGGCCAAGCCCCTGGTATTGATCGAGCGGGGGCGGGTGACGCTGCGCTTGCCTGCCGGGCATGTGCTCACCGAGGCCAGCCTTGAGCAGCTTGCCGCGCACCATGCGGAATACGCCTGCATCCAGGAAGAAGATACCCGCAGCGAAGCCGAACGCCAGGCAGACTGGGCGCAGCAAGAAACCCGGCAAGCCCGGATATTTCAATTCGCCGATCTGGATTCCCCTGATATTCGTGCCTTCTACCAAGCCTTGCTGGCTTACCGGAAAAGCTGATGGACCAGACAATCACCTCTGCGGCCATTCTGGCCAGCCTGCCCAAACTGCCGGCCTTTCCCGGCATCGTGGTGCACATTCTCAAGGCGCTGGACGATGACAATTCCAGCATGACTGTGCTGGTCAATCACCTGCAACGCGATCCGGTGATCGCTGGCCGCGTTCTTTCCGCCGCCAACCGATCATCCCAGCACGGTCACCGCGCCCTGGGCGGAATCTCGGCCGCGGTATCGTTTATCGGCATGCGGCGTGTGCGCGAAATTGTTCTGGCGACCAGCCTGGTGGATTTTTCCCGGCAATCGCAGAGCGGTCGCTTTTATTGGGAGCACAGCCTGGCCGTAGGAATCTGTGCCCAGGAGCTGGCACGCGAATTTTCCCTGAATCTGGATTACGCCCTGGTGGCCGGCCTGCTGCACGACATCGGCAAGTTGTGGATGTCTTATCTCTACCCCAGGCAGCATCAGCAAGTGATCGATTTGCAGGCCCAGTCTCCCCGGCCGCTGTGCGAGGTGGAGCGTGAAATGTTCGGTATGGATCATTGCCAGATTGGCGAAATCGTGGCCGAAAGCTGGGGGCTGCCGGCAGACATCATTGAGGCCATCAGCCAGCACCACAAGCCGGACCGCCCGGAACTGGGCCAGCTCGCGGCGATTACCCACGTGGCAGAGGCGATCAGCAACGGGCTCGATTTACCCTATCGCGACGAAAATCAGGTGGTTGATCTTTCGGAGAATGCCATTCGCGTGATCGGTCTGGACTGGCACTGTGATGTCCACGATCTGCTGGGACGCATGGATGCGCGTTATCAGTACGCTAGAGCCCTGTTGCAATAGCGTTTCTGACGGCTACGTCGGTTATACCTAAACCGGGGCCAGGCGGATAGCCTGGCCCCGGTGATTTGCCATGATGGGGAAATCGGACGTTATAGTCCGCCCAGATCCTGAATCGCGTCCACCACCAGTCCCGTGCCAATGGCGATCAGCAGGATATCGCTCGCCACGCGCACATAGCGGTGTCCCGAGGGCGGCACGCCCAAGCTGACCACTACCTGCGGCGGCAAATCGTAGGTCACCACACCCTGCGGTAGCGGCCGGCCGACAATCCATTTCTTGGCCTGCCCGGGCGGCAGGCAACTGTTGTTTTTCTTGGCCAATCCCGGCGGACAGCGGCCGGCGCGGTAGCTTTCCACATAGTATTCATGCACAACGCTACGATGACGGTCGTCGAAATACTTGCGACCTTTCTCGTTGCGCCGCTCGTCGGCCTGTTTATTGCCGCCCTTGTCGTGGCTTTTCGCCTCCTGTTTACGCCACTCCTGGGGCTTGCCCCCGTGTTTGTCTCCGCCGACCCCTTCGGGTTTATCGGCAAAAGCCGAACTCGCGGCAAAGAGGCCGGTGATGACCAGCATCAGGGCAAGATTTCGCGGCAACATTACGCGCATGATTTTTTCTCCAGTTAGACGATTGCATCCTGTCCCATCATCACTTTGCAGTATTTGCCTTGCCGGGACTGTACGGTTTCATTAAAGCACTTGCCTAAGGTTGTGTCTGTATTCCACCTCACTGCAGGCAGTCGGTATTGCTGTAGGTGGCAGCCACGCGCATCTGCCCGAGCAACCGCCACGAGGGGATTGCGCTACAATCAGCGACCACAGGGCTCATTGACCCAACTCACTCGTTTCTGGGCGATCATTCCCGGGATTCAATTATGCGCAAATACCTGTTTTCATTGCTGATGTTGCTTGCTGTCCCGGCATATGCCCGCATCTTTCCGCCGGATATCCGGTTCGGAACAGTCAACGACGTGGCGCCCAATCAGGTCAAGATCGCCCAAAAGACGTTTCGTACCGCGCCGGGCTTGCGCGTGTTCAACCAGAGCAATGCGCTGATTTTTGTCCGCCACCTGCCATCAGGTACGCAGGTGGGCTACCAGCTTGATCCGAAGGGTGAGTTGTTCCAGGTCTGGATGCTCACCGCGCAGGAACTTGCCGAGCGCAAGCTCGACTAAAGCGTGGTTTTTCTTTCAGTATTTGATGTGCAATCCTCTTATTTCCAGGCAAGACAGTGACCAAGAAAGTATTCATCAAGACCTACGGCTGCCAGATGAACGAGTATGACTCGGACAAGATGGCCGATGTGCTCAATCTGGCCGAAGGCCATGTCAAGACCGACAAGGTGGAAGAGGCCGACGTGATCCTCTTTAACACCTGTTCGATCCGCGAAAAAGCACAGGAAAAGGTGTTTTCCGACCTCGGCCGCGTACAGGATCTGAAGAAAGCCAACCCGGACATCATGATTGCCGTGGGCGGCTGCGTGGCGAGCCAGGAAGGCGAGCACATCATCAAGCGCGCGCCGTATGTCGACGTGGTGTTCGGGCCGCAGACGCTGCACCGCCTGCCCGAACTGCTGGCCAAGAAGCGCAGCACGGGCTTGTCGCAAGTCGATATCTCGTTCCCGGAAATCGAAAAATTCGACCACCTGCCGCCGGCCAAGGTCGAGGGCGCTTCGGCCTTCGTGTCGATCATGGAAGGCTGCTCCAAGTTCTGCACCTTCTGCATCGTGCCGTTCACGCGCGGGCAGGAAGTCAGCCGGCCGTTCGATGACATCCTGACCGAAGTGGCCGGCCTGGCGCAGCAGGGCGTGAAGGAAATCACGCTGCTGGGCCAGAACGTGAATGCCTATCGCGGCGTGATGGACGACGGCGAAATCGCCGATTTCGCACTGCTGCTGGAATACGTGCATGAAATCCCCGGCATCGAACGCATGCGCTACACCACCAGCCACCCGCGCGAGATGACCCCGCGCGTGATCGACTGCTACCGCAAACTGCCCAAGCTGGTTTCGCATCTGCACCTGCCGATCCAGTCCGGCTCGGATCGCGTGCTGGCGGCGATGAAGCGCGGCTATACCGCGCTGGAATTCAAATCGCTGGTGCGCAAGCTGAAAGAAGCGCGGCCGGACTTGTGCGTATCGTCCGATTTTATTATCGGCTTCCCGGGCGAGACCGAAGACGATTTCGAAAAGACCATGAGGGTTATAGACGATGTCGGCTTCGATGCCAGCTTCAGCTTTGTCTACAGCCAGCGCCCCGGCACCCCGGCAGCCGAGCTGCCCGACGATGTGCCGGAAGAGGTGAAGCTCAAGCGCTTGCTGCGCCTGCAGGCACGCATCGAGGAACTCGCCAGTGAAGTGAACCGCGGCATGGTCGGCACGGTGCAGCGCGTGCTGGTGGAAAAAATATCGAAAAAAGACCCGAACGAACTCGCCGGACGTACCGACAACAACCGCGTCGTCAACTTCGTCGGCAACTCGCGCCTGATCCACCACTTTGTCGATGTGTACATCACCCACACTTTCCCGCACAGCCTGCACGGCGAGTTGGTGACGCGCGAATCCCCACTGTAGTTCGTTGTCAGCCGCGGGCTTTGCTGGCCGCGGCCAGAAAGGCGGCCAGCAACGGGCCGCCGTCAAGCAACGCGCTGCCGGCGGGGTGAAATTCGGGGTGCCATTGCACCCCGAGCACAAAACCCGCGCCTTTCTTGCTGATCGCTTCGACGACGCCATCTTCCGCCATCGCTTCTATCGCCAGATCGTTACCCAGTCGCCGGATGGATTGATGGTGGATGCTGTTGACCAGGCCTTGCGTCAGCCCCGTGTAGATTCGCTGCAACCGGCCATCCCCGGCAAAGGTAATGGCATGATCGAGCCGGTCGTACAAGACGGCATCGACATGGCGTTCGGTCTGCGGCAATTGCGTGGCAATGTCCTGATACAGGCTGCCGCCGAAGGCCACGTTAATCAGCTGGCAGCCGCGGCAGATGCCCATCACCGGCTTGTCCTGGATCAGAAACTCCCAGATCAGTTCGGTTTCGTACAGATCGCGCACGCGGTCGCCTTCCCATTCCGGCCGCAGCGCGGCTTCACCGTAGCTTTCCGGGGACACATCCGCACCGCCTTGCAGGATCAAACCATCCAGGGCCTCGACATAACGGCGCACTGAAACATCGCGCCGCATCAGCGCATCGCCGGCTTCGATGGTGGGAATCATGAAAGCCAGCGCGCCGTGACGCATCACCCAATGGGCAATGGATTGCTCGATATATTGCAACCGCTTGCCCGGGAAGCCGAGTTCGGCGGGCGGTTTGTGCATCAGGCGGGCCGTCAGGCCGATGCGCAGCGGGTTGGTGGGGCTCATGGTCGGCGTTACCCCGGCGACGGCGTTCCCTGCCACAGCAGACACTGCTGCCGCACGACTTCCGGCAGCAGTTGCTCGTGATCCTGCAGATTTCTTAGCCAGCTCGCGTCATTGTCCTGCCCCTTGGCCAGGGCGCGGACCTGGTTGCAGGCTTCTTCTGCCTCCAGTTCGGCCGCATGCGGCGCCAGTTTTTCCAGCAGCGCCAGAATGTCTTCGCGAATCGTGCGGTGCTCGCCGGTGACCGGGTCGGCAACGGTGCCGTCCAGCCCGAAACGGCAAGACTGAAAGCGGTTGAAGGTATACGGCAGGTAGTGGTCTTCCTCGGGGCGGACCGGCTTTTCGATCATCAGCCAGCGCGCCACGCACTGGATGTAGGCGGCAACCATGGCGGCGCGTTCAATGGTCAGCGGGGTATCCATCACCCGCACCTCGATCGTGCCGAACTCGGGCTTGGGCCGGATATCCCAGTAAAAATCCTTCATGCTCTTGACCACGCCGGTGCGGGTCATTTTTTCGTAAAAATGCGTGAAATCCTGCCAGGTGGTGACAAACGGTGCACGTCCGGAAAGCGGAAAGGCGAACACCGAGTTGAGCCGCGCCGAATGAAACCCAGTATCCACGCCCTGCACGAACGGTGACGACGCGGTCAGCGCGATGAAATGCGGGATATAGCGCGACAAACCATGCAGCAACACCAGCGCCTCATCGGGCCCGGGGCAGCCGATATGCACGTGCTGGCCGAAGATGGTGAACTGCTTGGACAGGTAGCCGTAGAGCTCGGAAATCTGGTGAAAGCGCGGCGTGTCGAAGATGCGTTGCTGGCTCCAGTGCTGGAACGGGTGCGTGCCGCCGCCGCAGATGCCGACATCGAGCTTGCGCGCGGCCTTGACGATCGCATCGCGTATCGGCGTCAGCTGGTCTATCACATCCTGGTGCGACTGGCAGATACCGGTCGACAGCTCGATCATGCTCGAGGTGATTTCCGGCTTGATGTCGCCGGGCAGATCTTTTTTTTCCAGCAGGCGCAGCAAATCGGCCGCGCACGGCGTCAGATCGTAATCGCGCTTATTGACGATCTGCAGTTCGAGTTCGACCCCCATCGATAACGGACGGGAATCGTGAAAATCTTCCAGCATGGTGAATCTCCCTTGCATTCAACCGGCTTCGCCGATGTTAGATTAATGCCCCCCTTGCAAAGCAAGGTTTCCCCTCAAGGAGGGAACGGAAGGGGTGGGAATAAAATAAGCAGGCTGCAAAATCCAAGTGTTGCATGGCCAGGCCCGGCTTTGCCGGGACTTGGAATTGCCCGCACGCCACGTTACCAGCAGCCTCAATCGATATCACCAACGTGTGTTTCATTGCACCGGCGCAGGGCCCAGAGCACCACCAGCGGCCCGAGCAGTTCCATCAGGGCGACGGCACTCAGGACAAAGGGGGCAAGGCGCCCGGCGAATTCAGGCAACAGCAGCTGATACTCTGCGATCAGCGAGAAGGCCACGGCCGATAACGGGGAAAGTGCGAGGCCCAAGCACAGGCCCTGCCGCCAGGTCAGTCCGCTGGGCCGCGCAAAAACCAGAACGCCCAGCGTCTTGGCTCCGGCACGCAGCAGGATCAATACCAGTGCCGCCAGGCCGCCGGTCAAGAACAGTTCAGGCTTGATTGACAGGCCAGTGAAGACAAACAGCAGCGCGACCAGAATGCCGCCCGCCGTGCCGAAATGGCGCGGCCAGATCAGCGGACGCTCGGTCTGGTTGCGTAGCAGGATACCGGCTAGCAGCGGCACCAGGATGACTGAAACCTGCAGCACCCGGGCGGCGGTGGTGGCCAGCAACAACAGGCCAAAGATCAGCAGCAGTGAATTTTCCTGGCTCAGCTTGAAATGACGCACCACGCGCAGCATGGCCCAGGTCAGGATGGCGGCCAGCAGAACGGCGCCAAACAACATGTAGGCCGGTTGCAGTATGGTATGGAACAGGGCGCCGGCAGTGGTGATCTGGACCCAGCCCATGATCAGCTTGGTCGCGAGCACCGCGTAGATGCAGTTGAGCCCGGCCAGCAGCGTCAGGCGCTCGGAAACCTGCCCTTCTGCCCGCGATTCGCTGACCACGCGCATCACGATGGCGGGCGAGGTGGCGATGCAGATTGCGGCAATGGCCGAAGCCGAGCGCCAGCCCAGACCAAACCCATGCAGTACCAGCAGGACCACGCCAAAACTCAGGCCGGCTTCGAGCAGGCTGGTGGCGATCAGCCAGGGATTGGCCTTGAGCCACTTGAGGTTGATGCGCGCGCCCAGCTCGAACAGCAACAGCGCCAGCGCCAGATCGATCACGGTACGGAATTCTGCAGGCAGGCTGGCTTCGTCGTAGCCGATGCCGAGCATGCTGGAAACCAGGCCCACCAGCACGTAACCCATGATGCGCGGCCAGCCGAGCTTGCGGTACAGATATTCGCCGCAGAGTGCCGCCAGGATCAGCGCCACGGCAAAGCCCATCAGGGTGTCCGTCAGGAGGGATGACTGCAAAACCAGCAGTGAGGAAATGTTCAGATTGGGCATGAGCAATGTGCCTCTCTTGCGTTTTCGAGGGTGAACCGTACCACAGGGTAACTTGATGTAACAAATTGCACGCATCCCGTCGGTACGCCGTTCGCTCCGTTTCCGGTAAAACAAAACTGGCTAAATCGCCCGCCAGACGGCACACTTTCAACTCTGCCGTATCGCGCCTAACAGCGCCGGAAACCAGCCGTGAATACCCAAACCATTGCCTTTACGCCCGTCGACAACACGCGTCTCGCCAATTTGTGCGGCGTGCTGGACGAACATCTGAAGCAGATCGAGAACGCACTCGACGTCACGATCGCGCGGCGCAACGAACAGTTCCGCATCAGCGGCCCCGGCAAGCGGGTCGAACTGGCGGTAACCGCGTTGCAGCACTTCTACAATGAGTCGGACAGCCCGCTCGATCTCGATGTGATCCAGCTCGACCTGATCGAGTTGATCCTGCCCAAGAATGGCGATGCCATTCCCGCCGATGCAGTTCTGCCGCTGAAGACCCGCCGTTCCGACCTGCGCGGGCGCACGCCGCGCCAGACCGGTTACATCAAGGCGATCCAGGAACACGACATCACTTTCGGCATCGGCCCGGCCGGCACCGGCAAGACCTATCTCGCCGTGGCCTGCGCGGTCGATGCGCTCGAGCGCGATGCGGTCAAGCGCCTGATCCTGGTGCGCCCGGCGGTGGAAGCGGGCGAAAAGCTCGGTTTCCTGCCCGGCGACCTGGTGCAGAAGGTCGACCCTTACCTGCGCCCGCTCTACGATGCACTGTATGACCTGATGGGGTTTGACAAGGCCACACGCTGTTTCGAAAAGGGCATCATTGAGATCGCCCCGCTCGCGTTCATGCGCGGACGCACGCTCAATCACAGTTTCGTGATCCTGGACGAAGCGCAGAATACCTCGCCCGAACAGATGAAAATGTTCCTGACCCGCATCGGCTTTGGCAGCAAGGCGGTGATCACCGGTGATCCGACGCAGATCGATCTGCCGCGCCACCAGAAATCCGGGCTGATCGATGCGCAGGACGTGCTGGCCGACGTGCGTGGCATCGCCCTGCATTACTTCACCAGCGAAGACGTGGTGCGCCACCCGCTGGTCCAGAAAATCGTCGATGCCTACGAGCGTCAGACCCAGCGCAACGCAGAAGGAAACAAGAAGTGAAAACCAAGATTAAACTTGCCCTGCAAAATGCCAGCACCGCAACCAGTCTGCCCACGCGTGCCCAGATCAAGAAATGGGCGGAAGCCGCCTTGCAAGCCGATGTCGGCAACGCCGAAATTACCTTTCGTATCGTCGATGCCGAAGAGGGCCAGACGCTCAACCGCGATTATCGCGGCAAGGATTACGCGACCAATGTGCTGACCTTCACCTTCGACGAAGACATGCCGGATATCCCCGGCCTGCCGCTCATGGGTGACATCGTGCTGTGCGCACCGGTGGTCGAGCGCGAGGCCGCGGAGCAAGGCATCAGCCTGGAGGCGCACTACTGCCATCTGGTGGTGCATGGCGTGCTGCACCTGCAAGGTTACGACCATCTGGAGGACGAGGAGGCTGAAGCCATGGAAGCGCTGGAGAAGCAAATTGTCATATCCTTGGGTTATGATGATCCTTACCGCATGGACATGGAGTAGTACCCTGTATGGACGAGGCTTCATCGCCGACCGCCAGCCCCAGGCCGGGCTGGCTTGACCGGTTGTCCCAGCTGTTGTTGCGGGAGCCGGAAAATCTCGCTGAATTGGCAGACATGCTCCACTCCGCCTTCGAGCGCAGCCTGCTGGATGCCGATGCGCTGGGCATGATCGAAGGGGTGCTCTCGGTCGGTGAAATGCAGGTGCGCGATGTGATGGTGCCGCGAAGCCAGATGGACGTCATCGACATCGCCCAATCCCCGAAAGAATTCATTCCCTATGTCATCGAAGCCGCGCATTCGCGCTTTCCCGTAATCGACGGCAGCAAGGACAACGTCATCGGCATCCTGCTGGCCAAGGATTTGCTGCGCTACTACGCCACGGAAGATGAGTTCAACGTGCGCGACATGCTGCGCCCGGCGGTCTTCATCCCGGAATCCAAGCACCTGAACGTGCTGCTCAAGGATTTTCGCAGTAATCGCAATCACATGGCGATTGTCGTCAATGAATACGGCGGCATCGCAGGCCTCGTCACGATCGAGGATGTGATCGAGCAGATCGTCGGCGATATCGAGGACGAATTCGATTATGACGAGCAGGAAGACGACATCATCCAGGAGCGGGCTGATCGCTGGCGCGTCAAGGGCGTAGCCCCGATCGCCGACCTGAACGCCGCACTCGGTTGTGAATTCTCCGACGAAGAGTTCGATACCGTGGCCGGCCTCGTCATCAACCGCTTTGGCCATCTGCCCAAGCGCGGCGAAGTGGCCAATTTTGACGGCCTGCGCTTCCAGATTCTGCGTGCCGACAGCCGATGCATTCATTCCCTGCAAATCGAACGCCTGCCCGAGCCTCAACCCGGTACCGAAAACTGATGCCTCTCAAATCCCTGCGCCTGCCGGCACTACTCGCGCTGGCCGGCGCCAGCAGCGTATTCTCCTTCGCCCCGCTGGAAGTACCCGGCCTGATCTTTGCCGCCCTGGCCCTGCTGTTCTGGGCCATTGCCAGGGCGCCCTCTCCCCGCGCGGCAGCCGGGCGGGGTTTCGCCTTCGGTCTGGGCTTTTTTGTCGGCAATGTGCACTGGGTCTACATCAGCATGCACACCTTCGGCGGCATGCCGGGCTGGATGGCGGCGGGTTGCGTGCTGCTGTTTGCCGCCTATCTGGCGCTATTTCCGGCGCTCGCCGCCTGGTTGGCTCAGCGCTTGCCCTGTCCGTCTGCCCTGCGCTGGCCACTGCTATTGCCGACGCTGTTCATCCTGACCGAGTGGTTGCGCGGCTGGCTGTTTACCGGTTTTGCCTGGGCCAACATCGGCACCAGCCAGGTCAAACTACTGGCCGGATGGTTTCCTCTGCTGGGTGTCTATGGCGTGGGCTGGCTGTTGGCCACGGTTACGGCACTGACCGTCTGGCGCTGGCGCTGGGGACTGGCCGCCTTCGTGGCGGTCACGCTGGGAGGCTTGGGCTGGCAACAAGTGGCCTGGACCCAAGCAGACAAAGAGCGGGTCAGCGTGAGCCTGGTGCAGGGCGGCATTCCGCAATCGGAACGCTGGGACATGCGCCTGTTCGACAACACGCTGGTCCGTTATCTGAGCCTCGTCAGCCAGACCCGTGGCCAGCTGGTGCTGCTGCCGGAAGCGGCTATTCCCGTGCTGTTTAGCAGCATGCCGGCGGATTATCTCGAAGCACTGCAACAGCAGGTGGCCCCGCGTGGCGCGGCGCTGGTTTCCGGTTTTATCACCGGCGAGGAAGGTGCCTACCTGAACAGCGTCATCACCCTGAACGGCACGCCGCAACGTTACAACAAGCACCATCTGGTGCCTTTCGGCGAATTCGTGCCGCTGCCAAGCATTTTTGGCTGGATGTACGATTTCATGGCGATGCCGATGTCGGGCTTTGACCGCGGCGGTCTGGTTCAGGCACCGCTGGTATTGGGTGCAACTCGGCTGGCGGCCAACGTTTGCTATGAGGATATCTTCGGCGACGAATTGCGTCATACCGCGGCACAGGCCACGTTGTTGGCCAATGTCAGCAACATGGCCTGGTTTGATGGTTCGTGGGCGGCTGAGCAGCATTTGCAGATGGCGCGCGCGCGCGCACTGGAAACCGGGCGCTGGATGATACGTGCCACCAATACCGGTGCCACGGCCATCGTCGACTATCAGGGGAAAATTGTCAGCCAGCTCCCGCCGGGCGGACCGGGTATTCTGGAAGGGAAGGTCGAAAATCGCAGTGGCCTGACGCCCTATCTGCGTTGGGGTGATGCGCCTGTATTAGTTCTGCTGGGCGGCCTGGTTCTTTTGCTGGCGGCGTTGGGTTATCACCAGGCGCGTTCCCGCCAGCCGGTCGTGCAGTAACTGGCCGTCCCGGTCGAACCAAGCCCAGACAAACGGCGCAAGCAGCCAGCCGCTCGCCAGCCACGCCGGAAACAGCCACTGGCGGTCGTGGAAAGCCAGCACCCACAGCGGAAGCGCCGGACCATAACACAGCCCGGCGATCACGAAACGGATCAGGATCGCCAGCCAGGTGAGGCGCCCGCCGTTCGCCATGATCAAGCGCATGCGCCAGGCTTTCATCGCCAGCGTCCGCCCACCCCGGCGCCAGCACAAGGCAAACCAGGCAAAGACACCGACCAGCAGCCAGACGCTATTGAGCGCACGCGGCCCGGGCAGGTCGGTCAGCGCGGTGACCGGCAAGCCGCTGACCAGCTGGAACAGGAACTGGCCAGCGGCTTGCAGCAGCAGCACGATCGCGGCGAGCAGCAGCACCTCGTACCAGAACGAGAGAAAACGCCGCCACCAGCCGGCAGCGGCGTATGTACGAGGGGCTTCTGGCATCAATCCTGTCCTGGTGGTCCACGGCGAGGTCCGAACGGTCCGCCGCCTACGCCGGAACCCCGCATCTGTTGGTGTTGTTCACGAAAACGTTCGATCACTTTCTGCCGCTCTTCCGGCGGCAGCTCCCGGAAACGACGGTAATTCTCGCGCATGCGCTCCTGCTGTTCGGGCGGCAATTGCGCCCATTGTCCCAAGCGTTCACGAATGCGCGCCTGCTGTTCCGGGCGCATGTCCGGATAGCGCTCTGCAACATTGAGCAGGCGCTCGCGCTCCTTGACTGGCAGTTGCTCCCAGCGGCTGGCAAACGGAGCAAGCAAGCTTTTCTGCGCCGGCGTCAGTCCCTGCCAGCCCGGTCCTTCGGCCCACGCCGGCGCGGCCAGCAACGCCAGCAGCAGTACCCCCGCCAAGCGACGTATCCACAAGAGAGCCATGATCAGAACCGCTCGCTCAACAAAGCATCCATCGGCAACTCGTCCGCCAGCAGCTGTATCTCCAGCGCGCGTTCCGCCTCACGCGCCTGATGCCATTGCCAGCCGGAACCGGCCACGGCCAGCGACAAGGCCAGCAGCATGCCGATGCTCGCCGCCTGGTGCCGATGCCAGAAGCGCACCAGTCCATTCCCCGCCCGAGCCAACCCCGGCGCGGTCTGCGCGCTTGCGTGGGCCACGGCGGCTTCGCGCGCGGCGCGCAGACGCTCGGCCGCGTTGGGCGATACCGGCGCGCGATCGAGCTGCCGGGTCAGTTTTTGTGCAAATTCACGTTCATTCATGATTCCACCCCCCGCTCCCTGAGCCAGGCGGCCAAGGCATGGGTCGCTCTGGAGCAATGGGTTTTGACACTGCCTTCGGAGCAGCCCATCAAGCGGGCCGTTTCCGCAACATCCATTTCTTCCCAGTAACGCAACAGGAAGGCTTCGCGTTGACGCGCCGGCAATTTGGCCAGCCCGGCTTCAATCAGTTGCATGGTACGCGCCTGGTCGAGCTCTTCATGCGGCGATGGGGGTGATTCTGCCGTATGCGGTAGCCATTCGAGCGGATCGCTGGCTTCGGCATCGTCGTCATGCGGCTGAAAAGCCGACAGTAGCGTGGTCCACCACGATCTGACTTTCTGCCGGCGGTAATAATCCCGCACCGCATTTTGCAGAATGCGCTGGAACAGCATCGGCCATTCCGCAGCCGGTTGTGCCGAGTATTTGTCCGCCAGCCGCAACATGGCATCCTGCACGATATCCAGCGCCGCGTCTTCATCCTGCACCGCATACAGTGCCTGGCGAAAAGCGCGCCGCTCGACCTCGGCAAGAAACTTTGCCAGCTCTCCCGGAGTTCCCAGGGCCGTCTCCTGCAAAAATAGTGGTTTTAAACAAAGCGCTGTCATGGTAATCCGCCATCGTCAGAGCTTGCAATAACGCACATGATCGGTTAACGTTGACAGCTCATCCAAGCTCTTTTGCCAGCACGTCCGACACGGTACGCTGGCACCGACAGGCACCGCTACACAAACACATCTGGTCGTCCCTTGGGCCACAAGCCCGACGCGACGGCGGCAAGCCCGGACAATGGACTGCTGATGGAAGTGCTGAACAGGCTGGCAACACGAAACGACGTGGCAGGAACGCGCGCCCGCGCATCCTCCAGCTTGATTCACTTCCCCGGCAGGACCGCTCGCATATTCATGTTCAACTACGAGACAGGGATTGAACCGATGGAAATCTCGGGTGCAGAGATCGTTGTACGCTGCTTGGCCGAAGAAGGCGTTGAATTCGTCTTCGGCTATCCTGGCGGCGCCGTTCTCGAAATTTACGACGCAATTTTCAAACAAAACGCCTTCAAGCACGTGCTGGTCCGGCACGAACAGGCTGCCGCGCATGCTGCGGACGCCTATTCGCGCTCCAGCAAGAAGGTCGGGGTCTGCCTGATCACCTCCGGCCCCGGCGCAACCAACGCGCTGACCGGCATCGCGACCGCCTACATGGATTCGATTCCGATGGTGGTGATCTCCGGCCAGGTAGGCACGGCCGGCATTGGTCTGGATGCCTTCCAGGAAGTCGACATGGTCGGCTGCTCGCGCCCGATCGTGAAGCACAACTTCCTGGTCAAGGATGTGCGCGATCTGGCCGTGACGATCAAGAAGGCTTTCCATATCGCTTCGACCGGCCGGCCCGGCCCGGTGGTGATCGACATCCCGAAGGATGTCACCATCAACAAGGCCGAATTCAGCTATCCGGCTTCGATCGCGATCCGCAGCTACAATCCGCCGACCAAGGGCCATCCCGGCCAGATCAAGAAAGCCGCGCAACTGATTGGCGAGGCCAAGCGCCCGCTGATCTACGTCGGCGGCGGTGCGGTGCAGGGCAATGCCAGCGAGGAAGTCACCGAGCTGGTCAAGCTGCTAAACGTGCCTTGCACCAACACCCTGATGGGACTGGGCGCGCTCGACGGCACGGATTCGCACTTTCTCGGCATGCCCGGGATGCACGGCACGTTTGAAGCCAACCTCGCGATGCAGTATTGCGATGTGCTGGTCGCGATCGGCGCGCGTTTCGACGACCGCGTGATTTCGGTGCCGAATCATTTCCTGTCGCAGCCCAAGCGCATCATTCACATCGACGTCGATCCGTCTTCGATCGCCAAGCGCGTGAAAGTGGATGTGCCTATCGTCGGCGATGTTAAGCATGTGCTGACCGACATGATCGCCGTGCTGAAGGAAACCGGCATTCGCCCGCATGCGGAAGGACTCACCGACTGGTGGAAACAGGTTGAAGCCTGGCGTGCACCGAAGTGCCTTGACTATGCCCAGTCGGAAGAGAAGATCAAGCCGCAATACGTGATGCAAAAACTGTGGGAAGTGACCAACGGCGAAGCGATCGTGACTTCCGACGTGGGCCAGCACCAGATGTGGACGGCGCAGTACTACAAGTTCCGCCGCCCGCGCCAATGGATCAACTCCGGCGGGCTGGGCACGATGGGCTTTGGCCTGCCGGCCGCGATCGGCGCGCAGCTTGCCAATCCGGATGCGCAAGTGGCCTGCATTACCGGCGACGGCTCGATCCAGATGAACATCCAGGAGCTTTCCACTGCCAAGCAATACCATACGCCGGTCAAGATCATTCTCTTGAATAACCGCTACTTGGGCATGGTGCGGCAATGGCAGGAGTTTTTCTACGGCAACCGCTATTCCGAAACCTATCTGGAAGCGCTGCCAAACTTCGAAAAACTCGCCGAGGCGTATGGCCACATCGCGATCCGCGTGGAAAAGCCACAAGACGTGGAAGCCGCGCTGCGCGAAGCCTTCATTACCCACAAGGAACGCTGTGTGTTGCTCAACTTCATTACCGATGAAGGCGAGAACGTGTTCCCGATGGTGCAGAACGGCAAGGGCCTGAACCAGATGGATCTGCCGCCGCACATGAGCGGCATGCAGCAGAGCCCGAATGAAAACAACCGTGATTACGGCAATCTTTGCTGAGAAAGGAGAGGAAACCATGCGTCATATTCTGTCCACTCTCATCGAGAACGAAGCCGGTGCGCTGTCGCGCGTCACGGGTCTGTTTTCCGCGCGTGGCTACAACATCGATTCGCTGACGGTGCAGGCTACCGAAGATCCGACCATGAGCCGCATGACTATCGTCACCCACGGCTCGGACGACATCATCGAGCAGATCACCAAGCAGCTCAACAAGCTGGTGGAAGTGGTGAAGGTGATCGACCTGAACGAGGCCGAGCACATCGAGCGCGAGCTGATGCTGATCAAGGTGCGCGCTACCGGCAAGGAACGCGAGGAAATGAAGCGGATGGCCGACATCTTCCGCGGTCGTATCATTGATGTGACCGAGAAGACCTACACCATCGAACTGACCGGACCGGGCGAAAAGCTCGATGCCTTTATCAAGGCGCTCGATGCTTCCGCCATTCTGGAAACCGTCCGTACCGGTGCTTCCGGCATTGGCCGCGGCGAACGGATTTTGAAAATTTAATACCGTAGGGTGCGCTCTCGCGCACCATTTAATCCGGGGCGCGCGAGCGCACCCTACCCTGAAAGGAAATGCAATGAAGGTTTATTACGATAAAGACGCTGATCTTTCCATCATCAAGGGCAAGCAAGTCGCCATCATCGGCTACGGCTCGCAAGGCCATGCCCACGCGCAAAACCTGCGCGATTCCGGCGTGAACGTGACCGTCGGTCTGCGTAAGGGCGGTGCTTCCTGGTCCAAGGTTGAAGCGGCCGGCATCAAGGTGGCTGAAGTCAACGATGCGGTGAAGAATGCCGACGTCGTCATGATCCTGCTGCCGGATGAGAACATCCCCGAGGTTTACCACAACAACGTGGCACCTAACATCAAGCAAGGCGCGGTACTGGCCTTCGCCCACGGCTTCAACGTGCATTACAACCAGGTTGTGCCGCGCGCCGACCTCGATGTGATCATGGTCGCCCCGAAAGGCCCGGGCCACACCGTGCGTTCCGAATACCTGAAGGGCGGCGGCGTGCCTTCCCTGATCGCCGTGTACCAGGACAAGTCCGGCAAGGCCAAGGACATTGCTCTTTCCTACGCGGCTGCCAACGGCGGCACCAAGGGCGGCGTGATCGAAACCGATTTCCGCGAAGAAACCGAAACCGACCTGTTCGGCGAACAAGCCGTGCTGTGCGGCGGCGCCGTTGAACTGGTGAAGATGGGCTTCGAGACCCTGACCGAAGCCGGTTACGCTCCGGAAATGGCTTACTTCGAATGCCTGCACGAACTGAAGCTGATCGTTGACCTCATGTACGAAGGCGGTATCGCCAACATGAACTACTCGATTTCGAACAACGCCGAATACGGCGAATACGTGACCGGCCCGGAAGTCATCAACGCCCAATCGCGCGAAGCGATGCGCGCTGCCCTGAAGCGCATCCAGACCGGCGAATACGCCAAGATGTTCATCCAGGAAGGCAAGACCAACTACCCGAGCATGACTGCCCGCCGTCGGCTGAACGCCGTGCACCCGATCGAAGTGGTCGGTGGCCAGCTGCGCGCAATGATGCCGTGGATCGCCAAGAACAAGCTGGTTGACCAGTCCAAAAACTGATCGATTCTCTTGCCGCTGGCAACACAAAGCCCCGCATTTCGATGCGGGGCTTTTTCATTTCTACGATTGCTCAGGGCATGATTTCCACATACTCGTACACCGGGCAGCCCTCGATCTGCTCGCGCACGCTCGCACTGGCCTTGGCGTACCAGTCTGCCGGGTTGTGACGGTCGATTTCCTCGCCAAGGAAGCGCACCAGCTCGCAGATCGGCTCGACCACGTTCACCCGGTAATCGGCATCGCCGTGCACGTAGCCGCGGTACAGGTTCTTCATGCAGTTGTAGCGGCAAAAGCCGAACGCGCTGCAATCATGGCACGGCATTTCCGGACGCGGTTGCAGCGGACTTTGCGTGAGCCAGTTTTCGCGCAGATCGCCCTGTTGCAGTTCTGGTGCCCAGGCCATGTCCGGACACGGATAGATGCGTCCGTCGGGCAGCACGTTGATGATGTGGGTCGAAACGCGGCACTGGCTGAAGCCGCCGTGTTCGCGCTCCAGGATATCGGGGCGCACCTTGTTGCGCACGATGCCCATCAGCGGGATCACCGGGTAAAGCGTTTGCGTGCTGGCAAAGAAGCGGGCGACCAGCTGGCGCAGCACGGTCTTTTTCTTTTCCATACCCGCGGCATCGTAGCCGCCTTCAGCCTGCATGAATTGCCAGTAGATATAGTCGAAATGCGTAAGCAACTCGTCGATCTCTTCGAACGTGGTGTCCGGGCTGCTCCAGGTCATGCGCGCGGTCGCACTGCCGCCCAGGTGCGGGCGAACCCGGCCCAGGTTCTTCACCACCTGCTTGTAGACGCCGCGACCACGGAAATGGTCGGTGATCGCCTCGCCCCCATCGACCGATATCAGCACGTTGGCAAACTTGCCCAGCACCACCGGTGGTAGGTTGTCGATCAGCGTACCATTGGTTTGCAGCTGGAAACGGAACTGCGGGTGGCGCTGCATGATTTCTTCGATAAAGCCGCGGTTCATCACCGGCTCGCCGCCATAGAAGGTCACGTATACGTCGTAACCCTTCAGGTGCGTATCGATAAAACGGTCTAGCTGGTTCGGCGTGTATTCCACATGCCCCTGCGAATGCAGCACATCGCCGACAGCGGCTGAGCAGTAGCTGCATTTGAGATTGCAGTTGAGCGTGGTGAAAAGCTGCAGCTCAACCTTGTTGTGGCCGGGAATGCCCGGCGCGAATTTTTCGCCGCGAGGCGCCGGGCGGTGCAGGGTAATGACTTGTTCCATGGCAATTTCGTAAAAAAGAAAACCCCCACACGGGGCGGGGGCGGATTATAGCCTTGCGGCATGACAGGCAGACGACAAGGTCTTGATTTGCTTGACCAAGATCAGTCTTGATTCAGCAGTGCCAGTTCGGCCTCCGTCAGATAACGCCATTCACCCTCGGCCAGGTTCAGGTCCGCCAATTGTAGTTGGCCGATGGCGCTGCGGGTCAGCGCCGCGCAGTGGTTGCCGGCTGCGGCCAGCATACGCTTGACCTGATGGTACTTGCCCTGTTCGAGCACGATTTCAATGCTGTTTTCGGCGAGCTTGCGGCAGGACAGCGCGGCAATCGGCGCCGGCTCGTCGTGCAGTTTGACGCCAGCCAGCAAGGCCGCCACCAGTTTGTCAGTCACCGGTTCGGCCGTGGTGGCGACATAGGTCTTGGGCTGATGGCGCTTGGGCGAGGATTGCGCGTGGATAAATTTGCCATCGTCCGACAGCAGCAGCAGACCGGTGGTGTCGTAATCGAGCCGGCCTACGGGCTGCACATCGCGCCATTCGAAGTTCTGCGGCAACAGCGTCAAAACGCCCGGGTGGCTCGACGGTTTGCGCGAACATTCGTAATCGAAGGGCTTGTTGAGCACCAGATACAGGTGCTCACGGTATTCCCATGTTTCATCGAACACGGTGAAGACCAGCCCGTCCGGATCGAATTCGGTACGCCAGTTGGTCACAGCTTCGCCGGCAATGCGGACGTCGCCATCCTCGACAAGCTCGCGACAGCCCTTGCGACTGCCAAAGCCCTGCGATTGCAAAATACGGTCAAGAGAGATTTTTTTAGCCATGCGCGCACTTTAACCGCAGCGCCCCTGCCGGGCAATTCTCGCGGTGCAAATACGGCTGGAGACTGTTACCCTTTGAGCTTCTCTGCCCAAGATATCACGACCATGTTGCCCGCCGATTTCTCCCCGCTCTATGCCCCGCACGCCCCGGAAAACAGCCTGTGCATTGCCTTTGTCGGCGACGATCTGCTGCTGACCCAGGACAACACCTTCCCCGATTCCGCGCAGCTGGCCGGTTTGCCGCCGGCGGAAACCGACTGCCTGATCGGCCAATTAGGCGAGCAAACCTGTCGCCTGCTGGCCTGGCCCGGCAGTATTGAAGCGCCGGCGGGTTTGCAGCGGCTCAATTTACGTTTGGCCTGGAACCTGCTCGATCGGGAACAGTATGCGCTGGCCACGCGGGCCAAGCTGATGCTGAGCTGGGATCGCGAACACCGCTTCTGCGGCGTATGCGGCACGCCGACCGTACCGATGGAGAGCGAACCGGCGCGTATCTGTCCGGCCTGCCAGCATCGCGCCTATCCGCGCCTCTCCCCCGCGATCATGGTGCTGATCCACCGCGGCAACGAGCTGCTGCTGGCGCGCTCGCCGCATTTCCGCCCCGGCATGTACAGCGCGGTGGCCGGTTTTGTCGAGCCGGGCGAGAGCCTGGAAGAGTGCGCGCACCGCGAGGTCATGGAAGAAGTCGGCGTGCGCATCACCAACCTGCGCTGGTTCGACAGCCAGCCCTGGCCGTTTCCGCATTCGCTGATGCTGGCGTTCCACGCCGATTATGTCGAGGGCGACATCGTGCCGCAGCCGGGCGAGATCGAGGATGCTGCCTGGTTCCATGTCGATGCCCTGCCCGATTTGCCCAATTCCGACAGCATTGCCTATCGCCTGCTGCAGTCGGCCATTAACGAGAAAAAACATGCACTATGACTTTGACCGCGTGATCGACCGTGCCGGGACCGCCAGTCTGAAATGGGAAAAATACGCGGGCCGCGACGTCCTGCCACTGTGGGTCGCCGACATGGATTTTGCCGCGCCGCCGGAAGTGATCGAGGCGCTGCACGCGCGCATCAATCACGGCGTGTTAGGCTACACCCGCACGCCGGCCAGCACCACGGCGGCGGTGGTGGATTATCTGCGCGACCATTACGACTGGACCATCGAACCGGGCTGGATCGTCTGGCTGCCGGGGCTGGTGCCGGGAATCAACCTGGCATGCCGCGCGGTGGGCGAGGCTGGCGACGCTGCAATGACCTTTACCCCGGTTTATCCTCCGTTCCTGAGCGCGCCCGGATTGAACCAGCGCGAGCTGATCAATATCCCGCTGCGCGAAGATGCGGACGGATGGCACCTGGATTTCGCCGCGATGCAGGCCGCCGTCACGCCCAGAACCCGCCTGCTGATCCTGTGCCATCCGCACAACCCGGTGGGCCGGATCTGGCAGCGCGACGAACTCGAGCAATTGGCTGCGTTCGCCCGCCAGCACAACCTGATCGTGGTCAGCGACGAGATCCATTGCGACCTGCTGCTGGACGAAGGCGCGCGCCATATCCCGTTTGCCAGCCTGTCGGCGGAAACAGCGGCGCAGAGCATCACGCTGATGGCGCCGTCCAAGACCTACAACATCCCGGGACTTTCCTGCGCATTTGCAGTGATCCCGGACAGCACGCTGCGCCATGCCTACCAGCGGGCGATGCGCGGCATCATGCCCGAGATCAACCTGCTCGGCTTTACCGCGACCGAAGCGGCGTTCCGCCACGGCGGGGCCTGGCGCGCTGCGCTGCTGGCCTACCTGCGCGGCAACCGCGACCGGGTCATCACCGCGCTCGACGACGTGGCCGGGTTGAAGGTCACTCGCCCGCAAGCCACTTATCTCGCCTGGATCGATTGCCGCGCCAGTGGAATTGACCATCCGCAGCGCTTTTTCGAAGAAGCCGGGGTAGGGTTGTCCGACGGCGCCGATTTCGGCCTGCCCGGCTTCGTGCGGTTGAATTTCGGCTGTCCCCGTGCAACGCTGGATGTAGCTCTGGCGAGAATGCGCAGCGCCCTGGCTTTGCAGCCGCGCTGAGCCAGCGCACAATGCTGCCAAACCAAGGGGGGTCGTTTTGACATGTGGCAGTTTGTGAAGCGTCTGCTGGGCCGCGATGAGATGGCGGTGAAGGTGGATCCCGCGCTGATTGACCGGCTGGTGGAGATTGCCAGTCCACGCATCAAGCTTGCCGACAATTACCGGCAGCGCCTGGCGCCGATGGTGCTGCATGCCGGTGAACGGGTGCAGTTGCTGGAAGAAAAGCTTCCGGCGCCATTGCCGCTGACAACGGAAAGCTGGCGCCAAAGCGCACTGCTCAATCTGGCGTTTGCCAACCCGGAACGCATGGCGGCACTGGTTGCGGCCAGCGAAACGGTGCGCCAGTGGTTTGCCGAACACCCGCAATCCGACCGGGCATTCGCCGTGATGGCCATGGCTCACGAGGTGGCGCACCGTTACGGCATGGAAGAACAGGATGGGCGCGTGCGCCAGGATGTGCTGCAGGACGTGCTGGTGCTGCGCGATCACCGCTTCGGCGACCCGGTGGGAACCCTCGGGGAATTTGCCCAGCATGCCCATTTGCGCGCCATGGAGGAACTGGCCCACCATGCGGCCCGCCGCATCCAGGGGCTGGAGGCCGACCGCAATCTGATCGAGAACGAAATCAACACCCTGCGCGTCGCCTTGCGCCTGGGCGGCAGCACCAATCTGCTCGATGCCTCCCCCATGCAACGCCAACGCTTGAAACGGCTGGACTTCCTGCAGGAGGAACTGGAACAGACCCGGTCCGGGCTCGAACCCGCCGCGCAACTGGGCGTTCTCTGCGCCACGCTGCGCGATCCGGAAGGGCAGTTGCGCTTTACCGAAACCAAACTGGAAGTGGACGCGCTGGGCATCCTGCGCCCGGGCGATCCCCAGGCCCATCTGATCCGGCTGATTGAAATTGAAATGATCGCCGATATCCCGGTACGCCGCGTACTGCTGCCGGTCGAAATTCCCCGATCGCTGATACGCCGCGAAGACGGGAGCCCGGGCGAAGCGACCATTTTCAATGTCACCACTTTTTGAACCGCCGGAGAAATCATGGAATCCCGCATTACCGAACTCGAAATCCGGCTTGCCTTGCAGGATGAGTTGCTCGACACCCTCAATCGCACCGTAGCCGAACAGCAATTGCAGATCATTCGCCTGCAGCAGGAGTTGCATGGACTGTGCCAGCATTTGCAGGCCCTCGAGCCCGCGGCGCGCAACTTGCCGGCCCAGGAAATTCCGCCGCATTATTGACCGCAAAAAAGCCGGGGCGATGCAATCGCCCCGGCTTTTTCATCCTGCCTTGACTGGTTATGCCGCAGCCAGCGCCTGATCCAGGTCTTCCAGAATATCGTCGATATGCTCGATGCCGATCGACAGGCGCACCATGTCTTCCGAGACGCCGGCTTTCTGCAACTCGTCGGCCGAGAGCTGGCGGTGCGTGGTGCTGGCCGGGTGGCACGCCAGCGACTTGGCATCGCCGATGTTGACCAGGCGCGTGACCAGCTTCAGCGCATCCTGGAAGCGCGCGCCGGCTTCGCGCCCGCCCTTCACGCCAAAAGTCAGCAAACCGGAAGCCTTGCCGCCAAAGTACTGATCGACCAGCGCCCGACTCGGGTGATCGGGCAGGCCGGCGTAGTTTACCCACGCGGCCTTCGGATGCTTCTGCAGGAACTCGGCCACCTTCAGCGCGTTCTCGCAGTGGCGATCCATGCGCAAAGCCAGCGTTTCCAGCCCCTGCAGGATCAGGAAGCTGTTGAACGGAGAAATGCACGCGCCCATGTTGCGCAGCGGTACGGTGCGAGCACGGCCGATGAAGGCGGCAGGTCCCAACGCTTCGGTGTAGACCACGCCGTGGTAGCTGACTTCCGGCTCGTTCAGGCGGCGGAAGCGCGCCTTGTGCTCGGCCCACGGAAACTTGCCGGAATCGACGATGATGCCGCCGATGCTGGTGCCGTGGCCGCCCATATACTTGGTCAGCGAATGCACGACGATATCGGCGCCATGCTCGAACGGGCGGGTGATGTAGGGCGAGGGCACGGTGTTGTCGACGATCAGCGGCACGCCGAAAGAATGCGCCACCGTGGCGAACGCGGCAAAATCGACCACGTTGCCGAGCGGATTGCCGATCGATTCGCAATACACCGCCTTGGTGCGTTCATCGACCTTGCCCGCCACGCTGGCCGGATCGTTCGCGTCAACAAAGCGCACCTCGATACCGTATTGCGGCAGGGTATGGGCAAACAGGTTGTAGGTGCCGCCGTAGAGCGCGCTGGTGGCGATGATGTTGTCGCCGGCTTCGGCAATGGTCAGGATCGCGTAGGTGATCGCGGCCTGGCCCGATGCCAGCGCGAGCGCACCGATGCCGCCTTCGAGCGCGGCGACGCGCTGTTCGAGCACGTCAGTGGTCGGATTCATGATGCGCGTGTAGATATTGCCTTTCACCTTCAGATCGAACAGGTCTGCGCCGTGCTGGGTATCGTCGAAGGCGTAACTGGTGGTCTGGTAGATCGGCACCGCCACGGCCTTGGTGGTCGGATCGGGGCTGTAGCCGCCGTGGATGGAAAGCGTATCGAAGCGCATGGCTGGTCCTTTGTCTGGATCGGGGCAAAAGCGCAAATCTACTCTGGCACTTGGCACAAATCAAAGAACGAACGGTGCACCACAAATAACCATGCCGAATATAGGGAGTTGTCTGCAGCCCCCGTCCAGCTTTGACCTCGGTTAAAACCCTACTGGTAACATGCGCCTAAGCTCGCACCAGATCATTTCTGGCACACCGCATGACTCGCCTTCCCCAACTCGTCTGCCCGGCCGGCAGCCTGCCAGCCCTCAAGGCCGCCGTAGACAACGGTGCCGACACCGTTTATGTCGGCTTCAAGAACGCCACCAACGCCCGCAATTTCGCCGGGCTGAATTTCACCGATGCGCAGCTTGCCGAAGGTATCCGCTATGCCCAGTCGAAAAAGCGCGAGGTGCTGATCGCGATCAACACCTACGCCCAGGCCGGCCGGGTGCAGGAATGGCATGCCAGCATCGACCGCGCCGCTTCACTCGGCGCCGATGCGGTGATCCTCGCCGACCTGGGCCTGCTCGCGTATGCGCACAAGACGCATCCCGATCTCAAGCTGCACCTGTCGGTGCAAGGCTCAGCAACGAATTTCGAGGCGATCAATCTCGCGCACGAGGCTTTCGGCATCCGCCGCGCCGTGCTGCCGCGCGTGCTGACGCTGCCGCAGGTGGAATACGTGATCAACAACACGCCGGTCGAGATCGAAACCTTCGGCTTCGGCAGCCTGTGCGTGATGGCGGAAGGGCGCTGCATCCTCTCGTCCTATGCCACCGGGCAATCGCCGAACACCCACGGCGTCTGCTCGCCCGCGGCCTTTGTGCGCTGGGACAACCAGGGCAAGACCATGAACGCGCGCCTGAATGGCATCCTGATCGACCGCTTCGAGGACGGCGAACCGGCCGGTTACCCGACACTGTGCAAGGGGCGCTTTGCCGTGCTGGGCGAAACCTATTACGCGCTGGAAGAGCCGGTCAGCCTGAACGTGCTCGCCATCCTGCCCGAGCTGATCCGCATCGGCGTCGCTGCGATCAAGGTCGAAGGCCGCCAGCGCAGCCCGGCCTATGTGGCCGAAGTCACCCGCACGCTGCGCGCCGCGCTGGATGCCGCCGGCAACGCGGATTTCCAGGTCAAACCGCAGTGGTCTACCGCGCTGGACAAGGTCTCGGAGGGCCACCAGCAGACCCTCGGCGCCTATTCGCGCCCGTGGAAATAAACCCCTTTTGAACTGACATGACGATGAAACTCACGCTCGGCCCCCTGCTGTACTACTGGCCCCGCCAGCAAACCCTGGATTTCTACGCGGCCGCCGCCAACTGGCCGGTGGATGTCGTCTACCTTGGCGAAGTCGTCTGCGGCCGCCGCCATGAATTGCGCGATGCCGACTGGCTGGCACTGGCCGAAGAACTGACTACCGCCGGCAAGGAAGTGGTGATTGCCAGCCAGGCATTGCTGGAATCCTCCAGCGACCTGAACGGACTGAAGCGTCTGGCGGAAAAAGGCGGACGGCTGGAAGCCAACGACCTGGGCGCGGTGAAGGTTGCCCGCGATCTGGGCATCCCGTTTGTCGCTGGGCCGCACCTGAATATCTACAATGGCCAGACGCTCGACTGGCTGGCCGAACAGGGCGCGGTGCGCTGGGTTCCGCCGCTGGAGGCGGGCAAAGCCGCTCTCGCCGCGATCCTGGCGGAGAAGACGTGCACGGTCGAAACCGAAGTGTTCGCGCACGGCCGGTTGCCGCTGGCGTTTTCCGCGCGCTGTTTCACCGCACGCCATTACAACCTGAAGAAAGACAGTTGCGAATTCCGCTGCCTGAATCATCCGGACGGCCTGCCAATCAATACCCGAGAAGGGCAAGATTTCCTGCGCATCAACGGCACCCAGACCCAGTCCGCGGCCTGCCACTCGCTGTGGGGGGCGTTATCGCAGTTGCAGGGCATGAACCTCGATCTGCTGCGCATCAGCCCGCAGGCGCACTATACTGGCGAAATCGTTGCCGCGTTTGCGGCTGCGCTGGCGGAAAACACTGCGCCGGCCGATTTTGCCCAATGGAATCCAGAAGGGCTGGTCAACGGCTACTGGCATGGCAATGCCGGTATCAAGCTTGAAGAGGAAACGACATGAAACTCCCCGCGCCACTGGCCTTTATCGCCCGCCGCCTGCCCGAGGCGCCGCCCGCCTTTGCGCTGGCCACCGCGTTGAATTTTGTCCGGAGCAGACTCTGGCCCGAGGAGGATTTTTCCTGGCTGAAAGGCAAGACCGTGCGCCTGGCGATCCTGGATCTGGAACGCGGTGCGACGCTGAGTTTCGACGGCGCGCGCTTTCACGCGGGCAGCGCCGCGGCGGATGTCACCTTCGGCGCCAGCCTGGAAGATTACCTCGTCCTCATGCATCGGCAGGAAGATCCGGACACGCTGTTTTTCCAACGCCGGCTGATGATCGAAGGCGATACCGAGGTTGGCCTCGCCCTGAAGAACCTGCTCGATGCGACGGACTTTGCGCCGCTGTTCGATCTGCTGCCCACCCCGCTGGCCAACAGCCTGCGCGCCCACTGAACATCACGCAAGAAGGAAAATCATGCCGGCACTCACCGTCATCGCCACCATCAAGGCCAAACCCGAGGCCACCGCTTTTGTCCGCGCCGAGCTGATCAAGCTGATCGCCCCGACGCGCGAAACCGATGCCGGTTGCATCAGTTACGTGCTACACCAGGACCAGGCGGATGCCAGCCTGTTTTACTTTCTGGAACAGTGGGAAAGCAAAGCGTTATTGGACGCCCATTTGCAAACGCCGCATATCAAAGCGCTTGTCGCTGCGACAGAAGGCAAACTGGAAAAAATGGACGTTGCACTGGCGGACAAGATTGCCTGATCCTGGTGCCTGCCAACAAAAAACCCTTCCTATGACCGGAAGGGTTTTTTGTTTCGGACGTGAGCGATATTAACCGGCGTTACGCGGCTTTATCATGCAGTGTTCAGCGAACGAAGGACGCCATGTTAGGCATGGGTATTGATTTCAGTACGATCTTTGATTCTGCCGAGACGGACAAGGCGGGAGGCAATAGCACCCGGGGTGCGACCATGCTTCGCAGCAATTTCTTTGACAGGGATTTCTGTGTCGAAGATTGCCAAAAGTTCTTGGTCTTCTGTCTCAGACCACGAACGTCCCGCTTTCTCAGGGAGCGCGCGCTCGCGTTCTGCGCGTTTCTCTGCACTTTCGAGAGCTTTTACAGCAACAAAAAGAGCGCGAATTACCTGTGGATTATTGAAAGTACTTTGAGCAGTAAGAATCTCCCCTGTCACGGGGTCGATGCCGTTGGCCAGAGCGTCAATAACTTTCTTTGCTTCGAGCGGGGACATTGAGAGCTAGCTCCTTGTAGTGCCTACCTATCAGTACACCCGGCCCTGCGTCACGTTTTCGCGGACAATCTTCCAGCTGCCGCCTTCGCAGGACAAGCTTAGCGTCTTATTCACATTGTCGGCGAAGCCGTCTGCCGAATATGACTGGGCAAAACTCACCTCGGCCGTGTTCGCCCCGGTCAGCTTGCTGCTCACCTGATTCAGCGACAGCTCGATCGGGCCGCGCTTGTCCAGACGGCTGCGCCGCATCTCTTTCCAGGTTCCCGGCTTCTGTCCTTTCGGCGGTTCAAAGCGGGGCGAGAAGAAGGCGAGATAACTGTCGACATTCTTGCTCGTCCAGGCACGGCTCCAGCCCTGCAGCATGGCGGCAATGTCTTTCTCGGTACAAGACGGGACAGCCGCCACCGGTTTGGCTGCGACAAGCGCGACAGGCGCTACTGCAGGTACGGTCGACATGGCTGGGGGCGGAGTGCGTGATGCCATGGCCGCAGCCCGATCCAGCACAATGGCCGGTGCGGCATTCGTTCCGCAGGCAATGCGCGCATCGTCGGCCTCTGCGCCGGCCAGATCGTTGGCCTCGATGGTGGCGTCAAGCGGCGCGAGTTTCAGTGCCGGCAGAATCCGGTGCGTGTGGGCCAGCACCCGGAGCTGCGCGCCCTGATAGTCGATTTCAGCGCGTACCAGCGAGCGCTTGGCCTCAAACAGCTCGTTTTCGGTATCAAGCAGATCGAGCAAGGTGCGCTGGCCGATATCAAACTGTTGGCGGTAAGCATCACGGGCTTTTTCCGTGGAGAGCTGGTGCTGGTCAAGATACTTGATCTGCTCGGCCAGCTTTCCTAGGTCATTCTGGGCGATGCGCGTTTCCTGACGGATATCGCGACAGACTTTGTCGCGCTGATCGAATGCCGCGCTGAGCTGTTCGCCGGCCGCCCGGGTTCGCGCTGCATCGCTGCCGCCGCGGAACAGGTTGTAACTTAGGGCCAGTTGCACCAAGCCCTTGCGATAATTACCCTCCGTGCCATCCTGATTCCGGTTCAGCCCTTGCGAGGCACGCAACTCCAGCTGCGGGTAATTGCTGCTTTTTTGTGCATCGAGCTGGGCCCGGGAGGAGCGAAGGTTGGCAATGGCAGCGAGAAAGGCAGGATTGTGCTGCAGCGCCGTCGGCAATATTTCATCATTCCTCGGCAATTGATCGAGCAGTGCAGGCACTTCGTTCAATTCCTGCGGGGGAAGAATGCCGACCAGGCGTTCAAAGCGGGCGCTGACATCATGCAGATTGGCCGCTTCGGTCAGCCAGTTGGATTCCGCCAGGGCCAAACGGCCCGCGCCCTGTTCGAGATCGACCCGCCGGCCGACGCCGGCCTTGACGCGAGAATCGATCTGGTCAAACAGTTCTTTATGGGTTGCCCAGTTATCGCGTGCCAACTCGGCCAATTTGCGATAACGCAGCACGTCCAGATAAGCCCGCGCGGTTTCTTCGGCGACAGAATCGGATGCTGCCAGCAATTCGTAATAGCGGGTTTGGTTCAAGTAATCGGCGCGGCGCACGGCGCTGCGGGTGGCAAAGCCATCGAACAGCATCTGGCGCAATTCGATATTGGCGCCAGGCTGACTGAAAGACTGTCTGCCGGTCGAAGGGTAGTCACGCCATTCGTGGCCGGCGTAAGCCGAAGCATCGATGCGGGGAAGATAACCGCCCTTGGCTGCGGTGACCTCTTCGCCGGCCGCACGAAACTGGTGCCAGCGCGCCTGGATCTCCGGGTTGCGCAGGATGGCCTGCTCAACCATTTCGGGCAGGGTGGCACCCATTGCAAATGAAACTGGAAGGACGCTGGTCAGTGCCATGGCGACAAGCTTCATGTTCACATTGGCTTTCATTGGATGCCCCATAATTGACAATAAACTTGACCTAATTTTATGTTAGGTCTTGTAAACAAACCGGACTTTATCATGACGCCTTCCCAACCAGCCAGAACATTAGGATTGACTGATAAATCAATGTTATCCCTGTGAAAATAGCCTATCATGCGGCAATCAATTGATCCTGACACTCAGGCAATGCCCCGGTATTTCAAAGATCTTCACCAGACTCTTCGTTTTCGTGTCCTGGGGCCGTTGGCGCTTGGGGGAGTCGTTGCGTTCTCTGCGGCAGCATGGGATTTTGATCGCTTACAAAAAATCGTGCAGCAGCGCTATGGAAACTTCGCAGCAAAGTTGGTGAAAGATTGGGAAGCTTCGCTTGCCGGCGCCCGTAACCAGTCAGAATCCGACAAACTCAAACGTATCAATGATTTTTTCAATCGCCATCTGCGTTTCGAGGATGACCCGCTTGTCTGGGACCAGGAAGATTACTGGGCCACGCCGGTCGAGTTCATGGGCAAGGGAACGGGCGACTGCGAGGATTTCGTGATCGCCAAATATTTCAGCCTGCGCGAACTGGGCATTGCCAAGGAAAAACTGCGCCTGACCTATGTCCGGGCCAAGATTGGCGGCCCGTCCAGCAGCATCAGCCAGGCGCACATGGTACTGACTTACTATGCCGCCCCTGATGCCGAGCCCCTGGTGCTCGACAACCTGATTGGCGAAATCCGCCCGGCCTCGCGCCGGGCTGACCTCACCCCCGTTTACAGTTTCAACACCGATGGCGTCTTTGCCGGCAGCGGACAGCGTCCCGCCGCGCCGGTCGAGCGCCTTTCCCGCTGGAAAGACCTGCTGAACAAAATGCAGGCAGAAGGCATGGAGCCTTAAGGAAAACACTATGTCCCTGTACCGACAACTCTGGATCGGCGTGATTGCCGTGACTTCGCTGGTTTTTATCGGCAGCTTCGGCCTCAATCTCTATAGCGCCAAAAGCTATCTTGAACAGCAGCTGTATACCCAAAGCACGGATAACGCCGCGGCGCTGGCGCTTTCCATGTCACAGCAAAGCAAGGATGACGCAACGGCGGAGTTGCTGGTCAGCGCCTTGTTCGACAGCGGGCATTTCCAGCAGGTGCGTTACAGCAATATCACTGGCAAGGTGGTGGTGGAGCGGCAGAGCAAGAATCCGCCGGACCAGGTGCCTGACTGGTTCGTAAGCGCCATTCCCATCCGTGCAGAAGCCGGTACGGCGCTGGTCAACGATGGCTGGAAACAGGCTGGTACGGTCACCGTACAGGCACATGCCCGTTTCGCCTACCAATCGCTCTGGCAGGGCGCCCTGACCTTGCTGCTCTGGATGGCGGTCATTGGCGCGCTGACTGGTTTAGCCGCGACGATCTTCCTCAATTGGCTGCGCCGGCCGATCTCGCAGATGGTCGATCAGGCCCATGCCATCACCGAGCGCCGCTTCGTCACGGTACAGGAGCCGCGGGTGCCGGAAATGCGCACGGTCGTGCGCGCCATGAACACCATGGTAGAACGGGTCAAGGCCATGTTCAACGAACAGGCCGATCGCATCAGCCAGTTGCGCAGCGAAGCCAACCGCGATGCGCTGACCGGACTGGCCAATCGCAGCTTTTTCATGGGCCGCCTGCTGCAGGCGCTCTCGGAAGACGACGCCGCACCGCGCGGCGCATTACTGATCGTTCGCCTGCATGATCTGGGCGGGCTCAATCGCCGGCAGGGCCGGGGAAAGGCGGATTTCTTCCTGCAGCGCGTCGCGGCCGAATTTGCCGATATCGCCGTACACGAACCTGACTGGCTGGCCGCCCGCCTGAACGGCGCCGATTTTGTCCTGCTTGCTCCGGGCGTGGATGAAGACGCCGCTGACCGTTTGGCGCGCACCCTGCTCGGCAAGCTCGATGAACTCTACCGGCGCGGCCACAGCGACGACGACCGGCCGGCTTGGTGCGGCTTCACGCTGTATGCCCATGATGAAACGCCCGGCGCGGTTCTTTCCCGTACCGATACCGCCTTGCTGCACGCCGAGACCGAACCCGCACGCGTTGCCGCCAGCCTGGAAGCGGCTATCAGCAGCAATCCGAACGATGACTGGCAAGCCCTGCTGCAGCGGGCGCTGGCAGAAAACCGTTTCGAACTGGCCTCCTTTCCGGTTTTTACCCTGGACCGGGAGCTGCTGCACCGTGAAACCGCGATCCGCCTGCGTCATCCGGACAGCGGAGAGCTGGTTCCGGCCGGCATCTTTCTGCCCTATGTGCTGCGCTTGGGATTGGCCGCCGAACTCGATCTGGCCGCAGTGAAGCTCGCGCTGGCCGAAATTCGCCGCAATCCGCAAGCGCTGGCGGTCAATATCTCGGCCGATTCGATTCGGTCGGAAAATTTCCGCAGCCAGTTGCTGATCCTGCTGCAAGCCGCCAGCAGCGATGCCGCGCAGCTATGGCTGGAAGTCAACGAATTCGGCCTGCATGACGAAATGGCCACCCTGGCCAATTTTGTCGCGCAAATTACCCACTTTGGCTGCAGGATCGGCATCGAGCACTTCGGCCGCCATTTCGGCAGCATTCCGCAATTGTATGAACTGCGCCTGGATTACCTGAAGATCGACGGCAGCTTTATCCACGATCTGGACACCCAGCCCGGCAACCAGCACCTGCTGCGCGCCATCGCCGGCATCGCAGCGAATCTGGGCATCCTCACCATTGCCGAGCAGGTTTGTACCGAGGCTGAATGGCAGACGCTGGCCACCCTGGGCATCAACGGCGCAACCGGGCCGGAGGCAACGCGGCGCGGCAAGCACTGATTCCCGGACAAGGGATCCGGCCATGCCGTTTGGCCTCGTAACCTCAAAAAAACAAGGCCGGCATTTTCGCCGGCCTTGTCGTTTGCCTCATCCGCTGCCAATCAATCGGTGCTCAGCTTGCCCTTGGTCAGCAGGTCCTGGATGATCGCCACATCGTTTCCAATCGTGGTCAGATCCACTCCTTGCAAGGTGATGCGCTGATCGTCCTTGCTGGTGGCAAAACCACTACTATATGCGCCGGAACTGCTGATATGCACCAGCGTATCGGAGCCCACCTGTTCAAAGTGCAGATAGTTACTCAGATTGCCCGTGCCCGTAGTGTGATTTTCGCCCTGCAGCAGATCCTGCAGGTTCAGCACATCGCCTCCGGCTGACGGCAAGGTCATGTCGAAATCGGTGATGACATCGGCGGCCGGGGTGGTCGTCGTGCCCTTGTCTGCCAAATGCCAGACAAAAGTATCGCTTCCCAAGCCGCCGGTCAGCGTATCGTTGCCTGCACCACCAATCAGCGTGTCGCTGCCATCCCCGCCGGAAAGCACATCCGTTCCAGCGCCGCCATGCAGCAGGTCGTTGCCCGCATCACCGTACAGGGTATCGTTTCCGTCCCCGCCATAGATGCGGTCATTCCCGCCCAGACCGTGAATGACATCGTTGCCGCCGCGTCCCATGATGAAATCGGGCGCAGTGTCGGATCCGTTGAGGGTGTCTGCCGATGTTGTGCCTGTAGTCACCGTCATCCGGGTCACATCAACGGTCACCGACGACGATTGAGTGTCGCCATCGTAATCCGTGAACACGTAGCTCATGGTGTCATGTGCGCCCGAGGTCACGTTGCCTGGCTCAACATAGCGATAAGTTGCGTCATCCATATCGACCACGAACTCGCCGCCGTTGGTGGTGGTCACGGTCAGCGTATCGGTGCTGGTATCAAACACGCCATGGCTGGTTCCGCCACTGGTCGTCACTGAACCGCCGGACGCCGGATCGTAGGTGTAGGTCACGCCGTCAATCGTCAACGACTTCACGTACCCGCCATCGGCACCGGCGCCCGCCGCCAGACCGCCCGCAACCAGATCACCCGACATCTGCGTCACGGTGCTGGCCAGCACGCTGTCAAGCTGGGCAAAATCCGTGACCATGACACCGCTGGAGTTGTCCGAGGCCTGGCCGTCATACGCCACCGGATTGAGGTAGGACGTGGTGGTAATGCCAGAACCCATGCCGATCGCGTAGGTCTTGATCTGGTTGTTGTTGAGGAAATTGGTCCAGGTGGTTTCTTCGCTGGCCTGGATGCCGGTGTCGCTCCCCGATTGGTCATACCCGGTGCCGTTGGTGCCGCCGGTCAGGGAGGACGTATTGCCGGCTCCGTAGGTTGGCAAACCATCGGAGAAGAAGTAGGCCACGTTCTGTGCACCTACGATCTTGCCGCTGCTGGAGAAGGCGGTGATCGTGTCGCCGAGAGCTTCGTCATAGTTGGTGCCACCATTGGCTGCCAGCGCCGCGAGCTGCGCCTTGGCCGTCGCGATGTTCGTCCACACGCTGCCCACGGCCGAAGCCGTAGTGGAGAAGGTCACCAGCCGCACCATGACATTGCCGTTATCGTCGTATCGATCCAGCAGCGTATTGATCGCTGCAATCGCACTGGCCAGCCGTGTTGCCCCATCCACGCCATCCGTTTCCGCCATAGAACCGGAAACATCGAGCACGATCATGATGTTGGTATCAAGCGATTCCAGCTGGCCTGTCACTGCCGTGAGCGCAACGGAGGAATCATCTTCCACGTTGACGGTCAGCGTACCGGTGGTACTGGTCACGCCATCCGAGGCCACGACACCGAAATCGATAGCCTTGATATCCTCGACATTGGCACCGGAATGATCGATGGGCTTGAGCAAGTTGAAGGTGTAGTGCCCTGTATCATCGATCGTCAGCGTGGCCACAACCTCGCCATCGGCGCGCGTCGCCGTCAGCGTGTGTGTGCCGGCACCGCTCCAGCTCACCGCTTGTCCGGCAGAAGTCAGTGTCGTAGTCGGGGCGGTCAGCATGACGGTCAGCGTCGCATCAGCATCGACATCGTTTATTGCAACCGTCCCAGTGGTCGTGGCGCTGTTGGTGGTGTCTACCGTACCGGCCGTATCTGCGACGCCGCCGGACAAACCTTCTTCGGAAACCGTGCCGGAGGAGGTTCCCACGATCGGTGCATGGTTGATCGCATCGACATGCAGATTCGTTGTCGTGGTCCTGTAATCCCCGTTGATCGATTCCGTACTGGTCACGCTCGCGGCAATATCAAACGCGCCGGTGCCTGCCGGCACGTTCATGCTCAAGCCGGCAAGCTGCGCCGATGACAGCAGCCAAGAACCGTCAGCCTGCCTGGTTCCTGCGCTCAGTGTCACTCCCGCAGGGATGCCGGTAAGGAGGATGCTCGACAGTACTTCGCTGCCATCGACATCGGTCAGCGCCGCGTTGATATTCAGCGCCATCGTGTCATAGGTGACACTCTGCACGGTCGTAAGGCCGCTTAGGGTGCTGCCGTCGCTGAAGATGATGTCTTCAATGTTGTTGGTCACCCCCCATGTCTTGCCTGTCGCATTGTCGGTGATATGCACATTGTCATAGCCGTTGTAGGCACCCCCGTGGTCGCTGGAGTAAGTCACCGTGTAGGCACTCGCCGGTTTGTCCAGAACGATGTAATCACGTGCATCGGTTGCCGAACTGCCCGCACCGTTGGCGCCATTGACCACGGCATCGCTGGTGTAAACGAAGATATCCCCTGTTGCGTCCGTCCCGTTGGCATTGCCGCCTGCGGTGGCGAAATCAGCAGTACGCCATACCTTCTGATCGGTTCCAGCCTGAATCACGCCATCGGTGATCAGCAAGCCGCCGCTGGCGGTGCCCCCACCGATCACCAACTGGGTATGGGTGGTCGACGTGCCCGTTGTTATGCTGATCGTCGGTGCATCCGCCACCGCAGTAACCGCAATGGTCTCTGTTTTTGTAGTAACTGCAGTCGAGCCATCGCTGGAAGTAACCGTTAACGTGTCGGAGCCGCTGTAATTGGAGCTTCCGGTATAGCTCAGCCCTGCCAGCGCAGCATTGATCTGCGCCGCCGTTCCAACCAGGGTCACGGCTCCAGTGCTATTGCCGGTAATCAAAGCCCCACTGCCAGCGCTAACACTCAAGCTGCCATGTTGCACGCTGATCGTGGTTGTGAGGTTACTGCTGTCCACATCGGCCACAGAAATGCCGCTGATGGTTTTGCCGGTATCTTCGAGAGCCGTCAAAGAAGTCGGCATCGTGATGGTTGGAGAATCCTCGATCGAGGTCACGCTGATCGTCAGGGTCGAGGTGTCGGTATTGACGCCGTCGCTGACGGTGTAGGTCGCGACCGGCACGGCGCCGTTGTAGTTGGCAACCGGCGTGAAGGTGTAGGCCCCGTTGGCGGCGATCGTGAGCGTACCCACGCCGGCAATAGCCGCAGTCTGGCCTGCGCTATAACTCGTGCCATTGACGGTAAAGCTGGTGACCGCCGGC
>JAGTRM010000043.1 GCA_018261735.1 Pseudomonadota bacterium
CCAGATCAACTGCGATTACCTGCTGCTGATCGTCGATACCGGCGAAACCTCTGATGGCGTGATTCCCGGCAAGCTGTTCGAGTATGTGGCTGCCCGCCGTCCGATCTTTGCCCTGTGCGATCCGGGCGCGACCCAGCAAATCATCGAGCAAGCCAGGCTAGGCAAGGCCGTCCCTGCCGAATCGGTTGAAGCTTGCGAGGCCATGCTTAGGGAGTGGGTCGCGCAGCCGGTGCCCGAACGGGTCGATGCCGATGAGGCCTACCTCGCCCAGTTTGACCGGCGCGCCATTGCCGGCCGCTTTGCGCAAATGCTTAATGAAATCATTTCCAGAGCGGACGCAGTGGCAACAAACGAGCGTGCTTTAATGGGGTTACGGTGAGTAAGGAAACTGGCGGCTTCACATTCGAAAACCCAGAGCAAGGGGGAGTCGTGATTCAGGAGCAATCTACTTGCCTTGATATCTCTGTTGTTCGCGGAAAAGCGCCGGAGCGCTGGGATGACGATGTTTCCCGGATCGGTGGCGGATTTTATTTGACGACGGGTTACGCAGAAATCGTGGCGCGCCAAGGCGCTGAGCCGTTGTATTTTCGTATGTTCCGCAATGGGGAAGTGATCGGCCTCGCCCTGGGTTTTCTGACAAATCAATGGATGCGTTGGCCTGGAAGGCACCTTTTCAGGGGGTTTCAGTGGCAAACCCATCCGGTCGTAGTTGGCAATGACCCGAATCTTTTAGATGGTTTCGTCCGGAGTATCTTGAGAGAAGTCGAAAATATCGGCGTTGCCTCTATTCGGCTGCATTCCGAAGACGCCCGCATGAGCCCGGCAGCTTCTTTAGAAGGGGGATTTACATCCTCGGCACGTTTGGAATACCGGGTGACATTGAGCCACAACCCCGATGAGGTTCTTACTCGCATATCGTCACGCAAGAGAACCTATTTGCGCTCGGCAATTAAGGCATCAACCCTGGCTGTTAGAGAAATTCGCACTTTGGACGCTATAGAAAAACTCATCGATTTCCAAGGCGTATCTCGGGAGCGCCGTCGTAAACGGGGAGAGGACTATGCAGTGGCTAACCAATCCGCGGCGCAAACCATTTATGAAGACTATATCAAGTCCGGGCTGGGGCGAATGTTTCTTTCCTATCAGGATGGCACTCCGCTTTCGGGTGTGTTGCTCCATTGCTGGAGCGGCCGTGCCTACTACACCATGTCCGGTTGTTCCGAGCAGGGCTTTGCCTTGAATGCGCCCATGATCACGGTTTGGGGCGCCATTGAATCCCTGTGCGGCGATGGATACAGCGAGCTGAATATGGGAGGAGTTGGCGCATCGGCAGCGAATCCTGATGATTTGGCGCATGGCTTATATCGATTCAAGCGCTCCTTTGGGGGTGCTGAGACCCTTTGCCTTACGTTTGAAAAAAAGGTTCCTGGTATGCGTTCTTTCGTCCGCGATCTAGTCCAACGATGAGCAAATTTATGCCTATTCCATCCCCTTTCATTGGGCGAGACCAATTTTTGTGAGTTGAAACATGGGTGCCATTCAATCATTGCAATTAATCGCACAGAGCCTTCAAGACAAATGGCAAGTGGCCAAGACTCAGCCCGCCGACAATCGTGCTCATCTTGATGCGGCCATAGCGTGGCTGAAACATGCCCAGGATGTGACAGGCAACGGCGGCGTGGCCCAGACCTACCTTGTGCGTTCGCAACGCTGGGCGCCTGCCTACCCCGAAACTACCGGCTACATCATCCCGACCTTCTACCGCTATGCTGCGCTGGCCGGTGACGCCGATGCACGGCACCGTGCGCGCAGAATGGTGGACTGGGAAATCGAAATCCAGCATCCCACGGGTGGGGTACTGGCAGGCGCGCTCGGTGATTCGGATCAGCCCACCATTTTCAATACCGGACAGGTCATTTTCGGCTGGGTTCGCGCCTTCGAGGAAGAAGGCGATGAGCGATATCGCGTAGCGGCCGTGCGCGCGGCCAACTGGCTGATCAAGGTCATGGATGAGGATGGTTGCTGGCGTCAGTTTGGTTCGCCGATGACCGGCAAGCAGATCAATACCTACAACACCCGAACCGCCTGGAGTCTGACCCGTGTTTACGACATCACCGGGGACTGGCGCTATCTGGATGCTGCACTCAAGAATGCCGACTGGGCACTGACGCAGCGCAATGCAGTTGGTTGGCTGGCGCAGAACTGCCTGCAGGATAGCCAGCAGCCCTTTACGCATACCATCGCCTATGCCATGCGCGGACTACTCGAAATTGGTGCCTCCGTAGGCCGGGAAGACCTGATCGCCGCGGCGCGGGTCATCGGCGATGCCATGCTGGCCGCGCTGCCGGCGGACGGCCAATTGCCTGGACGCTTCAATGACCAGTGGCAGCCGACCGTCAAGTGGTCTTGCCTGACCGGCGATTGCCAATTGGGCATCAACTGGGGGCGCCTTTACCAGCTCACTGGCGAACAGAAGTATCGGGAGGCTACGTCACGTATTCTGGATTTCGTCAAACGCACCCAGCAAATCGTCGGCAAAGACAAAAATACCTTGGGTGGAATCAAGGGTTCCTACCCGATCAATGGCGGCTACCATCCCTGGCAATACCCTAACTGGGCCGGCAAGTTCTATGCGGATGCACTGATGATTGAGATATGCCTGAACGGTGGAATTCAATACTCCATCAGCCCTGAAAGGAGCTGATATGCCACGGCTGCCACCTATTTTAAGCTTCGATGCCGCGACATTTATGGAACATGCATCAATGATGAGTCGCGAACACATACTGACCCGGCTTGCAAAGGAAACGGTTGTATTGCATTCGACGCCTCCATTGGGGCGGAACATCACAGCGCCGAAGCGAGGTATGGTGGAGGCGTCTCAAAATCTTTATCACTATACCAATCCAGGCTATTTGCCCAGGCTTTACCGAAGCGCCGTTGGAGAACGCTTTTTTTCTCGCCTGCGCTCGCTACATAGACGATACCTTTTATCCACGCTAGGCCAAACTGACATAAAGCCGATCCTTTATATTTGGCACCCGGAATTTGTTGATGAAATTGGCCGATACGGGGAATGCATGGTGGTTTATCACATATATGATGATTACCCCAATCTGCCTGGGGCGAGTGACAATTTGGTAGCAAAGGAACTTGAAATACTCAATGTGGCAGATATCGTGTTTGGTGCCAATCAAAGCCTGATTGATGCCCGTAAAAAGATCGTTGCGCGGGACTATATCCACTTGCCGCAGGGCGTTGACTTTCAGCTGTTTCAAGAAGCCTCACAGCTAGGGGAATTGCCTAAAATTGATATTGAGGAAATATCGGGCCCTCGCGTGGGTTATATCGGTCGTGTGAACAAGAAGGTGGATCTGGCGTTAGTTCATGCAATAGCAAAAAGACGCCCTGAATGGAACTTCACGTTTGTAGGTCCCGTCGATTCAGACCCTGAGTTGGCATTGGATTTGGACAGGATTAGACAATTGAAAAATGTGTATTTTCTTGGGCCAAAACCTTTTAAAGATGTACCTCGGTACTGGATGGCATTGGATGTTGCTATTATCCCCTATCGCCACGAACCAGGGCAGTGGGCGTTTTTCGGTAGCCCACTAAAACTACAAGAGTCTTTTGCTGCGGGAAAAGGAGTGGTGATCTCACCACTTAACGAAACTAAAGCGTATGAAAACCTGATACGAGTTGCGGAAGGCGAGAATGCCTGGATTGATGCAATCGATGCCTTGATCAAGGAGAAAGGGGATGCCTCCAAGGAAAAGGCCAGAATTGAATTTGCATCCGGAAACAGTTGGGAATCTCGTGTGGAGCGGATTAAACGCGAGATTCTTGATCGTCTCTGATGGCTGAAATGCTAATTGGGTTTAAAGAGACAGCCATTGGAAATTGATATGCCTTATAGGTGAAGCATGGAAAAAAAACCGCAGATAAGTTCAACCTACGACGACATGTTCGAGCAAGGTGGCTTCGATCAGGTATTTGACTTGCCTTATCAAAGCTCATGCTATTACCCGATGTATCATGCTGTCCTGAAAGTGTTGCAAAATAAAAAGGTTGAAAATGTTCTTGAAGTGGGCTGTGGGTCCGGCGCCTTCGCACATATGCTTTTCGAGAAAACGCATATTGGTTATCGCGGTTTTGATTTTAGTCCGGTAGCCGTCGAAAAAGCCAAACGCAGAACCTCTAAAGAGAGTGCTTTTTATGTGGCGGATGCGCTAAATGCCGAGAATTACGCCACTTTATCTTCCTCGATAATTTGCACGGAAGTCCTGGAACATATACCCAATGACCTTGAGCTGGTCTCGATATGGCCTGCTGGAACATTTTGCGTATGCAGCGTGCCTAATTTCGATTCCACCTATCACGAGCGATTTTTCCGTTCAGAAGCAGAGGTCGCGGAGCGCTATGGGAAGCTTTTGGACATCAAGACCATTGCGAGAATCAAGAAACCCATTCTCTCGGACATCTCGCGTAGTAACTTCTTCCGGCAATTACGCTGGAATCGATACCGCCCCAAACGACTGAAAGAATTGCTTGGATTCGGCAACTTTGATGAGGTGGGCGGATGGTTTATCTTCACCGGCTATCGTGTAGAGGATAAATAGCTTCCCAGCATATTCCATTGTCCAAAAGCACATTCGATTACGGGCCCACAGCGGTATTGACCGTGGAAGTACTCAATCAATGTCTATTCGTTCTGCGCTGGCTTACACATTCAGCACGCGATACTTCAGTGTCGCGCTTCAATTTATTGCGACGATTGTCTTGGCGCGTCTGCTAACTCCTGCGGAAGTTGGCATTTACTCCGTTGGTGCCGCCGTGATCATGATTGCGCATACCCTGCGTGATTTCGGAACCTCGACCTATGTCATTCAGGAACAAAATCTCTCCCAAGCCCGCCTGGGTACCGCATTTACGCTGACGATCCTGGTCGCCTGGGTGTTGGCGTTAGCTTTATGGCTTGCGTCCACACCCATCGCAATTTTTTATGATGAAGTGGGTGTCGGCGAAGTGATGACGGTGATGGCGCTTAATTTCGCGCTGATCCCGTTTGGATCAATCAGCATGGCGCTTCTTCGCCGAGCAATGAATTTTCGCACCATCATGTTCATTACGGTGGCAAGCACGCTCGTGCATTCTGGCACCTCGGTATTATTTGCCGCGATGGGCTATGGTTTCATCAGTCTTGCCTGGGGCGGGGTTTGCGGCACGCTGACGACGGTATTGGGTACCTTGATTGCCAACCCCGCCGGTTTTTTTCTGAAGCCGGGCCTGAGCGAACTGGTGCATGTATTGGCATTCAGTATGCGCAGCTCGGTATCTTCAATTGCATCAGAAGCAGGCCATTCGGCTCCCGACATCGTGCTTGGCCGTACAGTAGGCATGGAAGGCACAGGCTTGTTCTCCCGCGCAATGGGCTATGTCCAGTTGTTAGAGCGCCTTTTGCAGGATGTGCTGCGCAGCGTGATGCTGCCCTATCTGTCCGAGGTTGAGAGGGCGGGGGGGGATATGCGGGGAAAGCTTATCCAGGTGCTGGATAATGTTGTATCGATCTCGCTTTTCATCAGCGGACTCACGGCAGTTCTTGCACAACCGCTTATCGTTTTACTTTTCGGTACGCAATGGGTGGCGGCTGTACCGTTGGCGCAGATTCTATGTGTTGCGATGGTGCTTCGCTGTGTGGCGCCAACACTGGCCGCCGCACTTGTTGCCAGTGGGAGAATATCTTTGGTTATGCATAACTCGCTCATTTCAACTGCTCTAAAATTCGCATTGCTAAGCATTTCTTCGCGCTATGGCCTGCTAAGTGGCGCAATTGGTTTTGTTGTGGCAGAAACTATCAATCTCCTGGTTTTACTCTATTTCAGTAACCGCTCAGGACTGTTCTTGTGGTCCAATTATGGTTCGATTGTTGTTAAAAACATTCCAATAGCAGCAATAGGTATCTTGCCGGCAGCAATAATAATGTTGTTTCTCCGTAGTCCGGATCGATTTTTTCCATTAGTGGGTTATCTTTCTGTTGCCGGATTTATTTCAGCTGGCGTGTGGTTGAGCGGGCTGGTTTGTTTCGATCGCGCCCCCAAAGAAGAATTTCTGCGCTTGTTTGCAGCCATTAAACGTAAGCTGCATAGAGATTGATTGCATGATCCCGAATGTGGCAATAACATCGAAGCAGGATGCATAAAGCCTTTTTGTATTTCGATGCGGGCCTATTGTAATTCCTTGTTCAATATCTCTCCAAAACCAAGTTTCTGGAAAAGCAGGAGAGAGGCATCATGAGTCAGATGCCCACTATCCACATACAGCAACTTGCCATCCAACCGCGTGACGCAACGCATGCTGTCGCACAATACCGAATCGAAAGAGATCACACGGATGCCCGTCTCCTTCTGCACTCGCCGCAGGAACGCTTGTGTCAGCGCAAAAAAGCGCTGGTAGTCTGCCTGCGGAATACTGCAGTCTCCAGTCGGTGCACCAATCACCAGTTTCCCCTGAGCCTTGCGCTCCAGGCAGGCTCCGGTATTGAAGCCGGATGATGGCGGGGGCGCAACCAGCAACACATTCTTGCCCAGCGTTCGCAACTGCCGGATGGTGGTTACCATGGCTGTTGCTGCCAACTCCTCGCTGACGTTTTGTTCAACCAGCGTTTCGTCTACGATGCTGAGGGAGCGCCAATGGTGCTTGCCATATTCCTTTCTCAGATATTGGTGAAACGGGCTCGACAACACCACTGTCTTGATGGACGGCGTCTGCTGCAAGTAATCCAGCACGGAGCGGTTGAAATCCAGACAGGCTTCAGCCCAAGGGCGCAGGTAATAAACATTCGAGAGCGGGGCCAGATTGGCGAAAGGGCCGCAGTTGCCCCGGGTTGCCTGTACCACGCCCTTATTCGTGGATGCAACGATGCCGGGTACCAGGTGCATTGCGTAAGAATCCCCCCACACCATCACCGTGGGTTGATTTGAGTTGCGACACTCGGCTCTGGGGGTGAAGTTCGTTTCAAAAGCACAAACTGCGGCAAAGCCATCGTTGGACCTTCTGATGTATGCGTAATCCGGTCCGGCAACTGAGGTACTGGCGATCACTACCGGAATCCCCAACACCCCCAAAGACGTCGCCACGCCAGCCAGCAACAGGCGCCGGGTAGGCCGCAGTTGAAGGCGCCGGGACGGCAATTCCACATAACGATAAAGCAAAAGCGCCAGAACAATACCCAAGGCCAAGGTCGCCAGGTTTTCCCAAAGCGTAATAGGGCCCACCGCTGCATTCTTGAGGAAGGCGAATGGTGGCCAGTGGGCCAGATAGAGGGAGTAGGACACATCACCGACCCGCGCGAGCGCACGAGACACCTTCGATGTGTCCAAAAACGGGTGGCGGCGCAGGATTACGATGACTGTCGCCAGGCAAACCAGGATTGCATCCAGCCCGGGATGGGGAAGGCCGGTGGGAGCCAGCGGAACCCATAGCAGCATGACAACAGCGGGCCAGAACATCACAACGAACATGCGACTTATCCGTTGCGCCTGGGCGGTCAAAATGGCGGCTAGCGATCCGATACCGAGCTCCCAACCGCGCATGGGCAGCAGATAAAAGGTGGCGATAGGTTTCACTGTCAGTAGAGCGAGGCATAAACCCAGGCTCGTTAATAACAGTGCAATGGAGCCCGAAATCCAGTATTTCCGGGGGACAAAGACAAGAAATGCAGGCAGCAACAGGTAGTATTGCTCCTCAATGGAGAGTGACCAAACATGCAGAAGAGGCTTCAATTCAGCCGCGCTGGAGAAATAACCCGACTGAAAGAGAAGAACCACATTGGCGGTGAAGCTCAACGCGCCGAAGACCTGTTCCGTGAGATCCTGTGATTCTTGTGCGTTGAGTACGAAGGGGGCTGCCAGCGCCGAAGCGAAAAAGGTGACATAGGCCGCAGGCAGCAATCGCTTCGCCCGCCGAAAATAGAAATCGGAAAAACGAAAATTACCGCTTTCCACGCCTTTCTTGACCAGCCCCGTGATGAGAAATCCGGAAATGACGAAGAAGATATCCACCCCAAGAAAACCACCCGGAAAAAGTCCGGTTTCGGCGTGATACAGCAGCACCAGAACAATGGCCAAGCCGCGTAGCGCCTGAATGTCGGTTCTGATTTCTGAGGCCACGAAAGCTTCACCTCTGTGTATGGTTGGGCCAGGAGGGGGCTTCAAGTTCGCGCAATAGGCCGAGCCCGGTCATTATCTTGAAATGGATAAACGCACTGCAAGCCGGTAAATTGCCTCGGCTGAAGATGGGTCTGATGCCGTGCTTGCCGGCAAGATACGGTCTTGTGAAACGGTCTCAATGTCTAAAGCACGTATCTAGTCTGTAACTGCTGGCGTGGAAGCAGATACCTTTTCCGGTGGCATTAGTGCCGGCAGTGGGCGTCCGGCTTTCTCCAGTTTTCCTCTAAGCCCTGGCAACATCAATCCTGCATTTTGGGCCTTGACCGCGTACTCGTAGGCTTTATCCCAATTTTTCATATCAGCGTGCAAAAGCCCAAAGTTGTAATTGAAACTGGCGCTATTTTCCCCCAGCGATTTTGCCAACTCATACTCAACAAGCGCCTCTTTCAGCTTCCCTCGCTGTTGAAGATGCATGCCGTAAACTATGCGAACCGCCTTGTCATTCGGCCTGAATCTTATGGCGCGATCAAAAAAACAGTCCGCTGTGATTTTCGGGGTAAAGGGCGTGATTGAATTTTGTGGCAGTTTGCCACCGGCTATTCCTTCAAGTTTTGATAAGGCAAGCAGAGCCCGAGGGTGGTTGGGGAACACTCTTAATGTGTAGTTGAATTCACTTGTCAAACGCTCAATGGAAAACTTTTTGAGATCAAGGCTTTGCATTTGTGGGTTGAAGTGAACGTTTTCAACACGCTTGATGCGCCCCATCGGGTTTTCTCCGGTCGCCATGGTGCTCGTTGGGTCTGCATAGTCCCAGGGACCGATGTTTCCATGGTTCTTGAGTTCACCGCACTCTGCCGCACTGGCTATGGCCTGGTTGGATAAGGTCAGACCCATGCCGAGGGCCAGAACGGGTAACCAATACGGCGAAAACGATTTTTTTTGCATTTGGATTCCCCTGCTAGGCGTGAATCGAGAAATCGGAGGACCGGCTACGCAGCCATTGCTCAAGGATCATTGATATCCAGATCATTTCCCCATAGTAGCCGGGGTGTTCGTACAGGCGTTGGGTCAGAAGCTCTTCGACAAAATTGGCGCGCAGAATGCCACGGTCAACCAGGCCATGGACCGATTCGGAGGCCAGTTTTCGCAGGGCTTCGTGGCGGGTCAACCAGATGCCGAACGGCAGTCCGAATCCTTGTTTTTTCTTTGCGATGGTTTCATCGGGCAGGAAGCCACGCAGGGCTTCCTTGAAGAACCAGCGCAGTTTCAAGCCTTTGAGCTTGTAATCGCTGGGCAAACGCAAGGAAAAATCGAGCAGATCGTCGTCGAGCATGGGGAAGCCCACTTCCAGTCCGGCAAGACGGGTTGTTCCGCAGACTTTGGGCAAGTCGTTTTCGGCGAGCGTGAAGCGCCAGTCGAAGGCCAGCTCACGATTCGTGTCGCTTCTGGCCAGTGCACTGTGCCAGACATCGCGCATCAGTCGCATCGGTGAATCCAGATCAACCCTGGCAAGAAATTCGGGCGTCAGGGCGTTGTCCGTTCCCAGTCGGGTAATGAGGTTGTAGATTTTCAGACGGTCCGGCATCGGCAGACTGGCCTGTTCGACGTAACTGGCCGCTTTGCGCAGGAGCGGAAGGCGGCCTGCTACTGTTGTGGAAAGCAGGGGTTCCATCAAGCCGGTACGTAACGGCTTCGGGATATGCTGATACCAGTTGAAGATGCGTTGCTTGGCGTAGCGGGAATTGCCACCAAAAAGCTCGTCGCCGCCATCGCCCCCCAGAATACGAGCCACCCCGTCCTCTTTGGCCATTTTGGCGCAGTAGTAGGCAGGCAGCGCGGATGAATTGCCAAAGGGCTGGTCATAATGCGCGGCAACGTCTGGGATGCTGCAGACCAGATCGTCGGGTGTAACGTAGTATTCGTGATGCTCGGTCTTGAAATGCCTGGCGGCAATGCGGGCAAAGGCCATTTCGTCATAGCCTTTGGCCTCGAATCCGATCGAGTAAGTTGCCGCCGGTTTATCACTTATCTGACCAATCATGCCGGCGACGGTGGAGCTATCTGTGCCGCCGCTCAGAAAACATCCGGCTTTGCCGGCGTCGAGTTGGCGCGTGGTGGCCTGGCGCAGCAGGTGCCTGAATTCATCGCAGAGGCTGTCGAAACGTGGATGAGGGTCCTCTGTGAATTCCGGTATCCAGTAGGGTGCCACGGTCAAGCGGCCCTGCTCGAATAACACATAGTGCGCGGGTGGAACCCGGTTAATGCCCTTGAATATCGTTCCCGGCGAGGAAATGACATGGAGATACAGGTAGTCGAAGATGGCCTGAGGATCGATTTCAGTCGTCGAATCGGCCAGCTGGTCGGCACGTTCGGCGAAGCGGAGCTGGTCGCCGGCCTGGCGGTAGCAGAGCGTGCGGATGGCAAAGCGGTCGATGGCAAGAAAGACCTTTGCGTCCGGCATGCGAAGCGCGACTGCAAAATCGCCGGAAACCCGTTCCGGAGCCCGCGTTCCGAATAGCTGAAAAGCCTGCAGCCAAGCTGCTTCAGGCCCTTCCTTGGCTGCAGTTTGCATCAGCGCCGAATCATTGAACCGGGGCTTGCCGAGTACAAAACAATCGGGATGGCTTGTCATGAATGCGGCCAGTCTGGTTTGAACATATCTTTACTCTAGTCGGAAAAACAAAAAGAACTGCGATCTATCGTGGCTGTTTTATCACTCAACAGAGATATCAAAGCGGCTGGATTGACCCGGTTTCTCCGGCAAGATGGAGAGGTTCCTGAATCCGCAGAACCCGCCGAGCAAGAGGAACAAGAAAAGAAAGCGCGGTGCGTCGAGCAGGGTGTCAAACAGTCCGACTATCAGAAATCCGCAAAAGGCCGCCAATGCAGCAGCGGCGTGCAGGTCGCCTTGCCAGGCACGACCTGCGGCTCGTTTGATGACGAGAACCGAGAACGTGCACAAGGCGATCAGGCCCAGCCATCCCTGGTCGAAAAGAACAGCGATCGGTAAATTCTTGGCATGCCATTGCAAGTGGTTGTCGGCAGAAAAGTACCAGTGATCCAGTCCTTTAGAAAAACTGCCGTTGCGCAGCAGGTTTTCGCCCCGGCTGGTTTCCAGGCGGACGTTTTTGATATCAACCGTGGATCTGTCTGCTGAACTGTGCAGGATGAACTTGACGGGTTTGCGGGAATACCAAGGCCCCTCAGCCAGTGAGCCGGATAGCAAAGGGGCAGTCAGGCTCTGCCATGCGCCATCCGCATCGCCGGCGCTGATCGGGGCCTCAACGCACTTGAACGATGTGAGCATCCATTTCTCACAGAGGGCTGCGGTGATTTCCCCATCCGGCATGCTGGAGCGTGCATCCAGCTTCAGTACATAGTTCTGACGCGGCTGAATGGATACGATTTGCTCGATGTAAACCGGGTCGCCCGAACCGAGCCGAAGGATGGCATTTCCATTCTCATTTACAAGCTGGTAGGTGGCGGTGCGGCTTCCCTCGCGGCTGAACAGATAGTGGCTTTGGGGATAGCGGCCCAGACCCATCCCGAACAGGGTCGTGACCCAGTCCGGTGAGCGGATGTTGAGCGCGTCCTGCCAGTGGGCTTGGCGAACCGCGTAGTCTTTGGCGACGTTGGCTAGCCGGTCCTGTGCAAACCTGCCGTTAAAAACCGGGATGGCGATTGCCAGAATCGCCAAAGTCAGACTCGCAACGAGGATGCTACGGTGTTGCCATCGCCCGGATTTGAAGGTGGCGAAAAACAGTATGATGGCCAAGGCAAGGCCAAATGCCGCATAGCCATTGCGCGAGAAAGTGACCATCAGGGCGTACGTGCTGGCGAACAACAGGCCTATCCCCAGCAGTCTGCTTAGCCAATTGCCGGTTTGCAGAATGAACACGAGCAGAAACGGCGTGGCAATCACCAAAAAGCATTCGATATACGCACCGCCCGTATGCATGGCCGAGAAGGGACCGGTGACGCGGTAATCGCTAGCGAAGTCAAACAGGCTGACGAAGGTTAGTCGTTCCCAGAGAATCACTCCCACCGTCAGTGCAAGACCGGCGACGATGCCCAGCGCGAATGGACGCTTGATGTCTATCCCGGATACAACAAAGCGCCGTAACAATCCATAGCTCAGGAAGGCCCAGAGGGCGCCTTTGCCAATGCGCAGGGTATTGAAAGGGCTCAAGTAGTTGGTAAAAGCGTTGGCATCGGGCATTTGCCATGGAGTCAAACCACGCAGAGCGCTGACGGCAAAGCTAAGCGCCAGCAAACAAGTTGCAACGGCGAAAAGGGTGTCTGCGTGACGTTTCTCTCGTGGCACCGGAGAGACCTGGGTGTAGCCAATGGCGAAGCTGAGCAAAACCAGCAGATCAAACTCATCCAGGTAAAAACGCCCGCTCCATGGCGCAAGATCGAGGATTGGCAAGGCGGCCGGGATGATGGCGACGAGCAGTATCGGACGGCGCCAGATGATTGCTGCACAGGCGGCAAGGAAAAGGCAGAGCAACACAGGTTGAGTCGGGAATGTTGCTGCCCAATAGGCGGCGAATGCCAGTGATGGCAACAACAAGGTCACGCTGGTCCAGCGTCTGGCGGGTTCCCGGGTTATCGGGATGCGTTTTTCGGACTGTTTGGTGGTATCTGAAGGGTGCGGTGCTGAGGAGGAAGAGGGCATAGAGGCTGCCTTGGCGAGCGCTCTTGCCAGATGCACGCCCCCCCAGCTGGCCAGCGCCCCGAGCAGGATGTTGGTCGGGTCGGGGTGTGTGTCAAGCAGGAAAAGCTTGCCGGTTTCGACCAGACTGGCGCCGAATAGGGCGTAGAAAAAAGCCCGTGAAGGTGAGCCGCGATTTGACCAGACCAATAGCCCGATTGGCAGGTACATGAAACAAACGCTGGCCAGGCTGTACAGCGCCTTGGCTTCGGTGGTGTAGTAGTGATAGTAAAAAGGCAGAAAATGCAGTTCTTCCAACTGGCTGAGGGCGAAATCCATTCCGCCCCAACGGTGGGAAAACCAACCGTTCACTTCCAGCAGCGCGAACAGGTAGACTGTACCCAGCAAAAATGCATAACGTTGGACAGTTAAGGCCAGCCTTTCCGGTGACCAGTTTGCCCGACGTTGCCAGAGCGCCAGGCCGCCACAAAATCCGAGGGTGCGTGTCAGAACCGAAAGACCTTGACTGACTCCCGAGTAGATAAAAAATTGTGCGATCTCGATGAATCCGCCGAGCAGGATGCCCAGCAGGGTGGCTTGCTTGAACGTCGCAGTGCGAGAGCCTGACCGATAGCCGAGAAACAGTCCGAACGGGAGAACCAGAATGATCTCTGCCAGCAGTTTGAGAACAGTCAGTGATGTTCCTTGTGCTTCACCGGCAAGCAACCAGCCCCAGTTGTTTCCACGCAGTTTTTCAGCGAGTTCGGCACCGGAAAGTAGAATGTCGTACGGAAAAAGACTGAAAGCCACATAACCGAAAAGGTAACTCTCGACCAGGCGCCGGGCAAATCGTCTGGGGTCGCTGAATAACGTATGCAGCAGTGTTTTGAACCAGCCGGAGCATTTTGCAGCTACCAGGATGCCAATAAGACTGCCTAGACATTCGGCAAGAATGTCATTGAGTGAAACGGTGCGAGGCGGAAAGAAAAGCTGGGTGAATTCGACGCCGATGGTTAGGGCGAAGGAAAAAACGCCGACAAGGAAGTAAAGGAGTGTTCGCGGCGTTCCAGGAAGTTTCTCCATGAGCAGGTGGGCAGTCAGGAATCCCACCGGCACATAGAGCACGCCGTTTGCAATCCAGTCGGCACGCGATTGCACACCGAGTTCAAGCATCGGCGTGTGCTGAAAAAGAGCCCAGGCCTGATCCAGCGCAAGCGGCTTGAAATCGAGCGGAACCAGGCTGCCGTAAACGACGAATAACAGGTAGCCCAACCAGATCGGGAATGTGAAGTTAGGCCGGGGCGTCAGGGTAGGCATTGCGCTTGGGTCCTGTCGGATCATCGTGAGGCGCGCTGTTACACCAGCACCTCGATACAGGGTGGTTGGCCCAGAAACGCTTGCGGACTGGCCGTAAAACCGTAGGAGTCGGATGGGTAGACCACGACCAGATCGCCGGGTTGCGCCTGCGCCAGTTCCATTCTGTTGGCCAGCAAATCGAGCGGCGCCGGCATCGGGTGGGCTTTCATTGCGTAATGCGACTTGGATCGCGCCAGGAAGACTGCGCGACCAGATCGGAAAGCAGATGGGAATCAGTCATTTCAGACCTCGCGCATTCTAAGTCCCTGTATGTGATTCTAGGGCATAGAAATGGCAATGCCCTTTATAAAATCACCCCCGTTCACTGCAAAATCTTGGACGGCCCATGGGGCAGGGCGGGAATCAGGCGGCGAGGGGGCAATATCGTGTTTCGGGCGAGAGCTGAAAGCAAAAAGCCAACCCGGGAGGTTGGCTTTTGTGTTCAAAGTGATAAACCTTGAAACGCTTTATCTGGAGCGGGCGATGGGAATCGAACCCACGGCTCTAGCTTGGGAAGCTAGGGTATTACCATTATACGACGCCCGCGAAGACCCGCATTCTATGCGTTTTGCCATGCTACTGGCAACCGGAATACATGAAACGGTAAAGTGAAGTGGTTCGTTGCTTCCGGGGAAATGAACCTGGCCTCACCTGGAGGCAAGCAAGGCCCGCTTGGTTCAGCGAGCCTTGCCTATTGCCGATGCATGCAGTCTTTGTTAGCGCTTTATTTGGGCACGAATCTCTGCCGGGTTGCTGTTCGGGAAGTGTTTCTGAATCAGCGTATCCAGTTCAGCCTCAAAAGCCTGCCAGGTATTGTCAGCAACATCCTGGGCAACCGTTGCGGTTTCGCTGGCGACCTGCTGGATCATGCCGGCGCCGGCCGTTGCATTGGTCAGACGGTCGATCACGATAAAGCTGCCTGTGCCGCGGCAATCGCGGTAGGCATCGAATGCCACCGGCGCGTTGACGGAAATGCGGCAGAGCGCGATCTCGTTCAGCGACAGCATGCTGGCCGGCAGATGTTCGAGCGTATTCACGTCCACCCGGTGCTGGATAGCGCTGATCCGGCCAAATACCTGCTTGCCGGCCAGTTTGAAGGCATATTCCTTGCCTATCACCAAGGGCGATTCGTTCATCCAGACGATGTTCGCATCAAACGCGGTGGCCATCTCTGGCGGCACGCTGTCAGCCCGCACGATCAGATCGCCGCGCGAGATATCGATTTCGTCGGCCAGCGTGAGGGTGATCGCTTGCCCGGCGAACGCCAGAGGCAATTCGCCGTCGGCGGTCACGATCGCTTTGACCTTGCTGCGTTTGCCCGAAGGCAGGGCGACCACTTCGTCGCCGGGGCGAATCTCGCCTGCGGCGATGGTGCCGCAGAAACCGCGGAAATCCAGGTTAGGACGGTTGACGTACTGCACCGGCAGACGGAAAGCCTTGAGCGGCTGATCCTTGTTGATGGCCACGCTTTCCAGTGATTGCATCAGCGTCGGGCCGGCATACCAGGGCATGCGCTCACTGGCGCTGACCACGTTGTCGCCGCGCAGGGCGGAAATCGGCACAAAGCGGATATCCGCAATGTTGAGCGACTTGCTGAATTCCAGGTATTCATCGCGGATGTGGTTGTAGGTTTCCTCGTTGAAGTCGACCAGATCCATCTTGTTGATCGCCACCACCACATGACGGATGCCTAGCAGGCTGACGATAAAGCTGTGGCGGCGGGTTTGCGTCTGCACGCCGCGCCGCGCGTCGATCAGGATCACTGCCAGATCGCAGGTGGAGGCGCCGGTAGCCATGTTGCGCGTGTACTGCTCGTGGCCCGGGCAGTCGGCAATGATGAACTTGCGCTTTTCCGTGCTGAAATAGCGATACGCCACATCGATGGTGATGCCCTGTTCGCGCTCGGCCTGCAGACCGTCGACCAGCAGCGCCAGATCGATTTCGTCGTCGGTGGTGTTGTATTTCTTTGAATCACGCTCGATCGCGGCCAGCTGGTCTTCAAAGATCAGCTTGGAATCGTGCAGCAGCCGCCCGATCAGCGTTGACTTGCCGTCGTCGACATTGCCGCAGGTGATAAAGCGCAGCATGTCTTTGTTCTCGTGCTGCTTCAGGTAAGCCAGGATATCGTTTTCGATCAGTTCGGATTGGTGAGCCATGTTTTCTCATCCTATTTTTCGGTTTTCATAATAAAACCGAACAAAACATACGGTAATAGCGGCAAGGCAAACTTGTTCAGTGGCCGTAGCGAGCTGGTGCAGGGCAAGGAGCAGCACCGCAGCAACCACATGGACTTGTAGTCCTTAGGACGCCCTGTAAGAAGCACCCTTGGGGTGTTGCGAGGCGCGCACGACGCAGTCATGCTCCAGCGCAGTAGGCCAATGGACAAGTTTTAGAAGTAGCCTTCCATCTTCTTCTTCTCCATCGAACCGGCCGAATCGTGGTCGATCACCCGGCCCTGGCGTTCGCTGGTCTTGGTCAGCAGCATTTCCTGAATCACTTCCGGCAGGGTTTGCGCGTGGCTTTCCACCGCGCCGGTCAATGGATAGCAACCCAGCGTGCGGAAGCGCACCCAGCGGGTTTCGATTTTTTCATTGGGCCCCAAGTGCGGCAGGATGCGTTCATCGTCGATCAGGATCAATGTGCCATCGCGTTCCACCACCTGGCGTTCGGCCGAGAAGTAGAGCGGCACGATCTCGATGTTTTCCAGGTAGATGTATTGCCAGATATCGAGTTCGGTCCAGTTCGAGAGCGGAAACACGCGGATGCTCTCGCCCTTGTCGATCTTGCTGTTGTAGATGTTCCAGAGTTCCGGACGCTGGTTTTTCGGGTCCCAGCGATGGTTCTTGTCACGGAACGAGTACACACGCTCCTTGGCGCGGGATTTTTCCTCGTCGCGCCGTGCACCGCCGAAGGCTGCGTCGAACTTATATTTGTTCAGCGCCTGTTTCAGGCCTTCCGTTTTCATCACATCGGTGTGCTTGGCCGAGCCGGAATCAAACGGGTTGATGCCGGCTGCTACGCCCTCTTCGTTGACGTGGATGATCAGATCCAGACCGTATTTTTCCGCGGTATGGTCGCGGAAAGCGATCATGTCCTTGAATTTCCAGGTGGTATCCACGTGCATCAGCGGGAACGGCGGCTTGCCCGGATAGAATGCCTTGAGTGCCAGATGCAGCATCACGGCCGAATCTTTGCCGATGGAATATAGCATCACCGGGTTTTCAAATTCAGCCGCCACTTCACGGATGATGTGGATGGATTCGGCCTCAAGTTGTTTGAGGTGGGTCAGGCGATGTTCGTCGAGCGGAGTCATGGGATAACGCTTCCGGAAGTGAGATCAATAATTGCAAACGATTCTTGAAACCAAATCTACCGGAATTAACCGGGGCTTAAAAGGATGATCTGGTTATATAGATATGGCGGAGTGATCGTTGTGTCGCGGGCGAAGGTTGGGTTGTAACTGGGGCATGCAGGAAAAAGACCGTTTCCCCCGAAATTCTGGAGAGAAACGGCCGTTTCCGGTGTTCTGCAAGCCGTGCAAGCCACGGCCAGGAAAGTCATTTCGCGTTGTTGATTATGTACAACGCAGCGGCTTTGAACTCCTCATCCGGTCCGGTATAGCCGCCTTTGGGCGGCATGGCATTCAAACCCTTGATCGCCTTGGCTAGCGTATTTTCCACGCCATCTTTCAGCCGCGGCGCCCAAGCGGTCTTGTCGCCAAATTTCGGTGCGTTGGCGACGCCGGTGGCATGACAGGCCATGCACACTGCTTGGTAGATTTCCTTGCCTTTTACATTTGGATCAATTGCAGCGGCGGCGGCCACGGCGGGTTCCTGGAATTTGGCGCCGACGGCATTGCCCATATAGGCTACGGCGCGCTTGATTTCGTCATCGGTCAAATCGGGTGCTCCGCCACGGGCCGGCATGGCGTTCAAACCGTTCAATGCACTTTTGACCAGTGTATCGTAGCCTTTAGCCAGACGAGCACCCCAAACCGATGCATCGCTGAACTTGGGCGAGTTGGCGGCACCTGTGGCATGACAAGAGAAGCACACTGCTTCGTAAACGGCCTTGCCGCTGCGGGAGCCCGGGGCGCCGCCTTCCATAACCTTGATTTGCCCGACAGGTTGCAGGCGTGCTGCGATGGCCTCTTGGGTCATGGCCGGGCTGGCCGTGTCGATGATCGCGCCCGAGGTGAACAATTTGGTCGCAAGATAGAAGAATAAGGGAATGCCGATCAATGCTGCCAGGATGATGCCGGTCAAATGCTTGGTTTTATTGGTTTCGCCGCTGGCCATGCCACTATCCCCTATGTTTGTTTATTATGGTGTTTTCGCCAATGAGAATGATTATAAGGTGATTTCTGTGCATGAACCAGCGCCAACGTGGACGAAGAAATGCAAACGCGCTATGATTCGCCTCCCGTAGCGCTCGTAGCTCAGTTGGATAGAGTGTCAGTTTCCGAAGCTGAAGGTCACAGGTTCGATTCCTGTCGGGCGCGCCAGTAACAAATCAAGGGCTTGCAAGGTTTACTTGCAAGCCCTTCGTGTTTTCCGTCTCCAAAATATTGACTTTGGGTGCCCGGTTTGGGTGTGTTCTAGATGCCGCCGGCATTTAAACTAGCAGAAAATTTAGTCGAGTCTTTGAGGTGCCCATCCCATATGCATTCGGCTTTATCGTGGGTCCTTATTCATTCTTTGGTTGCATGAGATGCAGTAACTCATCTGTTTTCGCGTGCATCAAGTCTACGTTTTCTCTGCTTTCTACATTCAGCCGGATTACCGGCTCAGTATTGGACATGCGCAGGTTGAAGCGCCAGTCGGCAAATTCCACACTCAGGCCATCGGTGTGATCCACCGCCAGTGCATTTTCGGTGTAGGTGGCTTCGACCAACTTGATCACGGCGGTGGCATCTTTCACTTTGCGGTTGATCTCGCCGGAAGATGGATACTTGGCAATGCGCTCAGCTACCAGTGCGGAAAGCTGTTCCCCGCGCACACTCAGCAGTTCGGCTACCAGCAGCCAGGGAATCATGCCGCTGTCGCAGTAGGCAAAATCACGGAAGTAGTGGTGTGCGCTCATCTCGCCACCGTAAATGGCGTTTTCCAGACGCATGCGCTCCTTGATAAAGGCATGGCCGGTCTTGCTCTGTACTGGAATACCGCCAGCCGCAGTGACTATGTCGATAGTGTTCCAGGTCAGGCGCGGGTCGTGGATGATCTTTTCGCCCGGATGTTTTTTCAGAAAGGCTTCTGCAAGCAGTCCGACGATGTAATAGCCTTCGATAAATTCGCCGGTTTCATCGAACAAAAAGCAGCGGTCAAAATCGCCATCCCAGGCGATGCCCATATCCGCGCTATGTGTGATCACGGCGTCGCGGGTCGCAGCGCGGTTTTCAGGCAATAGCGGGTTGGGAATGCCGTTGGGGAAGGTGGCATCAGGCTGGTGATGCACTTTGATAAACTCGACGGGGACTTTCAATGCAGCAAAGGCGGCTTCAATTTCATCAACCACATGACCGGCAGCACCGTTCCCTGAATTGACGACGAGCTTGAGCGGTTTCAGGTTCTTGGGCTGGATATAACCCAGCAGGTGGTCAACATATTTGGCCAGCAGATTCTTTTGCTGTAGCGTGCCGCGCTTGGTTGCCGTAGGGAAATTGTTTTCTTCGGCCAGGCGCTTGATGTCAAACAGGCCGGTATCGCCACTGATCGGCTGGCTGCCGGCTTTCACCAGCTTCATGCCGTTGTAGTTGATCGGGTTGTGACTGGCCGTGATTTCAATGCCGCCATCCACCCCCAGATGAAACGTGGCAAAGTAGATTTCTTCAGTGCCAGTCATGCCCAGTTCGATCACATCCACGCCGGCATCCATCAGGCCATTCGCAACGGCCAGTTTCAGTGCCGCGGAGGTCTGCCGTACATCACCGCCTACCACCACGGTTTTCGGCTGCAGGTATTCGCCGTAGGCGCGGCCAATGCGGTAGGCAATGTCTTCGTTCAGCTCCGGGCCAAGCTCGCCGCGGATATCATAGGCTTTGAAGCAGGTTAGTTTTTGTTGCATATGGCTCGTCCGTAACGATCTTCAAAGCGCACAATATCGTCTTCACCCAGATAGGCGCCGGATTGCACTTCAATCAGTTCCAGCGGAATCTTGCCCGGGTTTTCTAGTGCGTGGACCACGCCCACCGGGATGTAAGTGGATTGATTTTCAGTGAGTAGCGCTTCTTTTTCACCGTTGAGTACTTTGGCTGTTCCAGAGACGACAACCCAGTGTTCCGCGCGATGATGATGCATTTGCACCGACAGTTTGGCGCCTGGCGCGACAGTGATGCGCTTGACCTGGTAGCGCTGGCCGTTGTCGATTGAGTCGTAACTGCCCCAAGGGCGGTAGACCAAGCGGTGCTGGGATGCTTCCTTGCGCGACTGGCGCTTTAATTCGTCCACTATTTTTTTGACATCCTGCACCTGGTCGCGGTGTGCAACAAGTACTGCATCCGCGGTATCAACAATAACAACGTTATCCATTCCAACTACTGCCAGCAGCCGCTTGTCGGCGCTATGCAGGTAGCTGTTTTGGGTGTTGACTGCTAACACATCACCTTTGCAGACGTTGCCTGCTGTGTCTTTGTCGTGAACATCCCACAAGGCTGACCAAGACCCAATATCGTTCCAACCCGCATTGAGCGGCACGACTTGGGCTTTGTCGGTTTTTTCCATGACGGCATAATCGATGGAATTAGAAGGGCTGGCGGCAAACGCCTCTTGGTCCAGCCGGACAAAGTCGAGGTCGTTTTCGACAGAAGCTACCGCATTGCGGCAGGCGCTAAGGATTTCTGGAGAGTAAAGTTCCAGCTCGGCTAAAAATGCAGAGGCACGGAACAAAAACATGCCGCTATTCCACAAATACTCGCCACTGGCCAGATAGCGCTCTGCCGTAGCCAGATCAGGTTTTTCTACGAATTGATCAATCGGATATGCGCCGGATGCTGAATCCCTGTTTGGGGCCAGCTTGATGTAGCCATAACCGGTTTCTGGCGTGGTCGGAGTAATCCCAAATGTAACCAGTGCACCCTGTTCGGCCGCAATACTCGCCATGCCAATAGCAGCTTGAAAAGCGGATACATCACGAATCAGGTGATCCGCAGCGAGCACTAATAGCAACGGATCTTCGTGATCTGCTGTTGCGGCCAGCGCTGCTACGGCAATAGCCGGAGCGGTATTGCGTCCAACGGGTTCAAGCAGGATGGTGGGGGATTGGATGCCCAGTTGGCGTAATTGCTCAGCGACAATGAAGCGATGATCCTCGTTGCAAACTACTACCGGGGAAGATAGACCTGGTACACCGTTAAGTCGAGAAACAGTTTCCTGCAACATGGTTTGCCCGGAAACCAGGGGTAGAAATTGTTTGGGATACAGACCGCGCGATAGCGGCCAAAGACGGGTTCCTGAACCACCGGAAAGAATTACGGGAATCATATTTTCCTCGCTGTTCACGGGGCCTATTGTACTGAACCAACACCGCATGCCTACCCTGAGCTACTTTCAGCAGCTTCCTGTTATCTCTACAGAACATGCAGTTCCTTGCAGTTATCTCAACATTAGCAGTTGCGCAGCGTTACTGCACAACACCAACGTAAATTGAATAGCCCCGGCAGTCAGAATAGTTGGCGGCTGTTGTGGGTTAATTTTTACAAATATTTGCGTTGCTAGGTGTTGTCTTTCTGGTTTCTTTTGCCGTGGAAAAGCTGTGTTACAAGGGGGTAAGTGCTAGAATGCGCCGCCGGGATTCAGTTGGCCATGTGTGGTCTTTTCTGGGTACGGCTCTAGAGCTGCTTGGAGAGTTAATTAGAAGCGAGCTAGCTGTGATGCAGCAAATGTAATACGGGCTGAATATCCTGATGATTGGCGCGCTGCGTTTGCCACTGCTGCATGTTCGTGACCGGGTATCGTCAATTGTCTAAACCAGGATGGAAAAGGTTGGTATGTTTGATCGCGTGAGAAATGTGTTTTTGCTTGGCGCAGTGATCTTGGCGCCGTCTGCCTATGCCGTATCGAGCCTATCAATCCAGTCGACCCAGTCGGCATGTCTTTCCGGAACCGGCGATTGCCAGACCTATAGCACGGAGCAGTCCTCCGTGATGACGGGCTCCCAGGTACCGCAGCTGAGGCAGTCTTTTCTGACTGAACAAAATGGTAGCAACACCGCTTTCATGCCGGGAATGCAACAAGCACAGCCTGTACCGGTCAAGCCCGTTTCCTGTGCCCGCCCGGGCGAATTGAACGATTTTCAGAAATACCTTTGCCGCTCTGCCGCTGTAACGTTGCCGGTATTTGGCCAGCGCATGTTTGCCGAGGCCGGCAGCCCGTTTGCGCCCCTGCAAGCCATGCCAGTCGGTCCGGATTACATGTTGAACGTGGGTGATGAATTTACCCTGCGTACTTGGGGGCAGCTGGACGCCGAGCTGACGTTGAAGGTGGATCGCAGCGGCCAGGTTTTTGTCCCGCGCGTGGGCAATATCAGCGTGGTGGGTGTGCCGTTTGGCGGCTTGAAGCAACACCTGACCAATGAAATCGGTCGCGTTTTCCGCAATTTCTCGCTGGCCGTTACCATGGGGCAGTTGCGCTCCGCGCAGGTATTCGTCGTGGGCTATGCCCAGAAGCCCGGTAGCTACACCTTGGGCGCGCTTTCCACCGTGGTGAACGCACTGTTTGCCGCTGGCGGCCCCAGTGAGGCTGGCTCGATGCGACGCATCCAGCTCAAGCGCGGCAACAAGGTGGTGAGTGAGTTCGATTTGTACGATTTGCTGCTGAAAGGCGACAAGTCTTCCGATCTGCTGTTAGCTTCCGGCGATGTGATTTATATCCCTTCGGCTGGCCCGCAGGCCGCCATTCACGGCAGCGTTCGCGCCCCGGCGATTTACGAACTGAAAGATCGCGAAACTCTCAAGGATTTGATCGAGCTAGCCGGTGGGGTGCGGCAGTTGGCGCAGGATGGTGCGGTTTCGGTCGAACGTGTGGTCGAGCAGAAGGGCCGCGTGGTTGAATCGATGCCGCTCAAGCAGGCGGCGAGCTTCGCAGTGCGCGGCGGCGATATCGCCCAGCTTTATGTGCTGACTTCCCGCGTCGATCAGGTGGTTTCATTGCGGGGCAATGTGGCCCAGCCGGTACGCCAAGCATGGCGGCAAGGCATGAAAGTAAGCGATCTGATCGCCAACCGCGAAATGCTGCAATCCCCAAATTACTGGGAAAACAAAACCCGTGGCGAAGCCGATTCCGTGCTTGATCAGAACACCGCTGTGGCTAAGGCTGCACGCGGTATCCGGGCGGATGTCAATGAAATCAACTGGGATTACGCCATGATCGAGCGAGTTAACCCGGTGGATATGAGCACGCGCTTGGTTTCCTTCAATTTGGCCAAAGCGCTGGATAAAGACCCTGCCAACGATTTGGTGCTGCAATCCGGCGATATCCTGAACATTTTCAGCAAGGGCGATATCCAGCTCAACAGCGGCAAGCGTACCCGCTTTGTGCGGCTGGAAGGCGAAGTGGCCGTGCCCGGGTTCTATGAAGTGAAAGAAGGCGAAACGCTGCGCGATCTGGTGAGACGCATTGGTGGTCTGAGCCCGCGTGCCTATCTGTTCGGTGCTGAATTTAACCGCGAATCGGTACGCGCCAAACAACAAGTTGAGCTGGAAAAGTATGCTGATGAGTTGAAGCAGTCGGCCAATCGCCAAGCCGCAGAACTCGCGACTAATGCGGTGCGCAGCGAAAGTGCCTTAGGCGCGCAAATCCAGGCGCAGCAAACCCAGGCGATGGCTGATAAGTTGAAAGCCTTGCGAGCTACCGGTCGCATCGTGCTTGGCCTGAAGCCGGAAGATGCCACCATCCAGGCCCTGCCCACGCTGGAATTGGAAGATGGCGACCGGCTATTTGTTCCGCATACGCCAGGGACTGTGGATGTATTGGGCTCGATCTACAGCCGCAACAACGCTTTTATGTTCGAGCGTGGCAAGCGGGTTGAAGATTACCTGCAGCAAGCCGGCGGCCCGACTAATGATGCCGAAGAAGGCAGCATTCACGTAATTCGTGCCGATGGATCGGTGATCAGTGCCAAGCAAAAATCGACGATGGCTTTTTGGCGCACATTCGACAGCACCGCAGCATTGCCGGGCGATACCATCGTGGTGCCGGAAAAGGTTGACCGCACCAGCTTCACCAAGAACCTGATGGACTGGACACAAATCCTTTCCAACTTCGGTCTTGGCGCCGCCGCCATCAAAACACTCAAATAAATTTGGTGCCGATGTAATCCACCGGCACTGTCTTGCACAGGTAAATCAACCCGATGAATTCCCAGGAAAATACTGCTGTTATGCCCCAGCAGGATACGGATGACGAAATCAGCCTGCTGGATCTGCTGATTGTACTAGTGCGGCATAAGCGCCTGCTGATTGGCATGCCCGTAGCATTTGCTGCATTGGCATTGGCTTATGGCTTGATCGCCAAACCGGTTTTTGAAGCAAAAACCACTATCTTCCCCCCGCAGCAACAGCAATCCAGCGCGGCTGCCATGCTGTCATCGCTGGGTGGCTTGGCCGGTGGCGCAGGTGCCGCGCTGGGTATCAAAAGTCCCAACGATCTCTATGTCGCGATGTTGCAGAGCCGCGCGGTGGCCGACAAATTGATTGCACGCTTCAAGCTCCAGGATTTGTATGAAGCCAAGACTATGACCGATGCGCGTCTTGCGCTAGCTGGGAGTAGCAATATCGCAAGCGGCAAGGATGGCTTGATCGCCATTGCAGTAGAGAACCACTCGCCCCAGTTGGCCGCACAGATCGCCAATGCTTATGTGGAAGAGCTGCGCGCGTTAAGCAAAACCTTGGCAGTAACAGAAGCAGGGCAGCGTAGGCAGTTCTTTGAAAACCAGCTCAACAAATCCCGTCAGGATTTGGCCAATGCTGAAATAGCTTTGAAACAAACACAAGAAAAAACTGGCGTATTGCAATTGGAAGCGCAAGGCAAAGCCACGATGGAAGCACTGGCCAATTTGCGTGCTCAGATTGCCGCACACCAAGTTCAATTGGCTGCCATGAAAAACTTTGCCACCGAGCAAAACCCGGATTTCCAGCGGGTAAGGGCGGAGTTGGGCGGCTTGCAGCAGCAAATGAGCGCCTTGACCAAGGGCGGTAAAGAAGACGATGTACTCGTTTCCCGTGCCAAAGCGCCAGAAGTGGCGGTGGAATACATCCGCAAAGTACGTGACCTGAAATACCAGGAAACCCTGTTTGAGCTGATGGCCAAGCAATATGAGGTGGCCAAGCTGGATGAAGCCAAAGATGGCGCCAGTATTCAGATACTGGATGCGGCAGCTCCGCCGGAGAGAAAGTCCAAACCCAAGCGTGCGCTGATGATTTTGCTGGCAGGCTTTGGTGGTTTTTTTCTTGCCTGCATAAGCGCATTTGTTTTGGAAGCGTTTAAAAAGAGCTGTGCGGATAGCGAAAGCAGCCAGCGCTGGGCGGAGCTTGTTAGGGCTTGGCACGGCAAGTAAGTTACAGCCCATTTGTATGATCACGTACTAATCGCAAAACACTTTTAATGCACTTAAAAATTCACTTATGACCACACTTATTACTGGCGGTGCCGGTTTTATCGGCGGCAATTTCGTTCTGGACTGGCTGGCGCAGAGTGGCGAGCCGGTGGTCAATCTGGACAAGCTCACTTACGCGGGCAATCTGGATACCTTGAAATCGCTCGACGGCGATGCGCGGCATGTTTTCGTGCGCGCCGACATCGGCGATCGCGATCTGGTGGCGAAACTGCTGGCCGAGCACCAGCCGCGCGCGGTGATCAACTTCGCCGCCGAATCGCACGTCGACCGCTCGATCCACGGCCCGGGCGAGTTTATCCAGACCAACGTGGTGGGCACCTTCAACCTGCTGGAAGCCGTGCGTGGCTACTGGAGCGCGCTGCCGGTTGAGCAGAAAACTGCATTCCGTTTCCTGCATGTTTCGACCGATGAAGTGTACGGCTCGCTCGAACCGAGCGATCCCGCCTTCCGCGAAGACAACAACTACGAGCCCAATAGCCCGTATTCCGCCAGCAAGGCGGCGTCCGACCATCTGGTGCGCGCTTGGCACCACACCTATGGTCTGCCGGTGCTGACCACCAACTGCTCGAACAACTACGGCCCGTACCACTTCCCGGAAAAACTGATCCCGCTGGTGATCCTCAATGCCTTGGCCGGCAAGCCGCTGCCGATCTACGGCGATGGCATGCAGATCCGCGACTGGCTG
>JAGTRM010000044.1 GCA_018261735.1 Pseudomonadota bacterium
CGGTGACGATCACCAGCGCGTCGGCCCCTTCCAGTGCCTGTTTCGGGGTTTCGGCGTAAGCAAGCCCTGCCTTGTTGCCGATTGCGCGCCGGGCTTCGTGCATGGCCACCGGGTCATGTGCGGTCACCGTGGCGCCGCGCCTGATCAAGCCGTCGATCACGATTTGGCTCGGCGCATCGCGCATGTCGTCGGTGTTCGGCTTGAAGGACAACCCCCACAGCGCAAAATGGCACCCGTTCAGGTTTTCGCCGTAGCGCTTGACGATCTTGCCCAGCAATACGCTCTTTTGGGTGCGGTTGACCGACTCGACCGCCTGCAGGATCTGCAGTTGCTGGCCGTGTTCCTGCGCGGTGCGCTGCAGTGCCTGCACGTCTTTCGGGAAGCACGAGCCGCCATAACCGATGCCGGGATAGAGAAAGTGGTAGCCGATGCGCGGATCGGCGCCGATGCCCTGGCGCACGTGTTCGATATCCGCACCGAGTTTTTCCGCGAGGTTGGCCAGATCGTTCATGAACGAGATGCGCGTGGCCAGCATGGCGTTGGCGGCGTACTTGGTCAGTTCTGCCGAGCGCACATCCATGTAGAGGATACGGTCGCGGTTGCGCACGAACGGCGCGTAAAGGCTGTGCATCATGCCCCGCGCCTTGTCGTCCTGCGTGCCGATCACGATGCGGTCCGGGCGCATGAAATCCTCGACGGCGGCGCCTTCCTTGAGGAATTCGGGGTTGGAGACCACGCTGTAGTCAAGCGTGATGGCGCGACGGGTCAGCTCCTCGGCGATCGCGGCGCGAACCTTGTCGGCAGTGCCGACCGGTACCGTGGATTTGTTCACCACGACCTTGTAATCGTTCATGTGCTTGCCGATATTGCGCGCCGCTGCCAGTACATACTGCAGGTCCGCCGAGCCGTCCTCGTCCGGTGGCGTGCCCACGCCGATGAACTGGATCACGCCATGCGTGACGGATTCCTCGATATCCGTGGTGAAGCGCAAGCGCCCGGCGGCAACGTTGCGGTGGACCATCTCTTCCAGTCCCGGCTCGTAAATCGGGATGCTGCCTTGCTGCAGCAAGGCGATCTTGCCAGGATCGAGATCCAGGCACACGACATCGTTGCCATATTCCGCGAGGCAGGTACCCGTCACCAGTCCAACATACCCAGAGCCAATAATGCTGATGCGCATGGAGCTTAATCCCGAAGAGGCTGGAAGCTGTTCGGACTATATCGGGCAATCCTGAATTATTTATTACAGGGTCAGGCGGCAGGCGAGAACCGCGAACAAAGTCGCACGGGGCATTGCGGGAGGAAGCGTCGCAAACCGGAGCAGGGGCTGGCCGCGAACCGTATTTTTCTTGATATTGGCAATGATCCTGATCGCGGCTGTGCCAAATATCGGACCCGGGGGCTCGGCTTGGCCGGAATATGCCCAAAGCGGAAGTGGTTGATGCAGGCAAGAGACGGTTGAAGTTGCCATTATGCCGGCGAAGTCTGGAATCCAGTGCCACCGTGGCTTTTATTCTGGATTCCAATCTTTGCTCCGAAGGAAACACCTTGCGCTACGCCGGATTCTGGCAAAGTGGATCCCGGTTTTTCACCGGTGAGATAGGAGCCAAAGAAAGCCGTTAGCCTCCGCTGATTCTTCATGCTTGGCCGTATAGCGGGCAACCTTCTGAAATAACTTCTCAGCCCGGGCTAATTCAGCCTGTGCCTGGGCCAGTTCAGTGGGGTGGATGGGGGTGCCGCGTTGGACTGCTGCTAGAATATTCTTGATTTGTTCCATGTTGAGACTCCTTTTGGGAGTGTTGGTATGGCTGGGACTGCATGTTTGTCGGAGTACCTTTTCAAGAAGCATGCACACTTTCTGTTCATCGTCTGTGAGTCCTCGCACTTTCTGTGTTGCATTGCAGCATGCACTCCTCATTATAGATGCTCAACGTAAATATTGTGCAACGCAACATGCGAAAGTCCACAAAAACAGGGTGAACGAGGTCATGGTCTGCTTCTTGCAGGAGAGCGTTTCTGATCGTCAGGGAACCAATGGACTGCGTTGGTGAATGCGGGAATGGCCGATTTGGCGACAACTGACAAGCGCTGAAGAGGTTTAGTGTTGGTGCCGGGTTGGGGGGCGCTGGGTGAATGTGCCGCCGTAGTGCTTGCACGGAACCCGGAAAGCAAAAAGCCCAACCGGATAGGCTGGGCTAAGTGCTTGATATTACTGGGGTGGATGATGGGGAACTATCCCCAACCCAGCAAACACAAGGCTTTCCGCAGCGTGGTTAGTGTGTTTTGTAGCAACTTTTAGTAAGTCGCGTAGATCGATCATACCGCGATCATGAGTAGTCTTGATTGTGAAGTATAAGGTTTGCTGAAATTTTCACCCCGGTTGATAAATACATGGGGTTAAGCTTGCTAGAGTCCTTCTAGGACTTCGGTTTTTTGTAAGTATGACTTATAGGGTAACTGAGAGCGTACTAGGAGGTAATTGCAGGGTAATTACCAGTTGGTGGTGTGTTCCATCCCTGTTTGCCTTGTTGAAGCTACGGCTCTGCCGTATAGTGTGTGCATGTATACCTTCATCGAAACCCCGATTTTCCAGCGCTATGCCACCGATGTGTGGGCGGATGATGAACGTTTGGCGTTCATCACTTGGTTGGCAAACAACGTGCTGGCCGGTGATGTGATACCGGGAACTGGTGGTATTCGTAAGGTGCGCTGGAGTCGTGCCGGTATGGGCAAGCGTGGCGGAGCGAGGGTGATCTACTACAACCAACTTGATGATGGTCGAGTGTATCTGCTGATCGTTTACACCAAAGCCAAGTTTGACAATCTCCCGGCGGCTTTTCTCAACCAACTGCGTGATGAGGTGGAACGTGGATAAGGAAATGGAACAATTCCAAGCCGACCTGTTGCAGTCGGTGCGGGAAATGAAGGCAGGCAAGACTGCTCGCGTGACTCAGGTAGCTGTTTCACCTGTCGTAGAGGCTCGTGCAAAGGTAGGGCTGTCACAGGCTGCATTTGCTGCGCTACTGGGTGTCAGTGCACGCACTCTGCAAGATTGGGAGCAAGGCCGGCGCCAGCCTACTGGCGCGGCAAAGACACTGTTGCGCGTGGCGGTAGAGCATCCAGAGGTATTGCGTGGAATGCAGGCTGCGCATTGATATTGCCAGTGATAGTTGAAGGCTGATTTGGTATTTTGCCCGCCACGACAAATGGGCGGGCGTGGCATGCAAAAGTGATGTGGGTGGAGGCATGCTGTAAGTGGCGTATTTATTGGCGTGTAGGGCGCCACGGAATATAGGTGTTTTACAAACACCAGGCGGGCTTATAAGGCCACCAAACTACATTGCATCGCGTGGGCGTTCTGGCATTTTGGCAAGGTGCCTACCGACAGTGCCTCTATCTATCTTGCTGCCGGTTCTGGCCTCGTAGAGCTTGGCCACCTGCTGCGGGTTATCCCATCCTGCAATGTGAGCGCATAACCACAAGTCTTGGCGAACCGCGATGGTATTCGCCTTTTTGTCGGCACTCCTTCTGTCGTGTGCGTCGTTCATTACACTCTCTCTGATCATCTCTCGAATCTCTGGCTCTTGTTCATGCACGCGGTCGATCCACCTACCGACATTGAGTGTGCGAAGCACACAGCATTCCCTTTGTTGCTGGCCTGATAGTTTCAGCATTGACGCCGAAGCAATCAGGTCAGGTGTGCGCGGGTTTTCCAGGTATTGCAGGAAGCGAACTCTCGCCATAAGGGCTTCTGGCGTCGTGCGGTGTTTCTTATCGAACACATGTTTGAACTTTGCATACCGTGGCACGTGATCGGGGTGCCGGCCAGTGATCCACTCCAGATCAATCAATAACAAAGCGGTTTCCACGTCTCTGGCGCCACTTTCAATCATCGTTCGATACCGGGATGCACTGGCGCGGAAAATCGGAGGAATGCCACGTTTGGTGAGTTCTTGACTGATGTAGAACAGCACCTTGAGTTTTACGGTCTTGCTGCCAAAGAAACAGGATCGATATTGATCAAGCAACTGTTCCTGCGTGCATTCTGCCAGGCGTTGCTGAACTCTGTGGATGGCGTCTTTCCGCTGCTGTGCAGGGTCTGGCAATGTGTCCAGTTCATCCAGTATTGCCGCCTTGTCCTGCGCCAGCGAGTCAGAGTCAGCTAGGTCCAAAATGATTGAATCGTCGGGCATGGTAGGTGCTCTGTTGCGGCATTGTTGATAGGGAGTAAGTCATTGGTGACTGAGTGACAAAAGCACGATGCAAAACGCGGGTCTTGCATCGTGTTTCTGTTACAGAGCTTCCGTTAGCGTCGTTTGGCCAATCCAGTTATTTACCAAGACGAAACCGGCGCCAGCAGCATTTTTGCCGGTGTGGATAATGGCGTGGCCTAAATCGTGGCTGTACGCGATGGTGGCGGCTTCGAGGTAATCGGCGGTCTGTTGAATGGTCAGGTGTTGCATTGGGGTCTTTCTCCATAAGGTGAAATGGGGCGGGAACCGCCGCCCCGGTCGATTTACAGGGTGATGGTTGGCTCTTTGAATGACGGGTCGATCTGCTTGATGCCAGCAATGAATCCACCCTCGCCGTAGTTGGCGAGCAACTGAGCCATTAGGTCTTTGCGGTTTTCTTCTGGCTGTTGTTCAAGCCATGTGAGCAGCACCGAGTTTTCGTAAAGATGCGCCTGGTATTGCTTGCCGGCAATGTGCGAAGAGGCTATGCCGCCGAGTGCCGCAATCTTCCCCAATACATCCTTGTCCTCGCCGTCCAAGTTCATCATGCAGCCGTTTGGAATGGTAATGAAGTGCAGCCCCTCTCGCATGCCGTTATGCACGGCAAGGAAGTCGTTCCCTCTTTGGTCAAAGCCGAAAATGATTTTGAAGCCGCCAAAATCTGATTCACCTTGCACGGTTGCCGAACTCATGAAGCTTTGAAACTGTTTGTCATTTGTCGCTGCATTGTTGCTGACGAGATGGTTTGTATCCATAGCCGCCAATTGCTCTGCGCGATCTGGAAAGACCGCTTTGGCAAGAAGGCCATCAACGGCAGCTGCTCTTACCGCTGCCGTTGAGTTCTCGTCTGAGGGTGTTCTTTCGATTAGATCGGCACACCACTGTTGCCAGGATTGGAACTGCTGTCCTGCCAGCCATTCGATTGCTCGCCATGTTGCTGTGTCCAGCTTGATGGCGGTGCGCTTTCCGTCTTTTAGAGGAACCATTTTTTGAATTGCATCCATTCGTCTTTCCTTTACTAGAAGTTAGTAAGGAAAGATTATCATGCTGCGATGCGCAATGCAACTCATGTCATTCGTATGAATGAAATGTTGTTCATTTTATTCTGTAGCTGTATCATGAACACACATTAAACGAACGTCTTGTGATGTGTTCAGGGAGGGTGGCAGCATGGTAGATGGCAAATTCATCGCGTATTACCGGGTCAGCACTCAGAAGCAGGGAGAGTCTGGTTTAGGCTTGGAGGCACAGCAGGCTGCTGTATGTCGCTTCCTGAATGGTGGTAGCTGGCAGATGACTGGTGAGTTTGTTGAGATTGAGTCGGGTCGCAAGGACTCAAAGAGTCGGCCCCGGCTTGTGGCGGCTCTGTCTGACTGCAAGAGGCAAGGCGCTACGCTCATCATCGCAAAGTTGGATCGCCTGGCGCGTGACGTTCGTTTCTTCCTGGAAGTGCTGGATGACTCTGGCGTGGATATTCGGTTTGCTGAGTTTGCCGACATTGATCCGAAAACTGATGAGGGTCGGATGCTGCTGATCAATATGGCGAATTTTGCCGAGTTTGAAGGACGCAGGATTGGGACTCGCACTAAGGCTGCACTGGCGGCAGCAAAGGCACGTGGTGTGGCTCTTGGGGTTGCTGGCGCTGCGAACCTTCGAGCAAACATAGATCAGCGCCAGCAGGCCGCAAACGCGTTTGCAGCGAGTTTGGCTACCACGTTGAGGGGGTTCAAGCTTGCAGGGCTGAATCAACGTCAAATCGCGGCAGAATTGAACAAGACTGGGGTCAGGACTGCGAAGGGAGGTGAGTGGTCACAGACGCAAGTCCAACGCGTTATGGCGCGGCTTGGGTTGTAGGGTTATTAGCTAGGTTGCTTCTGATTCCGCCCGCAGCGCTCAAATAGCTGAACACGGTTTGTTTCGGTGGACCGATCAGAACGGGTCATCTTCTTCAATGGCTTCCCAGTGACCGCACAGAGAGCACGCCCCAGTGCTCAAATCTTGCGCCATTGCATTGCAGAAACTGCACTCTTGCACGGGTTTGCCTTGGTCTGCCATCGATTGCTCGATGCGCACGCCATGCGCATAAGCGAAAGCGCTGTGTTGGCTCAGAAGCTGTTCCCATGTATCGTCATCGCGAAAACGATATGAAATATCAGTTTCAAGCTCTTTATGGGCAAAATGAATTGCGAAGCTCAATCCTTTGCCGACGATTGAATTTGCTTCCATGCGATTAGTTTGCCAATGGAAATGCTCAATTGCATTTCTGGTGTTCCTGAGCGCCTTGACTGTAGCTGAATCCGCGTCTGTGAGTGCAATGTTGCCAATTTGCTTCAGCCGGTTGATCGCCTTATCTACGCCAACAGTCCTTGCGTCTAGTTTTGGATATTTATCAACGTCATCCCAAATAAGAGACGGATGAATACGACGTAGCCGCTCTTTTAAAAGGAGTTCGGTCGCGTGAGCGGTCAGCAGGATTGCTTGCTTTAAGCGTGAGCCTTCGTTCCCGCCTTCCTTCCAGGCGAGTAACTCCATAACCCTTTCAATCGAGTCAAGCGCGTTTTGGATAAGCGTGAATTCAATATTTTGAGTATTCATATACAGAATGGAGGGGGTGAAAAATTGAGTTTAGACTGACTATAGCACCATGGCCTGATTGGGGCGTTGCGCGTGGTTCCTGGCTGGATCGCTTTGGTGGCGACACGCGAGCGCGGCCTATCTGTGCATGGTGTGGTGCTGGCTCAAATCCACCCCGGGATACTGGACGGTATCGATCAATCTTTTCAGTGCAACCATGGCGGCGCCGTCATAGCTGGTTTCGTGAATCGTTTTTCCTTCGTGACCAACAATAAGGTGTTCGAGGTCTTCTCGGTAGTTTCCTTCCGCTGATCGCATTTTGTTGATGAACGTGGTTCTGAGGCTGTGGCATGTGTGAAGGTGCTTTTCCTGTTGCAGCTTGGTTGTTACCTTCTTTTGGATACCCATTTCGACAACATGACGGTCAAACCATTTTGAGAAGGCATCGGCAATTTTTCCGGTGGATGGTTTGATCTTGAGGCCAGGGAAAAGATGAGCTTGTGAGCCATGCTCTTTTCGCAGTTGTGCAACGTGGTTGGCAAGGCCAAGTTTAAGCAGTTCATCATGCAGCGGCACAAATCGCCTGGATTGCCCGTTTTTGATGCGTGTACGCGATGGGTAGATCAAAAGGCATTGTATGCCTTCGTGGTCGTCTATCTGCGCCGCGACTAACTGACACAGTTCTTCGATCCTTGCTCCGGTATAGAGCATAAGTAAGGGGAGCCAAAAATGGCCGCGACCTTCTTTGACGCCTGATCTGAGTGGTGTATGGCCTTGGGTGTAGATGGGGCTGCTGAATACCGTTTGGATTTCCTCGTCGGTATAGGGGCGAACTTCTTTTTCGTCTTTTTCTGTTAGTTTTATTGCGGCCATGTTATCGAGGGGGATTGAGTCGATGCATTGCGCACGCTTCGCGTATCCCAGCAAAGTGACAAAGAAGCTTTCATCCTTCTGGATGGTTGTGCCTTTGGCTGGTTTGCGGCTTCCGTAGCCATCTTTCCGGCGAACTCGGAAATCTTCGAAGTGATGTTGACCAAGGTCTTCGATTTTCACGTTCGGAAATAGCTCTGTGAATGAGTTCACGCTGCTGCGATAGCCGTTGATCGAGGATTGGGCAGGCTTGGCATGTTCGATCCATTTCTGAATGCAATCTTCCCATGTCATGGAAATTTGGCTTTTTCGCGTAGTGGATTGCGGCGACGCTGCGGCAAGGGTCATGCCCATCGTGCGGATATGAGAGTTAATTGCCTCTTCATCTTCCGGGGTCGCGTCTGTGACTTCAAACGATTTCAGTTTGCCATCGTCGTCAAAGACCCATTTCGTAGCGTAGTCTGTTCGGAATGTTTCGTTGCCGGTGTTCTTGTTATTCTTTGCCATATTTGCGCGGATGGAAGTGAACAGTTGCTTCGCTTGAGCAGCCAGTGCCAGCGCCAGCGGCGTTGCTTGTTCTCGGTTCTGTGTCTTGAGTGATTTAACGATTTCGCGGCAGTGCAGCGCCTGGCGCAAATCGGCTGGAACGCCGATTCTAAACGAGAAGCTATCGCTGCGCCGGATGAGGTAGGGTGTGGTCCGGTTGGCCATGTTTCGCTCGCTTTGTAGCGGCTTTTTGTAGCAAAGCCGCGTTCTGCGCTGCGAAAAGCAAAAGGCCCTGATTTCTCAGGGCCTTGCGTAATACTGGGGTGGATGATGGGGCTCGAACCCACGACAACAGGAATCACAATCCTGGACTCTACCAACTGAGCTACATCCACCACTGAAACTGCATTGTTGCATTCAGAGCTGCAACAGTAAAACTTTCCGGATCCATATTCAACTCTGCCGGAGGCTGGCGCGCCCGACAGGAATCGAACCTGTAACCTACGGCTTAGAAGGCCGTTGCTCTATCCGGTTGAGCTACGGGCGCACATTGAAACATAACTTGCGACGCCAACTGGTTCTATTTAATTCTGGTCGGGGCGGTGGGATTCGAACTCACGACCCTCTGCTCCCAAAGCAGATGCGCTACCAGGCTGCGCTACGCCCCGATGAGAGGCGGAAATATACGCGGGGGTTGCCGTGGCGTCAAGGACGGAAAATGTATTTACATTGAGCAATCGCGTTTTCGATGCGAAAATAGCGGGCTTTCCAAGTACCCCATCACCGGAGCCCCTGCATGACCGCACAAATTCTCGACGGCCGGCAAATTTCTGCCGAGATTGTGGCCGACGTCAGGGCCAAGGTCGATGCGCGGCTGGCGCGAGGGCTGCGTGCGCCTTGTCTGGCAGTGGTGCTGGTCGGGGAAGATCCGGCCTCGCAGGTATATGTCGGCAACAAGAAGCGCCAGTGCGCCAATGCCGGCATCCGCTCGGTGGCTTACGATTTGCCGGCCACCATCGGCCAGAATGAGCTGCTGGCACTGGTGTCCCGCCTGAATGCCGATGCCGAGGTCGACGGGATTTTGGTGCAGTTGCCACTGCCCGAGCATATCGATGCCGAGGCGGTGCTGGAAATGATCGAGCCGTCCAAGGATGTCGATGGTTTTCATCCCTACAACATGGGCCGGCTGGCCTTGCGTTTGCCGCAGTTGCGCCCGTGCACGCCGCGCGGCGTGATGACGCTGCTGGAGCGCACCGGTCTGCCGATCAAGGGCATGGATGCTGTGGTGGTCGGCGCATCCAATATCGTGGGCCGCCCGATGGCGCTCGAGCTATTGATCGCCGGTGCAACGGTCACGGTCTGCCACCGTTTCTCGCGCGATACGGCGAGCAAGGTGCGCGCTGCCGATATCGTGGTGGCCGGCGTGGGCAAGCCCAACCTGGTCAAGGGCGACTGGATCAAGCCGGGCGCGATCGTGATCGATGTCGGCATCAACCGGCTGGAAAACGGCAAGCTGTGCGGCGATGTCGAGTTTGACGTGGCCAGGGAGCGCGCGAGCTGGATCACCCCGGTGCCGGGCGGGGTGGGGCTGATGACCGTGGCCACGCTGATGCAGAACACGCTGGATGCGGCGGTGGCGCGCAATCCCTGATTTTTTGAATTTCATCGGGCGGCGGGAATGGTTTTGTAATGACTATCCAGTCGCCCCTTTCACCGGGGCATTCCCATGTTTCAAAAAGACGTACCGATCGTCGAAAACGTCGAATCCAAGCCGCATAACTTCCTGATGACGTTTCAGGATGCCGAAATCGCGGCCAAATGCCGCGTTGGCCAGTTCCTCCAGTTCAAGGCGGGCGGCCTGGAAAACATGCTGCGCATTCCGATCAGCATTGCCCGCGTTACGGGTGATCGGGTGTCGATCCTCTATCATGTGGTCGGCAGCGGCACCGACGTGATGTCGAAGCTGCGCGTGGGCGAGTCGATCAACGTGCTGGGGCCGCTGGGCAACGGTTTTCCTCAGGATATTCCGGCGGACAAGGAAATCCTGTTCGTCGCAGGCGGTATCGGCTTCGGCCCGTTCCCGTACGCAATGGATCATTTCAGCAACTGGAAGCTGTTTTACGGCGTGCGCAACGAGGCGCAACTGTTGCTGCAGGACGAAATCGCCGCGCTGGAAAAAGCGGGCAAGGCCTTTGTGGCAACGGATGATGGCAGCTACGGCACCCAGGGTTTTGTGACCGATCTGCTTGATGCTTATCTGGCCAAGGACAGCAGCAACAAGGTGATTTTCTGCTGTGGCCCGAATCCGATGATGAAGCGCGTGTGCGAAGTCGCCGCCAAGCATGGCGTCGAGAGTCATATCTCGATGGAAGATTACATGGGCTGTGGTATCGGTATTTGCGTCGGCTGCGTGCGCAAGATCCGCGATGCGAGCAAACCCGATGGCTGGGAACACAAGAAAGTCTGCAAGGATGGCCCGGTATTCAAGGGGGAGGACATCCTGTGGAACTGAGCAATGTGAACAAGCCCGATCTGCGCGTCAAACTCGGCGATGTTGAGCTGGCCAACCCGGTGATGCTGGCTTCCGGCACCTGCGGTTATGGCGACGAACTCGAAGACTATATCGACCTGAACCGCCTCGGCGGTATTTCGGTCAAGGGCACGACGCTGGAAGAGCGCCAGGGCAACCCGATGCCGCGCATCATCGAAACCTACGGCGGCATGATCAACGCGATCGGTTTCCAGAACGTCGGCATCGAGCGCTTCGTTTCGGAAAAATACCCGTACCTGAAAAACATTGGTGCGCGCACCTTCGTTAACATCACGGCCAATTCGGTCGAGGAGTTCGGCCTGCTGGCGGCCAGGGTCGATGCGCTGCCGGAAATTGCCGGGGTCGAAGTCAATATTTCCTGCCCGAATATCAAGAAGGGCGGCATCAACATGGGCACCGACCCGTTCGCTGCTGCCGAAGTGGTCGCGGCAGTGCGCAAGGCGACATCCAAACACGTGATGGTGAAGCTCACCCCGAACGTGACCGACATCAAGCCGATCGCCAAGGCTTGCGAAGACAGCGGCGCGGATTCGATCTCGCTGATCAATACCCTGGTCGGCATGGCGGTCGATGTGAAGACGCGCAAGCCCAAGATCGCCAACGTGATCGGCGGCTTGTCGGGACCGGCGATCAAGCCGGTAGCGGTGCGCCTGACCTGGGAAGTGGCCAAGACCGTGAAAATTCCGGTGGTGGGCATGGGCGGCATCAGTTGCCTGGAAGATGCGCTGGAATTCCTGATTGTCGGCGCTTCCGCCGTGCAGGTCGGTACCGCCAATTTCTTCAACCCGAAAGTCACCATGGAAATCATCGACGGGCTGGAGAAATACATGCTCGACAACGGGGTCGCGAAAATCTCGGATCTGGTGGGGACGTTGCGGCTGGATTGATTCGCACGACCGGGCATGCCGTCATGGGTCCGTTCGGGCTTCTTATAGCCGAATGGCCTATGCACATACCAACAATGTGGTTGAACCGGAATAAGTGCGGGCGGATAATTCGCAACTGATTATCAATTGGTTGTTCTGGCGGGGTGCGATGAGCGCCCCGTTTGCAACTGGGAACATCGCATGGATTTGCAACATTATCTACTGCTGCTGGTTGGGGCGGTGCTGGTCAATAACGTGGTGCTGGTGCGCATTCTCGGCCTGTGCCCGTTCATGGGGGTGTCCAAAAAACTGGAAGCCTCGCTCGGCATGGGGATCGCCACCACTTTCGTGCTGACGCTGGCTTGCGGAACCTCCTGGTTGCTGGACCAGCTCCTGTTGGCCTGGCATCTGGAATACCTGCGCACGCTCGGTTTTATCGTGGTGATTGCGGCCATCGTGCAGTTCACCGAGATGTTCATCCACAAGACCAGCCCCGTGCTCTACCAGGTGCTCGGTATCTATCTGCCGCTGATCACCACCAACTGTGCGGTGCTGGGCGTGCCGCTCCTGAATGTGTCGCTGAAGCACAACCTGCTGGAATCGTTGGTGTTCGGCTTTGGCAGTGCCGTGGGCTTCTCGCTGATCCTGATCCTGTTCTCGGCCATCCGGGAACGGCTCGAAGGTGCGGATGTACCGGAATCGTTCAAGGGCACGCCGATTGCCTTCATGACGGCCGGACTGATGAGTCTGGCCTTCATGGGTTTTGCCGGGCTGGTGAAATAACATGACCGAATTCATTGAAGCGATCCTGATCATGGCCGCACTGGCGCTGCTGCTGGGCGGCGTGCTCGGCTTTGCCGCGATCAAGTACAAGGTCGATGAAGATCCGCTCGTTGACCAGATCGATGAAATCTTGCCGCAAACACAGTGCGGCCAGTGCGGCTATCCCGGCTGCAAGCCGTATGCCACGGCGCTGGCTGCCGGCGAGGCCGAGATCAATCTGTGCGTGCCCGGCGGCAACGAGGGCGTGCGCAAGCTCGCCGACCTGCTCGGTAAGGATTTCATGCCGATGGGCGGCGAGGCCGCAGTGGAAAAGCCCAAGTCCACCGCCGTGATCGATGAAAACATCTGCATCGGCTGTACGCTTTGCCTGCAGGCATGCCCGGTCGATGCGATTCTCGGCAGCGCCAAGCATCTGCATACGGTGTTGCAATCCGAATGTACCGGCTGTGAGTTGTGCGTGGCGCCGTGCCCGGTCGATTGCATTTCGATGCAGGCCATTCCGGAAACCTTGACCAGTTGGAAGTGGCATTACCCGGTGATTCCGCTGAAAGTGAAGCAGGCAGTATGAACGAGCGCACATTTTTCCCGTTCCATGGCGGCGTCCATCCGCCGGAGCACAAGAATCTTTCCAGTGGCGCGCCGATCCAGCGCGCGCCGCTGCCGTCCCGGCTCGTTGTGCCCTTGCTGCAGAGCATCGGCAACCGGGCGCGGCTCTTGGTCAATGTCGGCGACAAGGTGCTCAAGGGGCAGTGTATCGGCGTGCCGGATGGTGCCATTTCGGTGGGCGCGCACGCGCCGACTTCCGGCGTGGTCACTGCCATCGGCCCGGCAACGCTGGCGCACCCGTCCGGCCTGACCGAGATCGCCGTCACCATCGTGCCCGATGGTGAGGATCGCTGGATCGAGCGTCAGGCGTTTGACTGGCGCAACGCGAACATTCGCGCGGTACGCGATTACCTGCGCGACATGGGCGTGGTGGGCCTGGGCGGCGCGATTTTCCCGTCGCACCTGAAGATCACCGACAAGGGCAAGGTCCATACGCTGATCGTCAACGGCGCCGAGTGCGAACCCTACATTACCTGCGACGACCGGCTGATGCGCGAGCAGGCGGCCGGCATCCTGACCGGCGCCGGCATCGTGCGCGAATTGATGGGCGCTGAGCGCGTGCTGATCGGCATCGAGGACAACAAGCCCGAAGCCGCCGCCGCGATGCGCGAAGCGATCAAGACCTGCGGTTTTCACGCCGAGGTGGGCGTGGTGCCGACGCTGTACCCGTCCGGCGCGGCCAAGCAACTGATCAAGCTGCTGACCGGTATCGAAATCGCCTCCGGCACGCGCTCGACCGATCACGGCGTGCAGTGTTTCAACGTGGCGACCTTGCTGTCGATCTGGCGCGCCATGGAGTTTGGCGAGCCGGCGCTGGCGCGTGCCGTTACGCTGACCGGCCATGTCGAGCGCCCCGGCAATTACGAAGTCTTGATCGGTACGCCGATTGATGAGCTGTTGCCGCTGGCCGGCGTGAAACCCGGCGCGGACGGTTATATCTACGGCGGCCCGATGATGGGTTTCGAGCTGCCGGCGCTGAGTGTCGGTCTGTCCAAGGCGGGTAACTGCGTGATCGTGCGCGGCGGCGACGTGTTGCCGCAGCGCCCCATCGAATTGCCCTGCATCCGCTGCGGTAACTGCGCCGATGCCTGTCCGGTCGAGCTGCAGCCGATGGACCTGTACTGGTTCGCTCGCAGCAAGCGCTTCGACAAGTCGGAAGACTGGGAACTGTTCGACTGCATCGAATGCGGCGCCTGCGCCTATGTCTGCCCGTCGAATATCCGGCTGGTGGATTATTTCCGTTATTCCAAATCCGAAATCTGGGCCGAGGAACGCCAGAACCGGGCGGCCCATCATGCGCGCCAGCGCCACGAGTTCCGCCAGTTCCGCGAAGAGCGGGAAAAGCGCGAGAAAGCCGAGCGCCTGGCGGCCAGGGCGGCGGAAAAACATCAGGCAGCAGTCAGCTCGGCCGATCCGGCCGATGCCGAGCGTGCCGCCAAGATCAAGGCCGCGATGGAACGCGCCGCGGCGAAGCAAGCCGATGCGGTGGTCGAAGCCGCCGCTCCGGTGGCAGCCGAAGCGCAAGCCGCACTGGATCCGGAAAAAGCCGAACGCATCCGTGCGGCAATGGAAAAACGCGCAGCGGAAAAAGCGGCGCTTGAGGGGATGAGTCCGGAAGAAAAAGCCGCGAAAGAGGCGGAAAAGCAGGCCAAGATCCAGGCTGCCATGGAAAGGGCGGCCGCGAAAAAAGCCGAAAAAGCGGCTGCAGAAGCAATTCCAGAACCTGCGCCGAAAGCTGAAGCCCCGGCCCTCGATCCGGAAAAAGCCGAGCGAATTCGCGTCGCGATGCAGAAGCGCGAGGAAGAAAAAGCCCGCCTGGCCGCGATGAGCCCGGCAGAGCGTGCGGCGCTGGATGCCGAAAAAGCGGCGCGCATCGCGGCCGTCAAGGAAAAGGCCGCCGCAATGAAGGCCGCCCAGAACGAAAACAAAACCGAGTAACGCATGAAAACATCCCCCTTCGTGGCCCAGCCGATGCCCTTGCAGACCGTGATGCTCAAGGTAGTCACGGCACTGGTGCCGGGCATCCTGCTGGCGGTATGGGCATTCGGCATCGGCGTGCTGGTGCAGATTGCGCTGGCCGTTGCCGTCGCGCTGGCGACCGAGGCTGCTTGTCTCAAGCTGCGCGGTTATCCAGTCAAGCCTTTCCTGCTGGATGGCTCGGCCGTGGTCACCGCCTGCCTCCTGGCGCTGTCGATCCCGCCGCTTGGCCCCTGGTGGCTGGCGGTGCTGGGCACTGCCGTGGCCATCGGTCTGGCCAAGCATATGTACGGCGGGCTGGGACAGAACACCTTCAATCCGGCCATGATCGGCTTTGCCGTGCTGATCGTGTCATTCCCGGCGCAAATGTCGCGCTGGGCTGCACCGCTGGCACTGGCGCAACCCGATCTGGGTGCGCTGGCGCAGATCGCCTATATCTTTACCGGCCATTTGCCGCTAGCCTTCGATGCCGTGGCTTCGGCCACGCCGCTCGATGCGGTGCGCACCGGCTTGCTGCAGCACCTGACACTGGCGGATATCTTCAAGGCGCCGCTGTTTGGCGTGGCGCAGCAGTGGATCGCAGCCGGTTACTTGGTAGGTGGCCTGTATCTGTGGCAGCAGAAAGTGATCCGGTGGCGCTTGCCGCTGGCCTTTCTTGGCGGCCTGGGGCTGACCGCGCTGGTGTTCTGGCTGGTGGACTCCGAACATTACGCCTCGCCGCTGTTCCACCTGTTCTCAGGCGGAGCGATGCTGGGCGCGTTCTTCATCATCACCGATCCGGTGACCGCGCCAACCACGCCGCTCGGCCAGTTGATCTTCGCCGCGCTGGCTGGCCTGCTGGCTTACTTGATCCGCACGCTGGGCGGCTATCCGGATGGCGTGGCGTTTGCGGTGCTGATCCTCAATATCGTCGGCCCGTTCATCGACCAATACACCCAGCCCGCCGTGTTCGGCCGCAAGAAGAAAGGGGCCAAGGCATGAAGGCGATGTTCTCCAACGGTGCGCGCGATGCTGGCATTCTGCTGGTTTTCACCGTGGCGTTTACCGCACTGATGGCCGGGGCTTATCTCTTGACGCGCGATACCGTGCAGCGCAACGAAGCCGAAGCGCGTGCCAGCCAGATTCGCGCGGTATTGCCGGCGGGCAGTTTTGACAATGATTTGCTGGCTGATAGCCGTGCCCTGCCCAAGGCCGATGCGGTCAAACTGGGTGCAGCGGATAGCTCGCACGTCTATCTGGCCAAGAAGAGCGGGCAGACGGTTGCCGCCGTGCTGGAAGCCGTCGCGCCCGATGGCTATGCCGGGCAGATCAAGTTGCTGGTGGCCGTGGCGCGCGATGGCCAGGCGCTGGGCGTGCGCGTGGTTGCCCACAAGGAAACGCCGGGTCTGGGCGATTACATCGAGGCCGCCAAATCGGACTGGATTCACCAATTCGACGGCAAATCGCTGTCCGCTCCGCCGGCCGAGCGCTGGAACGTGAAAAAGGACGGCGGCGCGTTCGATTCCACCGCCGGAGCCACCATCAGCCCGCGGGCCGTGGTGCGCGCCGTGAAAACCACCTTGGAATACGTGAACGAAAACCGTCAGCGGATTTTCGAGTGAGGCCAAAATGATCAGCAAGCAGGAAGCCAACGTTATCATCCAGAACAGCATCTGGAAACAGAATGCCGGCGTGGTACAGATTCTGGGCATGTGCCCGGTGCTGGTAATGTCGAGCAATATCGTCAACGGCGTGAGTTTGGGCCTGGCGACCAGCCTGGTGATGTTGATCTCCGGTGCGGCTATCGCCTCGATGCGCCAGTTCGTGCCGAACGAAATCCGCACGCCGATCTTCATCCTGATCATTGCGGCGCTGGTTACGGTGGTCGATTTGTTGATGAATTCCTATATGCACGGCCTGTACGTGGTGCTGGGCATCTTTATCCCGCTGATTACCACCAACTGCATCGTGCTGGCGCGCGCCGAGGCGTTTGCCTCCAAGAATGGCGTGGCGCAGTCGGCGCTCGATGGCTTCTTCATGGGCATCGGTCTGACCGGGGTGCTGGCCGTGCTCGGCGCGCTGCGCGAACTGATCGGCAAGGGCACGCTGCTTTCCGGCATTGATCTCTTGTTCGGACCGGCCGCCAAGAGCTGGGTGATTTATGTGGTGCCCGCCGAACAGCATTACCAGTTCCTGCTTGCCATCCTGCCGCCGGGCGCCTTCATTGGCCTGGGTTTTCTGATCGCCGGCAAGATGGCGCTGGACCGCCGTGCCGAAGCCCGCGCCCGGGCGCAGACCGCCAAGGCCGAAATCCAGGCCGCCTGACCATGAACGCCGCCAAGCGATTGCTGTTTTTCCAGCGCCTGGCCGCACTCGATCCGCATCCGGTCACCGAGCTGAACTACAGCACGCCGTTCGAGTTGCTGACCGCGGTGCTGCTGTCGGCGCAGGCGACCGATGTCGGCGTCAACAAGGCAACCCAGCGCCTGTTCCCGGTGGCCAATACCCCGAACAAAATCCTCGCGCTGGGGCAGGAAGGGCTGGAATCGTATATCGCCACGATTGGTCTCTTTCGCAGCAAGGCCAAGCACCTGCTGCAAACCTGCCATATTCTGATCGAGCAGCATGGCGGCGAAGTGCCGCACAGCCGCGCCGCGCTGGAGGCGTTGCCCGGCGTGGGGCGCAAGACCGCCAACGTGGTGCTCAATATCGCTTTCGGCGAACCCACCATCGCCGTCGATACGCATATCTTCCGTTTGGGCAACCGTACCGGGCTCGCCCCCGGCAAGGACGTGGTTGCGGTGGAAGAAAAACTGCTGAAGGTGGTTCCGGCCGAATTCCGCCAGCACGCGCACCACTGGTTGATCCTGCACGGCCGCTATGTCTGCAAGGCGCGCCGACCCGAATGCTGGCGTTGCGTGGTCAGTGATGTGTGTGATTACAAATCCAAGGAAATGACCCCGCCGAAGGGGCGCTGAGTCTGCCGATAGGCTATGCCGGATGTGCCGGCAAGCTGATCTCGACGCACAACCCACCACCGCTGCGATTGCGGGCCCGGATCTTGCCGCCGTGGGCGTGGATGATCCGCTGGGCGATGGCCAGTCCCAGTCCATGGCCGGTGCCGACCGGTTTTTCCCCGCGATAGAACGGCTCGAAAATCGTTTCGAGTTCGCCCTCGGCCACCCCCGGCCCTTCGTCCAGAATTAGCAGGGTCAGCGTGTTGTTGCGCTCATCCAATCTGCTCTGAATCTGAACGGTGCTGCCGGGCGGGGTATGGCGGATGGCGTTGCGCAACACGTTTTCCAGTGCGCGATGCAGTAATTCAACCTGCCCTGCGAATATGACTTCGGCGCCCCGGTCGAGGACGACCTTGCGGCCGTTGGCTTCGGCCTCGAAACGTGCATCTTCGGCAACATCGGCAACAAGCTGCTGCGCGGGGATATTCTCCGACACGCCGCTGCCCACGCCCGCTTCCAGCCGCGAGAGCGTAAGCAGTTCGCCGACCAGAATATCCATGCGCTCGCTCTCCCGCTCGATCCTGCGCATGGATTCTTCCTGTTTGTGCGGTTGCTGCCGCGCCAGGCCGATGGCCACCTGCAGGCGGGCCAGCGGCGAGCGCATCTCGTGCGATACATCGTGCAGCAGCCGGCGCTGCCCTTCCATCAACGCTTGCAGTTGTCCCACCATGTGATCGAAATCGCGGCCGAGGTCGGCCAGTTCATCGCGTCGCCGTCCCATGGCTGGCGCGATGCGGATGGCCAGATTGCCGCGCGCGACACCGTCGAAGGCGCTGCGCAGGCTGCGGATCGGTTTGGCGATGTACCAGGCCAGCAGGACTGCAAACAGCAGGCTGGCAAACAGCGCAGTGGCAAGCGGGACGGTGGGCAGGAAACGGGCATCACCGGGCGGTGGAGGCCTGTTCGCCGGGGGCGGCGGCGAGCCCGCGGCGGGATTTCCTCCGGTGCGGGCAGAGAAAAGCAGGTAGCGGTTGCCTTCCGTTGCCGAAGTGGCAAGTCGCACCATGGGGTGATTGTTCGGCGTGGCGAGGGCTTGCTTGGCTTGGGTCAGCACTTCCGGGTTCACCGGACGTTGCAATAAATCCTGCCCTTGCTCATCCACGGCCAATATCAGGTAGCGCTCGTTTTTTTCCAGCAGGGCACTCAATGCGGCCGGTCCACCGTACTCCAGGGTGAGTGCAGCCGATTCCACGAGCATTGAGGCTGGCGGGCTCGTGTCGATTGCGGCGAGCTGGCCACGCAGGCTGTGGTCCCTTACCCAGAACACGGCACCGATGCCCAGGATGGTGGTCAATTGCGCCAGCCAGATAAAGAAGAAAAACTTCCAGAACAGCCGGCCCATCAGTGCTCCAGCAGGAACTGGTAGCCCTGACGGTATACCGTCTGGATGTAGGAGCGCCCGTCGGACATGACGCCCAGTTTTTGCCGGATGCTGGAGAGGTGGACATCGATGCTGCGGTCGAAACGGGTGAGCGGGCGCCCCAAGCCCTGTTCCGAGAGGATGGCCTTGCTGACCGGCCGCCCGGCATGGCGGGCCAGTACTTCCAGCAGGTTGAATTCGGTGCTGGTCAATTCCAGCGGCTGGCCATCCCATTCGGCCCGGCGCTGTTCCGGGCGAATGCTCAACGGGCCTGCGACCAGTGGATCGCTGGTTGTCGAGCTGGGTTCCGGGGCTTGCATGCGCCGCAAAATGGCCCGGATCCGGGCGGTGAGTTCGCGCGGGGTGCAGGGCTTGGGTACATAGTCGTCGGCGCCGAGTTCGAGGCCGACGATCCGGTCGGTATCATCGCCCCGCGCCGTCAGCATCAGTACCGGCACGGTGCTTTTCGCCCGGATGCGGCGCAGTACTTCGATGCCGTTCAGGCGCGGCATCATCACATCCAATACCGCGATCAGGTACTGGCCGGACAAGGCCTCCGCCACGCCAGTTTCGCCATCGTGTACGGTGGTCACGCTGAAGCCTTCCTGGGTCAGGTAATCCGCCAGCATGCCGGCAAGCTCGATATCGTCGTCAACCAATAAAACCCGGGTCATTGCGCCGTTTCCCTGTTGTTTAAGGGGTGAATCATAACCAAGAGCGACGCAAAGCGTTCATGCCGTCCGGCCGCCTTTACACAGCTTTACAGATGCCCCTGAACGCAGCCGGCGATTTGCCGGGATTTACCCCGGGTTAACGGGGCTTTACCCGCGATACGCCCAGAATGGAATGGTCACATCGATCGGGCTTGAGCCCACCATTCCAGGAGAAACGCACATGCGAACATGCAAAACTTTTTGGCAAAAAACTTTAATCGCTGCTTGTCTGGCGGCCATGCTCCCGCTTTCGCTGCAGGCAGCGCCCCAGCCCGGCGAGCAATCCGGGCATCAAGGGGGCGGCATGTCACCTCCTCCCATATTGGGGGTGGTGCACGGTGAAGGCCCTCGGGCGATGCATGAGCCGATGCTGCCGCAGCCCCCGTTCCTGCGCGGAGTGGAACTCACCGAAGCGCAGCGTGACAGGCTATTCATGATTGTGCATGAACAGATGCCCGAGGTGCGCAAGAAAAGCCGGGCGATCCGTGTGGCGCAGGACAAGCTTCAGGCGCTGGCACAATCAAGCCAGTATGACGAAGCCAATGCGCGGGCATTGGCTGAAACGGCGGCCAAGGAAATGAAAGAGCTGGCCTTGTTGCGGGCGCGGGCGGACCAGACGATCTATGCCATGCTGACGCCAGCCCAGCGCAAGCAGGTGGATGAAATGAAGCGCCATCCTGAGAGTATGGCTGAACCTGCTATGCAGGGGCGGCGCGCAGGCATACCTAGCGAACCGCGTTAACGGCAAAGATTGCCATGTGAAAACTGCCGTCTCGAACGAATCGCTTCTTTGAGGCGGCGGTTTGATTGTGGATTGATGAATTAGGCAAATAAATCATGGGCTTGAATTTTGTTTTTCAGGCGGAATCAAGGAAGATGCTGTATCTCCGCTTGGCATATTTTGCCGCAGATCAGGGATATCAAGCAGAGTTGCCGCGTGACAGACGGAGTTGCCTGCCCTGCAGGTGGGGCGGGAGGAGCCGATGGCTGTAATCGACTGAATTATTTAACAAAACTTTACCCTTCTTTACCTGCGTTGTTGCGAAGAGGACGGTATTCTGGCCGATATCTTGCTTAGGGTCTTGCTCCGGATGATGGCCTCAAGTCATGGCCGGTTTGCCCGTATCGGCCCCTTTTCATAAACAGGACAAGGAGTAAATCATGATTGGCAGTATCGGCAGCAGCTCATCGACATGGGTGAGTAATCTTTTCTCGAAGCTTGATACCAAGAATCAGGGGTATCTCGAGAAGAGCGATCTGGCAACGGCATTCAGCGCAATTTCGTCCGATAGCAGTACAGCGGACGTTGACGAGCTGTTTACCCAACTGGATACCGACAGCGATGGCAAAGTCACAGAGCAGGAGATGTCCAGCAGCCTGCAGCAACTTGCCGAGCAGCTCGACAGCGGTTTCAACGCCATGCGCACGAGAGGGATGGACGGGATGCCGCCGCCCCCGCCGCCTGAAGAAGATGCAGGGTTCACCGAGGAAGAGCTGACAGCCCAGCTTGAGGAAATCAGCTCGACCGACAGCAAGCGCGCCAGTCTGATTTCCAACATTGTTGCCAATTTCGATGAGGCTGATGCGGATGGCGATGGTAAGGTGAGCATGCGGGAGGCGATGGCGTATGACCAATCGACCAATTCGACTTCTTCAGTCTCCTCCAGTTATGCGACCTCGAACGTGGCCGCAGCGGATTCAAGCTCTGCGACGACCACCAATGACACGGATGAGGCAGAAGTCATGTTCCGTATCATGCAGTTGGTCCATGCCTATGGCGTAGCGCCGGGCGCGGACGCCAGTGCGAGCTCGCTTTCCGTTTCAGCCTGATCCTGCAGTTGGGGAGTCTATCCAACAAAAAACGCCGCTATTCCTGAGGGGAGCAAGCGGCGTTTTGCATGGTAGGGATGCAGGCTCTTAGGGGGCGATCTGCAGGGGGGGCGCGGTATTCACGAAGACCTCGCCGTCGATCAACTTTTGGTACATCTGCGGGTCTTTCCATTCGGCCTTGCATTGCTCGGAAAACTCGATGTCTTCCAGCCGGATCACCCCCATCCGCTCGTTGCGCGCATCGTCGGCAAAGGCCTGGGCGTAACCGGTTTCGGTTTCATGCGCGATGACCGAGTGCAGGCGTACCAGTCCTTCGCCGTTGGCCATCACGGTCTGATGCAGGATCGCGTCGATCACCACGAAAAAAAGACGGGCGAACTGCTCGGCCGACGGCGAAACCGGCATCGCGATCCAGCGTGCGGAAAACTGCTTGCACAAGCGGATGTACTCCGGATCGTCCTTGTCCCAGAAACAGATCGCATGATCGAAGGCATCGATCACATCGCGAATCGATCCTTTCATCAGGCCGAAGTCATACACCATCTGGCCGTGGTCCAGCGCGTGCGCTTCCAGAAACACTTCCACTTTGTAACTGTGGCCGTGAATGGAGGTGCTGCAGCGCAGCGATGAGCAATTGCGCACGATATGTGCGCTTTCGAAACGGAAAAGTTTACGGATCAGCATGATGGCATGGTTGTAACAGACTCTGCGTTGCGCGCGCAAGCCGGATAATCGCTAGCGTCAACAACGTTAGGCCAGCGCAGCAAGGTTGGCCTCGTGTGGCTGGGCCTTGGCAATGGCCACGATGTCGCCATCGAGTTTGCCATCGCCCACCATGCCGTCGATGATGGCGAAAATCTCACTTGTGACCAATGAATCACGGTAGGGCCGTTTCTGTGCCAGGGCCTGATAAACATCTGCGACGCAGATGATGCGTGATTCGGTGCTCAGATTGTCACCTTTCAGGCGAAATGGATAACCTTGGCCATCGAGCCGTTCGTGATGCTGGGAGGCCCAATGGGCGATGGTCTCCAGCTCGCCGATTTCATGCAGGATGTTGTAGGTCATGAAGCTATGCGTGCGCATCTTGCCCTGCTCCAGCTCAGTCAGCGCACGTGGGGCTTCCAGGATGGCATCGTCGATGCGCAGCTTGCCGATATCATGCAGCAGACCGGCCACTTTGATCATTTCACAGTGCGATGTCGCAAAACCCATTTCACCGGCCAGCCAGGCCGAAAGGTTGGCCACGCCACTGGAGTGCCGGTGCGTGTAGGGCGATTTGGCATCGACAATCTGCGCCAGAATGTCCGCCGCTTGCATGATGTCGGGCCATTCCAGCTGCGGCGAATCATAGAGCCGGCTCAGGTTATTCTGGCTGGCCTGCACCATTTCCGGAGACATCAAGGGGGTCCAGAAGGCCTCGGCAGCCGAGCTTTCCATAAATGCATCGATCAGCTGCGGGGCAAAAATGGCGCCCCGGTAGTGACCGAGAATATCGCGAATGGTGTGGATCTTGCTGAGCAGGATGTTGTCGTCATAGAACGCCGCGCTCAAGATATCAATGCGGTCAGCCAGATAGATCAGATTGGCCAGAATGGCCGTTTCCCGGGGCAGGTCAGCAGCCTGCAACTCGTTCCAACGGGTATGGTGATAGAGGATGATCGGCGCCAGGCTTGCCAGCGGGGCGAAGTCCTTCAGGAGTTTGTGCCCGGCAATGCAATGCGCTTGTGCTCCATCCCACTCGATTGCGTTGAGCAGTCTGCGATGGGTGCGCGTCGAGGAAACGCCGCAATCATGTAATAGGCCGGCATGCTGGATGAATTGCAGCCAGGGTCCGGCAAAGCCCAGCGCCCGGCCCAGCTGTACCGCGATCAGGCTGACCCGGCGCCCGTGGTAGTAATCGTCCATTCCAACCAGGTCGACCGTATGGGCGATCATGTGAACCAGCCGGTCGAGATCAATGTGCGGGGTGGCGGGGCAGGGAACCATGGTTGGGGTGCGCCATTCTGGATAGACATTCATCAGCATGGTTCGCCACGCGGCAAAATTCAAATATTTGACGTGCCGGGCGGTGAAATTTGGCGCAGCAGGCCGGATGCACTTCAGGTCAGGGCGCGCTCTGCGGGAAAGTACACGGCAAATTCACTGCCCTCGCCCAGGCGGGATTGAACGACCAAGCGCGCCTGGTGCCGTTGCAGCACATGCTTGACAATGGCCAGCCCCAGCCCGGTTCCGCCAGTGGCGCGCGAGCGTCCACGGTCGATGCGGTAGAAGCGCTCGGTCAGGCGGGGAATGTGCTCTGGCGCAATGCCGATTCCCGTGTCGTGCACGGTGAATACCGGTTGATCTGCACGCATTTCCCAGCGCAGGCCGATGGTGCCGCCTTGCGGGGTGTAGCGAATGGCATTGGAAACCAGGTTGCCAAAAGCCGAATGCAGCTCGTCGTTGTTGCCGATGAGCCGAAGCGGAGCAACGGCATCGATCACTATCCTGTGGCGCCCCTGGGAAAGCCCTTCTGCTTCAGTCTGCAAAATCTGCAGCATCTGCGGGACGTTGACTTCTTCTTCCTTCAGTTGTTGACCGCTCTCCAGGCGCGAAAGCGCCAACAGGTCATCCACCAGGCGCTGCATGCGGCCGGTCTGTTCGAACATCAATTTCAGGTGTTGCTCGCGCGTTTCGGGGTCGATGTCCGGCATGTCGAGCATGGTTTCAATAAAACCGCCCACTACCGTGAGCGGCGTACGCAATTCGTGCGATACGTTGGCAACGAAATCACGGTGCACCGTCTGCACCCGGTCGAGCTGGGTAATGTCGCGTGAAAGCAGCAGTTTGCGATTGGAATCGAAGGGCACCAACTGGATGGTCAGCACCTGTTCCTGCGGTCGCGGCATGCGCAGCACCAGCGGTTGGCTGAAATCCTGTTCGCGCAAATATTCGCGCAGGGCCGGCGTGCGGATCAGGTTGGTCAGCTGCTGGCTGATGTCTGCCTGGCGATTGAGTCCCAAATGGCGCGCCGCAGCCGGATTGCACCATTCGATGCGGTCATGTTCATCCAGGATGACCATGCCATCCGGCATCGCTTCGCCGGCACGCTGAAAGCGGTCAAGCGTGGCGGAAAGCTGGTTCTTGCGTTTTTGCTGGTTGCGCACCAACTCGTAAATCCGGTCAAAGGCTTCGCGCCAAAGCAGGAATCCACGCGGCGCGGAATCCAGTGCGGGGGCCTGTAGCCAGAAATTGAGTCGGGCCAGATTGATCAGGTGATACACCAACACCGCGCTGATGGTGACGAGCGCCAGCAGCAAACCTGCTTCAACTCCTGCAACGGCACCGACAAACAGTGCCACCACGCAGAGCGCCAGATAAAAAAACAGTGAGCTTAGCCAATACATATTGTTTTCTATGTTAACTGGCAGAAAAACGATAGCCGGTACCGCGCACAGTTTGAATCAGACTGTCGTGGCCGCTGGTTTCCAGTTCGGCGCGCAGACGGCGGATATGCACGTCGACAGTACGCTCCTCGACAAAAACATGATCGCCCCACACTTGGTCAAGCAGCTGGGTGCGGGAATGCACGCGTTCGGCATGGGTCATGAAAAAATGTAGCAGGCGGAATTCGGTGGGCCCTAGCTCGATAGGGTTGCCATGCACGGTGACTCGATGTGTAACGGGATCCAGACGTAGACCCTTGACCTCGACCGGATCATCCGTGGCCTCGGGCGCGCGACGGCGCAGCACCGCCTTGATGCGCGCCTGCAGCTCGCGCGGACTGAAAGGCTTGGTGATGTAATCATCGGCGCCGGCATCCAATCCGACAATTTTGTCCGATTCGTCTGAACGGGCGGTCAGCATGATCAGGGGAATCTGTTTCGTGCGCTCATCGCCGCGCAGTTTGCGGGCGTAATCGATACCGGAAATGCCGGGCAGCATCCAGTCCAGCAGAATCAGGTCGGGCAATGCGCTGCGCACCATGTTCTGGGCGGCTTCAACGCTGTCGGCACGCATGACGTGATGCCCAGCCTGGGTCAGGTTGAACGCAATCAGTTCTTGAATCGCCGGTTCATCTTCCACGAGCAGAATATTGGCTGCCATGGCGTACCCCTCTCTGTGCACTATTTCGATAGTCGCGAGATTACGGCTGCAATGTGAAGAGAATATTACAAGTGCCGCCCTGCCTGATAGAGACAAATTTGCCCTGCCGCGCGTTTGGCGCTGCGGCGCGGCTAAGGCGTGTGCGAGCGTCTGTGAAATTGGACTGCTGAAATATCAAAGGCTTAGCGTTTTGGCTTGAAAATATTGCGGGGAAGGAGTTGACGAGTGGAGAGGTGGCCGGTATAGTTCGGCCTCTCTGCTGCAGACGCAGCGAAGTTTGAAGCGCGAAACGACTGATTTGGGTCATAGCCAGTAATTAACTTTGTGCATGGATCGAACCAATAGTTATTTAACTAAAGAGTTTGATCCTGGCTCAGATTGAACGCTGGCGGCATGCTTTACACATGCAAGTCGAACGGCAGCGCGGACTTCGGTCTGGCGGCGAGTGGCGAACGGGTGAGTAATACATCGGAACGTGCCCAGTAATGGGGGATAACTATCCGAAAGGATAGCTAATACCGCATACGCCCTGAGGGGGAAAGTGGGGGACCAGCAATGGCCTCACGTTATTGGAGCGGCCGATGGCTGATTAGCTAGTTGGTGAGGTAAAGGCTCACCAAGGCGACGATCAGTAGCGGGTCTTAGAGGACGATCCGCCACACTGGAACTGAGACACGGTCCAGACTCCTACGGGAGGCAGCAGTGGGGAATCTTGGACAATGGGCGCAAGCCTGATCCAGCAATGCCGCGTGGGTGAAGAAGGCCTTCGGGTTGTAAAGCCCTTTTGTTTGGGAGCAAATCCTTGAGGTTAATACCTTCTGGGGATGAGAGTACCAAAAGAATAAGCACCGGCTAACTACGTGCCAGCAGCCGCGGTAATACGTAGGGTGCAAGCGTTAATCGGAATTACTGGGCGTAAAGCGTGCGCAGGTGGTTTTACAAGACCGACGTGAAATCCCCGGGCTCAACCTGGGAATGGCGTTGGTGACTGTAAGACTAGAGTGTGGCAGAGGGGGGTGGAATTCCACGTGTAGCAGTGAAATGCGTAGAGATGTGGAGGAACACCGATGGCGAAGGCAGCCCCCTGGGCTAACACTGACACTCATGCACGAAAGCGTGGGGAGCAAACAGGATTAGATACCCTGGTAGTCCACGCCCTAAACGATGTCAACTGGTTGTTGGGAATTTCGATTCTTAGTAACGTAGCTAACGCGAGAAGTTGACCGCCTGGGGAGTACGGCCGCAAGGTTAAAACTCAAAGGAATTGACGGGGGCCCGCACAAGCGGTGGATGATGTGGATTAATTCGATGCAACGCGAAAAACCTTACCTGGTCTTGACATGTCGAGAATCCCTGAGAGATTGGGGAGTGCCGCAAGGAACTCGAACACAGGTGCTGCATGGCTGTCGTCAGCTCGTGTCGTGAGATGTTGGGTTAAGTCCCGCAACGAGCGCAACCCTTGCCATTAGTTGCCAGCATTCAGTTGGGCACTCTAATGGGACTGCCGGTGACAAACCGGAGGAAGGTGGGGATGACGTCAAGTCCTCATGGCCCTTATGACCAGGGCTTCACACGTCATACAATGGTCGGTACAGAGGGTCGCGAAGCCGCGAGGTGGAGCCAATCTCATAAAACCGATCGTAGTCCGGATTGCAGTCTGCAACTCGACTGCATGAAGTCGGAATCGCTAGTAATCGCGGATCAGCATGTCGCGGTGAATACGTTCCCGGGCCTTGTACACACCGCCCGTCACACCATGGGAGTGGGTTTGTCTAACGCTGATCGTCGCGCTGCGTTGTCGCGGAATGGCTTGTGTACTGAAACGTACACGGCGCCAAGCCGCTCCTAGCATCGCTTGATCATCGTCGCCCAAAGCGGAAAGCTCGAAAGAAAAGTAAACGACTGGGGGATTAGCTCAGCTGGGAGAGCACCTGCTTTGCAAGCAGGGGGTCGTCGGTTCGATCCCGTCATCCTCCACCACGCCTTGCGGCGGGCAGTCTTCGGAAAGTGATCCTGGAAAGGGTTATGAGAAGCTGTGGCAAGTAAAGAATTTAGAAACAAGCGGATTTAAGCCGAGAGATTAAGTGGCTTGAGTGTGTTTATTTCTGATTTCTTAAATCAGACAATATCTGTATCGATCTTTAATAAAACAGAAGAAGCAAGACTCAAATTTATAGTAATAAATTGGGTTAGATTGTATCAAGCTCGGATGAGCATGTGCGAAAGCATGTGATCACGAGAGTGTCGCAAACGCTGATTTCGATTTAATCGAAAGCACGGTTACACGTGTTTGAGGTTATAGGATCAAGCGACAAAGTGCATCTGGTGGATGCCTTGGCGATTACAGGCGATGAAGGACGCGTTAGCCTGCGAAAAGCTCGGGGGAGCTGGCAAATAAGCATTGATCCCGAGATATCCGAATGGGGAAACCCACCTCTTTTGAGGTATCCATGACTGAATACATAGGTCATGAGAAGCGAACGCAGCGAACTGAAACATCTAAGTAGCTGCAGGAAAATAAATCAACCGAGATTCCCAAAGTAGTGGCGAGCGAAATGGGAACAGCCTGTACGTGATAGCAGAAGACTTAACAGAACGGAATGGAAAGTCCGGCCATAGTGGGTGATAGCCCCGTATGTGAAAAGTCATTTGTGGTACTAAGCGTACGACAAGTAGGGCGGGACACGAGAAATCCTGTCTGAAGATGGGGGGACCATCCTCCAAGGCTAAATACTCGTAATCGACCGATAGTGAACCAGTACCGTGAGGGAAAGGCGAAAAGAACCCCGGGAGGGGAGTGAAATAGAACCTGAAACCGGATGCATACAAACAGTGGGAGCGGACTTGTTCCGTGACTGCGTACCTTTTGTATAATGGGTCAGCGACTTACGTTCAGTAGCGAGCTTAACCGAATAGGGGAGGCGAAGGGAAACCGAGTCCGAATAGGGCGTTCAGTTGCTGGGCGTAGACCCGAAACCAAGTGATCTATCCATGGCCAGGTTGAAGGTGCCGTAACAGGTACTGGAGGACCGAACCCACTAGTGTTGCAAAACTAGGGGATGAGCTGTGGATAGGGGTGAAAGGCTAAACAAACTTGGAAATAGCTGGTTCTCTCCGAAAACTATTTAGGTAGTGCCTCACGTATCACCTTCGGGGGTAGAGCACTGTTATGGCTAGGGGGTCATCGCGACTTACCAAACCATTGCAAACTCCGAATACCGAAGAGTGCGAGCGTGGGAGACAGACATGGGGTGCTAACGTCCTGTGTCAAGAGGGAAACAACCCAGACCGCCAGCTAAGGTCCCCAATGATCAGTTAAGTGGAAAACGAAGTGGGAAGGCACAGACAGCCAGGATGTTGGCTTAGAAGCAGCCATCATTTAAAGAAAGCGTAATAGCTCA
>JAGTRM010000063.1 GCA_018261735.1 Pseudomonadota bacterium
AGACCGATGCTGTGGTGGTCGAAGGCGTTGGCGGATTTCGCGTGCCGCTGGCGGAAAATCTGGACACGGCCGAACTGGCGGTACAATTCGGCCTGCCGGTAGTGCTGGTGGTTGGCCTGCGGCTGGGCTGCATCAGCCATGCGCTGCTGACTGCTGAAGCAATTGCCGCCCGCGGGCTGACACTGGCGGGCTGGGTGGCCAATACCATTGATCCGGCGATGGGCTTTGCCGCCGATAACGTGGCTACAATAGCCAGTCGCATGAAGGCGCCACTGCTAGGGGTTGTGCCCCGCTTGGAAAATGCTTCGGCAAGTCAGGCGGCACGCCATCTCGATTTTTCCTGTTTGCCAGGCTGGCCCGGCAAGCAAAATTCACCGAAATAAGCATTGAAATAAGGATTGTTTTGATCATGTCGCAAGTCGTTTCGTTCCACCCACCCGCAGCCCCCGTCACGCTGCCAACCGATGCCACCTGGCCGGTCGAAGACATTATCGCGCTGTTTGAATTGCCGCTGAACGAATTGTTGTCGCGCGCGCAGGAAGCGCACAAGGCCCATTTCCCGGAAGGCGACGTCGAACTGGCGACGCTGATTTCGATCAAGACGGGAGGTTGCGAAGAAGATTGCGGTTATTGCTCGCAATCGTCGCACCACGAGACCGAACTGAAAGCCAGCAAGATTCTGCCGCTGGATGAAATCCTGGAAGCGGCGCGCGCTGCCAAGGCAAATGGCGCCATCCGTTTCTGCATGGGCGCTTCCGGACGATCGCCGAAAGAGCGCGACATGCCGAAATACGAAGAAATCGTGCGCGCAGTCAAGGCACTGGGGCTGGAAACCTGCGCCACGCTCGGCATGCTGCGCGAAGAGCAAGCACTGCGGCTGAAGGAAGCCGGGCTGGACTACTACAACCATAATCTGGATACCTCGCCGGAGTATTATCCGAGCGTGATCACGACCCGCAATTATCAGGAGCGGCTCGACACGCTCGGCCGCGTGCGCAATGCCGGGCTGAAAGTCTGCTGTGGCGGCATCATCGGCATGGGCGAATCGCGCCGCGACCGCGCTGGCCTCCTGGCACAGCTGGCGAACCTGAACCCGTACCCGAACGCAGTGCCGATCAACCACCTAGTGCCGATTGCCGGCACGCCGCTGGCAAACGTCGAACCGCTCGATACATTTGAATTTGCACGCACGATTGCCGTTGCGCGCATCATTATGCCGAAAGCGCGCGTACGCCTGTCGGCCGGGCGCGAAAGCATGTCGGAAGCCGAACAGGCGCTGTGCTTCATGGCTGGTGCGAATTCGATTTTCTATGGCGAAAAACTGCTGACCACCGGCAATGCAGAGGCGGAAAAGGATCGCGCGCTGCTGAAGAAACTCGGCCTGAAAATCAAGGAAATCGAGGCCGATCACCACCACCACGATCACGATTAAGCCCTCCGCCAACATTCGTGAACATCATCTATTACAACGATGGCGAGGACAATGCGTACTGGCTGGCGGGTCTGCGTGCGGCTTTGCCGCACGCCGATATCCGCCTCTGGCTGCCGGGCAACGACAAGCCGGCCGATTACGCGCTGGTATGGAAGCCGCCGGCCGGAATGCTGGCCGGGCGCACCGACCTGAAAGCAATTTTCAACCTCGCAGCCGGGGTCGATGCGCTGCTTGGCTTGGGCAATGCACTGCCGGCAAACGTGCCTATCCTGCGACTGGAAGACGCCGGCATGGGCATGCAGATGGCCGAATACGCCACGCACGCGGTGCTGCACCACTACCGCCGTTTCGACGAATACGCACGGCAAGCACAAAAACAGGAATGGCGTTATCTGGAAACACCGTTGAAACGCGATTTCACCGTCGGCATCATGGGACTGGGAACGCTCGGCCGTCAGGTGGCGCAGGCCTTACTCCATTTCGGCTTTCCGGTGCGGGGCTGGAGCCGCAGCCGCCAATCGGTGTCGGGTGTGCGCTGCTATGCCGGGCGCAGCCAGCTGGATGAATTCCTGGAAGAAACCAAAGCGCTAATCTGCCTGCTGCCAGCCACGGCGGAAACCGCCGGCATCCTGAGCCGCGACACGCTGGGCCAATTGGCTTTCGGTGCCTATCTGATCAACTTGGCGCGCGGCTCGCATCTGGTCGAAGCCGATTTGCTCGACGCGCTCGACTCCGGCCGCATCGCCGGTGCCACACTTGATGTGGCCGCACAGGAACCGCTGCCGCCCGGGCATCCGTTCTGGCACCACCCGCGCGTCACCATCACGCCGCACATCGCCGCCGCCACCCTGCGCGATGATACGGTACGCCAGGTAACGGAAAAACTGCTGGCGTTCGACCGTGGCGAAGCGGTTACCGGCATGGTTGACCGCCACAATGGATATTGAGAGGAACACCGTGAGCCTGCCGCAGAAGGTCAAAATCATTGAAGTCGGCCCGCGCGACGGCTTGCAAAACGAGCGCCAGACGATTCCGGTCGCCATCAAGATCGAGCTGATCAACCGGCTGTCGCAAGCCGGTTTCAGCAACATCGAAGCAGTCTCGTTCGTGTCGCCGAAATGGGTACCACAAATGGCCACCTCGTCCGAAGTGATGGCCGGCATCGCGCGCCAGCCCGGCGTGACTTATTCGGCGCTGGTGCCGAACATGAGGGGTTTTGAAGCCGCGCTGGCGGCCAGAATGGATGAGGTGGTGGTGTTCGGCGCCGCCTCGGAAGCGTTTTCGCAGCGCAACCTGAACTGCTCGATTGCCGAATCGATCGCCCGATTCGCCGACGTGGCCAAAGCAGCCAAACAGCACGGCATGACGCTACGCGGCGCGGTCAGTTGCGCCTTCGGCTGCCCTTATCAGGGCGAAGTGTCGCCGCAAGCCGCTGCCAGCGTGGTGGCGCAGCTGCGCGACCTCGGCTGCGATGAAATCGACCTGGCCGACACCATCGGCGTCGGCACGCCGAAAAAGGTGCAGGCAGCGTTTGAACTGGCTGCGCGCGAATTCCCGCTGGAACGACTGATGGGGCATTTCCACGACACCTACGGCCAGGGCGTAGCGAACGTCTATGCCAGTCTGGAAGTAGGAGTCACGACCTTCCATACCTCGGTCGCCGGCCTTGGCGGTTGCCCGTTTGCCAAAGGCGCAACCGGCAATGTCGCCACCGAAGACGTGCTCTATCTGATGCAAGGATTGGGAATCGAGACGGGCATCGACCTGCAGGCTGTGGTCGAGGCCGGGCTATTCATCTCGCAACATCTGGGCCGCAAACCAGCCAGCCGCGCAGCCAACGCCTTCACCGCCCGCGCACAACAAACCGCATAGCCGACAAACAACAGGCGGAGCAGCAGAAACAGCAATCGCAACATACACGCAGCCGAAGCGTTTCTTGCCGCACTGACGAAAAATTACTGACTTTTTTCAAGTTTTGGTCAGTAAGGACCAAAAATATACTGGGAGCAGTATCCAAAAATAGCCAGCAAATATGAGGCCGAGAGGGGCGTTTTTGACGCATACCCCATTACTTCTGAATACGTTAGCGTGCTTCCTCAGGAAAGCTGCCGTCAAGGTAATACCACCGCCCTTCATCCCACACGAAACGGCTGATTTCATGCAGTTTCTGCGCCCGGCCCTGCAATTTGTAACGAGCGACGAACTCGACCGTCGCCTCGCCGTCCTGCTCACTGTGCCCAACAATCTCCAATGTCAGCCATTTGATGCCGCCATCGTCCTGCAGCACGCGCTCGGGACGAGTCGTACGATACCAGCTTGTCTGCAGATAGCGTTCGTTACGCAGCACATAGGCCGAATAGCGCGAACGCATCAGTTCAAGCGCCGTCTTCGGCACGAGTCCATGCTCAATGAACTGGCCGCAACAAGCGGAAAAAACACCTCCCCCGCAGGGACAGGCGTCCGCCTCCCGGCTGTTTTTCTTCTTGCTCATCCTTCGTTCCGCAAAAGCGGGCATAAAAAAACCCCACGGTAGCGGGGTTTTTGCGCCACGCTGTCTGGCTGATATCAGTTGACAGACTGGATGTTGGAAGCTTGCTTGCCTTTCGGGCCTTGCGTGACTTCGAACTGGACCTTCTGACCTTCTTTCAGGGTCTTGAATCCATTCATGTTAATTGCGGAAAAGTGGGCGAACAAATCCTCGCCGCCATCTTCAGGGGTAATAAAGCCGAAACCTTTAGCGTCGTTGAACCACTTGACAGTACCTGTTGCCATAAAA
>JAGTRM010000045.1 GCA_018261735.1 Pseudomonadota bacterium
GCCGTTGAGGTGCACCGAAGGGCAGATGCTGTTCGAGCGTCTTGACCGGCTGGGCAGCCAGGACATGCTGGTGCTCGATCGCGGTTATCCCGGCGGCTGGCTGGTCGCGGTCTTGCTTCAGTGGGGCATTCCGTTCTGCATGCGCTGCGATTTTTCGTCGACCTTTACGGCATCACCCAATTCATGCCGGCAGGTAACTGGAGCATAGCCGCCCGATTCTGGCCCGAGGCTCAAAATCGGCTTTGGCCGAGGAGAAGAAGCTCTCCGCATGGAATGAGCGGCAGCTTCGGCCTCCGTTACTGACCTTCATAGCGCCGAGTGGCGAATGACTCTTGTGGGCACGTTGCCGTCATTCAACACTCGCCAGAAAAGTGTGCAGTGGCGCAAGAATGGCCGGTCAAGCTGGAGAATAACGAGTGGTAAAGTTCGTGCGATTGCGCATTCAGAATGCGCGGCGCCCAAGCACTGCGGCTATGCCACCCGCAGCAACGATAACAACCATCCCTGCCAAACTCATGCCGGATGGCAGGTGATCAAAGAAAAGCCAGCCCAATAGACCTGCCCAAAAAAGTTGTAGATAGCTCAACGGTGCCAGGGCCGATGCCGGGGTATGCCGATAGGCAGAAGTAAATACAAAGTGGCCAATACCCCCAACAAATCCAAGCCAGAGAAACAAAACGACATCCAGCCGCGTTGGCTCGAAATTGATCCAGAATCCGGGAAGACCCAGACTCAGGCAAACCACACTGACCAGCGCCGAGTAATACAGCATAACCACGCTGCGCTCAGTATTGCCAAGTAGTCGGGATAACAGTTGATAAGCCGCGTCCATGACCGCAGCCAGAAACACGCAGGCAATCCCGATAACATCGAGATGACCGGCAGGGCGGGCTATCAGCAAGACCCCGGCAAACCCTGCAGCAACACAGAGCCCACGTACCCATCCAATGGTTTCGCCCAATATGTATTTGGCAAACAAGGTGACCAGCAAGGGTGCCAGGAACTGTATCGCGGTGACCTCGGCAACCGGCATGCGCTGCAGTGCTGTCGTGATCAGCAACATCATGATGAGCATGCAGGCACCACGCACAATCACCAGACCTTTTCGCCTGGCGATCAGCAAATTTCCGCGCTCTTTGGGAATCAGAATGACCGACATGGCAAGCCATTGAATGCTGAAACGGATCCAGGTCAGCAGAAATACCGGGTAGCGTGCGGCAAGGTGTTTGGTGGTGACCGCAACGCAGGCGAACAGGAATAACGCCGCTACATACAGCGCGATTCCTTTCAGTGCCTGTGTTTGATGCGGCGCATGCAGATTGAATCCTGTTAATGACATGGCACGGATGCACTGGGTTGGAGATGGCCTGCCAGTAGAGCGTGCCGGACCAGCCGGAAACAGTATCAGAAGCGGAAAATTAGTACATATCAGTTGTCTGTGCCAAACCCAGACATGCCGTTGGATCGGACAAAACTCAGTAAGGGACCATCGACTTGATCAGTTGTCCCAAAATAGCGATGGCCTGTTCAAAATCGCTATTCCAGGGCGAGCCGTAATTGAGCCGGATGCAATTGCGGTATTGCCGGCTGGCCGAAAAAATCGGTCCGGGCGCAATGCTGATCCCCTGTGCTGCAGCCAGCCGGTGCAGTTCCAGCGTATCAAAGCCTTCGGGGAATTCCACCCAGAGGAAATAACCGCCTTGCGGACGGGAAACGCGGATGTCTGCCGGGAAATACTGCCGGATTGCTTCATTCAGGCTGCCGAGTTGCGATTCCAGTGCATGGCGCAGCTTGCGCAGATGCTTGTCGTAGCCGCCGGTTTGCAGGTAATCGGCAATTGCCACCTGGGCCGGCACGCTGGCCGAGAGCGTGGTCATCAGTTTCAGTTGCTCGATCTCCTTGCTAAATCGTCCCGGCGCCACCCAGCCGATGCGATAGCCGGGTGCCAGATTCTTGGAAAACGAGCTGCAATGCATCACCAGGCCTTGCGTGTCATAAGCTTTGGCCGGCAGTGGCTGGCGATTGCCGAAATACAGTTCGCCATACACATCATCCTCGATCAGCGGAATGCCGTGTCGGGCCAGCAAGGCTACCAGAGCCTGCTTGCTGGCATCGCTCATGGTCGTTCCCATCGGATTCTGAAAGCTGGTCATGAACCAGCACGCCTTCACTGGATGCTGTTGCAACGCCTGTTCCAGCGCGGCTAGATCAATCCCTTCCTTGGGATGCACCGGTATTTCCAGTGCCTTCATCTTGAGCCGCTCCAGCGCCTGCGCGGCAGCATAAAAGCCGGGCGATTCAATCACGATCAGATCGCCCGGTTGTGCCACTGCCGCGAGGCACAGGTTCAATGCCTCCAGCGCGCCATTGGTGACAATGATCTGCTCCGGCGGCTGCGGCATGCCCATGCCCAGATAGCGCAGCGCAATCTGCTGGCGCAAAGCCAGATTGCCGGGCGGCAAACTGGCAACGGTATCCCAGGGGTCGATGAAGCGCGCGGAGGTCGCCAGCGATTTGGCCAGTCTTGGCAGGGGGAACTGCTTGGGCGAGGGGAACGCCGAACCCAGCGGCAGAATGTTGCGATCCTGCACCGCACCCAGTACCGAAAAAACCAGCTGGTTGATATCCACCGACGCCGACAGATGCGGTGCGGGTGCGGCTTCGGGTTCGCGCAACGGCTGTTGCCCGGCGCCGGCCACGTAATAGCCGGAGCGTTCACGCGCGCGCACCAGTCCCAGGTCTTCCAGCCGGTAATACGCCTGGAAGACGGTGGAAGGGCTGACCTCATGCTGCGCCATGATCTTGCGGATCGAAGGCAGCTTGGTACCCGGCGCAAGCTTGCCGTTGCGAATGTCGGCGGCCAGCAGTTCGGCCAGGGATTCATAACGTTTCAAAGTGATTCCCTCGTACTCGGCTATCTGATACGCAAAACGATCCGTTTTCTGATCCTGTTACTGCTTAATCCAGTATCACATACTCCAACCCAATGATTGAAGTGGTCCGCGGTGGAATCAGCACATCACACCGCCCATGAAAAGCCACCTTTGCGGCCCGGATGGGCCAACCACCACTGGGGAATATGGATGTATCAATACGACCACTATGACCAAATCCTGCTCAACCAGCGTATCGAGCAATATCGCGATCAGGTCGGCCGCTATCTGGCCGGCACGTTGTCCGAAGAGGAATTCTTGCCGCTCCGCTTGCAGAACGGTGTCTACAGCCAGCGGCATGCCTACATGCTGCGCGTGGCGATTCCCTATGGCACCTTGTCGGCCAATCAATTGCGAACGCTGGCCGAAATCGGCGAAACCTGGGACAAGGGATTCGGACATTTCACCACCCGCCAGAATATCCAGTTCAACTGGATACGGCTGGAAAACACCCCCGGCATCATGGAACGCCTCGCGCAAGCCCAAATGCATGCGATCCAGACTTCGGGCAATTGCGTGCGCAATATCACCACCGATGCCTTTGCCGGCGTGGCCGCCGACGAGGTCATGGACCCGCGCCCGCTGGCCGAAATTCTGCGCCAGTGGTCCACGCTGAACCCGGAATTTGCCTTCCTGCCGCGCAAATTCAAGATCGCCATGTCCGGCACTGCAACCGATCGCGCCGTCGTCCGTGCACACGATATCGGCATCCATCTCTATCGCGATGAGAACGGCGCCGCGATGCTGAAAGTGCTGGTGGGGGGTGGGCTGGGACGCACGCCCATCATCGGCGCGGTGATCCGGGAAGCGCTGCCCTGGCGCCATCTGATTACCTATGTCGAAGCGGTCTTGCGGGTCTTCAACCGCTATGGCCGGCGCGACAACAAATACAAGGCCCGTATCAAGATCCTGGTACAGGCCCTGGGTGCCGAGCGTTTTGCAGCAGAGGTCGAGCAGGAGTGGGCACAGCTGAAAGACAGTCCCTCCACCCTTACCGGTGCGGAATACCGCCGGGTGGCCGCCTTTTTCGATCCGCCCCCTTATGAGGAGCTGGAAGACGCCGAACTTGAAGATGCCGACCCGACCGAGTTGGCGCAAAACGAACCCGAGTTCCGTCGCTGGCTGCGCCGCAACGTTCATCCGCACAAGATCGCGGGTTATGCCAGCGTGACGCTTTCCACCAAGCCCGGCTTGTCCTCACCGCCCGGGGATATTTCCAGCGCACAAATGCGTGCTGTCGCGAACTGGGCCGAGGCCTATGGCTTTGGCGAAGTTCGCGTGAGCCACGAACAGAATCTGGTCTTGCCCGATATCCGGCAAAGCGACCTGTATGCACTGTGGGAAGAAGCTACCAGGCAGGGTTTGGCGACAGCCAACATCGGCTTGCTGACCGACATTATTGCCTGCCCGGGTGGCGACTTTTGCTCGCTGGCCAATGCCCGCTCGATCCCCATCGCCCAAGCGATTCAGGGCCGGTTCCAGGATCTGGATTACCTGCACGATCTGGGCGATCTGAGCCTCAACATCAATGGCTGCATGAATGCCTGTGCGCATCACCATATTGGAAACATCGGCATTCTGGGCGTCGATAAGAATGGCGAGGAGTGGTACCAGGTCACCCTTGGCGGCAGGCAGGGCATGGCGGCGACGCTGGGCAAGGTGATCGGCCCGTCTTTCCGAGCCGAACAGATCCCCGATGTGATCGAGAAAATCATCACGGTCTTCACCCGGCACCGCCATCCCGGAGAGCCTTTCAGCGAAACGCTGCTTCGCCTCGGGCTGGAACCATTCAAAGCCCACGTCTATGCGCAATGAGGAAATGTCATGAGTCAAATTATTCGCAGTACAGGGCAATCCGCCGAGATTATTGAAGACCCGTGGTACGTTGTTCGCGATCCTGCCGGACTGGATTTGCCCGGTCACGCACACCGGATCATTCCCTTCCAACAGTGGCGCGCCCTGCTCGAAAACGGCATGACGCCGGGTGCCGAAACCACGGGGGTCTGGCTTTCTCCGGATGATGAATTCCAGGATGACCTGGTCCAACTGATCCAGCTGCCCTTGCTGGCCATCGACTTCCCCAGCTTTCGTGATGGACGGGGTTACAGCATCGCGTATTTGCTGCGTACCCGCTGCAGCTTTACCGGGGAACTGCGCGCCATCGGCGACGTGCTGCGCGACCAGCTCTTTTACATGCAACGCTGCGGATTCAACAGTTTTGCCGTGCGCGCCGACAAGGACATCCACGATGCACTGAAAGGGTTGACCACGTTCAGCGTGAAATACCAGGGTGCGGTGGACGATCCGGTGCCGTTGTTTCGCAAACGGGAACAAGCCACATTGCCCGATGAGGCGTGGGAGCCCTAAATGAACGAAATCTCTGCCCTAGATCTGGCCCGTATCCAGTTCGCCTTCACCGTTTCCTTTCACATCATTTTTCCGGCGATCACCATCGGCCTTTCCAGCTTCATTGCGGTGCTTGAAGGTCTATGGCTCAAGACCCGGCAACCGGTTTACTACACGCTGTGCCGCTTCTGGTCCAAGGTGTTTGCCGTGTGCTTCGCCATGGGCGTGGTCTCCGGCGTGGTGATGAGCTACCAGTTCGGTACCAACTGGAGCGCATTCTCCAACTTCGCCGGCAGCATTACCGGCCCCTTGCTGGCGTATGAAGTACTGACCGCATTTTTTCTGGAAGCCGGTTTTCTCGGCATCATGCTGTTCGGCTGGAACAAGGTCGGCCCGCGTGCGCACTTTGCTGCCACGACAGCCGTGGCGTTGGGCACACTGATCTCGATGTTCTGGATTCTGTCATCCAACAGCTGGATGCAGACCCCGGCCGGTTTCCGTATCGAAGATGGCCGAGTGATTCCGCTCGACTGGCTGGCCATCGTTTTCAATCCCTCGTTTCCCTACCGCTTTCTGCACATGGCGCTGGCTGTCTTCGCGGCATCCATGTTGCTGGTCGCGGCCACCGCTGCCTGGCACCTGCTCAAGAATCGCGCCAACCGGCCCATGCGCATTTCGCTGAGCATGGCATTGGCCTGCTTGCTGGTGGTGGCCCCGATGCAAGCCTTGGTCGGGGATGCACACGGTCTGAATACGCTGAAATACCAGCCAGCGAAACTCGCCGCAATTGAAGGGCTGTGGGAGACCCACCAGGGTGGCACGCCGCTCAACCTGTTCGGCATTCCGGACATGCAGGCCGAGACCACGCGTTATGCGCTACAGATTCCGCATCTGGGCAGCCTGGTTCTTACCCATAGCTGGGATGGCGAGATTCCCGGCCTGAAAAGTTTCCCGCGCGAAGATCGTCCGAATGCCTTGATTACTTTCTGGAGTTTCCGCGTCATGGTGGGGCTGGGCGGACTGATGATCCTGCTGGCGCTGGCCGGTGCCTGGTTATACCGGCGCGGCAAGCTGTATGACTCCCGGGCGTTCCTGCGTTTTGCCGTGGCGATGGGGCCGGCGGGATTCGTGGCTTTGCTGGCGGGCTGGGTGACCACGGAAGTCGGGCGCCAGCCCTGGGTGGTGTATGGCCTGTTGCGCACGGCCCATGCGGTTTCGCCCGTGACGCGCCAGCAAGTCGGTATCTCGCTGTTTGTTTTTGTCGTGGTCTACAGCCTGGTATTCGGTACGGGTATCTATTACCTGCTCAAGCTATTGCGCCAGGGGCCGCAGCCGGAAACCCCGCAGCTTATGGATACCCGCCATGCGGCACAGGCCGGGCGCCATCCGCTGCAGGGTGCAGACCTCTCGATTGAATCCGAACAAGGAGACAGCCATGCTTGATCTGGCCTTGGTCTGGGCGGCCATCATTGCGCTCGGCGTATTGGTCTACGTGGTTCTGGATGGCTTCGACCTGGGCATCGGCATCCTGTTTCCGTTCTTTCCGGAAGACGAGGATCGGCAGGTGATGATGAATTCGGTCGCGCCGGTCTGGGATGGCAACGAAACCTGGATGGTGCTGGGCGGGGCAGGGCTGTTCGCGGCATTTCCGGTCGTGTATGCCGCCGTGCTGTCAGCACTGTACCTGCCGTTGGTGCTGATGCTGGTCGGGCTGATCCTGCGCGGCGTGGCTTTTGAAATCCGGCCCAAGTCGCGCCGCACCCGCCCGGTCTGGGATCTGGCCTTCATGCTGGGTTCCGCGCTTGCCACCTTCTTTCAGGGCGTGGCTTTGGGGGCCTTTATCCAGGGCATTCCCGTGCTGAACCGGGAATTCGCCGGTGGCGCTTTTGACTGGCTGTCTCCGTTCAGCCTGTTTACCGGGATGGGCTTGCTGGCGACCTATGCCGTGCTGGGCTGTGGCTGGCTGATCATCAAGACCGAAGGCGAATTGCAGCGCCGGATGTTCCGCTTGATGCCCCCGCTTACGCTGGTCCTGCTGGCCGTGATCGGCTTGGTCAGTCTGTGGACGCCGTTGTCCCAGCCAGCGATTGCCGCGCGCTGGTTCGGCCCGGCGCTGGCTTGGCTTTGGCCCGTACCGCTCGCCGTGCTGGCCTGCGGCTGGGGCATTTTGCATGCGGTGAAAATTGGCGCCGAAATACGTCCGTATGTCCTGACGCTGGCTTTGATTGCGCTGGGCTATCTCGGATTCCTGATCAGCATCTGGCCGAATCTGATTCCGCCTGGCATCAGCTTATGGGCCGCCGCCGCGCCGGAAAGCAGCCTGAAATTCACCCTGGTGGGTGCGGTTGTCATCCTGCCGGTGATCCTGGCCTATACCGCTTGGGGCTACTGGGTGTTTCGCGGCAAGGTTCGCGTCCATGACGAGGGGTATCACTGATGCGCACACTCGAATCCCCCAGGTGCTGTCGTTGCAAGCAAATCGCCTGGTTCCTCGGCTTGTGGCTGGCCGGTGTGGCCGGTACGGGGTTGGTGGCCGGGTTGATCAAGTTCGGCATGCAGTATCTGAAATAATCACAGAGCTGGCGCTGGCAGAAATGAATCGTGCATGGATGGCTGTGTGAAAGCAGGCGTCGGAAGGAAATTGACAGCCATCCGCTTTTTCTTACACAGTTGGGAAATACTGCTTGAAAAATGAGAACCCATCATGCCCACGCCATCGCCAGATCTCTCCCTGAAATACCTGCAATTGCTCTCGGAAAAATATCCGTCGATTCAGGCCGCCTCCACGGCCATCATCAACCTCACTGCCCAGCAGCAATTGCCCAAGGGAACCGAGCATTTTCTCTCCGATGTGCATGGCGAACACGAGGCTTTCGAGCATGTGCTGCGCAACGGCGCCGGGTCGATCTGGCGCAAGATCGAGGAGATGTTCGCCGACTCGATGACCAAGCCCGAGCGGCGCAATCTGGCCACGCTGATCTATTACCCCGAACTGAAAGGGCCGCTGATGCTGCAAGCGGTGGCCGACAAGGAAGAGTGGAGCCGGCTCACCCTGATCCGCCTCGTCAAACTTTGTCGCCATCTCACCGCCAAATACCGCCGCGAAGCGGTGCGCAACTATCTGCCAAAGCATGTCGCCGAAACCATCGAGGAGCTGCTGTATGACCAGGAAGGCGTCGAATTCAAGGCCGCGTACTACCAGAGCCAGATCGATACCATCATCTCGACCGGCAGCACCCAGATGTTCATCACCCTGCTGGCCGAGCTGATCCAGCGGTTGGCGGTCAGACGGCTGCATATCATCGGCGACATCTACGATCGCGGCCCGGGCGCCCACATCATTCTCGATCTCTTGATGAAGCATCATCAGGTGGATATTCAGTGGGGCAATCACGACATCCTGTGGATGGGCGCCGCTGCGGGCAACGAAGCCAGCATCGCGAACGTGATCCGCTTCAGCCTGCGCTATGGCAACCTGGAAACGCTGGAAAATGGCTACGGCATCAGCCTGATGCCGCTGGCCTCCTTTGTGCTCGAAACCTACAAGGATGATCCGTGCGAGCTTTTCATGCCCAAGGTATCCAAGGACAACACCTTCACCAGCAATGAAATCCAGCTCATGGCGAAGATGCAGAAAGCCATCGCGATCATCCAGTTCAAGCTGGAAAGCCAGATCATCAAACGGCGACCGCAGTACGAGATGGACGATCGGCGCCTGCTCACCCAGATCGATTACGCGCGCGGCGTGATTACCCTGGACGGCAAGGAATACCCGCTGCTCGACAAGCACTTCCCGACCATCGACCCGCAAAACCCCGAGGCGCTGTCCCCCGAAGAGCAAGTCGTCGTGGAAAAGCTCAAGTACTCGTTTGCCCACAGCCGCAAGCTGCAGCAGCACACGCGCTTCCTCTTCGCCAAGGGCAGCCTCTACCTCGCTCACAACGGCAATCTGCTCTACCACGGCTGCATCTCGATGAACGAGGACGGTGGATTCCGCGCCTTCAGCGTCAACGGCGAATCCTTCGCGGGCAAGGCGTTTCTCGACCGCGTCGACCGCTTGGCCCGGCAAGGCTACTTCGATATCGATAATCCGGAGCAGAAACAATACGGCATGGATACGCTGTGGTTCCTGTGGTGCGCGCCGAAATCGCCGCTCTTCGGCAAGGAGAAGATGGCCACGTTCGAGCGCTATTTCCTGGCCGACAAGGCCACGCACGCTGAAAAGCGCAATCCCTACTACTCCCTGCGCGACACCGAAGAAACCGCGCGCAAGATCCTGCAGGAATTTGGCCTGAATCCGGACACCGGTTGCATCATCAACGGCCATGTCCCGGTCAAGGTCAGCAAGGGAGAGAAGCCGATCAAGGCCAACGGCAAGTTGATCGTCATCGACGGCGGCTTTTCGCGGGCCTACCAGCAGGAAACCGGCATCGCGGGCTACACGCTGATTTCCAACTCGCGCGGACTGCTGCTGGCCGCGCACCAGCCCTTCGAATCCAAACAGAAAGCCGTATCGGAGGCGCTGGATATCGATACCGAAACCGAGATCATCCACACCTATCCGCGCCGGATGCTGATCGGCGACACCGACCGTGGCCGCGAATTCCAGGAGCAAATCGATGAACTACACGCGCTGCTGCACGCTTACCGGGTGGGCCTGATCAAGGAGCACAGCCTCGCGTAGTCAGGCCGTTGTGCGCAGCCGGTCAATCCCCGGTCCGCAGCAGCCGCGCCGATGGCGAGGAAAATACCGTGCTGGCGCCGGGGGAGTAGCGCAGGCGACTCGCTTCGTCCCCGCCGAAGACCAGGACGTAATCGTAATCCTGCCGGAGCGACGCGTAGGCCGGCGGTGGTGCGCCCGGTGCATCGGTCCGTGCCTGTGTGGCAAGTGCGGCATAGGGCTCTTGGTAAGCCACACGGAACGGCTGGAATGGCCAGAGGAAGAAATTCGACAGCAAGGCCGAGCGGTCGATTACGCTCCAGGCACCCGCATGCGGTGAAACGAACGGTGTTTTTGCATCATCGAGAACGACCGTGGCCAGCGTCGAACCTTCCGGAATCTGGGTCAAGGCGCTGCGGATGCGCCGGTATTCTTTGTCTCTGACTACCCACTCCCGGGTTGTTTCCAGGCTGATCAGCATCACGACTACAGCGATGCCACCTAGCACCACCTTGGGCCGCAACGTGCTGCGCTCACCGATTTCCAGGCCGCACCACAACATGAGGCCGAGCGCCGGAATCAGCCGGATATCGACCATGTTGGAGCCAAAGCCGGCGTGCGGCAGCACGACGATGGCCGCCGCAAGCAAGCCGGCCATCCAGCGAACGGGGATGGCCAGTTTCAGCGCTCGCTCGCGAAACCCGGCATAGAGAGCAAACACGAGGAAGAAGCCGAACACGGCTTGGCCCAGCATATAACCTGAAACGCATATGGACGGGGAAAGCGCCAGGATCGTCGCCTTGTGGACGAGCCAGACCAGCGCGGCTTGCAACCCCGAACCCGTGAATGAGACCGGAACATAGCTGCCGGTTGAATTGGATACCAGTAGGTGAAGCACTGCCGCCGGAGCAAACTGTATTAGGGGCAGTAACACGGCGTGCAACGTTGATCGGCTGATAATGCCGCCCCGGCCATGGGCGCATCCCAGCTCATAGCCCAGCACACCAACGGCATAAACACCCAGCGCACTCAGGTGGCAGAAATAAATCAGGACGCAGCCGCCGGCAAACGCGATCCAGTGCCAGAAACCCGTGCGACTGCGGGCGATGATCCAGGCGGAAAGCAGCCAGAGGGCCAGGCCCAGACCAAACAGGTAGTTGAATAGCCCCAGCTGGAACATGGCGTTGTGGGCAAACAGCAGCACGCCCAGCAGCAAATAGTTGAAGCGGCCGGTGACGGCGCGGCCTAATGCCACGGTACCGGTGGTTACCAGCAGCATCGCCAGCGAGGCAAACAGCTTGAGTGCGAGCAGGGCGTCCATCCAGCGGGCCAGCGCGGGCACCAGAACATCCATCGCCAGATTGGTGCCCATCTGAAACGGCCGAAGCGCGTAGTAGCGTTGCAGGGTTTCCGATTCCGGCAAATGCATCAGCACGTGCAGCCGGGCCAGGTGATTGGGAAAGTCCGTGATGTCCGGGTATTGCACCCAATACAGCGGAACCTGCGTCATGGCAAACAACGCAAGAAACCAGGCGATAAATTGCGGGGCTGCCGATGCCTGAGCTTGCATCGTCAGAGGGTTGCATGGGTCCTGGAATGAAGCCCTTCCGAGCATATGGCTAGATTTCGCGGTCGATGATGTAGCGCGGCCGGGCTTTGCTCTCCATATAGATCTTCGCCACGTATTCGCCGATCACCCCCAGGCTGAGCAACTGGATGCCTCCGAGAAAGAACATCGGCACCAGGGTCGACGCCCAGCCCGGAACACCTACGTTGTTGACCAGCCGCTCCCACAAGGTCCAAAGCCCGCCGGCAAAGCTCAGCACCGATACGCACAGCCCGAACCACATGATGGCGCGCAACGGCGCTACCGAAAACGAGGTGACGCCTTCCAAGGCAAACGCGATCATCTTCTTCAACGGATACTTGGTTTCGCCGGCCAGGCGCGCGCTTCGGTCGTAATGAACGACGGCGCTGTCGAAACCCAGTTTTGGAACAACGCCGCGCAAAAACATATTGCGCTCACGGTACAGCGCCAGCGCATCGATCGCGCGGCGCGACAGCAGGCGGTAATCCGCGTGATTGAAGACAATCTCCACCCCCAGGCGAGCCAGCAGCCAGTAATAACCCTCGGCGCTAAAACGCTTGAAGAACGTATCGGCTGTGCGATGGCGACGCACGCCGTACACCACATCGGCCCCCCCACGGTGCGCGGCCAGCATCGCGCGCATCGCTTCGGGGTCGTCCTGCAGGTCCGCGTCGATGCTGATCGCAACATCACACGGTGCCGTGAACAACCCGGCCAGCAGCGCGTTCTGATGCCCGCAGTTGCGTGAAAGTTTGATTCCGTGCACCTGCGGGTTCGCTGCGGCAAGTTCCTCGATGAGCTGCCAGGTGCGGTCGCGTGAACCGTCATTGACTAAGTACAACGCGCTGTCTTCGCTAACATCCCCGCGCGCTTGCAGATCGTTCAGCAGCGCGAGCAGGCACCGTGCGGTTTCGGGAAGCACCTCTTCCTCGTTGTAGCAGGGCACTATGATGGCAAGGCGTGTCATGTTCGTTCCCCTTCCATGCGATTTAGCCGGTTTGCGAACGCCCAGTGCCGGCAGCCAAGATAGCTGATCAGGGTATATGGCAGCACCGCGCCTGCCTGGGCCAAGACTGCGGTTACGCCCCAGCGCATCAGTTCCAGCAGCACCGCAACGTTTACCAGCCATGCCAGCAGCATGACCACGGCAAACCTGAGTGCGTGCGGCAGCAACGGGCCGCGCTGGCGGAAGGTCCATTGCCGGTTCAGGCCGAAACTGAGCATGAGCCCCATAGCATAGCCCGTGGCATTGGCAGCCACTTCGCCCAGCCCCAACGCCCGCGCGCCGTAGATAAACGAGAGTCCCGCAACGGTATTGGCCATCCCCACGGTAATAAAACGCCAAAATGTTCGGCGCGGTTGGTCTGTCATTTCTGCGCGCACAGCCGGTACTGTGCCCCCAGCGGCAGGCGCGTCAGCATCCGTTCCAGAGGGCGCAGCGCACTCAGCGCACCGGGGAAAAAAATGCGGTAGGCCAGCGCAATGCGCTCGAAACCCGCAGCCCGCAGACGTTCATGCAGCGTGCGCGCCCGGATCAGCACGGCGTTCGCGTCGAACGGGCAGGTGTTCACGGCGTGCCGCGTTAACGGATTGAACGGATTGTGCTCGAACACGAACAGACGGCCCTCGTCGGTCAGCACGCGGCGCAGTTCGCGCAGCAGGTGCACGTGATCCGCGCTGTCTATGTGGTGGAATACGCAGGCCGCGAAGGCCACATCGAAGCTGCCTGCTGCAAAGGGAATCGTGACTCCGTCGAAGATGCAGTAGTCCGCCGCGCCGGGGTGACGCTCGCAGGCAATGGAGAGCGAGCGTTGCGATACGTCCAGGCAGGTGAGCGCTGCCTGCGGGAAGGCCTCGCTCCAATGGGGAACCGATGCGCCGACGCCTGCACCGAAGTCCAGGATGCGGCTGGGTGCTTTTTCGGCGCACAGCTGTGCCACATCCTGCACCTTGTAGCGGGCAAAGAACGCCGGCGTTTCTCCGGAAAGCCGGATATTGCTGGCATGCTGCTGCTCGTACTCGTCGGCGAAACGGTCGAATTCGGCTTGGTTCATGGCGTTTCCTGGCGCACGGCATTGCTGCCATCGCGAACGTGGGCCACGGCGACTGTGTCCGTATACACGCGCCGCCAGCCCGGCAAGCGGTCGAGCACGGCCAGCGCCGGTGTGCCCGGATCGAGCAGGGTCCAGCCGATGTGGTAGTCCTCCAGCAGGCGCGGCAAGTCCTGCGTGCCGCGCAGTTGCACCGCGTCGACATAGCGTTTCATCAGCGCATCGCCGTACATGTCGGCGCGACCGTCAATGAAGACCGGTATCTCGCGGTAGATCAGGTAGCCGCCGAAGTGATAGGCGTTGAAGACCGGGCCGGTGGCACCTGCGTGCATGGCAGCTTGTACGGCCGCTTCGGGCGTGGTTTTGCTCAGCGGTGCGTAGCGGTTCGATTGCATAAGCATGCCGATCAGCAATGCCGCCAGTAGTGCGGCGGCGGCAACCGTACCCGGCCGGGCGGGGGCGGCCAGCGCACGGAACACACGATCAACTGATTCGGCATCGCGCCCGTTTCCTTCCGTGGCGCGCCACTGGCGCGCGAGGGGTAATGCGATCAGAAAAGGAACCACCAGGCCAAGAACCGCCACGTGGCGTTGATGCTTGAGCGCGAGATGGGTCAGCCCGAGCATGAGCAGCAGGCGCAGCCAGGGCAGGCGCATTCTGCCCGCGCACGCGATAGCCAGCACCAGCATCAGCCACAGTTCCAGCATCTGCGGCTGGTGGAAATCGGGCGAGAGCCATTCGCCGATGACATCCAGCGCCACGGTCATGCCCATGATCTGGAAGGGATACCAGATCCCGTGCCAACCCGCCGGGGTGAGCACTGCGGCCAGGATAGACAATCCGATGAAGCCCGCCCAGCGCCATGCCGCAGCACGCCGCTGTCCGGCAGGGTGGCTCAGCACCGCATCGAGTGCCAACGCCGAGCCCAGGGTGATCCCGAGGGTAAAGCTGCCATGCAGATTGGCCCACAGCACCATTAACAGCAGCAGCCACCAGGGCGGGTTGCGGCCATGTTCGCCCGCATTGACCAGCGTTCCCACCCATACGGCAAGCACCGGCCAGACGAGGATATGGGGGCGCGCCAGCAGATGGCTCATCATCATGCCGGCTGCAAACGCCGTGAACAGCAGGGCATGCACCGGCTCCATGCGGGCCAGAAGGAAGCGCATCAAATAGGCCAGCGTGCCGGCAAACACCAGCGCGACGAGGACCACCAGTCCCGCCCAGCCTGCCGCTTGGTGCACGCCGGTGAGCAGCAGTTCGGATAGCCATTCGTGCGCGGTCCAGGCCACACCGGGCATCGAATGCGAAAACGGATCGCTCTGCGGCACGACCCGATGCTCGAGCATCCAGCGCCCGACGGCCAGATGCCAGTAGGTATCGCCGTCGGCCAGCACCGCATTGAAGCGCGTGTTGCCGAGCACGCCGAGCAGGGTCAGGAAGGCGACCAGTAATGGCCATGACACGCCGAAGGTTCGAACGGAAGAGGGTGCGGAATTCAATGCACTGTCAATGTCGGACATAGTGATTGTTCTCGCGAGGGGGTACAAAACCAGTGTAGTAATGGTTCTTGATACTGTCGACCGAGAATGTCGACGTCTAATGCCGGTGCTGATGGCTCGATGAAGCTATGGCGTGCGGTCGGTTGCCATCGCCGGGGGATTATGCAAGGCAGGGCGGCCCGTCGAACCTAATCCTTGCCTTGAGCCGACACCAGTTTCGCCGCCATTTCAGCTTGCGCCGCAAGGCGTTTTCCCACCTGTCCGCACACCAGATTGCACAGATCAAAGATCGCCGGATCGGCAATCCGGTAATACACCGCGTTGCCGCGGGTTTCGCGCGCAACAAAGCCGCTTTTCGCCAGCAGGCTCAGATGCTTGGAGATGTTGGCGGTGGTGCAGCCCAGCAGTTCGGCCAGTTCCCCGACATTCCGGTCGCCTGAACGCAGCGCGTTCAATACTTTCAGGCGCATGGGCTCGGCCAGTGCCTGAAAGTAGTTGGCGATATGGGCAATCGCAGTGTCGTCAAGGTTTTCCATCGTGGTCTACACCTACAAATAAGCATCTGTGAATAGAGTAACGCATTTCGTTGTTGACTGTTTAACTAATTAGTTAAACAATGAGGCAAGCGGCGGCATTGATGATGCCTGCTGCGTGGTCTGTCCAGGCAATCCGGTCCGGAGTTGAAAAGATGCAAATGCAAAAAAAGGTATTCCTGCTTCTGATGCTGTTGAGCGCGGCCTGGACCGGCGCGGCGGAGCTGGCTACCGGTGCGGTGCGGGCACTGAACGGGGGCGATATCCATGTGGCCGAGGGCGTGGTGGAGGCGGTGCGGCAAAGCGTGATTTCAGCGCAAGTGGCCGGGCGCATCACCCAGCTGGCAGTGAAAGCGGGAGACCGGGTAAAGCCAGGCCAGTTGCTGGTCCGGATTGATAGCCAGGCCGCGGCGCAGCAGGCCAATGCCAGCCAGGCCCAAGTTTCTGCGGCCAGGGCCCAGCTGGAGGTGGCGCGCAAGGATCTGGCCCGGCAACAGCAACTGTTCCAGCATAAGTTCATCAGCCAGGCCGCGCTCGATCAGGCCGAGGCACAATTCAAGGCGACCGAAGCTGCCGTGCGCGGCACGCTGGCGCAAGCCGGCGTCGCCAATACCCAGACCGGATTTTTTACACTCTCGGCCCCATACTCCGGGACCGTCGCCGAGGTGGCTGCGGAAGTCGGCGATATGGCCTTGCCCGGCAAACCGCTGCTGACGCTGTACGACCCGGCCGAGATGCGCGTGGTGGCGGCGCTGCCGCAGAGCAAGGTGGCCCAGTTGTCACCTTCGAGCGCGGTTCGGCTGGAGCTGACCACCTTGCCGGAAGCGCAACGCTGGCAGCAGGCGAGCTCGGTCAACGTTTTGCCGACGGCCGATGCCGGCAGCCAGACCATGCAGGTGCGCCTGGCCTTGCCTGCGATGGCAGTGCCGGCCACGCCGGGCATGTTCGCCCGCGCTTATTTCCCGCTGGCGGGAGACAAGCAAAGCCGCCTGCTGATTCCGGCGCGTGCGGTGGTGCATCGAACCGAGCTGACCGCGGTTTATGTGGTCACGCTCAAGGGGCAGGTTCAGTTGCGACAGGTGCGCCTGGGCAAACTGCTAGGTGACGAAATCGAGGTATTGGCGGGCGTCAGCGCCGGTGAGCGCGTGGCGCTTGATCCCATTGCGGCATCGCGGGTGCGCTGAAGGGTATGGCCATGACAGCGCAAAAACTCGGAATTTCCGGCCGTATCGCCCGCTTTTTCCAGGCAGCCCAGATCACGCCGCTGCTGGCGCTGTTGGCTCTGCTGCTTGGCCTGTTTGCCGTGCTGGTTACGCCGCGTGAAGAAGAACCCCAGATCAACGTGACCATGGCCAACGTGCTGATTCCGTTTCCCGGCGCATCGGCCAAAAACGTGGAGCAGATGGTGGCCGGGCCCGCGGAACAGGTGCTGTCGCAGATTGCCGACGTCGAGCACGTGATGTCGGTGTCGCGCCCCGGCATGGCCGTGATCACGGTGCAGTTCGAAGTCGGTGTTCTTCGCACCGAGGCGCTGGTGCGGCTCTGGGATACGGTGCATTCGAATGCCGACTGGTTGCCTGCCAACTTGGGCGTGCTTGCCCCGATCATCAAGCCCAAGGGCATCGATGATGTGCCGATCGTGGCGCTGACGCTGTATTCAAGGAATCCGGCGAGCGGCAGTTTCGATCTGGAACGCGTCGCGCATTCGATCGAGAGCGATCTCAAGCGGGTCAAAGGCACGCGCGAAGTCACCACGATCGGCGGGCCGAAACGCGCGGTGCTGATCGAGCTGGATCCGGCCCGCTTGCGCTCGGCCGGCCTGACGGTCAGCGATCTGCGCAACGCGCTGCAGTCCGCCAACCTCGGTCTGCCGATCGGTGACCTGATCCGGAATAATCAGGCCATCAGTCTGGAATCCGGCCCGTTCCTCGAAGATGCGCGTGCGGTGGCGGAACTCGTCGTCGGGGTGCACAACCGCGCGCCGATTCTGTTGAAAGACGTGGCGAATATTCAGGATGGCCCTCTGCCGCCGGAGCGCTACGTCTGGCACGGCACGCCCGGCAAGGACGGCGCGCAATTCCCGGCGGTGACGATTTCGGTGACCAAGAAGCCGGGCCAGAACGCCGTGGACGTGGCGCAAGCCGTGATCGCGCGCGTGGAGCAATTGAAAAACACCGTGATCCCGGCCGATGTCGAGGTGGTGGTCACGCGCAATTACGGCGAAACCGCCAACGACAAGGCCATGAAGCTGATCCAGAAGCTGCTGTTCGCCACGTCTGCCGTAGTGGCGCTGGTGTTCTTCGCGCTGGGCCGGCGCGAAGCGGCCATTGTCGGCACGGCGGTGGTCCTGACCTTGATGGCCACGCTGTTTGCATCCTGGGCCTGGGGCTTTACGCTCAACCGGGTTTCGCTGTTTGCGCTGATTTTCTCGATCGGCATCCTGGTCGATGATGCGATCGTGGTGGTGGAAAACATCCATCGCCACAAGGCGCTGCATCCGGAAAAGACCTTGACCGAGTTGATTCCCGGCGCGGTCGATGAAGTCGGCGGGCCGACCATTCTGGCCACGCTCACCGTGATTGCAGCACTGCTGCCGATGGCCTTTGTCAGCGGCCTGATGGGCCCTTACATGAGCCCGATCCCGATCAATGCCAGCATGGGCATGCTGATTTCGCTGGCGGTGGCTTTTGTGGTCACGCCGTGGCTGGCGCGGCTGTGGTTGAAGGACAGCGCGCATGCCCAGAATGCCGGGGAGGGCATCGCCGGCAAGCTCGACCGCCTTTCCCATCGCCTGTTTACCCCGTTTCTGGACGAAGTACGCGGCGGCAAGAACCGGCTGAAACTGTGGCTCGTGATCGGTTTGCTGATCCTGGTGTCGGTCGGCTTGCCGGCGGTGCAGCTGGTCGTGCTCAAGATGCTGCCCTTCGACAACAAATCCGAATTCCAGGTGGTGGTCGATATGCCGGCCAATACGCCGCTGGAGCAAACCGCGGCAGTGCTGCACGAAATGAGCGGTTATATCGCCACGGTGCCGGAAGTCACCCACTATCAGGCCTATGCCGGCACGGCAGCGCCGATCAATTTCAACGGGCTGGTGCGCCAGTACTATCTGCGCAGCGGGCGCGAGATCGGCGATATTCAGGTCAATCTGGTCGACAAGCATCACCGTGCCGACCAGAGCCATGTGATTGCAATGCGGGTGCGGCCGGAATTACAAAAGATCGCCGCACGCTACGGTGCACGGGTCAAGGTCGTGGAAGTGCCGCCCGGCCCGCCGGTGCTCTCGCCGATCGTGGCCGAAGTGTACGGCCCGGAGGCAACTGGGCGGCAGCAGGTGGCGCATGCCGTGCGCGGCATTTTCGAGAAAACCGCCAATATCGTCGATATCGACGACAGCACGGTCAGCCAGGCGCCGAAGCAGATGCTGGTGGTCGATCGCAAAAAGGCTGCCTTGCTCGGCATTCCCCAGCAAGCCATTGTGTCGACCTTGCGTGCCGGCATGGCGGGCGAGGACATCACCTATCTGCACGATGCCAGCAAGTATCCGGCAGCCACTCAATTGCGCCTGCCCATCGCCGCGCAAGGCAGTCTGGACGATGTGCTGGCGCTGACCGTGCGCAGCGCCTCCGGGCAGGGCGTACCGCTGCGCGAACTGGTGACGGTTGAGAATGCCGTGATCGATCAGCCGCTCTATCACAAGGACCTGCTGCCGGTGGTATTCGTGGTCGGCGATATGGCCGGCAAGCTCGATAGCCCGCTGTATGGCATGTTCGCGATGCGTTCGGCGATCAAGGCCATGGCGGTGCCGGGCGGCGGGGCGCTGGGTGAGTATTTCATCAGCCAGCCGCAAGATCCGTATCGCGATTACGCGATCAAGTGGGACGGTGAATGGCAGATCACCTACGAGACCTTCCGCGATATGGGCGCGGCATATGCGGTGGGGCTGATCCTGATCTACCTGCTGGTGGTGGCGCAATTTGGCTCCTACCTCACACCGCTGGTGATCATGGCGCCGATTCCGCTGACCATCATCGGCGTGATGCCCGGCCATGCCTTGCTCGGCGCGCAGTACACCGCCACCTCGATGATCGGGATGATCGCTCTGGCCGGGATCATCGTGCGCAACTCGATCCTGCTGGTCGACTTCATCAACCTGCAGGTGGAGGATGGACTACCTTTCAAGGAAGCGGTGATGCGCTCGGCCGCCACCCGCGCCCAGCCGATCATCCTGACCGGCCTCGCGGCCATGATCGGCGCGCTGTTTATCCTCGATGACCCGATTTTCAATGGGCTGGCGATCTCGCTGATATTCGGGATTCTGGTTTCCACCCTGCTCACGTTGGTGGTGATTCCGTTGCTGTACTACGTGGCCTATCGCCACAAATTCGAAGAGCCTGTCCAACCCGTCGCGCCATCAAGCGACACCCCTGAGGAGAACCGATCATGACTTCATGGCAAATCGTTCGCATTGTTGCGGGGAGTTTTATCCTGATCTCGCTCGCGCTGGGCGTGCCGCGAAGCCCGTTGTTTGTGAGCAGCTACTGGCTGTGGTTTACCGTCTTTGTCGGCGCCAACCTGCTGCAAAGTGGCTTCACCAAGTGGTGCCTGATGGAGGTCATCCTGCGCAAGCTGGGTGCCCGTGAAGGCTGCTGAAATCACAGTGGGTGATCCAGTCATCATGCGTGGCTTGCCCTGTCTTGCTGCTGGTCTGTGGGCCGGGCAGGTTGGCTACTGTCCTGGTTAACGCATTCCTGTCGCAATCAAGCGAGCAGGCACTCGCTTTGGCATGGCAATTTCAGATAGAAACCTGTCTCGATCATGGGTTTTAACTGAAGGGAATTTGATTCCAAGGGGTTCATATATCAGTGTTAACTAATATACTGCGCCGCTTTTGAATCCTCTGTCTGGAAAATCATGCAACTCAAAACACGGGTCTGGATACTGATCGGCGCAGCCATGTTCGGTATGCTGGTTATTGCCCTGGTATCACTCTTTGCCATGCGTTCAACCATGCTGAACCAGCACGAAAGCAATTCCGACAAGGTGGTGGGGCTTGCAGTCAAAACGATCGAACACTATCAGCAACTGGAAACACAGGGTTTATTGAGCCGCGAAGAAGCGCAGCAAAAGGCCAAGGAAGCCATGTTTGCGATGCACGATGGCGATGCTTATGTCTCCGTGCGCACCTTTGATGGCATCCAGATCGTGCACCCGATCCAGGCGCGGGTGGATCAACCCGATAATGGCGTTCAGTCCGACGGCACGCCCAGCGCCAATGCCTACAACAGCTATTTGGCCGGCAAGGAACTCTATGGGCACATGACGGTAAGCATGCCGCGTCCGGGCGGTGGTTCGGTGATTCTCAAGCGCAACAGCTTCCGCCGCTTTGATCCCTGGAACTGGATTGTCGCCTCCGGCACCTTCATCGACGATGTGGATACTGTTTTCTGGCAGCGTGCCGGCATGCTTCTCGTGATCGGTGGCGGGCTGCTCGCAATCGTAGCGTTCCTGGCGCTGAAGATGTCGCGCAATATCCTTGGCCAAATGGGTGGCGAGCCGCAATATGCCGCAGGAATTGCACAATCCATCGCCGGCGGTGATTTGTCTCAGCAGATTGCCAGTCGCGGTGGCCGAGAAAGCCTGTTGGGTGCGATGGTGAGCATGCAGGATGGCTTGAGGGGGCTGGTCCAGCGCTTCAATCAGGCGTCGACCACATTAACCAGCGCTTCCGCGGCACTCAACGATGATATGCATCATGTGAGCGAGGGCGCGCGCATGACTTCCGAGGCGGCTTCTTCGACGGCGGCTGCCATCGAAGAAATGTCAGTCAGCATCAACCATATTTCCGAAGGTGCCAGGGAAACGGAAGTCAACTCCCAGCGCGCGGTCGATTTGGCTTGTCAGGGGGAGAAGTTGGCAGAGGATGCTGCCAATGAAATTCGCCGGATTTCTACCGATATCAGTGGCGCTGCTGAACTGATTCATGGCCTGGTCGAGCATTCGCGCGAAATTGACAAGATGAGTGGCGTGATCAAGGACATTGCCGAACAGACCAATTTGCTGGCGCTCAATGCCGCCATCGAAGCGGCGCGAGCGGGCGAGCAAGGGCGCGGTTTTGCCGTGGTTGCCGATGAGGTGCGCAAATTGGCCGAACGCACTGCCGGAGCAACTCAGGACATCACGCGTACTATTCAGCAGGTCCTGAGCGATACCGGTCAAGCCGCTCAAATGATGAACGGTGTGCGCAGCCAAGTGGAAAACGGCGTGGATCTGACGGTGAAAGCCGCCAGTGCTTTGCGTGAAATCAGTGCGGGTACTCAGGTAACGTTGACCGAAATCCGCGAAGTGGCCAATGCCGCGCAAGAACAAAGCCAGGCAAGCAACAATATCGCCTCCAATATCGAGCGCATTGCCCAGCTAGTGGAAGAGTCCGATGCCTCGGTGACTTCCGTGCACGAACAGGTCCGGCGCCTGGATATGCTGGCGCAAGAGCTGCATGTCGCCGCAGGTAGCTTCAAACTGTAATTGCAGCATTTATATGTCCAGGCACAGGTTAATCCTGTGCCTTTTTCATTTGTGCATGAGGTAGTAATCCGGAAGTGCCTGAGTTGCCTGAAATCTGATCGCTGAAATATCAAAGGCTTAGCGTTTTGACTTGGAAATATTGCGGGGAAGGAGTTGACGAGTGGAGAGGTGGCCGGTATAGTTCGGCCTCTCTGCTGCAGACGCAGCGAAGTTTGAAGCGCGAAACGAC
>JAGTRM010000064.1 GCA_018261735.1 Pseudomonadota bacterium
CGTGACCTTGAAGATCACGACCGATGACGGCGTGACCGGTCTGGGCGATGCCACGCTGAACGGGCGCGAGCTGTCGGTGGCTTCCTACCTGCAGGACCACGTCTGCCCGCTGTTGATCGGGCGCGATCCGCAGAAGATCGAGGACACCTGGCAGTACCTGTACAAGGGCGCCTACTGGCGCCGTGGTCCGGTGACCATGTCCGCGATTGCTGCGGTCGACATGGCGCTGTGGGATATCAAGGGCAAGCTCGCCAAGATGCCGGTCTACCAGTTGCTCGGCGGCGCTTCACGCGAAGGCGTCACCGTCTACAGCCACGCCACCGGCCGCGACATTCCGGAAACGCTCGACGCGTTTGCCAAATATCAAGAGAAAGGCTTCAAGGCCATCCGCGCCCAGTGTGGCGTGCCGGGCATGAAGTCGGTGTATGGCGTCTCCAAGGGTGGCGCCTATGAACCCGCCACCAAGGGCTGGCCGGAAGAGCAAGTCTGGTCGACCGAGAAATACCTCGATTTCGTCCCCAACCTGTTTGCCGCGATCCGCGACAAGTTCGGTTTCGACACCCACCTGCTGCATGACGTGCATCACCGCCTGACCCCGATCGAAGCCGCGCGCCTGGGCAAGTCGATCGAAGACTATCGCCTGTTCTGGATGGAAGATCCGACCCCGGCCGAGAACCAGGAAGCGTTCCGCCTGATCCGCCAGCACACCGTCACCCCGATCGCGGTCGGCGAAGTGTTCAACAGCATCTGGGACTGCAAGGACCTGATCGAAGAACAGCTTATCGACTACATCCGCATGACCATCACCCATTCGGGCGGCATCACCCACATGAAGCGCATCGCCGATCTGGCCGCGCTCTACCAGGTGCGCACCGGTAGCCACGGCCCGTCCGATCTGTCGCCGGTGTGCATGGCCGCCGCACTGCACTTTGACCTCGCGATCCCGAACTTCGGCATGCAGGAATACATGGGCTACCACGCCGAGACGCTCGATGTGTTCAAGGTGAACTACACCTTCAACGACGGCCTGATGCACCCGGGCGAGCTGCCGGGTCTGGGCATCGAGATCGACGAAGAGCTGGCCAAGAAGTATCCGTACGAGCCGGCCTACCTGCCGGTGGCGCGCCTGGAAGACGGCACCCTCTGGAATTGGTAAGCGGCAACGAATTGTTATCCCGGATGTAAATCCGGTTTTCCCCGACAACTTTTGGAGTGAACAAAATGGCACGCATTTCCTTTGAAACGATGCAGGAAGTCATTACCGAAGCCTTCGTCAAGGCCGGCATGAACGAGCAGGAAGCCAAGACCTGCGCCCGCATCCACACCCAGGCCAGCTGCGATGGCATCTATTCGCACGGCCTGAACCGGGTCGCCCGCTTTGTCGATTACGTGAAGCGCGGCTGGGTGGATATCAATGCCAAGCCGTCCCTGGTCAAGAAGCTCGGCGCGATCGAAATCCATGACGGTAATCGCGGCACCGGCATCCTGAACGCATTCATGGCCACCGACCGCGCGATTGCCATCGCCGCCGAACAGGGCGTCGGTATCGTCGCCCTGCGCAACACCACGCACTGGATGCGCGGCGGCTCCTACGGCTGGTACGCGGCAGACAAGGGTTACGTGGCGATCAGCTGGACCAATACCGAATCGTGCATGCCGTCCTGGGGTTCGAAGGAGCCGCGTCTGGGCAACAACCCGTTCGTGATGGCCGTGCCGCGCAAGAAAGGCCACATCGTGCTCGATATGGCGATGTCGCAATACGCCTACGGCAAGCTGCAGGTTACCCGTCTCAAGGGTCAGCAACTGCCGTTCCCGGGCGGCTTCGACAAGGACGGCAACCTGACGAGCGAACCGGGTCCGATCGAAGAATCCATGCGCATCCTGCCGATGGGCTACTGGAAGGGTTCGGGCTTCTCTATCCTGCTCGACACGCTGGCCGCCGTACTGTCCGAGGGCCTCGCGACCAACGAGATCGACAAGATCCAGCAAGGCAGCTGCACCGGCTGCTCACAGATCTTCATCGTGATCGACCCGCGCAAGCTGGGCGGCGAGGAGTTCACTGACCGTGTTGCCGATGGCGTCGTCGATTACGTGAACAGCTCCGCACCGGATGAAAGAAGCACCGAAGTGATGTATCCGGGCGAAGGCGAGCTGCGTACCCGTGCCGATCATCTGGCCAACGGCATCGTCGCCGACGACGGCGTCTGGGCCGAAGTACTGGCCCTGGCCGGCCGGAGCGCCTGAGCATGATCGCGGGCCACATTGATTGCCTGGAGCAGGCAGGCGCCGAGTTTCCCAAGGCCATTCTGGCGGCCTTGCAGACGCTGGCGAAGCTCGACTTCAACGCGCTCGAGGATGGTGTGATCGCCACCGAACATGCGGGGATGAAATTCACACTGTTCCAGGCCATGACCGCTGTGGCGGCCCTCAAGAAGCCCGAAACGCATATCGAGAACATCGATATCCACTACCTGGTCTCCGGGGAAGAAGCGCTGGGTTACCAGCCTTTTTCGCCGGACCTCGTAGTGACCGAGCGCTTTATCGAGGCCGACAACATCTTTTATGCCAATGACCTGGATCGCCAATCCATGACCCGGCTGGCACCGGGCGGATTCGCCGTCTATTTCCCGTGGGACGTGCACATGCCGCTGTGCGCGGTGGGTGCGCCCGGCAAGGTACGAAAAGTGGTGGTGAAGGTGCCGATTCACCTGTTGTGAACGAGCGGGGAGGGTGCTCGGATCTGGCTCTGTTGGCGCCCTCAATATTTCAATGGTGGAACAAAAATGCTTGCACGGACTGAATCCTTGTCGAAGCAACCGTTGCCTGGGCCGGTGGTGAAACTCGACCCGTACAAACCGGCGAACCAACAGGTTTATGGGTTGGTGCGCCAGGCCATTATCGGCTGCAGCCTGCTGCCGGGGGCGCAATTGTCCGAGAAGGAAATGGCCCTGCAGTTTGGCGTTTCCCGTCAGCCGGTTCGGGAGGCGCTTATCAAGCTCAGCCAGGATGGACTGATACAGGTTTTGCCGCAGCGCGGAACCTTTGTCCGCCGGATCTCGGCAAAACGCGTGGCGGATGGCCGCTTTATCCGGGAGGCCCTGGAAGTCGCCATTGTCGAGCGAGCTGCGCACGGTATCGGCACGGAACAACTGGCGCGGCTGGAGTGCAATTTGCAGGAACAGGAACAAGAGGCCCGGAGCGAAAACAGGGAGAAGTTCCTTGAACTGGATGATGCTTTCCATCGCGATCTGGCGCAGTCCATTGATTGCATCGCAGCCTGGCAGAGTCTGGAAGACATCAAGGCCAACATGGATCGGGTGCGCTATCTGAGCCTGTTCAAGGAAAGCCCGCTCCTGGCTTTGACGATGCAGCACCGGGCGATTTTCGATGCCATCAAGGCGCATGACCCCGCTGCCGCCAGCGCGGCGGTGAGAAAGCATCTGGACGAACTGAATTTTTCATTTGCATCCATTTCGACCAGGAATTCCGAATGGTTTGAAAACTAGATGCTACCGGTCGGTTGCAGCCTGATCGGTTTACAAGATTTAAAACTGGATAGGAGAAGAAGATGTTCACACGGTTACTGGTCCGCAGTCTGGAGTGGCTGCTGATCGCCATCCTGGGCTTGATGGTGGTTCTGGTGTTCGGCAATGTGGTGCTGCGCTATGGCTTCAATTCCGGCATCACTTTCTCGGAAGAAGTCTCGCGCTTCCTGTTCGTCTGGATGGTCTTCCTCGGCTCCGTGCTGATGCTGCGCGACAACGGCCACCTTGGCGTGCATACCCTGACTTCCCAGCTG
>JAGTRM010000046.1 GCA_018261735.1 Pseudomonadota bacterium
GCGTTCCTTGATCACGCGGTTCAGGTGCACGTAGATGAAGTTCAGGCCCGGCGTGGTGCCCCAGTGGCCCAACAGGCGCGGCTTGACGTGCTCGCGCTTCAGCGGTTCTTTCAACAGCGGGTTGTTCAACAGGTAGATCTGCCCGACGGACAGGTAGTTCGCGGCGCGCCAATAGGCGTGCATCTTGGTGAGTTGATCCTGGGAAAGACGTTCTGCAATCACGGTTCCACCTCCTGGGGTTATCAAAATATGACTTTTTGCAGCCACCTGTTTTTGTAATTTTTGGCTATGGCGATAACTGATTCTAGGCGGGTCGTTTTACAAGAAACATAGCTTTATTAGCCAACTCACTATCCAAAAATAGCTTTTTCGGCTGGAATAAGGCAATCAGTCTGGATTTTTGAGCCATCAGAAAATTCTCGATCCATTTTTATTTTCACCACAGCACCGCCGTGGCAACGTCAAAGCCCGCAATCTGTATTCGCAAAACAATGGTCAATTGGCTAGGCCAGAAAACTGGCACAATTCAGCCCATTCTCTTGCTGGCGCTCTCCGATGACGCATGAACTATTATTCCTGATTCCCATTGCCTTTGCCGGCGGCCTGATCAACGCCACCGTCGGGGGCGGCGGCTTGATTGTGGTTCCCGGGATGTTTGCATTGCTGCCACGCATCCTGCCCGCCATGCTGTTGGGCTCCGACAAATTTTCGGCCGTGCTGGGCCACGCTTTCGCCATCCGTCAATATGCACGGCAACTTGCCGTTCCCTGGTCGCTGGTACTACCAACCGCACTGGCCGCTTTCATTGGCGCTTATGCCGGCGCTCGCGCCATTGCCTTTCTGCCCGTGCACTGGGTTCGCCCCGGCGTGATCGTGTTACTGGTGGTCATGCTGGCCTACACCTGGTTCCGTCCCACCTTTGGCACCCAGGACGATAGCCGTCCGGTTACGCGCAAGGAACTCCTGTCCGGCTTGCTGATAGGCATGGCAATAGGGTTTTATGATGGCTTCTTCGGGCCGGGAACCGGAAGCTTTCTGATCTTTCTGTTTGTGCGCATGTTCCACTTTGATTTTCTTCGGGCATCGGCCTGTGCCAAAGTGGTCAACATGGCCACCAATCTGGCGGCGTTGTGTTTTTTCATACCCGCCGGCATGGTCATTTATGAACTGGCCATTCCAATGGGCATTGCGGGCATGGCCGGCGCCTGGCTGGGTACGCATCTGGCATTGCGCGGCGGCAATGCCTGGATTCGCCGCCTGTTCCTGATTCTGGCCATGAGCCTGCTCGCCAAACTGGTTTTCGATACGCTGCGCACGCTTTAAGCTCACAACCTACAAGCAACAAAAAACCCTGCCTTTTCAGTGCAGGGTTTTTCTGTTGCCTTGGAAAAACAGCTTAGCTGCCGCTGCCTTCGTTGGACACGCTTTCCAGGAAGCTCTTCAGCCGCTCGGAACGCGTCGGGTGGCGCAGCTTGCGCAGGGCCTTGGCTTCGATCTGGCGGATACGTTCGCGGGTCACATCGAATTGCTTGCCGACCTCTTCCAGCGTGTGGTCGGTATTCATGTCGATACCGAAACGCATGCGCAGTACCTTGGCCTCGCGCGGAGTCAGGGTATCGAGCACTTCGTTGGTCGCTTCGCGCAAACCAGCGTAGATCGCCGCTTCGGCCGGGGCCACGGTCACCGAATCCTCGATGAAATCGCCCAGATGTGAATCGTCGTCGTCACCGATCGGCGTTTCCATCGAAATCGGTTCCTTGGCGATCTTGAGGATCTTGCGAATCTTGTCCTCGGGCATCTCCATCTTCTCAGCCAATTGATCCGGCGTGGCTTCAGAACCCGTTTCCTGCAGGATTTGGCGCTGGATGCGATTCATCTTGTTGATCGTTTCGATCATGTGCACCGGAATCCGGATCGTGCGCGCCTGGTCCGCGATCGAGCGGGTAATTGCCTGGCGAATCCACCAAGTGGCATAGGTCGAGAACTTGTAGCCGCGACGATATTCGAACTTGTCCACCGCCTTCATCAGGCCGATGTTGCCTTCCTGGATCAGATCGAGGAACTGCAAACCGCGGTTGGTGTACTTCTTGGCAATCGAGATCACCAAACGCAAGTTGGCTTCAATCATTTCACGCTTGGCACGGCGGGCCTTGGCTTCACCGGTGGACATCTGCCGGTTGATTTCCTTCAGCTCCTTGATCGGCAACATCGCGTTATCTTGCAACTCGGTCAGCTTGGACTGCTTTTCCATGATGGCATGCTTGTAGCGCGCCAGAATGGCCGAGTACTTGTGACCGTAATTGATTTCGTCGTTCACCCAAGTGTTATCGGTTTCATGGCCAACGAAGGTCTTGATGAAATGCTCGCGCGGCATTTTCACCTTCTGCACGCAGATATCCATGATCTCGCGTTCCTGGCTGCGCACTTCGTCGACCATGCTGCGCAACTGGTCGCACAAGGCTTCAACCTGGCGGGCAGAGAAACGGACCAGCTGGAACTCGGCCACAATGGCTTCGTGCGCCTGGTGATATCCCTTGCCGTTCACGCCTTCTTTTTTCAGCGCCCTCAGCATCGCATCGTAATGCGCACGCACGATGGCAAAACGCTCGCGCGCCTGATTCTTCAGCAATTCGAGGTTAGCGCTGGCCACTGCGGCAGCGGCGCCTTCTTCATCCTCTTCCTCGCCTTCCTCTTCTTCTGAAAGCTCTTCTTCCGGCAATTCTTCCGGTTCAGGCTCTTCAACCGCGTTCGGATCGATAATGCCGTCGATCATGTCATCGATGCGCAGCTCGCCGCTTACGCCCTTGTCGACCATGTCGAGAATCTGTGCCAAGGTGGTCGGGCAAGCCGAGATCGCCTGGATCATGTGCTTGAGGCCTTCCTCGATCCGCTTGGCGATTTCGATTTCGCCTTCGCGGGTCAGAAGCTCAACCGAGCCCATTTCGCGCATGTACATGCGCACCGGGTCCGTGGTGCGGCCGAACTCGGAATCCACCGACGACAGCGCGGCCTCGGCTTCCTCGACCACATCCTCGTCAGTTACCGTAGCCGGGGCATCCGACATGAGCAATTCTTCGGCATCCGGCGCTACATCGCAGACTTGAATGCCCATGTTGGTGATCATGCTGATCACGCCTTCGATCTGCTCGGCATCGAGCATGTCTTCGGGCAAGTGGTCATTGACCTCGGCATAAGTCAGGTAACCGCGCTCTTTGCCGAGCACGATCAACAGCTTGAACTTCGCCTTGCGTACCTCGGGATCAATCTTTTCAGTTTGTTCCCGATTGATTTCCTTGAAATCCAAGTCTTCTTTTTCGAACTCGTGATCTGCTGCCATGTCGGTGCAACACTCTGTTTAAATAGCGAAACCGCCGATTATGCCACAACCGGACCGCGCTGTCCCTACCGCAACAGGCGTCCACCCAATTAATTCAATCACTTCCGTGCGATCAGGCCGAGATACTCAGCCCTTTCCTCTTCGGTCAAACCGCCATTGGCGGCGCGAAACGCCAGCTCCCGATTGCGCTCTTGCGCATTCGGCTGCGCCACCACACGTCCGGCCGCAATGCAGGTCTCGGCGAACTCCTGGTCCAACGATTCCTGCGGCGAGCCCGCCAGCAATTCGGATGCCACCCGAAACGATTCGGACAACAACGGAAACTCTGGGCGCTCCCGCCACGATTCAAGCAATAACAAACCCGAGACATCCGGATTATTGCGCGCAGCCGACAAAACCTCCGCTACTGTGGCAGCCAAACCATCGACAGCCCAGTCAAGCCAAAACGGCTCGCTCCTCGCCACTAGCGATGGTGAGTACAAGGCCAACCGCAACAATCGCTGCAATATGCCAGTCGGTGGGCTGCGTTTACCAACCACGCCACGCTGCGAGCCCTTGCGCTCGGAACGCTCAGACCAGCGCCGCTCACCACCCTCACGCCAATTCTCGCCACGCTCCCGCCCCTCGCGCCGGAAAGAAGATTCGCCACGTTCCCGCCCTTCCCGCCCTTCCCGCCCTTCACGCCGAAAGGATGATTCACCCTGCCCGGCCGGCTCGGCACTACGCACCTGCGGCTCAAGCGCCGCCATCTCATCCATAGTCAACCGACACAATTCAGCCAGCCGCTTCTTCAACATCATCTGCAACACTGGCGCATGCGACATGCGCTCCAAGTAAGGCCGCACCACATGCAACAGCTTAGCCCGTCCTTCCTCCTTGGTCAGATCAATTTGCGCCGACAATTCACGCAGCAGGTATTGCGACAGCGGCAACGCCTCCTGCGTCAGCAAATCTTCGAAACACTCGCGACCGAATTCCTGCACGTAACTATCAGGGTCATGCTCAACTGGCAAAAACAGGAAGCGCAATTCCTTGCCATCGGTCACTTCCGGCAGACTATTTTCCAGTCCACGCCATGCAGCACGCCGGCCCGCCGCATCACCATCAAAGCAGAACACCACCTCGTCAGCGAGCTTGAGTAGCTTCTTGACATGCTCCGGCGTACAAGCCGTTCCCAGCGTAGCCACCGCGTACTCAACACCATGCTGGTGCAGCATGACCACATCCATGTAGCCTTCGACCACCAATACCCGGCCGCGTTCACGGATTGCCGCACGCGCCTGGGGCAATCCGTACAATTCACGCCCTTTTTCGAACACGGGCGTTTCCGGCGAGTTGAGGTACTTGGGTTCTCCCGCCCCCATGATCCGGCCACCGAAGCCGATCACCTGCCCGCGCTGATTCTGGATCGGGAACAATACACGATCCCGAAAGCGGTCATAGCGGCGCTTGGTTTCTTCCTTTTCGATGACCAGCCCCGCCTCAGGCAGCAGCTTGTTCCAGTCATAATCGGCAAAAACCTGCTTGAGCGCCTGCCACTCGTCGCCGCCTGGCGCAAAACCGATGCCAAAGCGCGCTGCGGTCAGGCCAGCCACGCCACGCCCCTTCAGATAGTTGATGGCAGCAGGGGCCAATTTCAATTGCGCCCGATAGAAGCTTGATGCCTCCGCCAACACATCGAGCAAGCCTGGACCCTTTTTCTCGGCCGGATTGGGAGCACCCTCCTCGACCGGCACCTGCATGCCAATACCCTCGGCCAGGATGCGCACTGCATCAGGGAAGTTGACGCCCTGATACTCCATCACAAAACTCACCGCTGAACCGTGCGCACCACAGCCAAAACAGTGATAAAACTGTTTGGTCGGACTCACCGTGAACGAGGGAGACTTTTCCTTGTGAAAGGGGCAGCAGGCGGACAGGTTTTGGCCGGTCTTTTTGAGCGGCAGATAGCGCTCAACCACCTCGACAATGTCGACACGATTGAGTAGATCCTGAACGAAAGATTCCGGAATGCGCGCCATGGGGCGATTATGTCCCGCCGTACAAAACGCTCAACCCGCCCGACTCAACCAAGGCGCGCTTTTACCAGCTTCGAGACTTCGCTCATATCGGCGCGACCGGCAAGCTGCACCTTCAGATCCGCCATGATCTTGCCCATGGCAGCAACTGTCGCACCATGATTCGCAAGCGCGGCATCAACCGCAGCGGCAATTTCTTCCAAAGACAGACGTTGCGGCATGTAATCCATCAGCACGGCGACTTCGGCCCGTTCCTTGTCCGCCAGATCGGCCCGCCCCGCCGCATCGTATTGCTCGATGCTGTCTTTGCGCTGCTTGAGCATTTTCTCGATCACCGCAGTAATCGCAACATCATCCAGCTCGACCCGCTCATCGACTTCTTTCTGCTTCATGGCCGACAGCAGCAAACGAATCGTGCCCAGACGCTCCGCTTCGCGGGCTCTCATGGCGGATTTCATGTCTTCCTGGATACGGAGCTTGAGGCTCATAGCGCGCATTCCTTACAGCAGAGCAGGCAGTTAGAAAGACCAAAAGGCCGCACAGAGGCGGCCTTTCAGCAAACCGAAGCGCTTCTTAGTAGAGCTTGGTCGGCAGTTGCTGGCTGCGCAGGCGCTTGTAGTGGCGCTTTACCGCAGCAGCAAGCTTGCGCTTGCGCTCAGCAGTCGGCTTCTCGTAGAACTCGCGGGCGCGCAGTTCGGTGAGCAGGCCGGTTTTTTCCACCGTGCGCTTGAAACGGCGCATGGCGACTTCGAACGGTTCGTTTTCTTTGACGCGTACGGTAGGCATTGAGAATCCTGTATCTATTCAAACGCCCCAACAAGGGGCCTGTGCGGAAAGGGTGGCATTATCACGCAAAGCATTGTCATTGTCAAAACCCATTCCACTTTTGGGCAACAATTTAATGACCGATTTAATCACTGCGACTTCCCAACACCTGCCAAACCTTGAGCGCATCCACCGTTTCAGCCACATCATGAACCCGAATCACCGCGGCACCGGCTTGCGCGGCAAGAACGGCAGCAGCAATGCTCGCCGGCATGCGCTCACCCACCTGGCGGCCCGCGATCTGCCCCAGCATTGATTTGCGCGATACACCCACCAGCAACGGGCAACCCAACTCCTCCCGCATCCGCGACATCGCCCGAAACACCGCCGCATTGTGCTCCAGTGTCTTGCCAAAACCAAACCCAGGATCAAGCAGAATGCGTTCGGGAACAATCCCCGCGCACAGCGCGGCATCCCGGCGCCGGGCCAGATAGTCAGCAACCTCCGCCACCACATCAACATAGCTCGGCGCAGCCTGCATGGTTTGCGGATCGCCCTGCTTGTGCATCAGGCAAACCGCCGCCCGGGATGCGGCAATCAGCGCCAGCGCGCCATCGCCTTCGAGCGCGGCGATATCATTAACCAGATCGACACCGACAGCCAGAGCCGCGCGCATCACCTGTGGCTTGCGCGTATCCACCGAGAGCGGCACACCCAAATCGCGCAAAGCCTCCAACACAGGAATAACCCGGTCGAGCTCCTCGTCAATCGAAACAGTCGGGGCGCCGGGGCGGGTTGATTCACCGCCGATGTCCAGAATGTCAGCCCGTTCCGCCAAGAGCGCTCGCGCATGAGCAATTGCCGCATCCTTGGAATTATGCCGCCCGCCATCAAAGAATGAATCGGGAGTAACGTTGACAATCCCCATCACCAGAGGACGGTCAAGAGACAAGACGAATCGACCGCACTGCAACTGCCGCATCAGCTAACACCTCCAAAGAAAAAGGCGGCGCATGAAGCGCCGCCCTGGTTCAATCTGCCAAAATCAGACCTCGGGTGCCGGATTCGGAGTGATCGCAGGCGCACTGCCGCTAGGCTCGTCGTTGTCCGGACTGACCGGGCGCGGCTTGGGCACCCAACCTTTTGGCGGTTGCGGCTGACGGCCCTGCATGATGTCGCCAATCTGCTCGGCATCAATGGTTTCCCACTCCATCAGCGCAGCGGTCATGGCTTCCACCTTGTCGCTATTGTCGCGAAGAATCTGTTCGGCCAATGCATATTGCTCGTCGATGATGCGACGAATCTCGCCATCGACCTGCTGCATGGTGGTTTCGGACATGTTCTTGTGCGTGGTCACCGAGCGACCCAGGAAGACTTCGCCATCGTTTTCGCCGTAGACCATCGGACCCATTTTTTCCGACATCCCGTACCGGGTAACCATGTCGCGCGCCATCGACGTAGCCCGCTCAAAGTCATTGCTGGCGCCAGTCGAAACACGGTGCACAAAGAAATCCTCCGCAACCCGCCCACCGAACATGATCGCAATACTGCTCAGCATCTGGTCCTTGTACAGACTGAAACGATCGCGCACCGGCAACTGCCATGTCAGACCCAGCGCACGCCCGCGCGGCACGATAGTCACCTTGTGCACCGGATCAGTACCCGGCAGCACATACGCCACCACCGCATGACCAGACTCGTGATAAGCCGTGGCCCGACGCTCGTCCTCGGTCATCACCATGGAGCGCCGTTCCGGGCCCATGAAAATCTTGTCCTTGGCGGACTCGAAGTCATCCATGTCCACCAGCCGCTTGTTGCGGCGCGCCGCAAACAGCGCAGCTTCGTTCACCAGGTTGGCCAAATCCGCGCCGGACATACCCGGCGTACCGCGCGCCAACACATTGGCATCCACGTCATTGGCAATGGGGATCTTGCGCATGTGCACACCCAGAATCTGTTCGCGGCCGATAATATCGGGCAGCGGCACTACAACCTGGCGGTCGAAACGCCCCGGACGCAACAAGGCCGGATCCAGAACGTCAGGACGGTTGGTAGCGGCGATCACGATAATCCCGGAATTGCCTTCGAAGCCATCCATCTCGACCAGCATCTGGTTCAGGGTCTGCTCGCGTTCATCGTTGCCGCCGCCGAGACCAGCGCCACGCTGACGGCCCACGGCATCAATTTCATCGATAAAGATGATGCAGGGCGCATTCTTCTTGGCCTGGTCGAACATGTCGCGCACGCGCGCCGCGCCCACGCCGACGAACATTTCAACGAAATCAGAACCGGAAATCGAGAAGAACGGCACCTTGGCTTCGCCTGCAATGGCTTTTGCCAGCAAGGTTTTACCGGTACCCGGGGAACCGACCATCAAGATACCGCGCGGCATGCGCCCGCCTAGGCTCTGGTACTTGGAAGGATCGCGCAGGTAATCGACGATCTCGGCCACTTCAGCCTTGGCTTCATCGCAACCCGCGACATCCGCAAAGGTAATCGAGTTGGTCGATTCATCCAGCATGCGCGCCTTGGATTTACCGAAGCTGAAGGCACCACCCTTGCCGCCACCCTGCATCTGGCGCATGAAGAATATCCACACACCGATCAAGAGCAGCATCGGGAACCAGTTCACAAACAGGTTCATGAGCAGCGACGGCTCTTCTTCCGGCTTGGCTTCAAACTTCACGTTGTGCTTGAGCAGCGTATCAACCAAGCGATAATCGAACGGAGCGAATGAGGAGAAGGTTGTGCCATCGGTACGCTTGCCGCGTATCCATTGGCCGCGCAACGGGTAACCCTCGATAGAAACACTGGAAACCTTGTCGGTCTCCACTTCCACCATGAATTGCGAATACGCCACCACCTGGGCCGTATCCTGCCGCTTGGTAAACTGGTTAAACACCGTCATCAGCACCAAGCCGACTATCAACCAGATGGCGACATTCTTGCCAATATTGTTCACGCCTTCACTCCTGTTGCCCGACAACCGGGCAGTTTCAAGCCTGATTTTACTCCGTCAGGCTTTTTTCTGTTTGCCGAGCAGATAAATTTCATTACTGCGATCACGCGAGGCCTTGGGCTTGCGCGATACCACGGCGGAAAATTGCTCGCGCATCGCCGCCATGAACTCGTTGAAACCGTAACCCTGAAATACCTTGACCAAAAAATTGCCGCCAGGTTTCAGATGTTGCTGCGAAAAATCGAGCGCCAGTTCACACAGGTAGATGCTTCGCGCCTGATCCGTGACCGCATTACCAGTGATATTGGGCGCCATATCGCAAATCACAAGGTCCAATTGTCGACCACCGAGCATCTCGGTAAAACGCGCCAGCACCTCTTCCTCGCGGAAATCACCCTGCAGGAACTCAACCCCATGAATCGGATGCATTTCCAGGATATCGAGCGCGAACACCCGACCAGAATCGCCCACCAGTTTCTTGGCAACCTGCGACCAGCTGCCCGGCGTCGCGCCAAGATCCGCCACCCACAAACCCGGCTTCAGCAGATGATCTTTCTCGTTGACCTCCAGCAATTTGTAGGCCGCGCGGGCGCGGTAACCATCCTTTTGCGCAAGGTGGACATAGTGATCGTTTACATGCTCTTGCAACCAAGCGTTGCTGGTCTTGCTGCGTGCCATCAGGTAGAATTCACCGTTTAATCAAGGAATTGAAAAATGATCGAACTGACGCCAGATCAGCGCCGCCATCTAAAGAGTCTTGCCCACCATCTCAACCCGGTCGTGATGATCGGCAATAACGGCCTGACCGATGCCGTCATTCGCGAAATTGCCGTCAATCTCGATGCGCACGAACTGATCAAGATTCGCGTACTGGGCGACGACCGTGCCTTGCGCGAGCAATATTTGCAGCAAATCTGCACTGACCTTGGTGCAGCCCCGGTTCAGCACATCGGCAAACTGTTGCTGATCTACCGCCCAGGCCTCGAAGACAAACGAAAAATTGTGCTGCCGAAGAAAAAGTAATTAATTCCGGGGTAGGAATTCACACCTACCCCTCCTCGAGCATTCTTACCTGCTCTCTCCGCCCCACACGTACAACAATCCCAGCACACTTTGCACCAGGTAAATCAGGCTGGAAATCGTATGCCAGCTGGACAATCCACCGCCAAACATGCCTTCCGTTGCATTACTGACTGCCGGCTTCAAGCCGGCAATAATCGGAAAAACAGCAAACTGGTTAATCAGCGTGCATGCCAGCATGCCCACAATCAGCCACAACCGCCCGGAACGGCAAGCACGCAAGCCATCGACCCAGATCCACCAGATTGCGAGGTAAATGCCGGCGACAATGCCTATCCAGCCGATGGCATGGAACAGCTTGCCTGCAACCATGCCGGCCAGCGTGTTATCGAGCGACTTGAAAAGGATGGGGGCGACCAGGATGCCGATCACCCACATGCCGCCAACCCACAGCGTTGTCAGAAGATTCTTGAGTCCATTACCCATAATATGCACCGCATGAGGAGTTTCGCGTGAGGCGTAGTGTACACCCCGCCCTTCACCGCCTATCCCTCTCTCAGATGTACTTTACATCCAGTACTTCATACTCGCGAATGCCGCCCGGCGCTTGCACCTCGGCCACATCGCCGGCGTATTTACCGATCAGGGCGCGCGCAATCGGACTGGAAACCGAAATTTTCCCAGCCTTCAGATCCGCTTCGTCATCACCGACGATCTGGTAGGTTACATGCGAACCCGCATCAAGATCCTCCAGATCGACCGTTGCGCCGAACACCACGCGCCCTTCTGCCGTCACCGCCAAAGCAACCGGATCGATAATCTGCGCATTGGAAAGCTTGCTTTCCACCTCGGCAATGCGCCCCTCAATAAAACCCTGCTTTTCCTTGGCCGCGTCATATTCCGCATTTTCGGAAATATCGCCATGCGAACGGGCTTCGGCAATCGCCGCAATCACGGCAGGGCGCTCAATGCTTTTCAAGCGCTGCAATTCAGCCTTGAGTTTTTCTACACCGACCACGGTCAGCGGAATCTTGATCATATCGTTTTGCTCCTCGCGGGTGTCCGTCCCCGCGCCAAAAGAAGAGCCGCCGTCCCTTAGGACGGCGGCCTGTTGTCATCGGCGTTACGTTATCAGGCTTTGATACGGGCGTGCAAGCCCTGAACGTCGTAAACGCGCATTTCGCCAAGATCGCGCATACCCACACACGCAGCGCGCGCGCCCGCCAGCGTGGTATACACCGGCAGTTTGGCCTTGAGCGATTCGTGACGAATCGAGTACGAATCCTGAATCGCCTGGCGGCGCTCATCCACCGTATTGATGATCATGGCCATGTCGCCATTCTTGATCATGTCAACGATATGCGGTCGCCCTTCCATCACCTTGTTCACGATATGCACCGTAACGCCCGCCGCGGCAATCGTCGACCCCGTTCCTTTGGTGGCGTAGATATTGAACCCAAGCTTGGCCAGAATGCTCGCGCACTCGACAACACCCGACTTGTCACTCTCGCGCACCGAGATAAACACATTGCCCGAGGTCGGCAACGTTACACCGGCAGCGAGCTGGCTCTTCACAAAGGCCTCGGCAAAGGTATCGCCCACGCCCATGACTTCGCCCGTCGACTTCATTTCCGGCCCGAGAATGGTATCGACGCCCGGGAATTTGACGAAGGGGAAGACCGCCTCCTTCACCGAGTAATACGGCGGAATGATTTCCTTGGTCACACCTTGCGATGCCAGCGTCTGGCCAGCCATGCAGCGCGCCGCGACTTTGGCCAGCGGCATGCTGGTGGCCTTGGAGACATAGGGCACGGTGCGCGAAGCGCGCGGATTCACCTCCAGCACGTAGACGATCGATTCGCCGTTCAGTCGCTGGATCGCGAACTGCACGTTCATCAGGCCGATCACATTCAGGGCCTTGGCCATGGCAACGGTCTGGCGCCGCAGCTCGTCCTGGATTTCCTGAGAGAGGCTATAGGGCGGCAAGGAACAGGCCGAGTCGCCGGAGTGCACACCGGCCTGCTCGATGTGTTCCATGATGCCGCCGATCAGCACTTCTTCGCCGTCCGACAACGCATCCACATCGACTTCGATCGCATCGTTCAGGAAGCGATCGAGCAGCACCGGGCTGTCGTTCGACACCTTGACGGCTTCGCGCATATAGCGGGTCAGGTCGTCCTCGGAATGCACGATCTGCATCGCGCGGCCGCCCAGCACGTAGGACGGACGAACCACCAGCGGATAGCCGAGATTTGCCGCCAGCACCAGCGCATCTTTTTCGTTGCGCGCGGTCGCATTCGGAGGCTGACGCAGGCCAAGTTCGTGCAGCAGCTTCTGGAAGCGCTCGCGATCTTCGGCCGCATCGATCATGTCCGGACTGGTACCGATGATGGGAACGCCATTAGCTTCCAGTGCCCGTGCCAATTTCAGCGGGGTCTGACCGCCGTACTGCACGATTACGCCAACCGGTTTTTCGACGCTGACGATCTCCAGCACGTCTTCCAGCGTCAACGGCTCGAAATACAGCCGATCGGACGTATCGTAGTCGGTGGAAACGGTTTCCGGATTGCAGTTGACCATGATGGTTTCATAACCATCTTCACGCAGCGCCAGCGCGGCATGCACACAGCAGTAGTCAAACTCGATGCCCTGACCGATCCGGTTCGGGCCGCCACCCAGCACCATGATCTTCTTGGCATTGGTCGGTTGCGCCTCGCACTCTTCCTCGTAGGTCGAGTACATGTAGGCGGTATTGGTGGCAAACTCGGCCGCGCAAGTATCGACGCGCTTGTAAACCGGGCGGATACCGAAGGCATGGCGCGCACGGCGCACGGCATTCTGGTCGCAACCCAGCAAGGTACCCAGTCGGCGGTCGGAGAAGCCCTTGCGCTTCAGGCGACGCATGGTCGCAGCTTCGATCTGCTCGATCGATTTGCCGCGCAAGGCGTTTTCTTCTTTGACCAAATCCTCGATCTGCACCAGGAACCAGTTATCGATCTTGGTGAGCTGATGGACTTCCTGCATGCTCATGCCGATGCGGAAAGCATCGGCCACATACCACAGGCGCTCCGGGCCGGGACTGACGATTTCAGCTTCGATCTTGGCGCGATCGGTGGTGATTTCGTCAAAGCCGGACATGCCGGTTTCCAGGCCGCGCAGCGCTTTCTGCAGTGATTCCTGCTGCGAGCGCCCGATCGCCATCACTTCGCCGACCGATTTCATTTGCGTGGTCAGCCGGTCATTGGCCTGCGGGAATTTTTCGAAGGCAAAACGCGGGATCTTGGTGACCACGTAATCGATCGACGGCTCGAACGATGCCGGAGTCTTGCCGCCAGTGATTTCGTTCTTGAGTTCATCGAGCGTGTAGCCCACCGCCAGTTTGGCCGCGACCTTGGCGATCGGGAAGCCGGTAGCCTTGGAAGCCAGTGCGGAAGAGCGCGACACGCGCGGGTTCATCTCGATCACGATCATGCGGCCATCGTCCGGATTGACCGAGAACTGCACGTTGGAGCCGCCGGTATCGACGCCGATCTCGCGCAACACCGCGATCGAGGCATTGCGCAGGATCTGGTATTCCTTGTCGGTCAGCGTTTGCGCCGGAGCCACGGTGATCGAATCGCCGGTATGCACGCCCATCGGATCCAGATTCTCGATCGAGCAGACGATGATGCAGTTGTCGTTGCGGTCGCGCACGACTTCCATCTCGTACTCTTTCCAGCCCAGCAACGATTCCTCGATCAGTAGCTCCTTGGTCGGCGACAGATCCAGACCGCGCGTGCAGATTTCGATGAATTCCTCGATGTTGTAGGCAATGCCGCCGCCGGAACCACCCATGGTGAACGACGGACGGATAATGGCCGGGAAGCCGATCTGCGCCTGCGCTGCCAGCGATTCCTCCAGCGTGTGGGCAATCGCCGAACGGGCAGAACCGAGACCGATCTTGGTCATCGCCGCCTTGAACTTCTGGCGATCCTCGGCCTTGTCGATGGCCTCCGGCTTGGCGCCGATCATTTCGACCTTGTACTTGTCGAGAACGCCGTGATGCCACAGGTCCAGCGCGCAATTGAGCGCGGTCTGGCCACCCATGGTCGGCAAAATCGCATCCGGGCGTTCTTTCTCGATGATTTTTTCGACCATCTGCCAGGTGATCGGCTCGATATAGGTCACGTCCGCCATATTCGGATCGGTCATGATCGTGGCCGGATTCGAGTTGACCAGAATGACCCGATAACCCTCTTCACGCAGCGCCTTGCAAGCTTGCGCGCCGGAATAATCGAATTCACAGGCCTGGCCGATGATGATCGGGCCCGCGCCAATGATCAGGATGGATTTGATGTCTGTACGTTTCGGCATTGCTTAACCTTTACTTGCGCGCGGCCATTGCGGCGATGAACTTGTCGAAGAGATACGCCACATCGTGCGGACCTGGACTGGCTTCCGGATGTCCCTGGAAGCTGAATGCCGGCTTGTCGGTCAGCGCGATACCCTGCACGGTGCCGTCGAACAGCGAGCGGTGCGTCACGCGCACATTGGCCGGCAGACTGGCTTCATCGACCTGGAAACCGTGATTCTGGCTGGTGATCATCACATGCTTGCTGTCGAGATCCTGCACCGGATGGTTCGCGCCGTGGTGGCCGAACTTCATCTTGCTGGTCTTGCCGCCCACGGCGATACCGAGTAACTGGTGGCCGAGGCAAATGCCGAACACCGGCACATCTTTCTCGAGGAAGGTCTTGATCGCCGCAATCGCGTAATCGCACGGTTCGGGATCGCCGGGACCGTTGGAGAGGAAGATGCCATCCGGATTCATCGCCAGCACTTCGCTGGCCGGCGTTTGCGCCGGAACCACCGTCAAGTGGCAGCCACGCTCGGACAGCATGCGCAGAATGTTTTGCTTCACGCCAAAATCGTAAGCAACCACCTTGAACTTCGGATGCGACTGGATCGGGTAGCCCACACCCAGACGCCATTCACGGATATCCCATTCGTAGGACTTATCACAGGATACGACCTTGGCCAGATCTTGCCCCGACATCGAACCAAAGGACTTGGCCTTTTCGACAGCAGCTGCTGCATCGATATTGTCGCCCGACACGATGCAGCCCGGCTGTGCACCCTTCTCGCGCAGGATACGGGTGAGCTTGCGGGTATCGATATCGGCGATCGCCACGGTCTTGTTCTGGACCAGATATTCCGACAGGCTCATGTCTGCGCGGAAATTGGAATGCAGCAGGGGCAGGTCGCGAATGATCAGGCCGGCGGCGAAAACATCGCGCGATTCGGCATCTTCCGAATTCACGCCATAGTTTCCAACATGCGGATAGGTAAGCGTAACAATCTGGCGGCAGTAGGACGGATCGGTCAGGATTTCCTGATAGCCGGTCATCGAGGTATTGAAAACAACTTCACCGATGGTTTCGCCATCGGCGCCAATCGAAGTACCGTGAAACAAAGTGCCGTCGGCAAGTGCGAGAAGTGCTGGTTTGGACACTGGCGGCTCCTGGGCATTGCGCCCCAAAAGATGATTTTCCGGGTGCGCATGTAGAAAAACGGGACAGGCGATCCCATCCCGTTTTCATTGCGCAAAATTGGCTGAATTCTACCGGAAAACCCTAATTCCTTCAACGCACCCCGGCAGCACACCCGGAGAAGCCGTTCAGATCGGCGACCACCACCACGGATCGGACAGGAAATCCTCGCGCATCGCCTTGCTGTCCGGATAGTTCTTGAACAGTGTGCGCTTGGCATCATCGCGCAACTGCGTCATGCCCAGTTTGTCATAGGCCAGCGCCATGATGCCGAGCGCGCCTTCGACCTGCTTGGTATTGCCATAGGTCTCGATCAGCAATTTGCCCCGGTTGGCCGCCGCCAGGAAGGCGCCGCGCTTGTAGTAGTAGCGCGCCACATGCAGCTCATGGGTGGCCAGTGCGCCAATCAGGTATCCCATGCGCAGATGGGCATCCTGGGCATATTTGCTATCGGGAAAGCGGTTGACCAGTTCCTGGTACGACTCGAACGATTCTTTGGCATTTTTCGGGTCGCGCTCAGACATATCCTGCCGCGCCAGTTGCGACATGAAGCCTTGCGCCTCATTGAAAGCCACCAGCCCGCGCAGATACAGCGCGTAATCCATGCTCGGATGGGTAGGATTCTGCTTCACGAAGCGATCGATGGCTACCAGGGCCAGCGCGGGCTCCATGTCCTTATAGTAGTTGTAGGCAATTTCAAGCTGCGCCTGCTGCGCATAGCGGCCATAGGGGAAGCGCGCTTCAAGCTTCTCGAACAGCTTGTTGGAACGGTCATAGTTTTTAGCTGCCTGCTCGTCCTTGGCTTCGGAGTAAATCTTTTCGGCACTCCATCCGCGGGTTAGATCTTGCTCGTCCGGCGTCGCAGAACAACCGGTAATAAAAAGGGCCAGGCAGGCAACAGCTAGGATTCGGGTTAGAATCTGGTTCATGATGAATTCCAATATTGAACTCGACGATTATAGCGACTTCGCCGAAGCACGTGTTCTGACGATTCCTGCGAACCTGGCCGGTGAACGTCTGGATGCGGCCCTGGCAACGCTGGTCCCTGAATTTTCCCGCAGCCGCCTGACCAGCTGGATCAAGGAGGGCCTGGTCACTGCAGACGAGAAACCCGCTCGTCCCAAGGACAAAGTCTGGGGGGGCGAGCGCATCACCGTGCTGGCCCAGCCCGATCCGGAAGAAACGGCGTTCATCGCCGAAGACATCCCGCTCGACGTGGTGTACGAAGACGCCAGCATTCTGGTCCTGAACAAGCCCGCCGGACTTGTCGTCCACCCCGGCAGCGGCAACTGGACCGGCACGCTGCTCAACGGCCTGCTGTTTGCTTATCCGGAACTGAAAACCATCCCGCGTGCCGGCATCGTTCACCGGCTCGACAAGGACACCAGTGGCCTGATGGTCGTTGCACGCACGCTGCAGGCCCAAAACAACCTGGTGCAGCAACTACAGGCGCGCAGCGTTAAACGCCATTACTTGGCCGTCGCGCAAGGAAAGCTGACCGGGGAAGGCACCATCGACGCACCGATCGGCCGGCATCCGCGCGACCGCGTCAAAATGGCGGTGGTGCATAGCGGCAAGCCGGCGATCACGCACTGGCGCGCGCTGGAGCAATTTGCTGCGCACACGCTGGTCGAGTGCCGGCTCGAGACCGGGCGCACCCACCAGATCCGCGTCCACATGGCACATATCGGCCACCCGCTCGCCGCCGATCCGGTCTACGGCGGCCGCCCCCGCCTGACCTCGCCCGAACTCAATTTGGCACTGGAAGACTTCCAACGTCAGGCGCTGCATGCACGCAAGCTCTCGCTGCAGCACCCGGAAAGCGGCAAGACCATGAGCTGGAAGGCACCCATTCCGGACGACTTTGACACCCTGTTGCTCGCCCTGCGCGCCGACGCGGGCATGAGCGAAGAAGACTGGGACAACGAAGATGACTGGGATGACGAGGACGACTGCGAGGTCATCTATGTCAAAGACTGAGCTTGAATTGATCACCCCGGACTGGCCTGCGCCCGCCAACGTCAAGGCGCTGAGCACCACACGCCACGGCGGCACCAGCACCGGCCCTTACGCTGCATTGAATCTTGGCAGTCATGTAGGCGACGACCCGCAAAGCGTTATCGCCAACCGGGCCCTACTGGGTCAACATCTCCCGATGGAGCCACTGTGGCTGACGCAGGTTCACGGCACCACGGTCGTCAACGCGGCCTGCACCTGTCCGCATGCTGAGGCGGATGCATCAATCGCCCGCATGGCCAACCGCATCTGCACGATCATGACCGCCGACTGCCTGCCCGTCCTGTTTTGCGACACCCAAGGCACCGCGGTGGGCGCTGCACATGCGGGTTGGCGTGGCTTGAATGCGGGCATTCTCGAAGCCACGGTCAAGGCCATGCAAACCCCGCCCGGCGAAATCATGGCCTGGCTGGGACCGGCCATCGGACCGGATGCGTTTGAAGTCGGCTCGGAAGTCCGTACGGCATTCATCGCCCACGCCCTCGCTGCTACCAGCGCCTTCCGCCCAAGCACGCACGATGGCAAATGGCTGGCCGACCTGTACCAGCTCGCCCGCCAGCGACTGGCAGCCTGCGGCGTCACGCAGGTTTATGGCGGCAACCGCTGCACATTCACAGAGGAAGAAACCTTCTTTTCCTACCGACGCGACAGCACAACCGGGCGAATGGCCAGCCTGATCTGGCTGGAGTAAACCACCTCGACTCTCATTCCCCTGAAATAACAAAGGGCCGGAGTAACCGGCCCTTTGTTATTTTTGCACTCGTTTCAATTGCTTGCGTCGCAATCGCCACACAAGCAACCAACACGGCAAAGCCCCAAGAAACAGCAAAACCAGGCCACCGCGCAGCAGACTATCGCTTGCAGCAGCCAGCATCGCGATCACGAAAAGATAGCCGATCAGCACGATATGCACCCGGCGCACTCACTTCTGGCGTTTGTCGTGCTCGATCAGCGCGTAAGCGGAGTGATTGTGGATGGATTCAAAGTTTTCCGATTCCACCACGTACGCAGCAATGCGCGCGTCCGCATTCAATCGCGCCGCCACATCGCGCACCATATCCTCGACGAACTTGGGATTATCGTAGGCGCGTTCGGTCACATATTTTTCATCCGGCCGCTTGAGCAGGCCATACAATTCGCACGAGGCTTCCTTTTCCACCAGATCAACGATCTCTTCGATCCAGACATGCTCGGCCAGCGTTGCCGTCACCGTGACGTGCGAGCGCTGGTTGTGCGCGCCGTAATCGGAGATCTTCTTCGAGCACGGGCAAAGGCTGGTTACCGGCACCAGCACCTTGAGGCTCATTTCGAACTTGCCGGACTTGATCTCGCCCACCAGCGTCACATCGTAATCCATCATGCTTTTCACACCGGAAATCGGTGCGACCTTGTTGATGAAAAACGGGAAACGCATCTCCAGATAGCCGGCATCCGCCTCCAGCCGTTCGCTCATTTCACGCAGGATGGCTTCAAAGGAATTGACCGAAATCGCTTTTTCGTGACTATTCAGAATCTCGACAAAACGCGACATGTGGGTGCCCTTGAAGTGCTGGGGCAGGAACACGAACATGTCAAAGATGGCAACCGTGTATTGCTCGCCATCGGCACGATCGGAAACCCGGATCGGATGGCGGATCGACTTGATGCCTACCTTGTTAATGGCAATATTGCGGATATCAGGCGAATTTTGCACATCGGCAATCGCAGCGACCATAAGAAAAATCTCACATTAGGGGTTCGCGGAAATTATACCCGCAGCAAATAGTCGAGTGGAACTATCAAGAATTATTCACACTCGATAGGCATGCAGCAGCTTGATCCAGAAGCGCGTCATCTCGCCGAGCAATGCGTCCACGTGCGGCACCAGGAAAGGCAGCAGCAGATACAGCGTGCCCAGGCCAATCCCCAGCGTGATCGGAAAACCGATGGCAAACACATTGAGCTGTGGCGCCGCACGAGTCATCACGCCAATAGCCAGATTGGTCACCAGCAAGACCGCCACCACCGGCAGGGAAAGCATGACTCCGGCCCGAAAAACGATCGCGCCATAATCCGCCATCAAGCGAAGCCCGCCCGCGCCGGGCAACCCCGTACTGATCGGCAACTGGGCATAACTCTCGAACAGTGCTCGCAATACAATCAAATGCCCGTTGAACGCCAGAAAGACCAGCAACATGAAGAGGCTAAGCACCTGCGCCACGATGGGAACATTGGTGGAATGCTGCGGATCGTAGAAACTGGCGAATCCCAAGCCCATCTGCAAGCCTGACAAATGCCCGGCCATTTCCATTCCGGTAAAAACCAAGCGCACCACAAAGCCAATCGACAAACCAATCAGCAGCTCTTTCAGGGCGATGAGCAATCCTTCCGGGGAAACCACCGACACCACCGGCACATCAACCAATCCGGGCGCGATCAACAAAGCCAGCATGATGGAGAAGCCGATTCGCACACGAACTGGGATAACCCTGCTGGAAAAGAAGGGATCAGTTAGAAACAAACCGAAAATGCGCAGGAAAGGCCACCAGAACAGCGCAAGCCAGGCATTGATCTGGCCTTGGGTAAAGGTAAACATCAACCCACGAGCTGCGGAATGCTTTGATACAGGCGAATGGTATAATCCGTGATCACCTGCAGCATCCACGGCCCTGCCACCACCACCACCAGAAACGCCATCAGCAACTTGGGAATGAATGACAACGTGGCTTCATTGATCTGGGTTGCAGCCTGAAAAATACTGACCACGAGACCAATCACCAACGTGGAAAGCAGCAGCGGGCCACCCAGCAGCACCATGACTTCCATGGCACGCTGCATGGTTGTCACCACGTTTTCCGGCGTCATCGCACACTCCTCATTGCAGAAAACTCTGCACCAGCGAGCCCATCAGCAAGGTCCAGCCATCCACCAGCACGAACAACATCAACTTGAACGGCAGGGAAATCACCACGGGCGAAACCATCATCATACCCATGGCCATCAGGATGCTGGCCACCACCACATCGATGATCAAAAACGGCAGAAACACCAGAAAACCGATCTGAAAGGCTGTTTTCAGCTCGCTGGTCGCAAAAGCCGGCACGAGCACGCGCAGGCTGACATCTTCCGGGCCATTGGGCTTTTGCGCGCCCGAGACCTCGATAAAAAACGCCAGATCCTTCTGCCGGGTCTGCTTGAGCATGAATTCTTTCAGCGGGATCGAGCCTTTGTCCAGCGCCTCGTTGAAGCTGATTTTTTGTTCGGAATAGGGCTGATACGCATCCCGGTGGATCTTGTCGAATACCGGCGCCATGATGAAAAAGGTCAGGAACAGGGAAAGTCCGATCACCACCTGATTCGGTGGTGCCTGTATCACCCCCAGAGCCTGGCGCAACAGGGAAAGCACGATCACCACCCGCGTAAAAGCGGTCATCATCAGCAGGATGGCCGGCAGGAAACTGAGCGCAGAAAGAAACAACAGGGTCTGGACCGACAAGGTATAGGCTGTGCCGCCACCGCTCGTCGTGGCATTCAGGAGCGGAATGCCCGGATCGGCTGCCCAAGCCGGTAGCGCCCACAAAAGCAAAACAAGCCACGAGAAACGCCGAATCATGACTGCCCCGACGTTTTATT
>JAGTRM010000047.1 GCA_018261735.1 Pseudomonadota bacterium
AATCCCAAAATCTTTCCTACCACGGACTCCCTCGATCCCGAGGCAGATTCCCCCGCCCAAACACCCGGGAATCCGTGGCAGAAAGCTTTCGAGCAAACTTAAATGGTCAACCTCATGCGAACATCTTGATCGCGAACACCGCGAACACGATCATCGATGCGCCACCGATACGGGTGGATATCTGGGCAAACGGCATCAGCCCCATCCGGTCGCAGGCCGAAAGAATGGCCACGTCGCCAGTGCCGCCCAAGCCGCTGTGGCAAGCCGTCACCACTGCAGATTCAACCTGGTACATGTTCAGGAACTTGCCGATGAACCAGCCCGACGAGATCATGGCCAGCACGGCGCTTGCACAAATCATGAAGTAGCCGAAGGTGAAGGCACCGATCAGGTCTTTCCAAGGCACATACAGAATGCCCAAGCCAACCAGCAGCGGGTAGGTCAGGTTGGTGGTCATGAACTTGTACATCTGGTAGGCGCCCTGCTCCATGCGAGCCGGAACGATTTGCAGCACCTTGGCCAAAGCCGCACCCAGAATCATCAGGATCGGGCCAGGAATGCCAACGTACGGGGACAGGAAGGAACCCAGAATCCAGAAGCTGCAGGCAATCAGCAGACCACAGCCCATCAACGGCAGCTCGATCGGCTTGTCGGCACCCATTTCCTTGAGCAGTTCATTGTCATCGCCAGTGCGAACCAGCAAGCCCTTGCCGCTGTATTGCCCATGCTTGTCGCCAAGGCGCTTGAGCATACCGGCCGACACGATGGCGACCACGTTGCCGATCAAGGCTGCCGGGATCATCATGGCAATCAGTTCACCTTGGGTCTTGCCCAGGATGCCCATTTCGGCATAAGCCATCGACAACGGCAGAATGCCTTCGCCCACGCCACCACCCATGATCGGGATCAAGATGAAGAAGAAGGTCTTGTATGGCGCGTAGCCGAACAGCAGGCCAACGCTGACACCGACAATCGTTGCAGCGATCGTGCCAACCACCAGCGGAATGAACATCCGCATGAAGCCCTGCAGCAGCACCTTGCGGTTCATCCCCAGCAGGCTACCTGCCACCAGGCAGGAGATATAGAAATACAGGAAGTTGGAGGTTTTCATGATGGCAACCGTGGCAGCCTTCATACTGGGATTGAAAATCCCGTAAGCCAGCAGTGCCGACGGAACAAACAGCGCCATGATCGCCGAACCGCCGATCTCTTTCAGAACAGGAATCTTGCCACCGAGGTGACCCAGCAGGAAACCGAATACCATGATGATGGCAAAGCCGCCGATCATGTCAGCCGGCAAGGCCGACGCCATAGCGCCAGTCGCATGATTTTTGATCTGGACAAACGAAGCACCCAGAACAATACATGCAAGAACGAAATAAACCGGCAGCGGCATCGCGCCGATCTTTTGACCCATCAAACGGGAAAAGAAACCTCCCGAAGCGGGTACGCTTTCTACAACGGTTGAGTGATCCATTACATCTTCTCCTCGAAGAAACCCGACTTTTCGAGCCAGGAAAAAAAAGTGGAACGGGCGACTACACATTTCACCGGGATACTGCTCTTGCCTTAAATGGGCGCCAGACGTAACACAGTGAACTTCGCGCCCCTGCAACGTTTTCCCAAGCTATCCAACCCCTATTCCTGGACAGCCTGGATTTCCACCCCCAGCCGAAAAACACCACCACGACCAGGGCAATGTAGTTTTATCCATCGCGCTACATATAATGCACAAGTCGTGCCAACTATTTACAAACCTACATGTTATTGTTTTTATTGATTTAATTATTTATTGTGCAAAATACCTATCCAGCTATCCGGATAGCGCACCCCAATACCATCCGGAAATCCGAACATCTAATTACGTAAATATCACCAAATACTTTCTAGAAAAGTAACAAAGCAATGTACTAACATGATGGGCCGCGCCAAGCTCATACCAAGCACAAGCCAGGCTGAGGCCTTGCACCCATTGGCAACAAAGCGCCCTGCAGAAATAGCTGGCTTGCCGCCGGGCAGACGGATACACCCCCTCGCTGAAATCCGCTTCCAATACCTGGACGCATCAAACGCTGGCACATCCCTTATGAGTAAATCCGATTACCGCCTAGGCCTTTTTCTGCTGCTGGGCAGCCTGACTGCCATTGGCCCGTTGTCCATCGACATGTACCTGCCGAGCTTTCCGCGCATTGCTTCGACGCTGACAGCCAGTGGCGGTGCGGTGGAATTCACACTGGCGGCCTTTTTCATTGGCTTGTCACTGGGCCAGGCCTTTTACGGGCCGATCACCGATCGCTTCGGCCGCAAGCCGCCGCTGTATGGCGGCATGGCGCTCTATGTGCTCGCCACCCTCGGCTGCGCCTTTTCGACCAGTATCGAGATGTTGATTTTTTGCCGGTTTGTTCAGGCTCTGGGCGGCTGCGCCGGCATGGTGATATCGCGGGCGATCGTGCGCGATCATTTCGAGGCCCAGGGCGCTGCGCGGGCTTTTTCCCTGCTGATTCTTGTCATGGGAATTGCGCCGATTCTGGCGCCGATTCTGGGCGGGGCAATCCTGCAACTCGCGAGCTGGCAAGGCATTTTCTGGTGCCTGGCGATCTATGGCACCCTCAGCCTGGCTGCGATCCACTTCGGGCTGGAAGAATCCCACCCGGCTGATCCGAATTGCCCGCTGCACCCGCTCACCACCCTGAAAAACTATGCCGCGCTATGCAAAGACAAGACCTTCATCGGCAATGTCCTTGCCGGGGGTCTGGCCCAGTCCGGCTTGTTCACCTACATTACGGGCTCGCCTTTCGTCATCATCGAGTTGTGGCACATCCCTGCCCACCACTTTGGCTGGGTATTCGGCAGCAACGCCTTCGCCTACATCCTTGCCTCGCAAATCAATACGCGACTGCTGCCCAAATACGGCATCGGGAAAATCCTGCACTGCGCCACCCTGGCGCCGGCCGGTTTTGGCCTGGTATTGCTGCTTTCTGGCGCCACGGGGCTGGGCGGGCTGCCCCTGCTACTGATCGGGCTCTTTGGTTACATGATGAGCCTGGGCTTCATCAGCCCGAATACCACGGCCTGCGCACTGGCCAAGCAAGGCCACCAAGCCGGCCTCGCATCGGCCCTGATGGGGGCGTTGCAGTTCAGCATGGCCACCGTGGCCAGCTTCAGCATCGGGCTGATTCATGCCAAAACCGCCCTGCCCATGACCGGCATCATGGCCCTGTGCGGCATCAGCAGTTTGATCCTGTTCCGCACCCTGGTCGCCAAGCCGCGCAGCCCCCTCCCGTAGAGAGCGCTTTTCCATTAGAATCTCGACCCTTACCGCTCACTTTTTCGCAGGCTGAACTGCCATGAAATCCGCCGAGATTCGCCAGAAGTTCCTCGATTTCTTCGCCCAGAAGGGCCACCAGATCGTCGCCTCGTCGTCGCTGATTCCCGCCAACGACCCGACCATCCTGTTTACCAACGCCGGCATGAACCAGTTCAAGGACGTGTTCCTCGGCTTTGACAAGCGTGCGTACAACCGCGCAACCACCTCGCAAAAGTGCGTACGCGCCGGCGGCAAGCACAACGATCTGGAAAACGTCGGCTACACCGCACGCCACCATACCTTCTTCGAGATGCTGGGCAACTTCAGCTTTGGCGATTACTTCAAGCGCGATGCGATCCTGTTCGCCTGGGAATTCCTGACTTCCCCGTACTGGCTCGCCCTGCCCAAGGAAAAGCTCTGGGTCACCATCTACGCCACCGATGACGAAGCCTTCGACATCTGGCACAAGGATGTGGGCCTGACTGCCGACCGCATCATCCGCATCGGCGACAACAAGGGCGCCAAGTATGCCTCGGACAACTTCTGGGCGATGGGCGACACCGGCCCCTGCGGCCCGTGCACCGAAATCTTCTACGATCACGGCGCGCACATCCCGGGCGGCCTGCCAGGCACGCCGGAAGAAGACGGCGACCGCTACATCGAGATCTGGAACAACGTGTTCATGCAGTTCAACCGCGACGAAGCCGGCGTGATGCACCCGCTGCCCAAGCCTTCGGTCGATACCGGCATGGGCCTCGAGCGCATTTCTGCCGTGATGCAGCATGTGAATTCCAACTACGAGATCGACCTGTTCGTCGACCTGCTCAAGGCCGCTGCCAAGGTGACCGGCGTTGAATACAACCAGACCACGCCGTCGCTCAAGGTGATTGCCGACCATATCCGCGCCTGCGCCTTCCTGATCGCCGACGGCGCGCTGCCCTCGAACGATGGTCGTGGTTACGTGTTGCGCCGGATCATCCGCCGCGCGATCCGTCACGGCTACAAGCTGGGCCAGAAAGGCGTGTTCTTCCATAAACTGGTTGCCCCGCTGGCCGACGTGATGGGCGAAGCCTATCCGGAACTGCGCACCCGCCAGGCCCATATCGAAGACGCACTGAAGCTGGAAGAAGAACTCTTCGGCAAGACCGTCAACCACGGCATGGATCTGCTGGAACAGGCGCTCGCCGGCGGCAAGACCGTGCTCGACGGCGCCACCGCCTTCAAGCTGGCCGATACCTTCGGTTTCCCGATCGATCTGACCGCCGACATCTGCCGCGAACGCGGTTTGGGCGTTGATATGGCGGGCTTCGAAGCCGCGCTCGAAGCGCAGCGCAAACAATCCAAGGCCGCCGGCCAGTTCAAGATGGCGGCAGGTCTTGCCTACGACGGCGCCGCATCGTGCTTCCACGGCTACAGCGAGACCAGCTTCGAAGCCACGGTACTGGCGCTCTACAAGGGCAGCGAACCAGTATCCGAGCTCAAGGCCGGCGACGAGGGCGTGATCGTGCTCGATCACACCCCGTTCTACGCCGAATCGGGTGGTCAGTCTGGCGACGTGGGTGAAATCTTCGCCACCGGCGGCGTCGATGCGCTGTTCGATGTGACCGACACACAGAAGGTCAAGGCCGATGTGTTCGGCCACCAGGGCGCACTGGCACGCGGCAGCCTGAAGGTCGGCGACAGCGTGACCGCCAGCATCGATCTGCACAAGCGCAGCGCCACCACCCGCAACCACTCAGCCACCCACTTGCTGCACGCCGCGTTGCGCGAAGTGCTCGGCAAGCACGTCGAGCAAAAAGGCTCGCTGGTGACTTGGGAGCGCACCCGCTTCGACTTCTCGCATCCGAAAGCCGTCACTGCCGAAGAAATCGCCAAGGTCGAACAACTGGTCAACCATGTGATCATGCACAACCACCCGCTGACCATTGCCAACATGGGTTACGACGATGCGATCAAGGCCGGCGCGATGGCACTGTTCGGCGAAAAGTATGGCGATGAAGTGCGCGTGGTGAAAATGGGCGAATTCTCGACCGAACTGTGCGGCGGCACGCATGTGAACCGCACCGGTGACATCGGCCTGTGCAAGGTCATCGCCGAGGGCGGCGTCGCCGCGGGTGTGCGCCGCATTGAAGCCGTGACTGGCGAAGGCGCACTGGCGCTGGTACAAGGTATGGAAAGCGAAATCAAGGAAGCGCTGGCCATCGCGCAAGCGCAGCCCGGTGAGCTCGTTGCCAAACTCGGCCGCATCCAGGACCACGCCAAGGGTCTGGAAAAGGAACTCGCCAAGCTCAAAGCCAAGCTCGCCGCAAGCCAGGGCGATGATCTCGCCAACCAAGCCGCCGACATCAAGGGCGTAAAGGTGCTGGCCGCACTGCTCGAAGGTGCCGACAACGCCGCGCTGCGCGAAACGCTGGACAAGCTGAAAGACAAGCTGAAAACCGCCGCGGTCGTGCTGGCCTCGGTCACCGACGGCAAGGTCGCGCTGATTGCCGGCGTCACCGCCGACACCACAGCCAAGGTCAAGGCCGGCGAACTCGTCAACTTTGTCGCGCAGCAAGTCGGCGGCAAGGGCGGCGGCCGCCCGGACATGGCGCAAGCCGGCGGTACCCAACCGGAGAATCTGGCTGCGGCACTGAGCTCGGTGCAAGACTGGATCTCAGGCAAGCTGTAATTTGTCCGCGCGTTACCAACGAAACAGCAAAATGGCCAGCTTTACGCTGGCCATTTTTATTGTCTGCTACAAGCAAAATTACTCTTCAACCACGCAGCACGCCCGGTTGCGCCCGCCGGATTTGGCCTGATACAAACCGGCATCGGCCTTGTCCAGCAGCATTGACGGGGTCATCTGCTGACTTTCCTGCACCGAACCCAGTGCGGCATATCCAAGACTGATCGTCACCACGCCGATGTCCGACTGCACATGCGGCTGATTGAGCACTATGACCTGCCGCCGCATCCGCTCGGCCACCTGCCCCGCCCCTTCTAGATCCGTATCGGGCAAGAGCACCACGAACTCCTCGCCACCGTAACGCGCCAGCATGTCGCCCGGGCGGGTCAGCGAAAGCTGCATGGCTCGCGCCACCGTGCGCAGGCAGGCATCGCCGGCGCCATGGCCATAATGATCATTGAACGACTTGAAGCGGTCCACATCCGCGATCACCAAGGCCAGCGACTGGCCATCGCGCACGGCGCGGCGCCATTCAGCGTCGAAACGTTCATCGAAATGGCGCCGGTTGGGAATGCCGGTCAAACCATCGATCAGCGCCAGCCGCTCCAGCAAATCATTCTTCTGCTTGAGCAGCACATGGTTGCGTACCCGCGCCCGAACGATGGGCAGGTGATACGGTTTGACCACGTAATCCACCGCGCCCAGATTCAGGCCGAACTCCTCATCCTCGGCATCATCGCGCGCAGTCACGAAGATCACCGGGATATTTTGCGTGTCTTCATCGCGTTTGAGGCGCCGGCAGACTTCATAGCCATCCATGCCGGGCATCATCACATCAAGCAGGATCAGGTCTGGCTGGGGCGCGCGCCTGGCCACGCGCAGCGCATCCTCGCCGCTGCTGGCAACGCGTATGCGGTAATCTGCCTTGAGCGCCTCAGCCAACACCTGGATATTGGCCGCCACGTCATCGACGATCAGCACAACCGGCTTGGTAACTTCTTCCATCACACCCCTCCTTCGGGCATACCCGCCAATGCCGCCAGTTCATGCCACACTTCCTTGGCTGCCGCAAAGTTGAACATGCCCAAGGCACGCAACAGCCGCTGCACCGGCGCTGGATGTTCGGCAAATTGCTGGCAAAGCTCCTGCTGCAATTGGTCGGGCACCAGTTCCTGCTCTTCAAGCAATACCGCCAATTGGCCCAGCAAGGTACGGCACTTTTCCGCATCCATGGGCACTGCCACGGCTTCATGATCTTTTTCCAGCAACAAGCCGTCTGCAACTTGCAGTGACGCGCTCAAGGCAAAGAGGAAATCCTCCAGGGCATCCGGCGCCATATCGGCCTGCAGCTCGGATTCAAGCCGGCAAGCTGCCCGGTATACCCGCTCGGCACCCAAGTTGCCCGACGCACCCTTGATCGCATGCACCAGCGCACGCGCACCGGACCAGTCGCCGCCGGCCAGCTTTTCAGCCAACCGTTCCTGGAAATCGGCGAAATCACGGGCGAAATACGCCAGCAGCCGGCGGAAAAAATCCATATCGCCATCGGTCATCTGGCTGATTCGCACCATGTCAAAACCGGGCAAATCAGGCATGGCTTCCTCTTGCCCCTCCGGCACCCTGCCTTGTTCCATGGCAGGCGCACTGGACCGGATCCAATGCTGCAGCACGCTCAGCAATTTTTCCCGATCAACCGGCTTGGCCACATAATCATTCATGCCGGCCGCAATGCAGGCGCTGCGGTCCTCGGGCAATACCGCAGCGGTCATGGCCAGCACCGGCAGGTCTTTCCAGCGCGGATCAGCACGCAGCCGGCGCGTAGCCTCAAGCCCGTTCATCTCGGGCATGTGAACGTCCATCAATACGGCATCGAAAGTCTCCCGGGCCAGCCACGCCAGCGCTTCGCGGCCATTGCTCGCCAACACGGTTTTCACCCCGGCCTGGCTCAGGAATTCACGCGCCACCTGCTGGTTGATCGCGTTGTCCTCAACCAGCAGAATGCGGGCGCCCGCCAAGGCAGCCTGTACCGCGCCAGGCTCGGCCAAGCGCGGCGGATTCCCGTCCGCAAGCAGGCTGACCAGTGCATCGAACAAGCTTGAGGGCGTTACCGGCTTGAGCAACACAACCGCCAGCCCGATGGTTTCCGCCGCCTGCGCCATATCATCCCGATTGCCGGCTGATGTCATGATTATGATGGGCAATGCTGGAGCCATTCCCTGATCAGGCAAACTGGCGCGAACGCGCTTGGCCAGTTCCACGCCCTCTATTCCCGGCATTTTCCAATCCAGCAATGCCACATCGACCTGTGCCGGTGCCTGCAGCATTTGCAATGCCTCATTGCCGGACGCTGCCAGCATCACGCTATAGCCCCATGCTTCCAGCGTCTGGCGCAACATCTCGCGCGAGGATGCCAGATCATCCACCACCAGCACATGCAAATTCTCAAGGGATGGATGAACCTGATTTTGTGCCTCCGGCACCAAGCCGCAACGGGAGGTAAAGCGGAACACGCTGCCCCCGCCTTCTTCACTTTCGACGGAAATTTCGCCCCCCATCATTTGCACCAGGCGCTGGCTGATTGCCAATCCCAGCCCGGAACCCCCATAACGGCGCGTGATCGAGCCATCGCCCTGACTGAAGGGGGCAAACAGACGTTGCATCTGTTCCACACTCATGCCGATGCCGGTGTCGCGCACGCTGCACTCCAGCAACACGGTGTTGTCGCCCTGCAACTGCCCGCGCACGGCAATGGCAATTTCGCCTCGCTCGGTGAACTTGATGGCATTGCCCACGAGATTGGAGAGCACCTGCCCGATCCGCAACGGATCGCCCTTCAGGGCGAGCGGCAATCCGGGATCGACGACATACACCATCTCGATGCCCTTCTCTTCTGCCGAAACGATAAAGAGGTTGGTGATGTTTTGCAGAACCTCCTCCAGGTTGAATGCGACCGATTCGATATCCAGCCGCCCGGCCTCGATCTTGGAGTAATCCAGGATATCGTTGAGGATGCCCAGCAAGGAACGCGATGACAGGTGGATTTTTTGCAGGTAATCGCGCTGTTTCGGGTTCAGATCGGTGGATAGGGCCAGCTGGGCCAGGCCGATCACTGCATTCATGGGTGTGCGAATCTCATGGCTCATGTTGGCAATGAATTCGCTCTTGGAGCGGTTGGCACTTTCCGCTGCGCGTTTCGCTTCGCGCAGGATTTCCTCTGCCGCCTTGAAATCCGACAAATCGCTGACCACGACCAGCAGCAGGTTTTCACCGCGCATGCGAATACGGATGTAATCAACAGAGACCCAAATAGACCGCCCGAACGAGGTCGTCATCGGCCCTTCAAAATGCTGCGGCACCCCGCTTTTCAGTGCTTCATTCGCCAGCATAGCAGTGCCGGTTTCCATGGCTGCGGCACTATCGAGCAAATTGTAGCCAATCAGGCCTTGTGCGCCGGCCCCCATGATGGATCCGGCGGATTTGTTGGCCAGAACAACTTCGCCATTTTCGGAGGTCACCATGATCCCGGAAGTGGTTTTCTCGATCACCTGCTGGCTGAGTTCGCCTAACTCGGCAATTTGCTGCTCGGCCAGCCGGCGCTCGCTCAAATCCACGAACATGCTCAGGCGCACCCCGGCCATCGCGCTGTGATGCACTTCGAAGCTGCGCTCCTCGCCCGATTTGCAGCGGATTCTGGCCTCATCCGGCTCCGGCGATTGCCCGCTCCGCAGCGCATAGGTCACCCGTTCCACCCAGCGTGCCTTGACGGCTTCCCGGTAATCGGGATCGGGATACGCCAGCGGCCACCAATGTTCCATATCCCGGATTTCATCCGGCGCATAGCCAATCAGCTCGCGAAATTTGCGGTTGGCAAAGCTCACATGGTTATCGCGCCCTTCGGCAACCATCATCGGAACCGGTGCGTTGTCGAGCAACAGTCGCCATCTTTTTTCCGCTTCACGCAGCTCGGTCACATCGACACCGAAGGAAATAGCGCACAGCCCGGAATCATGGCCGACCACCCGGCTGTTTTGCCAGGAAATGATGCGCTCCTCGCCCTGCCGGGTCCGGACGGGGTTCTCAAACTCCACCTGGAACGTCCCGTTTCCAAGCGCGCTGCCTACTTGCTCCCAGACATCGCGGTAACTGTTTGCGGGCACCATCAGATCAAACCAGTTTCTACCGAGCACTTCCTCGCGCCCATAGCCCGTGAGCCGCTCGGCTGCTGCATTGAATACCAATACCTGCCCTTGCCGGTCGAATCCGACCACCATCACATTCGCCGTTTCGATCAGGCGCTCAGCAAACTCCTTGGAGCGGCGTAGCTTGTTTTCCATCTGCAATCGCTCGGCAATATTGCGGTGGACGGACAGAATTGCCGGCTCCCCGTCATAGTCCACCAGCCGCGCGCTGATTTCGACCGGAATGCGTTGCCCTTCGCTGGTCACGATCAGGGAATCAAACAGGGCCCAGCCCTTCTCGCGAACCAGTGCCAGCAGTTCCTCGTCACTCAGATAGGCTTCGGGGGAAAAGATATCCGTTGGATAGAAACCCAGCATTTCTTCACGGCTATATCCCATCAGCCGGCAGGCGGAGTTGTTTACATCCGCGTAGGGCTTGTTCAGCGGCCGAATCAGGATGGCATCTACCGCGCCATCGAACAGCGCCCGGTAATGCCGCTCGGAATGGCTCAGCCGCTCCTCGGTCAGCCGCAGAGCGTGAACATCCTGCTCGATGGCACTGGCCATATCGTTGAATGCACGCGCCAGCTGCTGGATTTCTGCAAAGCCATTCTCATCGGCTCTTACCGAGTAATCGCCCAGGGCGATCTGTTGCACCTGCCCCCCCATGCGCGCCAGCGGCCGGATCAAGCGGCGCTCACCCCAGACTGCCAGCACACCCAGGGCAACCAGCATCACCACGGACAACCCGCCCGCCAACAGCAACAAATCACGCTGATGCCGGGCAAGGGCGGCCCCACTCTGGCGGGTTTCCTTTTCAATCCGCTGATTGAACTGCTGCAACTCGTCGACAATCGCCGCCCACTCGGACATATAGACCGGGCTGTACATCAACTGCCGGGCCAGGGGCAAATTGGGAATTCCGGCGACAAAGGCGCTGTTGGGCTCTTGGCCATTCACCGCGGCAATTGCCTTGAGATCAATCGCCATCAGCCGCTCGGAACGGGCCAGTATCGCCATCAAGGTCGCAATATCATCCGGCGCCAAGTTATGCCGGCGCAACATATCCTGGAAAGCAATGCGCTCGCCATCGAGAGGAATATCCTGCAACGCCAAGCGCCGCGGCAGGTAGCTGCTGTCAAAATTCAGCGGACGAGGGTTTTTGCCATCCCGGATACCGGCAATTTCGTGGTAATAGTCTTCATACCGTTTTTCATTGGTCGCCACGTAGGCACGCGCCAGGCGGGTGAGCCCATCCGAGCTGCTGCGCAGCTCTTCTGCAAAACGGTGGCGCAACGAGCGCTGCTCCTCCAGTTGCTGGATGGCATGCTGGCTACTGCGAATATCCAGCAAAGCGACAGCCAGCATGACAAGCACGCCCAGCATGGCCACGACAAACAGCAGAAGCGGGGTTTTAATTTTCAAACCGGTCTCCGGAAGACGCATTTAATCTGCTAACCCATGATAGTAGCAGGGACCGACCACGGCTTGTAAGGAAGTACTGAAAGGTTTGAGCCGGCCTTTAGATCTGCTCACGATCTGTCGCGTGAGGGCATCAACAGGATGAAGCGCAGCGCATGAGCCCTGATCACTGCATCCTAAAGATCGTAAACAGTCTCTTGGGACCAGGCCAGGCTTTCGCCGGCTATCCCGGCTGCGGTATGCTTTCCCCCATGAAGATCGCCTACCTGATCCTGGCCCACGCCCAGCCGCAGCAACTTGGGCGCCTGGCCGCCCGGCTGGCCGCTCCCGGAGTGTGGCTATACCTGCACATCGATGCCAATACCCCGCCCGAAACCTATGCCGCCATGCAGGCTGCCGTGGCAAACGCCTCCGCCCCTGCCACGTGGATAGCGCGCCAGCCCTGCCGCTGGGGCGGTTTTTCGCTGGTCGATGCCACGCTGCACCTGATGCAAGCCGCCTTGAATGATGGTTGCGACTGGCAGATCCTGCTTTCCGGGCAGGATTACCCGCTGCAGCCGCACGATGCCATCGTCGCAAAGCTGGCCCAGTCGGGCGCGGCCGGTTTTATCGACCTGCGCAGCCTGGTGCAATTCGACGTGCGCTACCGCTACGAAGCCTTCCACTGCGAACGCCTGAATGGAAAACCCGTCGGCCGTTGGCTGCAAAAACTGCAGCGAATCCTCAACCGCCTCGGCCTGCGCCGCCGCTTGCCGCACCCGCTGCGCGAAGTGCATGCCGGCTCGCAATGGTGGATGCTCTCAAGCGCAGCCTGCCGCTGGCTGCTGGATTTCTGCGCAGCCTACCCGCAAGTGTTGCGTTTTTTCCGCCGCACGCTGGTGCCCGACGAAATGTTTTTCCAGACCCTGCTCTGGCACAGCGCTTTTGTCGAACAACTCGTTCGTGATCCGTTGCGCCTGATCGAGTGGCAGGAGGGCGCGTGGTCGCCGCGCACTTTCTCCGAGGCCGATCTGCCGCAACTCTTGGCAAGCCCCGCCCTGTTTGCGCGCAAGTTTGCGCCGGATGGCAAGATCGCCGCCCTGCTGGATGCAGCGCATGGTAGTCCGCCGTGCTGACGCTGCTGATCCGCTTCGCGCTGCGCAACACCCTGCGCCACCGGCTACGCTCTTCGCTGACCATCCTCGGCATCGTCGTGGCGATTCTCGCCTTCGGCCTGCTGCGCACCGTGGTCTCGGCCTGGTATGCCGGCGCGGATGCGGCCTCCGACAAGCGCCTGGTCGTGCGCAGCTCGATCTCGTTGATCTTCCCGCTGCCCTTGTCCTACGCCGAAAAATTGCGCGCCATCGACGGCGTAACGCAAGTCGGCAAGATGAACTGGTTCAACGGCGTCTACATCGACGAGCGCAACTTTTTCGCGCAATTCGCCGTCGATCCCGAGACCCATTTCCAGCTCTATCCGGAAAACATCGTCCCGCCGGATGAGATGCGCGCCTTCCTGAACGATAGGCGCGGCGTGATTGTCGGGCGCAAGCTCGCCAACCGCTTCGGCTGGAAAATCGGCGACGTGGTGCCGATCAAAGGCACGATCTACCCCGGCAACTGGGAATTCGTGGTGCGCGGCATCTACAGCGGCCGCCATGCCAACACCGACGAGAGCCAGTTCATCTTCCGCTGGGACTACCTGAACGAGCGCGTGCAGCAACTCTATCCCGGTCGTGGCAACCAGGTCGGCATCTACCTGCTGCAAATCCGCGACGGACGCGAAGCCGCGGCGATCTCGCGCCGCGTTGATGCCGAATTCAAGAACTCGCTGGCCGAAACGCTGACCGAAACAGAAAAGGCCTTCAACCTCGGCTTCATCGCGATGACCGGCGCCATCGTGAACGCGATCCAGATCGTCTCGTTCGTCGTGATCGTGATCATCATGGCGGTCATGGCCAACACCATGGCCATGGCGGCGCGCGAACGCGGGCCCGAATATGCCACGCTCAAGGCACTCGGGTTTTCTCCGCTCGTGGTCGGCGCGCTGGTTTACGCCGAATCACTGCTGCTCGCTCTGATCGGCGGGGGCATCGGCATCCTCGCTACCGCCCCCGCCGCTCGTCTGGTTGGAAGCAAGCTCGACAATATCTTCCCAGTCTTCAACGTGGCCCCGGAAACGCTCTGGATGCAGATCGCTGCAGCGGGCGTCATCGGGGTGACAGCCGCCATCATCCCCGCGGCCCGCGCGATGCGGATGCGGATCATCGACGGCTTGCGGGCGGTGGTGTGATGCGCGGCATTCCACTCCAGTACATCTGGCGCAACCTTTTCGCCCGACGGCTGACCACACTGCTGACCGCAAGCGGCATGGCGCTGGTGGTGTTCGTCTTCACCGTGGTGCAGATGCTGGAAGCGGGCCTGCGCTCAACCCTGGTGGAAACCGGCAGCCCGGACAACGTCGTGCTGATTCGCACCGCATCACAGACTGAGATCCAAAGCAGCATCGAGCGTAACCAATCGCGCATCCTGTCCGGCCTGCCGCATATTGCCACCGACCCTTCCGGCAAGCCGCTGTTTGCCAGCGAATGCCTGGTACTGATCTCGCTGAACAAGAAACAGCGCCGCAGCCCGGCCAACATCACCGTGCGCGGCAGTGATAGCACAGGACTGGCCTTGCGCCCGCAAGTGCAGCTGATTGCCGGCCGGCCGTTTGCGCCAGGCAGCAACGAGATCATCGTCGGCAGCAGCATCGCCAAAGGCTTTGCCGGTACGGGGCTAGGCGAGCAGCTGTACTTCGCGCGGCGCGAATGGCAGATCGTCGGGATTTTCGATGCGGGGAAAACGGGCTTCAACTCGGAAATCTGGGGCGATGGTGAACAAATGCTGCAGGCTTTTCGCCGCCCGGTGTATTCCTCGGTCATCCTGAAGCTCGACGACCGCCGCGCGTTCGATGATCTTGTCGCGCGCGTCGCGGCAGACCGGCGCCTGACCGTGGAGGCCAAACGCGAGAACGCGTTCTACGCCGACCAGTCGAAATTCATGGCGACTTTCATCAGCATCCTGGGCAATACGCTGTCGATCATCTTCTCGATCGGCGCGGTGCTGGGTGCGATGATCACGATGTACGGCTCGGTCGCCAGCCGCGTGAATGAAATCGGCGCATTGCGGGCAATCGGTTTTCGCCGCAACCGCATCCTGATCGCCTTCCTGGGCGAATCGCTGCTGTTGAGTCTTGTCGGCGGCTGCGCGGGCATTCTCGCCGCCAGCGCCATGCAATGGATCACCATTTCCACCATGAACTGGCAAACCTTTTCCGAGCTCGCCTTTAGCTTCACCCTGACCCCCGGCATCGTCGCCGGGGCTCTGGGCTTTTCACTGTTGATGGGGTTTGTCGGCGGATTCTTGCCGGCATTGCGCGCGGCAAGGCTGAATATCGTCGATGCGCTGCGCGCGGCATGACAGCACTTTCAGCCCCCTGAAAAACGAGCAAGCCAAAGCAGGTTGGCGTCGCACGGAGTAAAGGCGTAGCCGCCCTACAAGGCGCGCCAGAGTATTCCCGGCCAGTCACGCCCGGTTAGCTTAGGCCGGGCATTGAACACATCGTAATTCACCGCTTCGATCTTCTTCAGCACCCGGTCTCCAGCCGCCACGATGGTACGTATCTCCAGCCCGATCCGGCCCGGCAGGCGCCGGCCCAGCGGTTTGCCTTCATACAGCAGTGCCCGGGTGCGCGCCACCTGGAATGCCAGCAGATCGCGCATCCTTCCATCCATACGCCCGCTGGCGATTTGAGCCTCGCTCACGTCAAAGCGGATCAGGTCTTCCTGCGGCAGATAAACCCGCGCTTTCTGCCAGTCGATCGCCACGTCCTGCCAGAAATTGATCAGCTGCAAGGCCGAACAGACGCAATCGGACTGGCGCAGGTTTTCCGGCGTCGCCTCGCCAAAAATATGAAGCAAAATACGCCCGACCGGATCGGCCGAGCGGCGGCAGTAATCGAGCACCGCGGCGTAATCGGCATAGCGCTTGACCGCCACATCCTGGCGAAAGGCGGAAAGCAGATCCTCGAACAATTGCACGGGAATCCGGTGCGCCGCGATATGCGGCACCAAGCCGCTAAAAATGTCCCCATGCGGCGGCTCGCCAAGAGCAATCCAATTCAACTCGGTACTGCAGGCATCCAGCGCCGCAATGCGCTCGACATCCGCAGCCTCGCCCTCGTCGGCCAGATCATCCGCATAACGGGCAAAGCGGTACACCGCGGCCACCGCGGGGCGAAAACGCGCCGGCAGCAGGACGGAGCCGACCGGGAAATTCTCATAATGTTCGACGGATTGTTCGGAAGTCAGAGCGGGCATGGCGGATTGGATTTTTGCAAAGGGGAAAGCATAAAACAAAAAAGCGGTTTTCCCCGTCTTTTTGTTCAGATTGATGGCAACCCTGCCTGTTAGCGCATCGAGCGGCTAGCGAGGCCCTCTCTCTGGCGGTGGAGAGCGGGGAGTAAGGGAGTAAAGCAAGCAAGGCTGCAGATTGCAGCTGCCGGCAAATTCGATCGGGCTTTGCCCGAGCGCACTGAGACTGAATGCATGCCACTTTGGCGGCAGCCTGCGCATAAAACAAAAAGGCGGGTTCCCCCGCCTTTTTGCTGAACTTGCCAACCGAAAATTTCGATTAGAAGTCGGTGCGCAGACCCAGCGATACAGTACCGGCTCGGGCACCCTTGGAACCCACGGCAGTTGCAGTGGTATATTCACCGTTAGTGTCGTTATCCAGGAAGGTCACGTTGGCCAGCGCGGTGGTCTGCTTGCTCAGTGCATAGCGAGCACCAAGGTTGATCTGGTAAGCGCCGTCATCCTGCTTGACACCTGCCACCTTCTTCTCGTTGGCCTTCAGGGCCAAGGCGTTGAAACCCCACTTGCCCACTGCGTAGTTGGCACCGATGCCAAAGTAGTCACGCTTGGAATCGGCTTGGGAGAACTTGACATGTTCCCAGTGGCCGCTGACGGTCAGCGCGCTGCCAATCTTTACGCCACCACCCAAGGCATAGGCCTTGAGCTTTTCGCCAACGGTACCGCTATCATCATGCGTACCCAGATAGGCAGCGCCGACATTGAACATGTCGTTGCTCCAGGTCAGCAGGGTAGAGTAACCGTAGGAATTAACATTGGATGTAGCGGTCTTGGTCCTGGAACCAAAGTCGTAAGAAGCGGAAACCTGGAAGCCGCTGAATACCGGGGAAACATACTTGGCGATATTGTTCTTGCGAGCGCCGGATTCAAACTGGTACAGGTTGGAATCTTCGGAGTTGCTCACCACGCCATCAAGCACCGGGGAGATCAGAGTCCAATCACCGTAGGAATCGACTTGCTTGCCGAAGGTGAAGGTACCGGCCTTGCTTTCTACGCCGACATAACTGTCACGATTGCCAAAACCAGTCGATGCATTGTTGGTGCCATTGAGTTCTGAAGCACCAACACGGATACGGTGTTCGCTCTTCCAGAACACGGTCATGCCGTTATCCAGCTTGTCGGAACCCTTGAAGCCCAAACGGGAGCTTTCGTCCACCAGACGGACACGGCTAACACCTGCGGATTTGGAGTATTCAAGGCTGGTACGGGCCGAACCATAGATAGTCACTTCGGCAAAAGCCGGAGCGGCGAAAACAGCTGCAACGGAGGCAGCCAGCAGAACGCGTTTGAACATTTTTTTATCCCTTTGTAGAAGAAAAACAGGTAATACCTTCAAGACCGTTAACGTTTCGCAACCGTCTTTCCAACCAAGGCTACCGCCCCCCCGGAATTCATGCAATATCATTGACATTTTCACGGCCAGTATGTCGCCTTGCTGCAACATTGCGGCAAACCCGAATACCCCTGCTCATGCGTAAAAAAGCCACCCGAAGGTGGCTTTTTCAAAGCAAGATTCGCGTCTTACTTGGCCATCACGCGAACCATTTCCAGAACCTTGTTGGAATAACCCCACTCGTTGTCGTACCAGGATACGAGCTTCACGAAGGTACCATCAAGGGCAATGCCGGCCTCGGCATCGAACACGGAAGTGCAGGCTTCGCCACGGAAATCGGTGGAAACCACCTTCTCGGTGGTATAGCCCAGAACGCCCTTCAGCGCACCTTCAGAGGCAGCCTTCAGCTCTGCACAGATTTCAGCGTAAGTCGCCGATTTTTCCAGTTCAACGGTCAGGTCGACCACGGAAACGTCGGAAGTCGGTACGCGGAAGGCCATACCGGTCAGCTTGCCCTTCACTTCCGGAATCACCACGCCCACGGCCTTGGCAGCGCCGGTGCTGGACGGAATGATGTTTTCCAGAATACCGCGACCACCACGCCAATCCTTGTTCGACGGCGCATCCACCACCTTCTGGGTATTGGTAGCTGCATGCACGGTGGTCATCAGGCCGCGCTTGATACCGAACTTGTCGTTGATCACCTTGGCCAGCGGTGCCAGGCAGTTGGTGGTGCACGATGCGTTGGAGATGATGGTCTGGCCGGCGTAGGTCTTGTCGTTTACGCCGTAAACAAACATCGGGGTGTCGTCCTTGGACGGGGCAGACTGGATCACCTTCTTGGCGCCAGCGGCGATGTGCTTCTCGCAGGTTTCCTTGGTCAGGAACAGGCCGGTGGATTCCACCACGATATCGGCGCCGACTTCGTCCCACTTCAGTTCTGCCGGATCCTTGACTGCGGTCAGGCGGATCTTCTTGCCATTCACAATCAGGGTGGTGCCTTCAACCGACACTTCGCCCTTGAACTTGCCATGCACGGAATCGAACTTGAGCATGTAGGCCAGATAATCCGGCTCGAGCAAATCGTTGATACCAACGATTTCGATGTCTGCAAAGTTGTACACGGCGGCACGGAACACCATCCGGCCAATGCGGCCGAAGCCGTTAATACCAACCTTAATAGTCATGCGTCTTCTCCTGATAAAGGACCAAAATAACGTCGCGCTAGGATGCACCAACCCAACCATCATACCTTTGCGCAACAACAAAAAAACTTATAAAACCAGCCAAAGCTGTTACAAAAACAGTCAGCATATCAAGTTACAGGAATATCTTTGTCATTCACCGACAAAAAGGCTGCATCCGCCCTGTTCCGACCCGGTGGCATTGGCACGGAAAATACCGAACATCTCACGCCCCATCCCGTGCGCATTGCGCGAAAGATCGACCTCGACACATTCACGCGCGGACCATTCGGCGGAATCAATGCATACCTCCAGCGTACCAGCTTGCGCATCCAGCCGGACCAGATCACCGTCGCGCACCTTGGCCAGCGCGCCGCCCATCTTGGCCTCGGGCGTGATATGCAGCGCGGCAGGCACCTTGCCGGAGGCGCCGGACATGCGCCCGTCGGTCACCAGCGCCACGCGGAAGCCCTTGTCGAGCAACACACCCAGCGTCGGGATCAGCTTGTGCAGCTCCGGCATACCATTGGCGCGCGGACCCTGGAAACGCACGATCGCGACGAAATCCCGGTCTAGCTCGCCGCGCTGGAACGCCGCGGTCACTTCTTCTTGATCATTAAAACAGAGCGCTGGCGCCTCGATCAGGTGATGTTCCGGCTTGACCGCGGAAATCTTGATCACGGCACGGCCCAAATTGCCGGCAAGCAGCTTGAGCCCGCCTTCCGTACTGAACGGCTGGCTCGCCGGGCGCAGGATCGCCTCATCCGCAGAGTCCTGCGGAACCACATTCCACTGCACAAGGTTATCCAGCAATTCAGGCGCTTGCGCGTAGCGGCTCAGACCCTGACCCGCCACAGTCTGCACATCTTCATGCAGATAGCCGGCATCGAGCAGTTCACGGATCACGAATGCCATGCCGCCGGCTTCATGGAATTGGTTCACATCAGCCGGGCCATTGGGGTAAATGCGCGCCAGCAGCGGCACCACGGCCGACAATTCACTGAAATCGGTCCAGTCGATCAGAATGCCCGCCGCGCGGGCGATGGCTACCAGATGCAGGGTGTGATTGGTCGAGCCCCCGGTTGCCAGCAGACCGACAATGCCGTTCACGATAACTTTTTCATCGACGATCCGGCCAACCGGCGTGTATTCGCTGCCTTGCGCCGTCATCGCTGCGGCGCGGCGCGCCGCTGCCGCCGTTAGCGCATCGCGCAGTGGGGTATTGGGCGGAACGAAAGCCGCACCCGGCAGATGCAGGCCCATGACCTCCATCAGCATCTGGTTGGAATTGGCGGTGCCGTAGAAGGTGCATGTTCCGGCACTGTGATAGGCACCCTCTTCCGAAGCCAGAAGCGCATCCTTGCTGACCTTGCCTTGGGCATACAGTTGGCGAGTCTTGGATTTTTCGCTGTTGCTGATGCCGCTGGGCATCGGCCCGGCCGGCACGAACACGGCAGGCAGATGGCCAAAACGCAAGGCACCAATCAAAAGGCCCGGCACGATCTTGTCGCACACACCCAGACAGAGCGCGGCATCAAACACGTTATGCGATAAAGAAACGGCTGTTGAAAGTGCAATCACGTCACGACTGAACAACGACAGTTCCATCCCGGCATAGCCTTGCGTTACACCATCGCACATGGCCGGCACGCCACCCGCCACCTGGGCAGTGGCTCCCACCTCACGCGCCGCAGCCTTGAGGATGGCCGGGTAGCGTTCATAAGGCTGGTGCGCCGAAAGCATGTCGTTATAAGCAGTGACAATACCCAGATTGGGTTGGCGCAGCGCGCGCAGGATCAGTTTGTCCTCACGCGGCGCGGCCGCCCAGGCATGTGCCTGGTTGGCACAGGCCAGCGTATCGCGAACCGGAGAGGTTTTGGCTGCAGCGGCTATTTGCTGCAAATAGAGGCGACGCATCGCTTCGCTGCGCCGAATAATGCGTTCGGTAACGGCAGCAACACCGGGATGAAGAGGCATATCGAACACTCCACAGCAAAGTCACCGGCAACAGGCAGGCAACCAAGACAAGGGGGAAACGGGTAGTTTTACTACAACAAACCGATGATTTCAACCCGTTTCATCTCAAAAACGCAGCCTTTTATACGAACATGCAAAAACGGCAGCAGGTATGAGGGCGTTTGATTAACAAAGACTTCCGGATCACAAAAACTGTTCGTTTTTACCTTTGCCGCCTTACCAACTACTGTAGTAGGATTGACAGTAACTACACTACAAACAGTCCGCCCGGACTCATTATCTTTTGCAATGAAGGATCACGCATGAAAGCTACATACCCACCTTTTGATATGGTGCTGTTCGGCGGCACCGGCGATCTCGTGATCCGCAAGCTACTACCCGCACTTTATCACCTTCATCGCTCAGACAAACTACCGGACGGACGTATCGTCTGTCTGGGGCGCTCGCAGCCCGACACCGCCACCTACCTCGAAAAAATCCGGCCGCTGGTCGAAGAGTACCTGGACAGCTTCTTTATCCAGAAAACCTGGGATGCCTTCGCTCGCCGCATCGATTTCCTGCAACTCGACGTGGAAAATTCGGCGGATTTCCAGAAACTGGGCAAGCTCCTCGACAAGCATCCGAACCGCTCGCGCGTGTTTTACCTTTCCACCAGCCCGGACCTGTTTGCCGGTGTCTGCCAGCGCCTGGCCGCCGTCAAGCTCAACCAGGGCAATTCG
>JAGTRM010000006.1 GCA_018261735.1 Pseudomonadota bacterium
GGTTATTCACCAGAACAATGTTGCCCTCGTTGTTGACGATGACAATTGCGTCCGGCGCCGCTTCGAGCAATCCCCTGAACTTGAGTTCCGCGCGCTGGCGGTCGCTGATGTCGCGGATGGCGCTCATCACCAGCGGCGTTTCTTCGATGGACAGGGGGCTCAGGCTGATTTCGACGGGGAACTCGGTGCCATCCTTGCGCAGGCCGAACAATTCCAGGCCGACGCCCATCGAACGCTTGCGCGGCTGGGCGAAATATTGGGCGCGATGGCCGACGTGCGAGGCACGGAAACGTTCCGGCAGAAGCATCTCCACCTGCTTGCCCGACAACTCGCCCAGCTCGTAGCCGAATAGCTGTTCCGCCTGGCTGTTGGCGATGACGATGTAGCCGGCGGGGTTGGCCATGACGATGCCGTCCGGCATGGATTCCAGCAGATCACGAAAGCGCGCCTCCATCGATTTGATGTCGCGCCTGACCTTGATGGCCGTGACATCCTTCTTGGCAAGGACGATGCACTCGATTTCTCCGCTGCTGTCGCAAAGCGTTTTTCCCGAGATATCGACATAGATCAGCGCACCGTTTTTGCAGCAACGGGTGGCTTCGAAGGTGCCTTGGCCGTACTGGAGAATATCGGCGAGGAAATGCATTTCCTCCGCGCGACTTGCAGGCGGAACGATCAATTCCGTCATCAGTGAACCGATCGCCTCGTCACGGGAATAACCGAAGACAATCTCCGCCGCTGTATTCCAGCCGAGAATCCGCCCCGCCGGCGTGATGACTACCAGCGGGTCCGGATTGGCCTGCATCCACCGCAGATTGGATTCGTTATCCATGGAAAACCCCTGATGTATCAACACTGGCTTGGCGGTCAAATGGTCCGGGCTCAAGATGAACCGGCGATATTGGCGGTGACCGTTGCGAGCTGGCCTTTTGCCGCATCCGTCAGCCTTGCGTAACAAAAGCACGTGTCGCAAGTAGTGGAATGCTTCTCAATACTATAGTCAGTTTGGGCAGATTAACACATAAAGGGTTGAATAGTGTCCAGGGGAAAAGGGGTGCAACGGGAGCGCAATCGCCCAGGACGCGTCCTGATTCGCTGGGCAGGAACCGCGGCCGGAGATTTTCCTGCCTCTCGATTGCAGTGGCCGCCAAGCTGAATCGCCCCTTGTTTGCTAGCGCTTCGAGAGGATAAACCGCATCGCAAAAACACAAAAAAATGCCGTTCACCTGGCTGGGATGAACGGCATTTTTTATGCGGTGCTTGTTGCTGTTATTGCCAACCGACTGAAATTCAGCCCCCGCCCAATACCTTGTAGGCCTGGGCGGCAGCCGCCAGCCGGGCGCGCTTCACCTCGACCAGCGCCAGCGCTGCCGAATAGTGTTCGCGCTGCGCATCCAGCAAATCCAGATAGCCCACCAGACCGGACTGGTAGCGCAGATCGGCCAGCTTCAGCCGCTCTGCCTGGCGCTCGGCCAGACGCGACTGGGCGGCAAACTGCTCGGCCAGCCATTTCTGGTCCGAGAGCACATTGGCCACATCGGCAAAAGCGCTCTGGATGGTTTTTTCATACTGCGCCACGGCAACCACCTTGCGGGCCTGGGCGATATCCAGATTGGCCTGGTTGCGCCCGCCATCGAAGATCGGCAGCGAGATGCTCGGCGCAAAACTCCACGCCATCCGGTTGCCGCCGAACAGATCGCCCAGTTCGTTGCTGGCCACTCCGGCACTGCCCACCAGCGAGACTTTCGGGAAGAACGCGGCCCGTGCGGCACCGATGTTGGCATGGGCGGCGATCAGGCTTTGTTCGGCCTGGCGCACGTCCGGTCGCGCCAGCAGTACGGTGGAAGGCAAGCCTTCCGGCAACGCTTGCGCCAGCGGCAGCTCGGTCAGCGCATCGCCCTTGGCCGCCGGCAAGGCAACCGGTTCGCCCACCAGCAGATTGAGCGCATTGCGGGCATTTTCCGCGCGGCGGGCATAGCTCGCGGCATCGGCACGCGCGCTGTCGAGCGCCGTTTCGGCCTGCAGCTGGTCGAGCCGGCTGGCGGTGCCCGCTTCCAGGCGCCGGCTGGCAACGCGCAGGCTTTCTTCACGGGCGGCAACGGTCTTGCCCGCATAAGCCGCCTGCTCATCCAGTGCACGGGCGCTGTACCAGCCATTGGCCACGTCTGCAATCAACGACAACTGGAACGCGCGCTGCGCCTCTTCAGTGGCCAGATAGTTGGCCTTGGCCGCTTCGGAGAGGCTCTTCACCCGGCCCCAGAAATCAAGCTCGTAGCTCAACAAGCCAAGGTTCACGTCATAGCGGTGCGAGATCGAGTCCTTGCCGCTCGAGGTCAGCACACCCGGCGTGCGCGACATGCTGCCGCCGGCGTTGGCATTGAAGCTCGGCAAGCGGTCGGCGCTCTGCACGCCATACTGGGCACGGGCTTCTTCCACGCGGGCCACGGCCACGCGCATGTCGCGGTTGTTGAGCAGCGCCTTGTCGATCAGCGCCTGCAGCGCCGGATCGCTAAAGTAGTTGCGCCATTGCGGCAGACGGAAATCCTCGGCCACCGGTCCGGAACCGACCGAGGCCGGAACCGGCGCGGCCGGCACTTGCAGCGGCGGAGTAAAACTGCAGGCCGACAGCGCGCCCAACAATGCGGCAGATAAAAGAATTCGCTTCATGGTTTTTCCTGTTCATTCGAGCGCGGGAGCAGGGTCGGCCGCTCCCGCAGCAATCATCTATCAACGGTGGTCGTCACTCAGCGAATCTTCACGCACGACTTCCTTCTCGGGGAAGATGCGCCGGATCACCACGAAAAACACCGGAACAAAGAACACCGCCAGCACCGTGGCTGCCAGCATACCGCCGACCACGCCGGTTCCCAGCGCATGGCGGCTGGCCGCGCCGGCGCCGCTGCTGTACAGCAAGGGCGAAACACCGGCGATAAACGCGATCGAGGTCATCAGGATCGGGCGGAAACGCAGGCGGCAAGCTTCAATTGTCGCTTCAACCAACTCCTTGCCGTGACGCTGCTGCTCGCGGGCGAATTCGATGATCAGAATCGCGTTCTTGGCAGAAAGACCGATGATCGCGATCAGACCCACCTTGAAGTAAACATCGTTCGGCAACAGGCGCAGCCACATCGCCAGCGCCGCACCGAGCACGCCCAGCGGCACTATCATCAGCACCGAGAACGGGATCGACCAGCTCTCATACAAGGCCGCGAGGCACAGGAACACCACCAGAATCGACAGCGCGAACAGCGCCGGCGCCTGGTTGCCGGATACCCGTTCTTCGAACGAGGTGCCCGACCACTCGAAGCCGATTCCCGGCGGCAGCTTGCCGGCCATCTCTTCCATCGCGCTCATCGCTTCACCGGTACTGCGGCCCGGGGCCGGGTTGCCGGAGATCTTGATCGAAGGGAAGCCGTTGTAGCGATCGAGCGCGGGCGGGCCGACGATCCAGCCTGCGGTTGCCACTTCGGACAGCGGAATCATCTGGCTTTTGCCATTGCGCAACTGCAGGCGCAGGATATCTTCCGGCGTACTGCGGCTATCGGGCTCAGCTTGCGCCCAGACACGCAACACGCGGCCATTGCGCACAAAGTCGTTGGCATAGGCCGAACCCAGGGCAATCTGCAGGGTGCTGTTCAGATCGGCCGAGCTGATGCCAAGCTGGCTGGCCTTTTCCCGGTCGATATCCAGGAACAGCTGCGGCCCCGGCTCCTGGCCTTCCGGACGTACGCCGGCCAATGCCTTGTTCTGGCTGGCCATGCCCAGCAGCATGTTGCGCGCATTGGTCAGCGCTTCGCGCCCCAGTCCGCCACGGTCTTCCAGGCGGAAGTCAAACCCGCCCATGGCGCCCAGTTCAGGAATCGGCGGCACATTGGTGGCAAAGGCAAAGGCTTCCTTCAGGCTGAACAGGAACCCCAAGGACTTGCCGACAATCGAATCCACCGGCGCGGTCGGGCGCTCCTTCCAGTCCTTGAGCGAAATGAAAATCAGCGCATTGTTCTGGCCGCGACCAAAGAAGCTGAAGCCGGCAATACTGATCACGCGATCAACCGCAGGTTGGGCACGATAGTACGCCTCGGCTTTTTCCAGAACCTTGACCGTGCGTTCCTGGCTGGCGCCAGCCGGCAACTGCAGAACCGAGATAAAGTAGCCCTGATCCTCGGACGGCAGGAAGGAAGTCGGCAGCTTGGTGAACAAGCCGGCGGTCACAACCACGAGACCGACGAACAACAGCATCACCAGCGTGGTCTTGCGCAGCACGCGCGTCACGCCATTGCCGTAACGCAGGGTCGTCGCCGTGAAAACCCGGTTGAACCAGCCAAAAAATCCGCTGCGATGATGATGCTCGCCTTTCTTTACCGGCTTGAGCAAGGTTGCGCACAATGCAGGAGTCAGCGTCAGCGCCATCAGTGCCGAGAAGGCCATCGACAGGATCAGCGTGATCGAGAACTGGCGGTAAATCGCGCCGACCGAACCGCTGAAGAATGCCATCGGGATAAACACCGCAGTCAGCACCAGCGTAATCGCAATCACGGCGCCAGTGATCTGCACCATGGCTTTCTGCGTGGCTTCGCGCGGCGCCAATCCTTCCTCGCTCATGATCCGCTCGACGTTCTCGACCACCACGATCGCATCGTCGACCAGAATCCCGATCGCCAGCACCATCGCGAACAACGTCAGCACATTGATCGAATAGCCAAGCAGGTAAAGGCCCAGCAACGAGCCGGTCAGGGCAATCGGCACTACGATGGTCGGAATCAGCGTGGCGCGGAAGTTTTCCAGGAACAGATACATCACCAGGAAGACCAGTACGATGGCTTCCGCCAGAGTCTGCAACACTTCGTTGATCGACACCTTCACGAACTTGGACGTGTCATACGGAATTTCGTAAGTCACACCCTTGGGGAAGAACTTGGAGAGTTCTTCCATCTTGATGCGCACGGCCGTGGCCGTTTGAAGCGCATTGCCGGTGGGAGAAAGCTTGATGGCCACTGCCGCAGCCTGCTTGCCGTTCAAACGTGCCGAAATCAGGTAATCGTTGGCACCCAGTTCGATGCGCGCCACATCACTGAGGCGCACCATCGCGCCGTTGCTACCGTTGCGCAACACGATGTTGCCGAACTCTTCCGGCGTATTCAAACGACCGCGCGACACCACCGTGGCGGCAATTTCCTGCCCCGGTTTGGCCGGTTGCTGGCCGAGTTCACCGGTTGAGAGCAATACGTTCTGCGCCTGGATCGCAGCCACAGCCTCGGCCGGGGTCATGTTGTAACCCACCAATTTTTCCGGTTTCAACCAGATGCGCATGGCGTAGTCGGAGCCGAACAGATTGGCTTCCCCCACGCCAGGCACACGGCGGATCGGATCGATCACGCTGGCATTCACATAGGCACCCAGATCGGTGCCGGAATACGTGCCGTCGGGCGAGGTGAGCATCGCAAACATCAGGTAGTTCGAGCGGGCTTTCACCACCTGCACGCCCTGGCTGCGCACGGTATCGGGCAAACGCGTTTCCACGCGCTTCACCCGGTTCTGCGCTTCGACCGATGCAATATCCAGATCGGTACCCGGGGTAAAGGTCAGCGTGATCGACATATTGCCGCTGCTGTCACTGCTCGAACTCATGTACTGCAGGTTCTCGATGCCGTTCATCTCCTGCTCGATCAGCTTGGTCACGCTGTCTTCAACCACGCTGGCACTGGCACCGGCGTAGGAGGTGGAGATGGTCAGCGCCGGTGGCGCGACTTCGGGATACTGGGCAATCGGCAACTCCTTGAGGGCCAAGAGCCCGGAGAGCACGATCACAATGGCGATCACCCAGGCAAAAATGGGGCGATCAATGAAAAAACGCGGCAACATGCAATTCCCCTTAGTGAGCGGCAGAGGCCGAAGCGGGCTGCGAGGCGGCAGGCGCGGAGGCATTGACCGGCGCAGAAGCACCGAACGGCACCGGTTTCACCACGGCGCCCGGCCCGGTTTTTTGCAAGCCTTCAACCACTACCTTGTCGCCACTTTGCAAACCGGAAGTGATGATCCAGTCCTGCCCGGAGAAGCCGCCGGTTTTCACCGGACGTGCCGCCACCTTGCCTTCGGCATCCACCACATAAACCGAGGATCCCTGCTTCGACTGCATCACCGCGCGTTGCGGCACCCTGATCGTCTGGTCGAGCAGACCTTGGGCGAGGCGCACCGTGCCGAACATGCCGGGCAGCAACAGGCCATCCGGGTTGCGGAATTCGGCGCGCATCGTCACCGTGCCGGTCGCAGTGTCGACGGTCTGCTCGGCAAAACTTAGCTTGCCCTGCAGCGGATACACCGTGCCATCGGACAGGATCAGTTGCACCGGCACGCCTTGCGCCGCCTTCAGCTTGCCAGCCCTCATCTGCTGCTTCAGGCGCAGCAGCTCGCTGCCTGACTGGGTGAAGTTCACATTGATCGGATCGGTCTGCTCGATCGTGGCCAGCAGTGTGGCATCACCCTTGCCGACCAGCGCACCTTCGGTCACGAACGCACGGCCGATGCGGCCGGAAATCGGCGCCAGCACCCTGGAATAATTGAGATTGAGCTCGGCGCGCGTTACCGCCGCCTTGTTGGAAGCCACATCGGCCTCGGCCTGCTTGAGCGTAGCTTCAGCCTGATCGAGTTCCTGCTTCGACACACCCTGCGTGCTAATCAGCTGGCGATAGCGGGTTGCGGTCTGGCCGGCGATCATCGCACTGGCTTGTGAGCGGGCCAGCGCGGCGCGGGCCGTGGCAAGATCGGCTTCGAGCGTGCGCGAATCAATCTGGAACAGCGATTGTCCGGCCTGCACCACGCCGCCTTCGGCAAACAGGCGTTTTTCCAGGATGCCTTCCACCCGGGCGCGAACTTCTGCGGTACGGAAAGCAACCAGGCGCGCCGGCAGATCCTGGGTGACGGCATTCTGGCCTTGCCCGACAGTCACTACCGCGACTTCGGCGGGCGGCATCTTGGGAGCGCCCCCGGCTGCGGTTTGTTCGCCCTTGCCGCAAGCAACCAGCAACAGGGCGGAAGAAAGAGCAAGGCAAAGCGTTCTGGCTTTGGGCATAACAAATCCTTTCAAATGGAACATTCAGACGAAGCAGTGGCACACGCCCCACCAGGCAATTCATACATACGCAGAAACAATTCAATGGCGCGATGAACCTTGCGCTCTTCATCGGCCGGATCAGGCTGGCCGGCCGCATACAAAATCAGGTCGTCGTCGGTGCCGAGCACCAGGCTCAGGAAAATATGGGCCGCCTCTTCAGGATCCTCGTTGCGCAGAAAGCCGTCCTGCATGGCACGAATAAGCAATTGCGCCATGTTGCGACGGCAGAGCAGCGCGGTGCTGGCATAAAAACTTTGCGCCAATTCGGGGAACCGGGCGGCTTCGGCCAGCATCAACCGACGGAATTTCATCAGTTGCGGCGAAAAAACCCGGGCACGAAAGTGGAGAGAGAACTTCACCAACCGCTCATAGCAATCGCCCTCACCATTTTCCAGCCCGTCGAAAAGCTCGCGCACGCCTGCGGCCATCGCAGCAGAGAACAAGGCTTCCTTGCCAGAAAAATTGTTGTAGATGGTCTGGCGTGCCACGCCGGCATGTTTGGCCACTGCATCAATGCTGGCGGAATAGCCCGATTCGCAAAACACCTCAAACGCCGCATCGAGCAAGCGTGAAAGGCAATCGGGATGAGAATGAGATTGGGCTACAGCGCACATCTAGCAGACCATAAAAGTAGACTGGACTGTACAGTCTATTGAGTTTAATCCGGGCAGGCAACTCTTTTTCAGGTGTGAAAATTCAGTATTGCAGCGGCATTGATACCGGTAGCAAACGCAAGCTGTTCCAATGTCATGCCACGCAGTTCAGCCAGGGCCGTGGCAATGCGCGGCAATTGCGCCGGCTCGTTGCGCTCCTGGCTGATCCATTCAGGCGGCATGTCCGGCGCATCGGTTTCCAGCACGATCGCCTCCAACGGCAGCTCGGCCGCGAGGCGACGAATATTCAGCGCGCGCGAATAAGTGAGTGCGCCGCCAAAACCCAGCTTGAAGCCCAGCTTGATAAACGCATCGGCCTGCTGGCGACTGCCATTGAAGGCATGAGCGATGCCGCCCGTCACACCCACCTGACGCAAAGCCTTGAGCACCTGATCCTGCGCGCGGCGGATGTGCAGCAACACCGGCAAATCGAAATCACGGGCAATCTTGAGCTGGGCGATGAAGAGTTCCCACTGGCGGGCAGCATCCAGACCGGGAATGAAAAAATCGAGGCCGATTTCGCCGATCGCCACGGGCTTTTCCCGCTCGACCCAATCGCGCAACAGTGCGAGGTGGCTTTCCTGATGCTCGGCAAGATAGATCGGATGCATGCCCAACGCCAGCCGGCAATCGTACTCGCGCGCGGTGGCTACGGTTTCGGCAAAGGTTGCCTCCGTGATACCCGGCACCACGATCGTCGAAACCCCGGCAGCGCGCGCCCGTGCAACCACGCCGGCACGGTCAGGCGCGAACTCCAGCGCATCCAGATGGCAGTGGGTATCGATCAGCATGCCTGCCTCGTCGAATTCATATACCCGACCAGTATAGTCGGGTTACCATCGCCTGCGTGATGCCGGGCTTTCTTGGGTTGTACTTCTTACAATGCCAAAGCAAAATGCGGCCGGCCGGCATAAGCTGAAAGCAGAACCCTGACGAGCGATCATCATGACCTCCCCCTATCTTGACCTGGTTAAAAGCCATGCGAGTTTGTTGAAACCACAGGCGATTCCGCTCATCGACAACCTGGCCGGGTATTCTCTCCCGCATCATCCCGAGCCGGCTGCCAATGCGCCCGTCGCACTGCTGTTCTCGCCTCATCCGGACGATGAATGCATGACCGGCGCCCTGCCGTTGCGCCTGCTGCGCGAAGCCGGCTACCGCGTGATCAACCTGCCGATCACGCTGGGTTCCAACCCGCGCCGCCAGGAAGAGCGCAGCCACGAACTGGAACGTGCCTGCCGCTGGCTGGGATTCGAACTGCGCGAAATCGAGCCGGGCGGGCTGAGCCACGTCAGCACGCATGCGCGGCAAAAGGATCCTGAAGCCTGGGCGGAGAAAGTTGAAGCGGTGGCCTGCCTCGTCGCCGAACTCAAGCCTGCGATCGTGATCTGCCCGAACGAAGACGACGGCCATGCCACGCATATCGGCACACATCATCTGGCCATGGATGCGCTGGCGCACGAAGGTCACGCCTGCTGGCTGGCACAGACTGAATTCTGGCGTGCCATGGCGCATCCCAACCTGCTGGTGGAAACCAGTTGTGCCGATACAGCCGATCTGGTCGCCGCGCTGGCTTGCCATGTGGGGGAAGTCAAACGCAACCCCTACCATTTGCGGCTGACTTCATGGATGGCCGACAACGTGCGGCGCGGAGCGGAACTGATCGGCGGCGCCGGCGTGGAAGCGCCCGATTTTGCCTTTGGCACGCTCTACCGGCTGGATCATTTCGATGGCGAAAAGATCGAGCACACCAAGCAGCGCCACATCATGCCGGCGCGTGGCGCCTTGCTCAACCTGTTTACAGCCGGATCAGCACCGTAGCGCGTTTCTTGAAAACACTGCGGATCAGTTTGACCATCTGCGGATCAAACGCCGGGCGCGGGGCGGCCAGCACGTCAGGCAATTCGCTCTGATCATGAATCGTGCCGAGATAGGCCCAGCCATCGAAGACATGCATGGCCGGCGCCCAGTCCGGGCCTTCGGCCAAGCCCACCGGACCCGGATACGGCCACTGCGGAAAGCGATGGCGCGACAGCCCGGCCAACAGGCGCGCATGGTGGCTGGTCAGCGCCTCGCGCCCGACGCAAGCCCCCTTGCACTTGCCCAAGCCGAAAGCGATGCACCCGGGCGAATCCTTGCGCGGAACCTCCAGCCCCAGCACCACCTTGCACAAGCCCTGCCCTTCCGCCTGACGCGAGAGCATTTTTTTGGCCTCCCCCGGACTGCGGAACGGGCCAAACAGATCCTGTCCGGGCGGCACGCCCTCATCGAGCGAAACCAGTTCGAGCTTCGCGCTCCCGGCATCCCAGCACCAGCAACAGGCTTCCTTCATCAGCACCTGCGGCAAGTTGTACTGCGGCTCAAGTTCACTGATCAGTTTCTGCTCGATCAAGGCCGCGCCGAATTCGCCCGGCGCCTCAAACCATTCCAGCCGGCGCGTGAACTTCACCAGCGGCAACTCGCGCTTCTGTTTTTTCTTGCCGGCGAAATGGGCAAGCACTTCCTTGCGGATATTCGGCGCACTGCCCACATACAACGGAATGCCATGTTCGCCATAGCAGGCAAACACGCCCGGCGTTTCCGGCAGCTCGTCCATCAGCATCGGATCGAGCCCTTCCGGCCAGGCCGGCAGCTTGGTGAGATCGGCAACCGCCGCCTCGACCGCTTCCGCGCCTTGCTCGCGCGTGGCGACGACGATGAACTGTCGGATCAGCTCGGCATCGGTCAGCGCCCGGTGGCGAGCGCCCTCGACGATCAGACCGTGGCGCACCGTCAGCGAATCGAGGTTGTGCTTATGTTCGAGCGGATAGAGTTTGCGCGACAGCTGCACGGTGCACAGCACGCGCGCATGGAAATGCAGGCCCAGCCGCTTGAATTCGCTTTTCAGAAAACCGTAGTCAAAGCGGGCGTTATGCGCCACGAACAAGCGCCCAGACAACTTGGCCAGCACCTCGTCCGCCAGATCGGCGAAGCCGGGTGCCGTGGCCACCATGTCATCGTTGATGCCGGTCAGGTGCTGGATAAACGGTGGAATCGCCACGCCCGGATTGACCAGGCTCGACCAGCTTTTCGCCTCGCCGTTTTCCACCAGTACCAGTCCGATTTCGGTAATGCGGTCGCGCAGCGGATTGGCGCCGGTCGTTTCCAGATCGACAAAAACCAGCGGCTCTTGATCTAACGCGCTCATGGCTTCACGAAGCGGAAACACTGGTGGATTTTCTTGTTGCGGAAATCCTCGGGCACCGATTGCGCCGAAATATCCTGACACTGCGCCAGCAGCGATTCATCCATCTTGAAGGTGCGCAGATTATTGGAGAAATACAGCACACCGCCCGGATTGAGCAATGCGAGGCAGGAATCGATCAGCCAGGCATGATCGCGCTGTACATCGAGCACGCCGAGCATTTTCTTGGAGTTGGAAAAGGATGGCGGATCGCAAACGATCAGGTCGAATTTTTCGCGTTGTTCCAGCGCATGGCGCAGCCAGGCAAACACATCCTCGCGCACGCGATTATTCTGCTGAAACGCCATGCCGTTCAGGCCGAAATTGCGCCCGGCCCAGTCCAGATAAGTGTTCGACATATCGACCGTCACCGTCTCGCGCGCGCCGCCGGCCGCGGCATACACGGTAAATGCGCCGGTATAGCTGAACAGGTTCAGGAAGCGCTTGCCCGCCGCCTCGGCGCGCACGCGCTTGCGCGTATTGCGGTGATCGAGGAACAGGCCGGTATCCAGATAGGCATCGAGGTTCACATAAAAGCCCAGGCCATCCTCGTGCACGACGAAATCCTCGCCGCTCGCGCCGGTTTTTTCGTACTGCTGCTCGCCGCGCTGGCGGCGGCGGGTTTTCAGGCTCACCGCGTCGAGCGGGATCTGCAGTACCTCGGCGCAGGCAGAGCGAATCTCGTCCAGCCAGTCGGCGTGGTCCTCGTCGCTTTCCACCCAGCCGGTCTCGACTTCCTGCAGATGCACGCGGCCTTCGTACCAATCGACGATCACCGGAAATTCCGGCACATCCCGGTCGTACAAACGGTAGCAACTGATGCCCTGGCGCTTGGCCCATTTGGACCAGTGGCGGGCATTTTTCAACAAGCGGTTACGGAAACTGGAGATATCGGACATGACAATACAGACACAGGAGCAAAGACCGGAGTGTACCCTGTAACCCCGGCCACTGTTGACGCTTGATTAGGTCCAGTCGTTCGGGGTTTGCGGCCATTCGGCCTCGCGCCAAGCCACCAGGCGCGCAAGGATAGGCCCTGGCACGTACTGGCTGACCACCTCTTTCCAGCCTTCCGGCCCGATCAGGCCCTTCACCATGGTCGAGCTGACTTCGGCAATTTCGCGCGGTGGCATCAGGAAAACGGTATCGATATGCGGGGCCAGATCGGCATTGATGTAGCGCATCTTGCGCTCGAACTCGTAATCGGCGGCTTCGCGGATGCCACGCAGAATAAAGTTGGCACCCTGCTCGCGCGCAAAATCGACCAGGAAGCAGTTCTGGAAAGTTTCCACGCGCACGCGAGGCAGGTGCGCGGTGGTTTCCTGCAACATCTGCAGCCGTTCGTTATGGTTGAACGTGTATTTCTTGTCCGGATTTTCGCCGATGGCAACGATCATTTCGTCGAAAAGCTCGACGCCACGCTCGATCATCCACAAGTGGCCGTTGGTTACCGGATCAAAACTGCCTGCGTAGACGCCTCGACGCATTTTCATTCCCCTGTTGCCTGAGGGGCGACTATAGCACCCAACCGCGCAATTTCAATCTGCGCCATATTTACACATAGCACCCAATAGCCTTTACGATGCCATTCTTGCAGTGCTCATAACAAATTACTACATTGAGTTGATTGATTTTACTTTTTATTCACATCAGGGAGTCCCTCATGGAAAACGACCAACCGCCCGTGCCTTCGCCGCGCCCCGCTCCTGGCGAGCTCGACGGTAAAACCATTGCGATCCTGGTCTGGCTCGGCACCATCTTTTTCGGTTTCATCCCTTCGCTCGTCGTTTTCCTGATCCGCAAGGATGACGAGTTTCTGCTTGATCACACCAAGGAAGCGCTGAACTGGTCGATCACGACCGCCATCGGCTGGTTGTGCGGCGTTGTATTCTCTTTCTTGCTGATCGGCTTCCTGTTTTTCCCGCTGATCATTCTGTGCAATCTGGTCTTTTGCATCATGGGTGCCGTCAAGGCCAGCAACAACCAGCGCTTTCGCGTACCGGTCAGCCTGCGGTTAATCAAGTAATCCTTTTCATCATAAATTCATACGGGCAACGCCAACTGCCCGTATTGAATACCTCTCACACTCGGGTGCCGAATCCAAGCTTGCGCAGGTGCTGGAGAAACGCATCGGCAGCAACTGAAAGCACGGCTTTTTCAGCCATGCAGAGCCCCAGATGCACCTCGATCGGAAACCCCTTGTTGCTGTGGATAGGGACGGCGGTCAGCGGTTCGCCACCGCCGGGTGCGGAGGAAAGCGCCAGGCGCGTGAGGATGGTCACCGATTCACCCGAATGGCAAATCTGGCGCAGGCAGTCCAGCGAGTTGGTTTCCAGCAGGATATTCAAGGCGGCCCGTTGCGCCACCGCCGCGCGCTCGATCACACGGCGCAAGCCGGAATGGCGCTCGGAGATCGCAACCGGATAAGCGGCGATATCTGAAAAACAGCAGCTTGCCTTGCTGGCCAGTGGATGGGCACTGGAAACCCCGGCACACAGGGTATCCGTATAGGCATGCACGATCTCCACCCCGGGTGAACGAACCAGATTGAAACCGATACCGATCTCCACAGCGCCCTCGAGCACCGATTGCACGATGACCTCGCTGGGAACGCGGTGGATCTCGAAACGGATCTGTGCATGCTGGCGGTGAAACTCGGCGATGGCCGGCGCCAGCAACCCGGCAATCGGCGCCTCGACCGTGGCAATGCGCACCGTGCCACGCTTCAACCCTTTCAGGTCATCCAGGCGCTCTTGCATGCGCTGTGTTTCGTTCACAACCTGCCGGGCGTACTCCAAATAAGCTGCACCACTTTCGGTCAGGCTAACGCCGCGCCGATGCCGCTCGAACAACAAACACCCCAATGAACGCTCCAGCGCCGACACCTGCCGACTGATCGCGGAAACATCCATGTCGAGCTGCCAGGCCGCATCGGACATGGATCCGGTGCTGGCAATCTCCTGCACGATGGTCAGTGCCCGGGTCAGGTCGTGAACATGCTGCAATGGCTGCGACGAAATGGTGCGTTTCATGCCCGTTTCTGGTTTGCGTTTTTAACAAGTATATCTTAACAGTTTTGCCATTGATTTCAATTCACAATCCCAATTACGATGGATTTCGCCTGAGAGAACAACAGCGATACCCAGGCACGGACGAACCAAAGTCAACATTGATTTTCAAGGAGAAATCATGCTCAACCCATATCCGAACCTGCGTCGCTGGGGGGCTTGCGCCGCCGCCGTCATCGCGCTGGGCGCCGCTCCGCTACAGGCATCCACGATCACGATCGCCACCGTCAGCGAACCCCCATCTCTGGACCCGGCGACAACCTCCGATCTGGTCTCGATGATCACCCAGCACGTATTTGAAACGCTCTACACCTACAACAGCGAATGGAAAGTCGCACCGCTCCTGGCGGCAGGATTTCCGGAAGTCAGCAAGGATGGCCTGCATTACGTGATCACCTTGCGCCCGGGCCTGAAATTCCATACCGGTGCCGCCGTCACTCCGACCGACGTGGCCGCCAGCCTCGAACGCTGGCTCAAGGCTTCGCCACGCGGCAAGCTGGCCGGCGAATCTATCGCCAGCATCAAACCGCAAGGCGCCAACAAGGTGGAAATCAACCTGAAGGAGCCTTTCCCGCCGCTGCTCTCACTGCTGGCCTATCCGAACGGCGCTGCGGCCGTGATGCCCAAGGCCATCGCAGAAGCGAGCACCAACGCTCCGCTCAAGGACTATGTAGGCACCGGGCCTTTCCGCTTTCTCGAGCGCAAGCCGGACCAGTACATCCGCCTGACCAAGTTCGACCAGTACAGCTCGCCCGCCGGCACCCCAAACGGCTTTGCCGGCACCCGTGCGGCCAAGGTGGACGAACTGCGCTTCGTGCCGGTTCCCAATGCCAACACCCGGCTGGAAGGCGTGCTCGCCGGCCAGTTCGACTATGCCGATTCGCTGAACCCGGAGTTTTTCGACAAGCTCAAGGCATCCACTGCGGTAAAACCTGCCGTGATCAAGCCGGCCAGCTGGGCTTTCCTGATCTTCAACACCAAGCAAGGCGCCATGGCCGATGCCAATCTGCGCCGCGCAGCGCAGGCCGCGATCCAGCCTGAAGCCATGATGATCGGCGGCTTTGGCAATCCGGAACTGATCAACCTGGAATCGAGCCTGTTCCCGAAGCAATCGATGTTCCATTCCACCGCGGGTGCCGCGCAGTACAACCAGAATGGCGGTGCGGCAAAAGCCAAGCAAATACTGGCCAAGGCCGGTTACAAGGGGCAACCGATCCGCATCCTGACCAGCCCGCAATACGATTTTCTCTACAAGATGAGCCAGGTTGCAGCACAGAACCTGCAGGAAGCAGGCTTCAAGGTTGACCTGCAAGTGGTCGACTGGGCCACGCTGCTGCAAAAGCGCGGCGATGCCGGTGCCTGGGACGGCTTCTTCACTTTCCATGGTTTTGTGCCTGAGCCTGCGCTGGTCAGCATCGTCAACCCGGGCTATCCGGGCTGGTGGGACAGCCCGGCCAAGCGTGCCGCGTTCGACAAGTTCTCAGGCGAACAATCGGATGCTGCGCGCATGAAAGCCTGGGCAGAAATGCAAAAACTGTTCATGGAAGAAGCTCCGACGCTGAAAGTAGGCGAGTTCGCCAACCTGGGTGCAGCCAACCGCAAGCTCAACGGCTTCACACCGATGATTTTCCCGGCCTTCTGGAACGTAACCCGGTAACCCGTCTCTGCGCCCCTGCGGCAGCTCGCCACGGGGGCGGCAGATCCGGCCATTAGGATAATGCGATGACTCGTTTCCTCACCCGCCGCATCGGCAGCACGCTGCTCGTGCTGCTGCTCGTGGCTACGCTGGTGTTTGTGATCACCCGCGTCATTCCCGGCGATCCGGCTGCCGTACTGCTGGGATCGGCCGCGACGCCGGAAGACGCCCTGCGCCTGCGCGCGCAGTTCGGTCTGGACGCCCCGCTCTGGTCACAGTACCTGGGCTGGATCGGGCAATTGGTCCGGCTGGATTTCGGCGATTCGATCTTTCTGGGCCAGAGCGTGCTCGAAGCCCTGGGCAGCCGCGCCGAATTGACGGCAACACTGACACTGTTCGCCACCGGTCTGGCGGTATTGATCGGCGTGCCGCTGGGCATTCTGGCTGCGGCACAGCGCAAGGGCATCGTCGCCCAGTTGGCCAGTGCACTGGGTATTTTCGGCGCCAGCGTGCCGAGTTTCTGGGTGGGTCTGGTTCTGATCCAGTATTTCTCCACCAAGCTGGGCTGGTTTCCCGTTTCCGGCTATGGCCCGCCCGATGCCGATTGGCCAACACGGCTGCACCACCTGGTATTGCCCGCAGTGGCATTGGCGCTGCCCAACTCGGCGCTGATCCTGCGCTTCACCCGCACCAGCATGCTCGAAGTGCTGGGCGAGGATTACATCCGTACCGCACGCGCCAAGGGCTTGGGGCCCTTTACCGTGGTGGTCAAGCATGGTTTCAAGAATGCACTGATCCCGGTGCTGACCGTGATCGGGCTGACACTGGCCATCATGATCGGCGGCGCCATCGTCACCGAAACCGTGTTCGGCCTACCCGGCGTGGGCAACCTGATTGTTTCCGCGGTATTGCGTCGCGACTACCCGGTCATCCAGGGCGCACTCGTCATCGTCTCCGCGTTGTATGTCCTGATCAACCTTGCCATCGACCTGCTGTACCTGTGGGTTGATCCGCGCGTCAAAGCCTGAGGAAACACCATGATCTGGCGTTCACTGTTGTCCCGTCCGCTTATCGTGGCCGGTCTGCTCATTCTGTTGCTGATGGCACTGGCCAGCCTGTTTGCCGGTTCGCTCGCCCCGTTCGATCCGGGCAAGATGGCTCTGATGCAGCGCATCCAAGCGCCGGGTATCGCGCATTATTTCGGCACCGATGAATTCGGCCGCGATGTCTACTCCCGTCTGCTGTTTGCCGGACGCCTGTCGCTCTCCGTCGGTGTGCTGGTCGCCATCGTTTCGATCTTCCTCGGCACGGTGCTCGGCGTCTGTGCCGGCTATTTCCGCAAACTCGACACCCCGCTCTCGCGCCTGATCGATGCGCTGATGGCTTTTCCGGACATCCTGCTGGCCATCGCGCTGATGGCCGCGTTTGGCCCGAGCCTTTCCAACGTAGTCATCGCATTGGGCGTGGTTTATACCCCCCGGGTTGCCCGCGTGGTGCGCGCCGTCACCATGGTCCAGCGCGAGCTGCCTTTCGTCGAGGCCTCGCGCTCGATGGGCGCCGGCCCGTTATGGATCATTCGCGTGCATATCCTGCCCAATCTGCTGCCACCGCTGCTGGTGCAGGGCACCTTCATCTTCGCCTACGCGATCCTGGCCGAATCGGCGCTGTCGTTCCTCGGCGTCGGCGTTCCGCCGCAGAATCCGACCTGGGGCAACATGATTGCAACCGGCCAGAGCTATTTCCAGCGCGCCGACTGGATGATGCTGTTCCCCGGGGCCGCGATTGCCCTGACCGTACTGTCGCTGCAACTGGTGGGCGATGCCCTGCGCGATGCACTCGACCCCAAACTGCGCCGCAGCGTGTAAAGGACGATCAGCATGCAAAAATCCATCCTTATCCGCCAAGCCCGCGTGCTCGATGGCACCGGCGCGCCGTGGTTCGAATCGGATGTATTGATCCAGGACGGCCGCATCGCCGCGATTGGCCGTGGATTGGCGGTAACCGGTGCGCAAGTGGTCCACGCCGCCGGACAGTACCTCGCCCCGGGCTTCATCGACGTGCATACCCACGATGAATTCGCCCAGTTGCGCGATCCGGCCCGCCCGGAAAAGGTCTATCAGGGCATCACCACCGTGGTGACCGGCAACTGCGGATTTTCACTCTTCCCTGCCCAGCCCGGCACGGAAGATGCGGTTCAGGAGCTGAACGCGAGCCTGCATGGCCCGATCGATGCAGACGAAATCCTGCCGGACTGCGCCCGTTTCCGGGAACGTCTGGCCGAGGCCCCCGCTGCAATCAACACGGTGGCGCAAGTTGGCCACGGCACCTTGCGCGCCACGGTGATGGGGTTCACCGACCGTGAAGCCAGCCCGGCGGAAATGGCCCAAATGACCGATCTGCTGCACATGCAAATCAGGCAGGGCGCCTGCGGTCTGTCGCTGGGCCTGATGTACAGCCCGAGCATGTATGCCCCGCGCGCGGAACTCGTCGCACTGGCCCGCGTGGTGGCGCAATGCGATGCGCTGCTGACCGTGCACCTGCGCGACTATTCCAGCCGCCTGCTCGAATCGCTGGATGAATTCCTGTCGATCGTGGCTGAAGCCGGCTGCAAGGCGCTGGTTTCCCATCTGCAGGTAACCGGTCGCAACAACTGGGGCGCCATGCCCGTGGCGCTGGCCCGGCTGGAGACCGCGCGCCGCCAGGGAATCGATGTCAGCTTCGATATGTACCCGTATCTGGCCGGGTCGACCTCCATATTGCAGCTTTTGCCCGCGCACTGGCAGAGCGACGGCGCCGAGGGCATCCTGCGCCGGCTGGCGGACCCGCAGCAATGCGCAATGCTGCGCGACTGGCTCGAGCAACCTGCCAACGATTTGTCCAAGGTCACCCAGATCGGCTGGGGATCGATCTGGATTGGCGATGCGGCCAGCCCGGAATTCCCGGATGCCCCGGGGCGATCGCTGCGCGATCTGGCAACGCTGCGCGGCACCCACGACCCGTTCCCGCTCTTCGTCTCGCTGATCCGGGCCTCGCAGGGCCAGGCCAGCGTGATCCTGTTCCAGCAGGAAGAAAAGGACCTGAACCTGGCCCTGGGCCACCGCCTGCACATGGTCGGCTCGGATTCGATTCCGCGCTGCCAGGGCCATGTCCACCCGCGCATCTACGGCTCGTTTCCGCGCTTTGTACGCAAGGCCCTGGATGGCCGGGACGGCGCGCTCGAAGACGGCATCCGCCGAATCACCGCACTGCCCGCCCAGCGTTTCGGCCTGTGGGAGCGCGGCATCATCCGCACCGGTGCCATCGCGGATCTGGTGCTCTTTTCCCAGGCCGTGGCCGATCGCGCCACGTTTGAATTGCCGCGCCTGTTCCCGCAGGGCATCGACAGCGTCTGGGTGGCCGGTGAAGCCATCCTGCAGGCCGGCGAGCCGACCGGAAAATATCCGGGCCGGCTGCTGTTTTCCCCGCACCCCCACCCTCATTCAACCCAAGGAGCACTCTGATGATCGAACGTCTTGCCACCATCCCCGGCGGCCCACCCCAAGGCGGCGCCTATTCCCATGCCGTGATCGCCAACGGTTTTGTCTTCATCTCGGGCCAGGGCCCGGTCGACCCGGCCACGGGCAAGATGCCCGACAACTTCGAGGCACAGGTGCGCCAGGTACTCATCAACCTGAAGACTGCGCTGGAAGCCGCCGGCAGCGATCTGGCCCATATCGTCAAGGTCAATGCCTACCTGACCGACATGAGCCGCTTTGCCGAGTACAACAAGATTTACCGGGAAATGATGCCGGCCGAACTGCCAGCCCGCACCACGGTCGGTGTTTCGATGCCCGGCTTCCTGGTAGAAATCGACTGCATCGCCGCACAGGACTGAACCATGCTCGCCACTCCGACCCATATCGACCAGCTCGACACCCCTGTTCCGGTGGTCGACCTGGACCGCGCCGAGGCCAACATCGCCCGCTACCAGGCTTACTGTACCCAGCATGGTCTGGCATTGCGCCCGCATATCAAGACGCACAAGCTCATCGAGATGGCCCAACGGCAATTGTCGGCCGGAGCGGTGGGCATCAACTGCCAGAAGATTTCCGAAGCAGAGGCCATGCTGCCTTGCGGGGCCGAAGATATCCTGATCACCTACAACATCTTCGGCGCGCAGAAGCTGGAACGCCTGGCGCGGCTGGCGCGCCAGTGCCGGATTACCCTGGCGCTCGACAGCGCAGCGGCCATCGAAGCAGCCGCCAGCGCCGCCCGGATTGCCGGTTGCGAAATCGGCGTGCTGATCGATTTCGATGCAGGCGGCGGACGCACCGGCGTGCAATCCGCCACAGAGGCGGTCGAGTTGGCGCAACAGGTGTGCGCGAGCAGCGGCCTGCAATTGCGCGGGGTGTGCTCTTACCCGATTCTGCCCGCCACCGCAGGCTGGATCAGCGATCTGCGCGCCGCATTTTCCGCCGCAGGCTTGCCCTGGGGCATCGTCTCCAGCGGCGGCACGCCCGCCATGTGGCATGCCCACGAAACGCCGGGGCTCACCGAAATGCGCGTCGGCACCTATATCTACCAAGACCGCGCCACCGTAGCCGCCGGCGCTGCCAACTGGAATGATGTGGCACTGCAGGTCTGGAGCACCGTGGTCAGCCGTCCCACCCCGGACCGCGCCGTTCTGGATGCCGGCTCCAAGACGCTGTCATCCGACCTTGCCGGCAAGGAACCCGGTTACGGCTACCTGCCCGATTACCCCGCAGCGGTGATCGTGCGTCTGAACGAAGAACACGGCATCGTCGACCTGAGCCGGTGCGAACGCAAACCGGCGCTGGGCGAGCGCGTGCGCATCATTCCCAACCATGTGTGCGTAGTCACCAACCTGCACGATCGCATCGTCCTGGCCCGCAACGGGCAGATCGAAGCGGTGGTAGTCGTTGCTGCGCGCGGAGCCACCACATGAATCAGCGCCCGATTGTGACCATTGAAAACCTCGGGGTCAGTTTCCATACCCCGAAAGGGCCGGTTGCCGCCCTGCGTGGCGTGGACCTCCAGTTACAGGCCGGCAAAACGCTGGCGCTGGTCGGTGAATCCGGCAGCGGAAAATCCGTCACCAGCCTCGCGCTGATGGGATTGCTACCCAAAGAGTCGGCCCGAATCACCAGCGGCCGCATCCTGCTGCGCAACCCGCAGACCGGCAGCGAACAGGATCTGGCCCTGGCCCCGGAATCCACCTTGCGCACCCTGCGCGGCGGGCACATCGCCATGATTTTTCAGGAACCGATGACCAGCCTCAACCCGCTGTACCGGGTCGGCGAGCAGATCAGTGAAACGCTGCGCCTGCACCGTGGACTCAACCGGGCCGAGGCGAGGAAACGCGCGAAGGAGCTGCTCGATCTGGTCGGCATTCCCGCTGCGGAAAAACGCCTGGATGCCTACCCGCACGAGCTTTCCGGCGGCATGCGCCAGCGCGTGATGATCGCCATGGCCATTGCTTGCGAGCCGGCCGTGCTGATTGCCGACGAACCGACCACCGCGCTCGATGTCACGGTGCAGGCCCAGATCCTGGATCTGTTGCGCGAACTGCAACAACGTATCGGCATGGCCATGCTGTTCATCACGCACAACCTAGGCGTGGTCGCCGATATCGCCGATGAGGTAGCCGTGATGTACGGTGGCCGCATCGTGGAAAACGGCCCGACCGCCACGCTGCTTTCGGCATCGAATCATCCCTACACGCGCGGCTTGCTCTGCAGCATGCCGCCTGCAGTGATCGACGAGAACACCCCGCTCCGCCTGCCGGCACTGCCGGGCAATGTGGTCGATCCGCGCAACCCGCCCCCCGGCTGCGCCTTTGCACCGCGTTGTTACGCCAGACAACCCGTTTGCGAGCAAAGCGTGCCGACGCTGGAACACACGGATGCACCCAACCATCTAACCCGCTGCTTCCGCTGGAGGGAGACTACCCATGCCTGAATCCACTTCCCCGTTGCTCGCCATCGAGGGGCTGGGCAAAATTTTCACGGCGGGCCAGCAATCCATCCATGCGGTGCAGGATGTCAGTCTCGACATCCATCGCGGCGAGATCGTCGGCATTGTCGGCGAATCCGGCAGTGGCAAGACCACCTTTGGCCGTTGCGTGCTGCGCCTGACCGAACCCTCCCAGGGCAGGATCGAGTTTGACGGGGTCAACCTCACCCACCTGGAAGGCGCCCCGATGCGCAACATGCGCCGCCGCATGCAGATGATTTTCCAGGATCCATATGCCAGCCTGAATCCGCGCATGACCGTGGAGCGCATCATTGCCGAACCGCTAGACATTCACCAGATCGGCACAGTTGCCGAACGCCGCGCGCGCGTCGGGGCACTGCTCAGGGAGGTGGATTTGCCGCTGGACAGCGGTTCGCGCTATCCACACGAGTTTTCCGGCGGCCAGCGCCAGCGCATCGGCATTGCCCGGGCGCTCGCCGTGAAGCCGGACCTGATCGTGGCAGATGAACCGGTTTCGGCCCTGGATGTCTCGATCCAGGCGCAGGTAGTCAATCTGCTCAAGGACTTGCAGCAACGCTACCACCTGACCATGCTGTTCATCTCGCACGATCTTAACGTGGTGAATTTCCTGTGCGATCGCGTGCTCGTCATGTATCTGGGTCGTGTGATGGAAAGTGGCCCTGCCCGGCTGATTTCGAACCGGCCGGCGCATCCGTACACGCAGGCCCTGCTTTCGGCCAACCCGCATCTGGGCAGCATCAAGCGCCAGCGCATCACGCTCTCGGGCGACCTGCCCAGCCCGGCCAATCCGCCCTCCGGCTGCGTGTTCCGCACGCGCTGCCCGTATGCCCAGTCCCGTTGCGCCGAGGAAATTCCGCAGTTGCGGCAAGTCGCCGGAGAAAACAAACAACAAGTGGCCTGCCATTTCTTTGAACAACTCTGAAGCGGCCGATCGTTTGCAGGGTGCGCCCAAACAAAACGGGCAGTCCTTGATGGACTGCCCGTTTTGCCTGTCTTGCTTGACGGTATTTCGCGTCTGATTCAACAGGCTTCTCAATGGAATTGGCGCTTAACCGCCGAAGAACTCCGTCACCTTGTCAAACCACGACTTGGCCTTCGGATTGTGCTTGGCCACATCGCCCTTGCTGATTTCCTCGAACTCTTTCAGCAGTTCCTTCTGGCGGCTGGTGAGATTGACCGGAGTCTCCACCACCACGTGGCACATCAGATCGCCGGTGATCGCGCTGCGCACGCCCTTGATCCCCTTGCTGCGCAGGCGGAAGACCTGACCGCTTTGCGTTTCAGCCGGAATCGACAAGCGCGCCTTGCCATCGAGCGTCGGAATTTCGATTTCGCCGCCGAGCGCCGCTACCGTGATGCTGATCGGCATTTCGCAATGCAGATCGTTGCCGTCACGCTGGAACATCGCGTGCGCCTTGATATGGATCACCACGTACAGATCGCCGGGCGGGCCGCCGTTGACACCGGGTTCGCCTTCGCCGCTCAAGCGGATGCGGTCGCCTTCGTCCACGCCGGCCGGAATCTTGACCGCGAGGGTCTTGGTGTTCTGTACCCGGCCGGTGCCCTTGCAGTTGCGGCACGGATCCGGAATGTACTTGCCGCTACCGTGACAAGTCGGGCAGGTCTGCTGGATCGAGAAAAAGCCTTGCGATACCCGCACCTGGCCATGGCCGCCGCAGGTGTGGCAAGTCTTGGCCTCAGTTCCGGGCTTGGCCCCACTGCCATGGCAAACATCGCATTCTTCATGCGAAGGAATCTTCAGCTGCTTTTCCACGCCATGCGCGGCTTCTTCCAGCGAGATTTCCAGGTTGTAGCGCAGGTCCGCGCCGCGATACACATTGCTGCGCCCGCCACCGCCGCTGCGGCCACCGCCGAAGATGTCGCCGAAGATATCGGAGAACGCATCGCCGAAACCGCCCCCCCCAAAACCACCGCCCATACCGGCCTGCGGATCAATGCCGGCATGACCGTACTGATCGTAAGCTGCGCGCTTCTGGCCGTCCGACAGGATCTCGTAGGCTTCCTTTGCTTCCTTGAATTTTTCTTCGGAATCCTTGCTGTCCGGATTGCGGTCCGGGTGATACTTCATCGCCAGCTTGCGATAAGCCTTCTTGATGTCGTCCTCGGACGCATCGCGGTTGATGCCGAGAATTTCGTAAAAATCTTTTTTTGCCATTTATGCTCACCACATAGACACAAAGGCACAGAGCTTGGCAGAAAGGTTCTGCCGCTCTGTGCCCCGGTGGTTAGAAGGTCTTACTTATCTTTGACTTCAGTGAACTCGGCATCGACCACATTGCCGTCGTCGCCCTTCTTGCCCGGCTCGGCGTGCGCCTGATCAGCACCAGCAGCACCTTCGGCCGCGCCCTTCTCGGCGTACATATGTTCGGCCAGTTTGTGGCTGGCTTGCATCAGCGCTTCGGACTTGGCTTCGATCACGGCCTTGTCGTCGCTCTTCACGACTTCTTCGGCTTCCTTCAGTGCCGCTTCGACCTTGGTCTTGTCGTCGGCAGTGATCTTGTCGCCGTATTCGGTCAGCGATTTCTTCACCGAGTGGATCAGGCTGTCGAGCTGGTTGCGGGCGGTAACAAGCTCGTGCAGCTTCTTGTCTTCTTCCGCATTCAGTTCGGCATCGCGCACCATGTTCTGGATTTCAGCTTCGGACAAGCCGCTGGAAGCCTGGATGGTGATCTTGGCTTCCTTGCCGGTGGCCTTGTCCTTGGCGCCCACGTGCAGGATACCGTTGGCATCGATATCGAAGGTCACTTCGATCTGCGGAATGCCGCGCGGTGCCGGCGGGATGTCGGAGAGGTTGAACTGGCCCAGGCTTTTGTTGGCCGAAGCCTTTTCACGTTCGCCCTGCAGCACGTGGATCGTCACGGCCGACTGGTTGTCGTCGGCGGTCGAGAACACTTGTGCGGCCTTGGTCGGGATCGTGGTGTTCTTGTTGATCAGCTTGGTCATCACGCCGCCGAGGGTTTCGATGCCCAGGGAGAGCGGAGTCACGTCGAGCAGCAGCACGTCCTTGCGATCGCCGGCCAGTACCGAACCCTGAATCGCAGCGCCCACGGCCACGGCTTCGTCCGGGTTCACGTCCTTGCGCGGCTCCTGACCGAAGAGTTCGCGTACGGTGTCGACCACCTTCGGCATACGGGTCTGGCCACCGACCAGGATCACGTCGTCGAGGTCGCCAGCCTTCAGGCCGGCATCGCGCAGCGCAATGCGGCAGGGTTCGATCGAGCGCTGGATCAGCTCATCGACCAGCGATTCGAACTTGGCGCGGGTGATCTTCATGGTCAGATGCTTCGGACCGGTCGCATCCATGGTGATGTACGGCAGGTTGATGTCGGTCTGCTGGCTGCTGGACAACTCGATCTTGGCCTTTTCCGCAGCTTCCTTCAGGCGCTGCAATGCCATCACGTCGTTCTTCAGGTTGATGCCGGTATCTTTCTGGAATTCGGCAATGATGTAATCGATCAGGCGCTGGTCGAAGTCTTCGCCGCCAAGGAAGGTGTCGCCGTTGGTGGCAAGCACTTCGAACTGCTTGTCGCCATCGACATCGGCGATTTCGATGATCGAGATATCGAAAGTACCGCCGCCCAGATCATATACGGCAATCTTGCGGTCGCCCTTTTCGGTCTTGTCCATACCGAACGCGAGCGCGGCCGCGGTCGGTTCGTTGATGATGCGCTTGACTTCCAGACCAGCGATGCGACCGGCATCCTTGGTGGCCTGGCGCTGGCTGTCGTTGAAGTAGGCCGGTACGGTGATCACGGCTTCGGTCACTTCTTCGCCCAGATAGTCTTCGGCAGTCTTCTTCATCTTGCGCAGCACTTCGGCGCTGATTTGCGGCGGCGCCATCTTCTTGTCGCGCACCGACACCCAAGCATCGCCATTGTCGGCCTTGATGATCGAGAACGGCATCAGGTCGATGTCTTTCTGCACTTCCTTGTCTTCAAAACGGCGGCCAATCAGGCGCTTGATCGCGTACAGCGTGTTCTTGGCATTGGTCACAGCCTGGCGCTTGGCCGGTGCGCCAACCTGGATTTCACCGTCTTCGGTGTAGGCGATGACGGACGGGGTGGTGCGAGCACCTTCGGAGTTTTCGATCACCTTGGGCTGGCCGTTTTCAATGATGGCCACGCAGGAGTTGGTCGTACCCAAGTCGATACCGATAATTTTTGCCATTTTATATTTCCTTCTGAATTTTCAATCGCTTGCACCGAGCAAGCGCTCAATCAATTAACCTTGGGAATGAAGTGGGGATGCTGCAGCGCATTTCAAGCACTTGCCGTGAAGTGCGCATCCCGAACGGTAAGCCATGCCTCAAATGCAGGCGCTTACTTGGGCGCAGCCACCATCACCATGGCCGGGCGCAGCAGGCGTCCGGAAAGCTGATAGCCCTTCTGCATCACCTGCACGATCGCATTGGCTTCCAGCTCGCTCGGGATCGCGGAAATCGCCTGATGCAAGTTCGGATCGAGCTTGTCGCCCACGGCCGGTGCAATTTCCTTGAGATCGAATTTGTCGAACGCCGAGACCAACGCTTTCTGCGTCAGGTCGACGCCCATTTTCAGCGCCTCGAAATTGCCGGATTGATCCAGCAGCGCCATTTCCAGCGCATCCTTCACGCCAAGCAGCTCGCGGGCGAATTTTTCCACAGCGAACTTGCGCGCCTTGTCGTTTTCTTCAGCCGCGCGGCGGCGAATGTTTTCCGCTTCCGCCTTGGCATACAGCACATCGCCCTTGGCCTTTTCCAGCTCGGCCACGGCAGCGGCCAGTTGAGCTTCGAGCGCGAGGCCCGCTTCTTCCGCCGCGTTATCCGACGCGCCTTCTGCGCTGACTTCCAACAGGGCTTCTTCTTGCTTCAATTCTTCAGACATGGTGAAACCTCCAAAAATACTTGGCCTAGATTGGGATGCCCCTACCCATTTCAAGGGCTTGGTCAGCCATCCCATGAAGCCGACCCACCGCAACAGCAGGCGGTTACTCACTTTCGCCCAGTTGCGCCAACAGCTCGGCCTGCCTCTCGTTCGAGAGTGCCTGGGTCAATTCGTCGAGATCGCCATCCATGATGGCGTCGAGCTTGTAGAGCGTCAGGTTGATGCGGTGATCGGTCATGCGCCCTTGCGGAAAGTTATAGGTGCGGATGCGCTCGGAACGGTCGCCCGAACCAATGAGGGATTTGCGTTCGGCCGCTTCCTTGGAATGCTGCTCGCGCTGCTGCTTGTCCTGAATGCGCGCAGCCAGCACCGACAGCGCCTGCGCCTTGTTCTTGTGTTGGCTGCGGCCATCCTGGCATTCGACCACGATGCCGGTCGGCAGATGGGTAATGCGCACGGCGGAATCGGTCTTGTTGATGTGCTGCCCGCCCGCGCCGCTGGCGCGGAAGGTATCGATGCGGATATCGGCCGGATTGATGTTCACCTCGGCCAGTTCGTCCGCTTCCGGCATCACCGCCACGGTACAGGCCGAGGTATGGATGCGCCCCTGCGTTTCGGTCACCGGCACGCGCTGCACGCGGTGCCCGCCCGATTCGAACTTGAGCCGTGAATACGCACCGAACCCGGCTATGCGCGCGATGATTTCGCGGTAGCCACCCAGATCGGATTCGCTGGCCGACATCACCTCGACCTGCCAGCGATTGCGCTCGGCATAGCGCGAATACATGCGAAACAGATCGGCCGCAAACAGCGCCGACTCATCACCGCCGGTTCCGGCGCGGATTTCCAGGAAGATATTGCGCTCGTCGTTCGGATCCTTGGGCAGCAGCGCCTTCTGCAACTCGACTTCCAGCGCGGCGATGCGCTCTTTTCCGTCGCGCAATTCCTCCTCGGCCAACTCTTTCATGTCCGGATCGGCCAGCATCTCCTGCGCGGCGGCCAGATCGGATTCGGTCTGGCGGAAGCGGTTATACAGCGCCACCACCGGCTCCAGCTCGGCATGTTCGCGCGTGAGCTTGCGGTAGCTATCCATATCGCGCGTGGCTTCTTCGCTGGCCAGCAAGGCGCTGACTTCTTCCAGCCGGTCCGCCAACTGGGCGAGTTTGTTGACGATCGAGGGTTTCATTCGTTGTATTCAATCCTGGTCATGCAGCCGGTACAACCGGCGTATCAGTTTGATGAGATCTTCCTGCTCATCGGGGTTTGCCGCATTCAAGGCGGCAAACGGCGCATGCAAAAACTTGTTGGCCAACTGGCGCGAGAATTCTTCCAGCACGGCTTCCGGCCCTTCCCCACCCGACAGGCGCTTGCGCGCCCGCGCCAGTTCGTGCCGGGCAATGCGGTCGGCCTGGTCTTTCAGATCGCGGATCGTCGGCGCCAGCGCACGCGAAGCCTGCCAGCGCCCGAAATCGTCCACGCGCTCGGCGATAATCGCCTCGGCCGCAGCCGCCTCAGCCTGGCGCAATTCCACGCCCTGGCGCACGACTTCGGCCAGATCGTCCACGGTATAGAGGTAGACATCCGAGAGCTCGGCCACCTCGGCTTCCACATCACGCGGCACCGCCAGATCGACCATGAACAGCGGGCGATGCCTGCGCGACTTGAGTGCGCGCTCGACCAGCCCCTTGCCCACGATCGGCAGCGAGGAGGCGGTGGAAGACACCACGACATCGAATTCGGCCAGCCGCGTATTCAGATCGGAGAGCAGCAAGGCCTCGGCGCCAAATTCGCGCGCCAGATGTTCGCCGCGCGCCAGCGTACGGTTGGCAATCGCCATCTTGCGCGGCGCCTGAGCATGAAAATGCCGCGCGCACAGTTCGATCATCTCGCCCGCGCCAATAAACAGCACGCCGCATTCGGCCACCGACGGAAAAATCCGCTCGGCCAGCCGTACCGCCGCCGCGGCCATCGATACCGATTCGGCGCCGATGCGCGTTTGCGAGCGAACTTCCTTGGCCACGGCGAACGCACGCTGAAACACACCGTTCAGCAATACGCCCAGACTGCCGACTTCGCGCGCGATCCGTTCGGCCTCTTTCACCTGGCCCAGGATCTGCGTTTCGCCCATGACCATCGAATCCAGCCCGCACGCCACGCGAAACACATGGCGGATCGCCTCGTCACCCTGATAGACATAGATATACGGCGCCAGCTCCGAACCGACGCGCGCACGCGCTGATTCCAGCCACAGCCTGGGCAACTCGGGATCACGTGCATTGCAATAAAGCTCGGTGCGATTGCAGGTGGAAACAATCGCCGCCTCGAACACGCCTCGCCCGCCAGTCAGGCTCGCCAACGCCTCGGGCAACTCCGCAGGCGTGAAAGCCAGCCGCTCGCGAATTGCAAGCGGCGCTGTCTGGTGATTAAGGCCAAGGACGACGAGATTCATTGGGTGCAAGGAGCTGGAAACCGGCTATTTTAACGTGAATCGGAGCCCTGCTTGCGGGAATAAGTTGCCCCCATCCAGCATCACCCAAGAGCGGCGCCCCGATTACAGCGGATATAGCGAATCGATCAAGCTGCGCAAAAAGCGCTTGACACCTTTTCGGGGCATCAGCATAATTCGCGTCCTCTGCTGCAGCACACAGGCAGAAACGAAGCGGGAGTAGCTCAGTTGGTAGAGCGCAACCTTGCCAAGGTTGAGGTCGAGAGTTCGAGACTCTTCTCCCGCTCCAAACGTTTCAAGCCCAGTTTTGCAGCCAGAAAATGCGGGAGTAGCTCAGTTGGTAGAGCGCAACCTTGCCAAGGTTGAGGTCGAGAGTTCGAGACTCTTCTCCCGCTCCACATTCCACAAAAAGGGAAAGTTGAACAACTTTCCCTTTTTGTTCAGCAGATGCTGGCGGGTTAGCAAAGAGGTTATGCAGCGGATTGCAAATCCGTTTAGGGCGGTTCGATTCCGCCACCCGCCTCCAAGTTAAGCAAAAGCCCAACTCACAAGGTTGGGCTTTTTGCTTTCCGGCGTTCATGTAACTCCATGCAGCTTTTTTCACCAATGCATATCAGCACGGCATCGACCCTTAGGTTCTGTTAAAGCCAGGTTGGTTTTTACGCAAACCCGCCACCTTGCCGGGGTGCTGCGTCCGCCGAAAGCAAGACCAACGCCAATACCTCCCATACTCTTCGATTTATTGATTCGCTTGGAATTTGGGCGTGGATAAACCTATGGTGAAATACCATATCAGCAAGATGGAAATACGATTCGCTGCCATAAATCCAATCGAGATCATGGTGGGCATTTACTTGCACCACCGAGGCCGATTGTTATGACCAGGCGCATGCACAGTTCAATTTCATAGATTCTGTACTGCCACCGTCCTGCCATGACGAACGATCGCTTCAATCACATAGCATCGAACGAGGTGTTGCCAGGGGAGTGATGGCAAGACCCATACTGGATTTTTTGCCAACCCATGACATTCGATCCTTCTTCCAACCTTCAGGATATCCCGCCCGAGTTGCCAAAGGCGATTGCCCGCCTGGCTTGGGGAGGCGGTGTACTGGTCACCCTGCTGGTCCCCCTCATTTTTCTCGCCATCTGCTACCAGAGCGAGGCTGTCCGTTTGGAGTCGGCACTCCAGGCTGGTGTCCACCGCATCGCAAAACCATCATCCACGCCATCAGGAAAAAGGGGGGATTTCCATTCTCCGCAAGAAATCCTGGCATCTTTAGGCTGGATAGAGGGCAAAACCGGTATCCGCATCACCGATATGAACAAGCAGCTTTTGGCCGAACAGAAAGGTGACATCAGCCCCCCGCTCCTGTCCCGTTCAGCCCCACTGAACCTTGGGGAAATCGGGATAGGCGAACTGGAGGTGAGCCGTTCCTTGCGACCGTTCCTGCTTTATTCCCTCTTCATGTTTGTGCCGGGACTGATGCTCGGGGTGATCATCTTTATTGCGCTCAGGGACTTGCCGATGCGCGTACTTCGCCGAGCCCTGCAGGAAATCGCCGTTCGCAAGGCCACGGAAGAAAAACTGGCCAAATCCTTGTCCATCTTCGCAGCAACGCTTGAAGCCACGGCCGACGGTATTTTCGCCACGGATGTCACGGGGCGGGAGGTGGTCAGCAATCAACGCTTTCGCGATATGTGGAACCTGCACAGGACAACCAATTCCGGCGCAGACAACAACGAAACGCTTACCGCGCTGGGGAACCAATTACGAAATCCGGTTGCGTTTTTTACCATGCAGAAGGATTTGACCAAACACATCGACGTTAACCATGGCGCCATCATCGAGTTGCTGGATGGGCGCCGTTTTGAGTGGAACTCTCAACCCCAGTTCGTGAATGGAGAGATCGCCGGCCGTGTTTCGAGTTTCCGCGACATCAGCGAGCGAGGGCGGGCTGAAGCACTCCTGGCGGTTGAAAAAGAAGTACTTGAAATGGTCGTCTGCGGTCACACGCTGAAAGAAGCCCTGGGCATGCTGGCCGACCATATGGAGGTGCTTTCCAGAGAAATGTTCTGCGCGATCCTGTTCCGGAAAAATGGCGCGGAAAGCGATATAGCGTGCGCCACGGGTCGCAGCCTGCCAAGCAGCGTGGCCGAAGGAATCACCCATCACGGGCAGGCGGTTTTGGGCAAAATACTCGCGGACATCGCAAAGCCGGGCGGCGCTCAGGAACACGGCCTGTCGGACGAATTCAGCGGCGTTATCGAAGGCATTGGCAGCAACCCGGTCTGGGCGGACTATTGCCATTTGACGGCAAAGCATTCCATACAGGCCTGCTTTGCCGTGGCCATTCGCTCCTCGGACGGGCCTCTGCTGGGGCTCATCGTTGCACACTACCGCCATCCTTCCAAACAGCAGCCCCACGATCGCGAACTGATGTGGGTCGCCGCCCACCTGACCAGCATTGCCATCGAGCGCCGTCAAGCAGAAGACCGGCTGCAAATCATGGCACACTATGATGCCCTGACCCGTTTACCCAACCGCGTGTTGTTCCATGACCGCCTCAACCAAGCGCTGGCCCGCGCAGAACGGAACAAGGACTTGGTGGCGCTATTGTTCCTGGACCTGGATCGATTCAAAGCGATCAATGACACCCTGGGCCACGATTCGGGCGACCAGCTGCTGTGTGAAGTTTCGACCCGGCTGGGCCTGTGCGTTCGCGAGGTTGATACGGTGGCGCGCTTGGGGGGAGACGAGTTCACCCTCATTCTTGAGCAGATTACCAAGCCGGCAGACGCCGCATCCGTCGCAGGCAAGATCATCGAAGCTTTGGCTTTGCCAATCCTACTGGAAGGTCAGGAAGCCTTCATTTCCCCCAGCATCGGCATCGCAATTTATCCTTCGGATGGCGATAACGTGAATCGTCTTATCAAGACCGCGGATTTCGCTATGTACCGTGCCAAGGAAGAGGGAGGCAATGGCTACCGATTCTTTACCGCGGAAATGGATACCATCACGACGGATCGGCTGGAAATTGAAAATGGTCTGCGCCATGCGCTGGAGCGGGAAGAATTCGTCGTCTATTACCAACCCAAGCTCAATCTCGCCAGCGGAACGATTGTCGGAGCCGAGGCACTATTGCGCTGGAAGCATCCGACCCGGGGTCTGGTTTCGCCCTCTGAATTCATTCCCATTCTTGAAGAGACGGGCCTGATCGAACAGGTGGGCGCATGGGTATTGAAAACCGTGTGCGCCCAGATCCGCACCTGGCAGACCACAACCACCTTACCCCCGTTGATCGTCGCGGTAAATCTTTCCGGGAGGCAATTACAGCGCAACACCCTGCCCTCGACCATTGCGGGAATTCTTGAAGAAACAGGACTGGATCCCAAGTTTCTGGAGCTGGAAGTGACCGAGAGCATGCTGATGCACGATCCCAAATGTGCCGTCGATCTGCTCATGCAGATCCGGGGCAAAGGGATCTTGCACATCGACGTGGACGATTTCGGCACCGGCTATTCGTCCCTGAGTTACCTCAAGCAATTCCCCATCGACTGCCTGAAACTCGACAAATCCTTCGTAGACGGATTGCCTACCGACGAAGATGACATCGCAATCTCCCAAGCCGTCATCGCCCTAGCCCACAGTCTCAAACTTACCGTCATTGCCGAAGGAGTGGAGAAAGAGGAACAGCGAGAATTCCTCCGGAATAACGGCTGCGACATTATCCAGGGCTACATTGTGAGCCCCCCCATTCCAGCCCACGCTTTTGTCCAACTGGTACAGGACAGCACGCGCTGCGACTCTGCGACGGCAGATCTGAAAGGATAAAAAACTTCAGCAGCTCAACACGGATGCGTTGACCGACGCAGGCCAGGAAGGAAAACATGCGGCAGACCAGCGGCCGTGTGCGCCCCGTTCAAATTCGCCAGCGGCCTCCAATAAAACATTGGCCTTGCAACGATGCGGGGCTTTTTATTGCTCGCTCACCGTGACTGATTTAGTCCGCTTTTTTGGTGAGGGTCAGGCTCGCCCCCTCACTTTTCATTTCCACCCTGCTCAGGAAACTCATGCCGAGCATCACGATGGCTTGCTGTTCCACGCCCGGGTTGCCTTCCTTCACCACCGCCGCCACCCGATGAAGCGTGATATCGCCCACGGTGACCGAGTCGAGCATGATGCGGTAGCCGGTCGTGACGCCATTGGCGGTGGTAAGCCGGACCGGCGTGCCATTGCGATAATCCAGCCCGATCCGCCATGCTTCTTCGGAACCCAGGCTAACCCAGGTGGCTCCGGTATCGACCAGCATGCGCACCGGGGCATCGTTGATGCTGCCCATGGTGAAGAAATGGCCCCGGGCATCGGCGGCCAGCATCGTGGTCGGGTTGCTGCCCGCACCGGGATTGGGTTTGGTGGTTTGCCTGGACTGGCCGGATCCGGCGCCTGGGGCCTTGGCCGAAGAACTTCCCTTGGCCGCGGCAGAATTCCGTATTTCCAGCGCGCGGCGATAGAGCGGCTCGGCTGCGGTGTATCGGCCTTGGGCGCTGTAAAGCTCCGCCAAGCTGTTGAGAATGGAAGCAACTTCGGGATGATTCTGCCCCAGCGTCTTCTCGGAGACCGCCAAGGCCCGGCGGTAATGCGGCTCGGCTGCGGCGTATTGGCCCTGGGCATGGTAAACGGCCGCCAGCATCCAGGCACTGATCGCCACGCGCCGGTCGCGCGGCCCCAAGCGTTCGGCCTCGTTCAAGCCCGCGAGGCAGGCTTTCGTGGCTTGGGCATAATCAGCCTTTTTTAGCCCGTCTGCGCATTGACGGGTATGGGTTTCCCATAATTTTCCACCCGCGACGGAGAGCATCGGCAGCGGCCGGTCCCGCCTGGCCGGATCGGTCTGGGGCATTTCCCTGACACGAGCGGCAAGCTGCTTCCACTTTTCCGCCACGGCGGGGTTCTTTTCCACGCCGAAGCCATTTCCGTACAGATAGGCGAGCATTTTCTGCGCGCCGGCATCGCCCTGCTCGGCCGCTTTCTGATACCACTTGGCCGCTTCGGCCGCGTTTTTCCGTACCCCCCATCCATACAGGTAAAGCTTGCCCAGGCCGACTTGCGCGGCGACATCACCCTTTTCAGCCAGAGGCGCCAGTTCCTTCAAGGCCGTGGCGTAGTCACTGCGATCCAGCGCCCCCAGGCCGAGCGCCAAATCGGCCCGCGCCGTGGTTGCCGCCATGGCTACCAACATCAGCAAACCCGCCAACATGAGTTTCATCATGCCTCCCTGACGAACGCCTGATTCAAGCATCCAAGACATCAAGACAAGCTGGCCAATCGTTAATTCATTTCACGAGAATAGACCTAAATCACTTTCGAATACCGCACCAGCGGCGCGGCATTGCGCAGATAGCAGTCAAACGCCATCGCGATATTGCGCACCAGCAACCGACCGCGCGGCAGGATACGGATGTGACCGGCATCCTGCGTCAGCAAGCCCTGTCCAGCGAATTCGGCCAGCTTGGGCAGCTCTTGCGCAAAATAATCCGCGAAGACGATTCCCCATTCCGCCTCAATCGCACGGATGTCGAGCGCAAAGCGGCACATCAGTTGCTGAATCAGGCTGCGGCGCAATTCGTCGTCGCGGGTCAGCGCAATGCCACGGAATAGTGGCAGCTGGCCCTGATCGAGCGCTGCGTAATATTCGTCGGTGGTGCGTACGTTCTGGCTATAGCTCGCGCCGATCTTGCCGATGCCGGAAACGCCGAGCGCGACGAGATCAATGTCATCGTGGGTGGAATAGCCCTGGAAATTGCGGTGCAACGTGCCGGCGCGCTGTGCGATGGCCAGCTCGTCATCGGGTAGCGCGAAGTGGTCCATGCCGATGTAGACGTAGCCGGCGTCGGCCAGCTTGCTGATCGCCAGACTCAGGATATCGAGCTTGGCATCGAGCGAGGGCAAGTCGGCTTCTTCGATGCGCCGTTGCGGCTTGAACAGGTGCGGCAGATGCGCATAGTTGTAGATCGACAGGCGGTCGGGGCGCGCGGCGATGATCTTGTCGAGCGTCACGCTGAAGCCCGCCAGGGTCTGCTTGGGCAGGCCGTAGATCAGGTCGATCGAGACCGACTTGAAGCCGTTCTGGCGCGCGGCATCGATCACCACCATGGTTTCGGCTTCGCTTTGGATGCGATTCACCGCGGCCTGCACGTCCGGATCGAAATCCTGCACGCCCAGGCTCATGCGGTTGAAGCCGAGCTGGCCCAAGAGCGCCACCGTGTGCGGCTGCACCTTGCGCGGGTCGATCTCGATCGAGTATTCGCCCTCGTCGTTCGGGGCGAAATCGAAATTCTGGCGCAGTGTGGTCACCAGCCGGGTGAGCTGCTCGTCCGACAGGAAAGTCGGCGTACCGCCGCCGAAGTGCAATTGCTCGACACGGGTCTTGCCCTGGAACAGCGGCGCCTGCAGCGCGATTTCCTTGTCCAGATAGTCGAGATAGACCGCCGCCTTGGATTTGTCCTTGGTGATGATCTTGTTGCACGCGCAGTAAAAACAGATGGTGTTGCAGAACGGAATATGCACATACAGCGACAGCGGTCGCTGCGTGCCGGCCACGAAACGCTCGCCGGCGATCCGGCGGTATTCGGTCTCGCCAAACTCGCCGTGAAAACGGTCGGCGGTCGGGTACGAGGTATAGCGCGGTCCATTGCCGGCCAGGCGCTCGATCAGCGCCTTGTCGAAAGTCAGACCGTGGACATCGAACACATCGGGTTGGGGTGAGGTCATGAGGATGCTCCCGGTTGGTTTCTGCGCTGGAACCGCAAGATATGAATCATCGGTTCGGGCTGCGTCAAGAGATCGGCCAGCGTGTATTGGTCGAGCGAGGCATACAGCGCCTCAAAAGCTTGATACAGGATGCCGGCCAGCTTGCAGTTCGGCGTGATCTTGCAAGTATCGTGACTGGAAAAACACTCGACGATTGCGCTGTCGCCTTCGGCCGCGCGAATCACCGCGCCGATGCGGATCTGATCCGGCGGCAACGCCAGGCGGATGCCGCCGCCCTTGCCACGCAGCGATTCGACCACGCCGCTTTTGGCCAGATGGTGCACCACCTTCGTCAAGTGGTTTTCCGAAATCCCGTACGCCTCGGCAATGACCTGGATCGTGGCCAGGCGATCGGTTTCCAGCCCCAGGTACATCAGTACGCGCAGGGTGTAATCAGTAAAGCTGGTCAGTTTCATGGAATTGGGTGTATCGCGAGCAATTGAAAGCGGTGCATGGAATATACCTTATGCGCACACCCGAAGACATCGATCCCGCCTTCGGGTGCCAAGTGCCGCCGAGATCAATCGGCATTCGCGCATTACTTACGGATAGACATTTACTGCGGGTTTAGTTGCATCGGACTGCGGTGCAATCGCATGTTTGCGTTTGAGCAGGCACAGGGCAAAGAGACCCAGGCAGATCACGCCAACCGAAAACACGATATCCCCCGGTACGCGCAGCCAGACCAGCGTCGTCATCAGCTTGGAATGAATCACTTCCGCCGAGCGGGCATACCACAGACCCTGGCTCACACTAGCCCAGGCCTGGTAAATCCCCGCAGGCAGCAGTGACATAAACACCATCATCGCCAGACCAATATTGAGCGACCAGAACGCCGGGCTAAGCCATTTGTCGTTCCAGGCCGCGCGCGGCGACAAGCCACGCAGGCAGAACAGCAGCAAGCCAATGCCGAGCATGCCGTACACCCCGAACAAGGCGGCGTGGCCGTGTGCCGCCGTCAAGTTCAGCCCTTGCACGTAATACAGTGCAATCGGCGGGTTGATGGCAAAACCGAGCAGACCAGCTCCGACCGTATTCCAGAAACCGACCGCAATGAAAAACATGATCGGCCAGCGATAGGCAGCCAGCCACGGCGCGGATTGGCTGCGCTGATAGTTGCGATAGCCTTCCATGCCGACCAGCGCCAGCGGTACGACTTCCAGCGCCGAGAACATCGCGCCGACGGCGATCACCGAAGTTGGTGTGCCGGTGAAATACAGGTGATGCAATGTGCCCAAAATACCCCCGAACAGGAACACGATGGTTTCCAGCACGATTGCAGAGTTGGCGGTCGAGGCGCGGATCAGGCCGAGCCGGGTGAAGATCAGGGCGATCACGGCGGTGGCGAACACTTCAAAGAAGCCTTCCACCCACAGATGCACCAGCCACCAGCGCCAGTATTCGATCATCGAGTAATGGCTGTGCTGGCCCCACATCAACGAGCTGGCATAGAAGCCGCCGATACACATTGCCGACAAAAACACCATCGCGATCAGACCGCGGCTCTCGGACGGTTTCTTCAGCGCCGGCCACAGCGCACGGCCCATCAGCCCGAGCCAAATCATCAGCCCGGCGAACAAACCAAACTGCCAGATGCGGCCCATGCTGGTGTATTCCAGACCCTGATTCCCCAGCCAGAAGCTAAATTCGCGCCCCAGACGGGCCTGGGCGCCGATCCAACCGCAGGCGATCGAACCCACCACGATCAGCAGCAGTGCATAGAACAGCACGTTCACGCCAAGCTTCTGGAATTTCGGCTCATGCCCCGACAGCGCCGGCGAGATATACAGCCCGGTCGCAAGCCAGGCAGTGGCAATCCACAACACGCCCAGTTGGGTGTGGATGGTGCGGCTGACCGTGTACGGCAGGATTTCAGCCAGCGGGAAACCGAAGAAATTCTGCCCTTCGACCGAGTAGTGCGCGGTGATGGCGCCCATGCCAACCTGCAGCAGCAGCAGGCCGATCACCACGTAGAAATACTTGCGCGTGGCCTTCATCGACGGCGTGGGCTTGAGATCGAACAGCGGATCGGCCTTCAGCGGCTCGGGATCGGCAGCTTCGTGATGCATCATGTGGAACCAGATCATCACGGCAATGCCGGCGATCAGCAGGATCACGCTGGCAATCGACCAGATGCCGTTCGACGCCGTCGGCACGTTGTCGACCAGCGGTTCATGCGGCCAGTTGCTGGTGTAAGAGAGGTGCGTTTCGCCCGGGCGATCGGTTGCAGCAGACCAGGAGGTCCAGAAGAAGAACGCCGGCAAGGCTTGCAGATCCTGCTTGTTTTTCAGCGTGGACAGCACCATCGCATATTGTTCGCGCAGGCTGTCGAGCGAAGGCTCATCGCCAAACAAACCGGAGTAATGCTTGACCTGCTCGGCAATCGCCAGCGCACGCTCGGCACTGACCGTCACGGTGCCGCTCGCCGCATCGTAGGTATTGGTGCGCAGCTCCTGCTTCACCCGTGCACCCACTACCGCCTGCTCATCGCGCCCCAGTTGGGCATAGGCGGCGTGATATTGCTTTTGGGCAATCGCCTCGCGCAGTGCCAGCGCCTCGCGGTGCAGCCAGTCGGCCGACCAGTCGGGCGCCAGGTAGCTGCCATGCCCCCACACCGATCCGAGTTGTTGCCCACCAGCGGAGAACCAGGCTTGCTGACCCTGCTGTACCTGGGCGCCGGTAAATAGCACCGTGCCATCGGTAGTGACAACCTGCTTCGGAATCGGCGGCGCCGAAAGATAGATTTCCCTGCCGATCCAGCCCAGTACCGAGAAGGAAAGCAGGCAGATAACTGCAAGGATGCGCCACAGTCTGCGCGATGATTTCATGATGATCTCCTTTGGATAGCTGGACCCGTCCCTGATCCATTAAGATGCATTTTATGTGCATCTTTTATAAAGTGCAAACAAAATACACCTTTAAGAAAAATAAGTTCCGCAAAGCTCAATTAAAGATTCTCAATCGCACTTGCAAAGACAACGCACGCAACCATCTGCTAAGCTCAAACTGACACCGCAACAGGAAACAGGCATGGCTGATTCCGCCAACTCAACGCAGGCAACGCGCTATACCCCGGTTTCGACCCAAATTCGCGACCGCATCCGCAAGGCGCAGCAGCGCTTTCATGCCAACGACAACATCTCCGCGTTTATCGAACCGGGCGAGCTCGATGCCTTGCTGGACGAAGTCGAAGAAAAGATGAAAGCGGTGCTGGAAAGCCTGGTGATCGACACCGAAAGCGACCACAACACGCAGGACACGGCACGGCGCGTCGCCAAGATGTACCTGAACGAGGTTTTCCGCGGCCGCTATGTCCCGGTGCCGTCGGTCACCGAATTCCCCAATGCCGAGCATCTGAACGAACTGATGATCATTGGCCCGATCACGGTCAGGAGCGCCTGCTCACACCACTTCTGCCCTATCCTCGGCCGGTTGTGGATCGGCATCATGCCCAACGAGCATTCCAACCTGATCGGACTTTCCAAATATTCCCGGCTGGCGGAATGGATCATGAGCCGCCCGCAGATCCAGGAAGAGGCTATCACCCAGATGGCCAACCTGCTGATGGACAAGGTCAGCCCGGATGGCCTCGCAGTGGTGATGGAAGCCGACCACTTCTGCATGCACTGGCGCGGCGTGAAGGACAGCAATACCAAGATGATCAACAGCGTGATGCGCGGCACTTTCCTGACCGATGCCAGCCAGCGGCGCGAGTTCCTCTCGCTCATCAACCTGCACAAATAACGGAGCCCACCATGCTTGTACGATTGCTCTATGCCAGCCGCGCCGCACACCCGCTTACCACCGAAACGGTGGAAGCCATTCTGGCGCAATCGCGCGCCCACAACCCGGAACACGGGGTCACCGGCATTCTTTGCTACAGCGGGGATATTTTCATGCAGGTGCTGGAGGGCGGGCGCGATGCGGTCTGCGAGCTTTACAACACCATTGCCCGCGACGAACGCCACCTCAACGTGCGCTTGTTGAGCTACGAGGAAATCACCGAACGGCGTTTCGCCAACTGGACCATGGGCCAGGTGAATCTGGCCAAGGTCAACCCTTCCATGATGTTGAAATACGCCAAGACCGCCGAACTCGATCCGTTCAGCTGCAGCGGTCAGGCATCAATGGCGCTGCTCGATGATCTGATCGCCACCGGCGCCGTGCTGGGCCGGGCCGGCTGAAGCGGCAGCAACTAGAATGGGCGTGGATGGTTAATTTGCACAATGCAAAAACGTTCAAGTCATCCTAAACATAACAACTCAACAGCGTTTCACCCCTTCACCAAATAAGAAAGCGAGGATACATGCAAAGAACAGCATTGATTACTGGCGGCATGGGCGGTTTGGGCGAGGCAGTCTGCCTGAAGCTGGCTGCACTGGGCGACAAGGTCATCACCACTTACAGCCCGAGCAATACCAAGGCGCACGACTGGCTGCGCCGGATGAACGACATGGGTTACGGCTTCAAGGCCTACCCGTGCGATGTGGCGGATTTCAATTCCTGCGCCCATTGTGTCGAGCAGATCGTCGCGGAAAACGGACCGATCGATGTGCTGATCAACAACGCGGGGATCACCCGCGATATGACTTTCAAGAAAATGACCAAGGCCGATTGGGACGCGGTGATCCACACCAATCTGGACTCGGTTTTCAATATGACCAAACAAGTGCTCGACAGCATGGTCGAGCGCGGCTGGGGCCGCATCATCAACGTCTCGTCGGTGAACGGCACCAAGGGCGCGTTCGGGCAGACCAACTACTCGGCCGCAAAAGCCGGCATGCACGGCTTCACCAAGGCATTGGCGCTGGAAGTCGCCAAAAAAGGCATTACCGTCAACACGATTTCGCCGGGCTATATCGGAACCAATATGGTGATGGCGATCCCGGAAGAAGTGCTGGAAGCCAAAATCCTGCCGCAGATTCCGCTGGCGCGCCTGGGCCGGCCGGAAGAAGTCGCCGGGCTCGTGGCTTACCTGGCATCGGAAGAAGCCGCCTTTATCAGCGGCGCCAATATATCGATCAACGGCGGCCAGCACATGTTCTGACCACCACAACCGCAACAAACAAAACCCCGGATCTGTCCGGGGTTTTGTTTTATTGACTGCGCGTTTGCGTGTAAATCGTTTTGAGATCGGTCGTGTTCTTCTTGCTGCCGTCCGGCAGCAGCATGTCGCCATGCACGTACCCGCCCCGCCCTCGATAGGCCGGCATTGCGCCCGCCTTGCCCTGCAAGGTGCCAAGCAAAGTGGCCAGCGCCAGCGCCTCGACATCGTCGAAACGGCAGAAAACATGCTTCTCGCTCGGCGTGAACATGCCCCGGTGTGCATGCGTACGAAAGAGGTTCTCGCCTATCGTTTGGGCCAGATCGAGATAGGCAGTCTGGCCGGTGGCGCGGTGCATTTCCAGTACCACAAACAGGAACAACGCATCCGCGGTCCCGGTCTGCAGGTTGACCGCAGGGGATTCCTCCGCCCACTCACCCAGGCCAAAATTGCGCGCCATCGCGCAGACCACGGGCCAGAGTTGCTCGCTGCGACTCACCGCCCAATGGGTCACATAGGCCAGGAATACATGTGGCGGCAACGGGCGGCGAACGATCGGCGTACCCTGCTTGCCATAGTAGCCAAAGCGCGGGATCACCGCGCCGGTCAGATCGCGCCCGTCGGCAAACATCGGCTTGATCTCGTTGGTTTGCGCATCGTAGGCGTAGTGCGCCCAAGCTTCCAAGCCCTCGGTCGTCCAGTCGAGCATCTGCCGGCCGGCCGCGCCCAGCTCGCGCACCAGCGTGGTCTGCGCGTAGGCGCAATCGCCATAAATGCCTTCCGGTCCATTGAGCGCTTCGTCGTCCATCTTGAACAGCACCCACGCTTCCTTGGCAATTTCGCCATATTCCGGGCCGAACTGGCGCTGCGCGCGGTCGCCGAAAAAGGACATGGTAAAGCCCGGATCGTTCTCGTCGGCAGGTGGCTCGGCGATCTTGAGCGGACGGTTGTACTGGTAGACCCCGAGTTTGGTCACGGGGTGGCGGCAGTTCACATATTGGCGCATCAGAAACTCGCCCCAGCCCAGCGCCTTCTCGTCGCCGGCGAGCTGGTACAGCATCCCGGCGGCAAAGATCAGGTCGTTGCCGATATTGATGAACGACAGCCCCACCATCTCGCGCAGCGGCGCCAGCCGATCGTTCTTCGGCTGATCCCAGAGTGTCGCCTCGTTAAATCGCCGTCCATACTCGCCGTGGCGCGACATCTGCATATTGTCCCAATCGGTGACATGGCAATTCCACATCGCCTTGATCAGCCTCGTGGTTGCCTTGGGATCGACCTCGTACATCAACTCGTAGAATGGGCAGTGGTGCTTGAGCTCGTGATACAGATTCTTGTTTTCCGGACCGACCACCTTGAGAGTGTTCAGGTCGAGAAAACAGTGCCCGCCCCAGTGGATCAGGCCACTGGCATCGGCATGGCGGAAATGCCAGGCAATCGCATCCCTGGCGGCCTGCTTGTACTTTTGCTCGCCAGTGAGGTCGGTCAGCGCGACCAGAAAACGGAACAGGTTTTGCTGCGAAGCGAGGTTCGACAGTGCCCACTCGGTACCGTCGACATTGCGCCAGGTGACCGGCTTGCCGGAATAAGTATCGCAGCCATCGAAAAACAACGGCGTGCCATGGTGAGGATCGCGATACCGGTCCAGGATCGCATCGGCATAATGGATTAGATAATCAAGGATATATTGCATAGTGATCGGTAACATGAACAAGGCGCAAGGATAGCGCAGCTTGTAGTTTTTTAGGTCGATGCCAAACGATAAACACTACAAAAATCAAAAAAAATACCCGCTAGCCGACGAAATGCCTTGCCCGGCAAGCCGCGAGGCGGGCGTGTATCATCGCGTTTTATCCTCTTTGCCTTCTTCCCATGCATATTGATGTGATCGTAATCGGTGCCGGCCCGGCCGGCATGATGTGCGCAGCGCAGGCCGCCCAGCGCGGACGGCGGGTGTTGATCATCGATCATGCGCCCAAGATCGGCGAGCGTATCCGCATCTCTGGCGGCGGACGATGCAACTTTACCAACCGCAACGTCGGCCTGGAAAACTACCTGTCGCAGAACCCGCACTTCTGCCGCTCGGCGCTGACCCGCTTCAGCCAGCATGATTTTCTGGCGATGGTCGAGGCGCGCGGCATTGCCTGGCACGAGCGCGAACACGGCCAGCTGTTCTGCAACGAATCGGCGCAGGACATCATCGACATGCTGCGCGCCGCCTGCGATGACGCCGGCGTGGAATGGGCCTATCCGTGCAAGGTGCATGGCTGCGAGCAACGCGAAAGTGGCGCACACCGCTTCGTGCTGCAGACCGAACGCGGCACGCTGCACTGCCAGTCGCTGGTTGTTGCGACCGGCGGCCTGGCGATCCCGAAACTGGGCGCCACGCCGTTTGGTTACCAGCTGGCCGAGCAGTTCGGCCTGCCGGTGATCGCACCCAAACCGGCACTGGTACCGCTGGTGCTGGCACCGGAAGTGCTGGAGCCGCTGCAACCCTTGTCCGGCAACACGCTCGATGCCACGACCGGCTGCACGCCGTTCCCAAAAACGCGCTTTCGCGAGAACGTACTGCTCACGCATCGCGGCTTGTCCGGCCCGGCCATCCTGCAGATTTCCAGCTACTGGCAGATGCAGGACTATGCCGGTGGCAAGAAGCAGCCCATCGGCATCGACCTGTTACCGGATACCCATGCGCTCAACTGGCTGACCGAACAGCGCCGCAACAAGGTGCTGCTCGCCAACCAGCTGGCGGAAAAGCTGCCGCGCAAGTTCGCCCACGAATGGTGTGATCTTTTCGGCTGGAACCGGCCACTCAACGAATTTTCCAACCACGAACTAGAAAGCATCGCCCGCGCGCTGAAGCACTGGGAAATCATGCCGTCGGGCACGCTGGGTTACGCCAAGGCCGAAGTCACCTTGGGTGGTGTGGATACCCACGCGCTGTCGTCGAAAACCATGGAAGCCAAAACGATACCCGGCCTGTTCTTCATCGGCGAAGTCGTCGACGTGACCGGTTGGCTGGGTGGTTACAATTTCCAGTGGGCCTGGTCGTCGGGCTGGGTGGCCGGGCAGTTTGCCTGAGAACAAGTTCTAAGCGGATCAGCACGTAACCATATCAAGGAAACGCCGTATGCCCACCGATCACCGGATCAACACCTTCTGCCAGCCCGTCGGCCTGAGTCTCGAACACTGGACCGCGCCGCCTTTCCCGCCCCACCGCATTCTGGAAGGCTGGGGTTGCCGGCTGGAGCCGCTCGATCCGGTACGCCATGCTGCCGACCTGTGGCAAGCCTTCAGCGCCGATGACGGACGCATGTTCACCTATCTGGGGAGCGGCCCGTTCAGCGATGCCGAGCATTGCCGGCGCTGGGTGGAACACTGCGCGCAGCAGACCGATCCGCAGTATTACGCAATCGTTGATGCCGCCGGCGGCCGTGCCCTGGGCGTGGCGAGCTATCTGCGCATCGCACCGCAAGACGGCTGCCTGGAAGTGGGCTGGCTGCATTTTTCGCCCGCCTTGCAGCAAAGCCGGCTGGCCACGGCGGCGATGGTCTTGCTGATGCAGAACGCCTTCGCCCTGGGCTACCGGCGTTATGAATGGAAGTGCGATACGCTGAACCTGCCGAGCCGCCGTGCCGCGCAGCGCCTGGGTTTCAGCTTCGAAGGGATTCATCGCCAAGTGAGGGTCACGCAAAACCGCAACCGCGATACCGCGTGGTTTTCGGTGCTGGATCACGAGTGGCCGAAACTGCAGACCGTGTTGACCGGCTGGCTGGATGAGGCGAATTTCGATGCCAACGGCAAGCAGCGCAGTTCGCTCTCGGCGCTCACCCGTCCGTTGCTTGTCACACCGGATTCGGCGCTAATCTAAACAGCATCGGGGAGCATCAGCGCAGGTATTTGGCGTAAAGCTGCTCGTAGCGTTCACGCTTGACCTTGTCGAGCGCCTTTTGCCAGCGCTGAATGGTTTCGTCGCTCACATCCTTTGAAAAAGCGATGTAGAAATCATTGTCGAAAAGCTTGAGCGGCGTTTGTTCGATCGAATCCGGCGGCAGCCCGGCATCGCGCAGCAGCTTGGGAACGGCATGCCGACCGAAAGGCGCGGCATCGACGCGCTGGTTGATCAATGCGCGCAGGGTCAATGGCTTGCTGGGCGAGCGATAGAGATTGGTGAGACCCTGCGCCGTCAGGAAAGTATCGTCGCCGATACCAAGCTGCACCGCGATGCCGTTGAGTTTGCCAAGGTCTTCGAGCTTGTAGAGTGGCAGCCCCGCGCCCTTGCGCTGAAAGATATAGGTTTCGCTCTTGAGCAGCGGCCCCACCCATTTTACGGATTTCTCACGCTCCGGGGTTCGGGTTACGACAAACAAGGCCTGGCCCTGCACATTCTGCACTTGCTGCCAGCCGCGGCGAAAAGAGACAAATTCGATGGCGGATTTCTTGCCCAAGTCCTGCATCGTTTCCCGCACCAGTTCATAGGCGAACCCGTAGGATTGGCCTTTTTCCTGCCAGGCATACGGCGGCGCCTCGTGCGCCAGCACGGTCAACGGTTCTGCCGCCCGGCCGGACGCGCTGACTGACAACAACAGCCCGACCCCTGCAAGCATGCATTTCCACATGGAGCCTCCCCTTCTTTTAATTTCACGCTAGGCGGGCAAAGCAGCGTTTACAACCAGGAATGGATCGACGGCCAGAGTAACTCCCGGAACTCAAATGCAGAGCAGGCCAAACTACACAGCAGACTTGTTTCGGAACACGCGCACGCCCAGCATCACGCCCAATACCAGCAAGGCCATGCCCGCCAGCGCCAGGAGGCCGGGCGCCTGGCCTCGCCACAGAAAGGCGTACCCAAAAGCGGCGAGCGTTTCAAAGACGATCAACTGCCCGGCCAGCGCCGTGGGCAACAGCTGGCTGGCGCGGTTCCACAAAAGGGTACCCAGCCAGGACGCCAGCAGGCCGATCGCCAGCATCAACCCGATATACAAGCCAGGCCTGGGCCCAAGCGGAAAATTAAAGCTGCCGCTGCGGGCAAACCACCAGCCGGTCAACGCCATGCCAATCAGCGCCAGCGGCAATGTGGCCAATCCTTGCGCCGTGGCCCAGATATCGGAGCTGATTTGCGGGCGGCGTTTGAGCCAGCGCGAATTGCGGATCGGATACCAGGTCCAGCAGGCGTTGGCCGCCAGCGCCAGCACGATGCCCAGACCATAGCCTGCCGGCAGATTGCCGTTCAGCTGCCCCACCTCATGTTGATTGACCAGCACGATGCCCAGGCCGATCACGCCCAGGGAAGGGACCAGCCGCCGCCAGGGCAGCATGCCTTCGTGCAAATTGGAAACCACCGCAATCACCACCGGCAGCGTGCCGATGATCATGGTGGGTAGCGGCGCGCCGGCCAGCTGGATGGCTGCGGCCAGACACAGGTAGTAGAGGATATTGCCCACCAGCGAAAGCTCGAACGCGGCCAGCCAATCGCACCGTTCAAGCCGTGCCAGCCGGTTGCGCCCCCGCAGTGCGAGCGGCAAGGCGATCACGCCGAACGCGAGGTAGCGGCCAAAAGCCAGCATGACGGGCGGGTAATCATCCAGAATGACCGGGGCCACAAAAACCAGCCCCCAGAGCAGGCCGGCGCCCAGCGCGCACAGCACACCAAGGAAGAGAGGACGAGAAGTCATTCGGCCATTTTATCAGCTGAATGATGACTCTCGCCCCGGGGATCAAAAATTGCTTAGGGAAGATGGCCGACCAGCTCTTTTTCCGTGGACTGGGTGTAGTCCTTGCCAAGTTTTTCGGTCACGAGCTTGGCCGTCTGGACATCGATTTTTTCGCCGAGCAGCCCCATGAATGCTGGCGGCGCCACCAGGATGATGCGTTCAAACTGCTGGCTGCAGCGTCCCTGATTGAGCGTCTGCGCCAGTTCCTGTGCAAAATGCAGTGCTTCGTTCTGCTTGGGGTCGGAGGGTGGCTGTTTGGAGCCATGACCATTCCCCACGCCGGGCATATATCCGGCCCGATCGGATACCAATTCGGAATTCTTCATCCGGCTTTCCGGGTGCATCATCTCCTTGACCAGCGCAAGTTCTTGCCTGATTCCATTACGACTATAAATCCGTGCCTGGCAAGCATTAGCAACGAGGATCCACGTTTTGGCCATAGTACGCTCCGCAAGTGTTGTTAAAGAGGCGAACACTTCTCAGCGTAGGGGGTGCGTGTAAGGCAAGCAAAGCGAAAATGCCAAGGGCAGGATGGACGGCAAGGTTATGTAGTGTGCAAGTTTCGCGTACAAATTTTGGCAATCCCGGGCACAATCGGTCACAATGAATATCACAGCCAATCCACCACCCGAACGCAATGAAGATCATTCTCGTCGTCGACACTCTGGATGAAAAAATCGCCCTCGATGCCGTTGCGCGGGTAGGTCACTATTTTGACTTTATCCAGGTTGGCACCAATCTGCTCCATCTGTGCGGCACGGGCATCGTGAAAAAACTCCAGGCAATCTGCCCGGATAAACCGGTTTACCTGGACAGCAAAATCATCGATGTCCCGGAACGTGCGGCCACCCTGATGTGCGAATCGGGTGCCAAGATGTTCTCCGTGCTGGCGCTGGCCTCGGACCAGGCAATTTCCACGGTATTGCGGGTGGCCCGCGAACATGATGTGGAAGTCATGTTCGACATGCAAAAAGTGCCCGATTACCGCGCCCGCTCCGCCCGGCTTAAAGCCTTGGGCGCGCGCAACCTGTGCGTGCACAAGAATGCCGATTGCGGCGAAAGCCTGATCAGCAGCTTCCGCGAATGTCTGGACATCCAGTCCATCAGCGGCATCAAGATGGCCATTGCCGGCGGGGTCGATCTGCTGACGCTGGCGCAGATCAAACCCATTCTGACGCCGGAATTCGTGATCATCGGCAAATCGGTCTTAAGCGCGCAGGATATGGAATGCGCTGCCCGTCAGTTCCGCGAGATGGCCGACTGCTAGCCGGCAAGAGCCCGCAAAGGGCAGACAGGGGGAAGCCCTGATTGCCGAACCCTCCTCGCTGCCCGATACTCGCCCGGTTGAATCAACCGGGCTTTTTTGATGGCTGCTGCACCTCTCCCCCATACCCTGCTGGAAGATATCCAGGCACTGCTGGTCGGCACCCTGTTCATGGCCTTGTCGGTCGTGCTGTTCCGCCACTCTGGCCTGCTTACCGGCGGCACCGCCGGAATCGCCTTCCTGCTGCACTACCTGAGCGGCTACGCCTTCGGCCCCATCTTCTTTGCGATCAACCTGCCGTTCTATATTTTCGCCGTCCGCGCATTGGGCTGGGCATTCACCTTCAAGACCTTTGCCGCCGTGGCCTTGCTGTCGATCTACAGCGAGGTGCTGCCGGCCTGGATTCCGCTGGGCCACGTGCAGCCGGTCTTTGCCGCCGTGATGGCCGGCCTGCTCGCCGGCGTCGGGCTATTGATGCTGATGCGCCACAAGGCGAGCCTGGGCGGCCTGGGCGTGTTGGCGATCTACATGCAGGAAAAACACGGCTGGCGCGCCGGCAAGATCCAGATGGCGGCCGATTGCGTGATCGTGCTGGCCGCGCTGCTGATCCAGGATTTCTCGCTGGTGGCCTTGTCGGTGCTCGGTGCGCTGGCGCTCAACATGGTGATCACCATCAACCACCGGCCGGGGCGCTATTCAGGTTTTTAGCCCTTGGGCGCTACAATGGCTGCCTTCAAGCTGCATAGACGAATGACAAACCCAGGCTAATTAGCGCATCGAACGCTAGCGAGGCCCTCTCTTACATTGTCAGCCGCCCGTGCAGCATCACTGTTTTCACCCGGATATCCAGGCATGTTGCGACTCAATGAAATCAAGCTCCCTCTCGACCACGCGCCAGAAGAACTGCAGGCCGCCGCGCTGAACAAGCTCGGCATCCCGGCAAGCGATCTGCTCGGTTTCACCATCTTCCGGCGCGGCTTTGATGCCCGCAAGAAAAACGACATCCTGCTGGTGTATTCGCTCGATGTGACGGTCAAGGATGAAGCACGCCTGCTGAAGAAATTCGCCGATGACCATCGTGTACTGCCCACACCCGACATGACTTATCAATTCGTTGCCCAGGCGCCGGCCGATCTGGCAGAGCGTCCGGTCGTGATCGGGATGGGTCCGTGCGGCTTCATGGCGGCGCTGACGCTGGCGCAGATGGGCTTCAAGCCTATCGTGCTGGAACGCGGCAAGGCCGTGCGTGAGCGCACCGCCGATACCTGGGGCCTGTGGCGCCAGGGCAAGCTCGATCCGGAATCGAACGTGCAGTTCGGCGAAGGCGGCGCCGGCACGTTCTCCGACGGCAAGCTGCACAGCCAGATCAAGGATCCGAAATTCCACGGCCGCAAGGTGCTGCAGGAGTTCGTCAAGGCCGGCGCGCCCGAAGAAATCATGTACATCAGCAAGCCGCACATTGGCACCTTCCGCCTGGTCGGCATGGTCGAGCATATCCGCGAGCAGATCGTTGCCCTGGGCGGCGAGATCCGCTTCTCGGCGCGCGTTGATGAAATCCTGCGCGAAGGCGATGCCGAAAATGGCAATGTGACCGGCGTAAAGCTCGCCAGCGGCGAAGTTATCGCCACGCGCCACGTGGTGCTGGCCGTGGGCCACAGCGCGCGCGATACCTTCCAGATGCTGTTCGACAAGGGCGTGTACGTCGAGGCCAAGCCGTTCTCGATCGGCGTGCGCATCGAACATCCGCAGTCGATGATCGACAAGGCGCGCTTCGGCAAATTCGCCGGCAACCCGATCCTGGGCGCGGCCGATTACAAGCTGGTGCACCACGCCAGCAATGGCCGGGCGGCGTACAGTTTCTGCATGTGCCCGGGCGGCACCGTGGTCGCGGCCACGTCGGAAGAAGGTCGCGTCGTCACCAACGGCATGAGCCAGTATTCGCGCAACGAGCGCAACGCCAACAGCGGGCTCGTCGTCAACGTCACGCCGGAAGTCGACTTCCCCGGCCACCCGCTGGCCGGGATCGAATACCAGCGCCAGTGGGAGAGCAAGGCTTTCGTCGCGGGTGGCAGCAACTACAACGCCCCGGCGCAGCGCGTCGGCGATTTCCTCGCGCGCCGTCCTTCCACGCATCTCGGCCACGTGATCCCGTCCTACACGCCGGGCGTCACGCCGACCGACTTACGCCAGTGCCTGCCAGAGTTTGTGGTGAAGGCGATCCGTGAGGCGCTGCCTGCGTTCGAGCGGCAGATCACCGGTTATGCCATGGATGATGCGGTGCTGACCGGCGTGGAAACGCGTACCTCTTCCCCGGTGCGCATCAAGCGTGGCGACGATTTCCAGAGCATCAACACGCGCGGCCTGTTCCCGGCCGGCGAAGGTGCGGGCTATGCCGGCGGCATTTTCTCGGCCGGCGTGGACGGCATCAAGGTGGCCGAAGCGGTGGCACTCGACATCACCGGCGGCAGTGCGGCGACCGGCGGCGCGCGCAAGGGCGAAGACTGGAGCTGATTCATCGCGGATTCCGGCTTCAAAACAATCCGCCGGCCTGCCCGGCGGCATTTCCCAGAAAACGCTCGAACTCCTCTGCCGGCAGCGGCGGGCTGCGGTAATACCCCTGGTACAGGTCGCAGCCCTGCTCTTGCAGGAAGGCCAGTTGCTCGGCCGATTCCACGCCTTCCGCCAAGACCTTGATACCCAGGGTATGGCCCATCTCGATGATGGCCCTGATGATTTGCCGATCGTCCTGGTCATGCGAAATATCGTCGATAAAGCTCTTGTCGATCTTGAGCACATCGAGCGGAAACCGTTTCAAATAGGCCAGTGAAGAATAGCCGGTACCGAAATCATCGATCGCGAGGCGTATCTGGCGAGCGCGAAGACTATTGAGCAGTGCCGCCACCCCGTCCTTTTCTTCCATCAGGGCCGATTCTGTCAGCTCCAGTTCGAGCGAGTGCGGCGCAAACCCGGTTTCAGCCAGGATCCGGTCGACACTGTCGACCAGATTGCCGTGCCGCACCTGGCGGGCGGATACGTTGACTGCCAGTATCAGCGGGGGCAGACCGGCATCCTGCCATTGCCGGCCCTGGCGACAGGTTTCGTGCAACACCCATTCGCCGATCTCCCGGATCATCCCGGTCTCCTCTGCCACCGGAATAAACCGGCTCGGCGCAATCAATCCTTCGCCGGGGTCCAGCCAGCGCACCAGCGCTTCGGCACCGATGATGTGGCCGCTGCGTATCTCCACCAGCGGCTGGTAATAAACCCGGAATTCATTCAACAAGAGCGCGCGACGCAAGCGGCTGTCCAGATCAATGCGCTCGCGCGCGGCCACGGTCATGCTTTCCGAGAAATACTGGAAGCGCCCGCGCCCTTCCGCCTTGGCGCGGTACATGGCCGAATCGGCCTGTTGCAGCAAGCTTTCCGCGGTCGTGCCCTCGCCCAAGGAAAAACTGATGCCGATACTCGCGCTGGTGCGCACATCCACGTTGTTGGGCAGATGGAAGGGCTCCTTCAAGGCATCAATGATTTCATCGGCCACGCGGGCCGCATCTTCCGGCCGGCTCAGCCTGTCGAGCAAGACGGTAAATTCATCCCCGCCCAGCCGGGCAATGGCATCGCTGCGGCGCAAACGTTCCGACAGGCGCTGTGCCACTTGCTGCAGCAGTTGATCCCCGGCCAGATGGCCAAGGCTGTCATTGACATCCTTGAAGCGATCCAGATCGAACATCAACAAGCCCAGCGCGCCGCCATCGCGGCGAATCTTGGCCAGGTTGTGTTCCAGTTGCGAAAACAGCAAGCGCCTGTTGGGCAGCTGGGTAAGCGCATCGTGATGGGCCAGAAAATCCAGCTGCTCTTCCGAGGCCTTGAGCGTCGAAATATCCATGAATACGCTGACATAGTTGATCACCGTGCCGGATTCATCCTTGACCGCGTTGATGCTGATGAGCACCGGAAAAATCTCGCCATTCTTGTGGCGGTTCCATAATTCACCCTGCCAGTAGCCCGTGGTATTGATTTCGGCCCACATCGCGGCATAACGCGCTTGGCTGTTGCGGCCTGAGCTGAGGATGGAAGGCTTCATCCCCAGCGCCTCGGCCTCGCTGTAACCGGTCAACTGGGTGAAGGCCCGGTTGACCGAGATGATATTCACATCGGCATCGGTAATGAGTACGCCTTCCCGGGTGCTTTCATACACGGTTGCGGCCTGGCGCAAGGCGGCCTCGGCACGTTTCCGCCCGGAGATATCGGTATGGGTACCCGCCAAGAGCAAGGGAGAGCCATCCGCATCGCGCTCGACGACTTTGCCTCGTGTCAGTATCCATTTCCATTCGCCGCTTTTGGTCAGGCAACGGATTTCCGCTTCATGAAGCGCGGTCTCGCCTTTGAAATGCTTTTCGATTGAGGCAATGGCCTTGGGCAAATCGTCCGGATGAACCATTTTCGGCCATTGTTCCTGCGAGAGTGTGCGCTCGCCCAACTCGTAACCCAGCATGCTTTCGAAACGCGCGCTGACATTGAATTGCCCCGTCTTTGGATTCCACTCCCAAAAGCCCTGCTCGGAGCCTTCAATCACGCGGGCATAACGCGCTTCATTGGCGCGCAGGGCCTCTTCGGCCCGTTTTCGTGTGGTGATGTCCTGAATGGCCCCGCGCAGTTTGACGATGCGCCCATGCTCACTGATTGGCACGGCAACGATCCGTACCCATTTGTGACTGTCCTTGGCCGTGGTCATCTCCAGTTCCAGATCGTAGGGTGTGCCGAAATGGATGGCCTGCTCCATGGCCGCCTTGAGCTGCCGCTCCTGATCAGGGCCATAGAAACTGGAACCGAAGACAAACGCATCGTCGACGTCTTTGACAGGGCTGACCTCGTGAATACGGGCCACTTGCTCGGTCCAGCTGCCCGACCGGGTTGCCGGGTCGTATTCCCAGCCCCCGATCTGGGCAACCGTGCTCATTTCCTGCAGCAGGGTACTTTGCGCAATCAAAGCGGCTTGCATCTGCTTGCGCTCGGTATCGTCCCGGAAAGTCATAATCACGCCCAGCGTTGCGCCATCCGCCAACCGGATCGGCGCGCCGGTCATGTTGATGAAATACCGGGTACCGTTGCGATGCCGCAGCACTGAATCATGGTCAAAAGTCACCGTTGTTGCGGCGCTCAGCACCTTTTGCACGGGGTCCGCCACAGGTTGAAGGCGCGATTCATCCACCAGATCGAGAATGGCGGGCAGGAGTTGCCCGATCGCCTGCTCGCGCGGCCAGCCCGTCAAGCGTTCCGCCGCCGCATTGAGCAAAGTCACTTTGCCGAACTTGTCCGTGGTGATGATGGCATCGGCCGCACAAGCCAGCGTTACCGCCTGCAATTGCTGCGCGGATTCAATCCGGCGCAAGGCACGGTGCAGCACTTCACTCAGCACACTGACCAGCATGCCGTTTCCAGCGAGAAAGCCTAACTGGAGCAAATCAAACGGGCCGGAACCCTGCATGCTGCGAAGTGGAAAGAATGCATGAAAACCTGCACCGAGTACGGCGATCCCCGTCGCGAGCAGGCCGGGCCCTGCCCCGCCAACGGCGGCGCTCAAGATGATCGGAAACATGAAGATGGTTATCTGCGGATGGACTGAGGAGGATACCGACAAGGCATCGCGTATCCACAGCACAACGAGCGAGATGGCCACGGCAAACAGATACGCACCCCAGCGTGGCCAGCGCAGCGGCGTTTCAGGTTCGACAACGATGCTATCGAGCGAAAACTGGGTATGTTCGCCTGCGGGAACAAACCGCAACGCGAAAAACAGCAGCAAGCCGGTCACGATGACAAAGGCAATGCCCTTGGCCGTGGAGAGCCACAACATTTGCGAGATGTCGGTAAAAGCCGCCAGCAGTTGATCGGATAGAAAAATCCACAACAGCGCAAAAACGGCATAACCCAGTGTCACTTTGACAATGTATTGGTTGCGGCCCGATTTCAAAACACGATGCGACGACACGGCGACCTCAAATGAACTTGGGGGGCGGCTTTGAACCCGGCAGACGAAACAAGCGGCTGCAAAAAGTCACGTTATATCGACAGAATCTCGCGCATGGGCTTCAAACTTATCGATATATTGGCCAAGTCAGGACGTTGGGAAGTTGTCAGCCAAAAGCTTACAGATCGTAGTGAAATATGCCCGTTCTGACCATCTCTTTCATCGCCCTGGCCGATACAAGGCTCTGCGCAGGCCTTTAGCGGTCTTGAGCACATGCAGGGAAAGCAAACCTCACTTTTTCAGGATAGATTTGGAATCTACTGAAATCAGGAATTTTCTGATTCCCGGAGAGATCAAAACCCGGCGCGGCAGCGCGGCAGGGCAATGAATCTTTCGGCGTGCCCGCAGCCAGCGTGCATCCGCTTCTGTTGGGGCCTAGCGGCTTTGGGATAAACTGCGGATTCGATGGGGGGCGAAATTCTACCTGCCCGACTGAAAACCAATCCGGAAAAAATCAAGATGATGATTCAGTTCAAGTTTTACTTGTGGCAAGGCATTGTTTCAGCACTGGTGGGCGGTGCTGCATTTTACCTGGGACGTTCCGACATGGCCGCCATCGGCATCCTTGCAACACTGTTGACCTTCATTCTGCAAAACAAACTGCGCGAACGCTGAGGCTTGCAGTCTCAACTTCTTGCACATGCAAGCCCCCAAGAACAAGAAAGCGGCTGAGCCCTTTCCGTGCACTGGCACGGTGAGCATCAGCCGCTGTTTTGCGCTGGATTGATGTTGTTCGTGCGGCCTTACTCGGCCAGTCGTCCGCCGCGGTAATCGCTGATCGCCTGTTGCAACTCGGCTTCCGTATTCATCACGAACGGTCCGTACTGCGCGATCGGCTCGCCCAGCGGTTGGCCAGCGATCAAGAGCAGGCGCGTATCCGCTCCGCTTTCGATCTCCACGCCGTCAGCCTGCGTGTCGTTGGCCAGAATCGCCATGCGCCGCACCGGCACCGTGCTGCCGCCGATCGTTGCCTCGCCGCGATAGACATACACAAACGCGTTATGCCCGGCCGGCAACGGTTGCTCGAAGCGGCTGCCCGCCGGCAGATGCAGATCGAGATACAGCGGCGCGGTCGCAGTGCGCTGAATCGCGCCCGCCACACCGTGGCTTTCCCCGGCCAGCACGCGCACCGTCACGCCACCGGGCGTGGTGAGCTGCGGAATGGCTTCGGACGGGAAATCGCGATACCAGGCGGGAATCATCTTGTCTTTCGCCGGCAGGTTGAGCCAGAGCTGGAAGCCTTCCATCAGCCCGCCTTCCTGCTCGGGCATCTCGGAATGGATCACGCCGCGCCCGGCGGTCATCCACTGCATGCCGCCGTTTTGCAGCAGCCCTTCGTTGCCGCTGCTGTCGCGATGGCGCATGCGCCCGGCGATCATGTACGTGACCGTTTCAAAACCGCGGTGCGGATGATCGGGGAAACCGCCGATGTAATCGTCCGCATGCTCGTTGGCGAACGCATCGAGCATCAGGAATGGATCAAGGCGCTGCTGCAGGCGGCCGGTCAGCACGCGGGTAAGTTTGACACCCGCGCCATCGGACGTCGCCCGTCCTTCAACCAGCGTTTCCACGGTTCTGGATTTTTGGATGGTCATGGGTGTCTCCTCTTACTAAATAAGTTCAAACAAGAGACCTGCGTTAGCAGGCGAGCGAGCCAACGCAGGTTGCGGGGGGAAGGAGCGCAGAACATGGAAGTCCATGAGGACGCCCCGCAGGAAGCACCCTTGGGGTGTTTCGAGCACCGCCCGATGCCGCGTAGCAAATCCCTGTGGGACCGCAAGATGCGCAGGCGCAGCCGCCTGATACGCAGGTTTTAGGCCAATGCGGCAATTTCGGCCCTGGCCGATTCCATCGCCTTGGTCACATAGTCATCGCCATAGCCCAGCCCTTCGGCATAGACAAACTGCACGTCGGTCATGCCGAGGAACGCCAGCACGGTACGCAGGTAAGGCACCAGGATGTCGCTCGGCTGGTCGCGGTGGAAACCGCCGCGGCTCAGTGCCACATAGACCTTCTTGCCAGTCAGCAGGCCTTCCGGACCTTTTTCGGTGTACTGGAAAGTCACGCGGGCCCGGGAAATCGCATCGATCCAGTTCTTGAGCTGCGTGGTCACACCAAAGTTGTACATCGGCACCGCCAACACCACGACATCTGCAGCCTGAATCTCGGCGATCCGCGCATCGTATTCGGTCACGATCGCCGCTTGCTCCAAGGTGCGGGCAGCCGCGTCGCTCATCAGGGCACCGAGGGCGGTTTCATCGAGTGCCGTAACCGGGTTGAGCGCCAGATCGATGCGGGTGAGACTCGCGTCCGGGGATTTCACACGCAGGTCGGCGACGATCTCGTCGGCCAGTTGGCCGGAAATGGAACCGTTGCTGCGGGCGCTGGAATTGATTTGCAGGATGTTCATGGTATGACTCCGAAGTAGTTGAGTAAGTGGCTCAACTTTATTCCTGAATCAATTCGTGATAAACAGGGTTTTTCGGATTACATCTTTCCAAAAATGGAACAATCAAAGCTCGATGCGACCGATCTGCTGCTGTTTGCCCGCGTGGTGGAAGCCGCAAGTTTCAGCCGTGCCTCGGAGCGGCTGGGCCTTCCCAAGTCCACGCTGTCGCGGCGCATCACCGAACTGGAAAACCGCCTCGGCGAGCGCCTGCTGCAACGAACCACGCGCAAGCTGAGCCTGACCGAATTCGGCGCGCACATTCTGGAACATGCACAACAGATCAGCGCGGAAGTGGAAGCCGCAACGCTGCTGGCGCAATCGCGCCAGGTTGAGCCGAGCGGAACCCTGCGCGTTTCCATGCCCGGCGATCTGGCCAACCTGATGCTCGCGCCGATGCTGGCGCGCTTTGTTGAGATCTATCCCCGGGTCGATCTTAAGATCGATCTGACACCGCGTCGCGTTGATTTGGTGGCCGAAAATTTCGATCTGGCCGTGCGTGCCGGCGTATTGCAGGACGATGCAACGCTGGTGGCGCGGCGCGTCTGGTTCTATAGCCCCGGTCTGTACGCCTCCCCGGCGTATCTGGCCAAAGCCGGCACGCCACAGACACCGGAAGATCTGGCCGAGCACCACACCCTGCGCGTGCTGATGCGCCAAGGCAACGCTGCAGAATGGAACTTGCGCAACGGAGACAAAACCTTTTGCAGCAAGGCCGAACATTGCACGGCGATCAATTCGCCGGAACTGCTGACGCGGCTCGCCATGGCAGACCGGGGAATCGTCGCCGCCGGCAATCTGTTCACGGCACCATCGGAAGACCGGGGCGAACTGGTGCGCGTGCTGCCCGAGTGGTATCTGGAACCCATCACGGTATGGTCGGTTTACCCGAGCCGGCGCCTGCTGCCCAGCCGCACTCGGGTGTTCCTCGATATGCTGGAAGCCTGGATGCGGCCGGGCGCGTAAGCGCTATCGAGTTTTGTTCGGCCCGCGCCGCCCGCGCTGTTTCGGGCGACCTTCCGGCTTGGGCGGTCGCGGCGTGGCCGGGCCTTTGGGCAACAATGCCTTCCATTGCCGCGGGTCGATCTCGCGCCACTGCCCCGGCGGCAGATCATCCAGTACGAAATCGCCGATCCGCGCGCGGATCAGGCGCAGCGTGGGAAAGCCCACTTTCGCGGTCATGCGCCGCACCTGGCGGTTCTTGCCCTCGCGGATGGTGATTTCCAGCCAGGTGGTCGGAATATTGGCGCGAAAGCGCACCGGCGGATTGCGCGGCCACAGATTCACCGGCGCCTCGATCACGCGCACTTCACCCGGCTGGGTCTTGAAGTCGCCCAGATCGACGCCGTGGCGCAGGGGTTCGAGCGCGGCATCGTCGGGCGCGCCTTCAACCTCGACCCAGTAGGTCTTGGGCAATTTGTGCTGCGGATCGGCAATCCGCGCCTGCAGCGGACCGTGATCGGTCAGCAGCAACAACCCTTCCGAATCGGTATCGAGCCGGCCGGCCGGGTACACGCCGCGCTCGCCAATGTAATCTGCCAGGCACGGGTGCGGCGGCGAGGGGGAAAATTGACAGATCACCCCGTAAGGTTTGTTAAAAATAATGAGTCTGGGCATGGTCTGGAGTCTTGGAAGGTGGAGGCAAAACCGCCATAATACGAAGCTTTCTCGTTAGCCATACCACGGAGTGCACGGAGAGGTAAATTGCCGGCATCCATCACAATACGGCGCGTCAAACGCCGATTTTACTCGATAGGAACCCATTATGAGCTTGATCAAGATACCGCAAGGGGGCGCCAAGATTGTCCCCAACCAGCCCATCCCGAACAATCCGATCATCCCGTTCATTGAAGGCGACGGCATCGGCGTGGATATCACGCCGGTCATGATCGAGGTGGTCGATGCCGCCGTGCAGAAAGCCTATGGCGGCGCGCGCAAGATCCACTGGATGGAAGTGTATGCGGGCGAAAAATCCACCAAGCTCTATGGCGAAGACGAATGGTTCCCGGCCGAGACCTTCCAGGCACTCAAGGATTACTCGGTATCGATCAAGGGCCCGATGACCACGCCGGTCGGCGGCGGCATCCGCTCGCTGAACGTGGCGCTGCGCCAGGAACTCGACCTGTACCAGTGCGTGCGCCCGGTGCGCTACTTCGACGGCGTTCCCTCGCCGCTGAAGCGCCCGGACCAGGTCGACATGGTGATCTACCGCGAGAATACCGAAGACATCTACGCCGGCATCGAGTGGCAAGCCGAATCGGCCGAGGCCAAGAAGCTGATCAAGTTCCTGCAGGAAGAAATGGGCGTGAAGAAGATCCGCTTCCCGGAAACCTCCGGCATCGGCATCAAGCCGGTCTCGAAGCAGGGTTCCGAGCGCCTGATCCGCGCCGCGATGCAGTACGCGATCGACAACGACCGCAAGAGCGTGACCCTGGTGCACAAGGGCAACATCATGAAGTTCACCGAAGGCGCATTCCGTGACTACGGCTACGCCTTGGCCAAGAACGAGTTCGGCGCGGTGGAAATCGACGGCGGCCCGTGGTGCAAGTTCACCAACCCGAAAACCGGGCGTGAAATCATCGTCAAGGACGCGATTGCCGACAACTTCCTGCAGCAGATCATCCTGCGCCCGGCCGACTACGACGTGATCGCCACGCTGAATCTGAACGGCGATTACATCTCCGACGCGCTGGCCGCGCAGGTCGGCGGCATCGGCATTGCGCCGGGCGCCAACATCTCCGACCAGTACGCCTGCTTCGAAGCCACCCACGGCACCGCGCCGAAGTATGCCGGCAAGGACAAGGTCAACCCGGGTTCGCTGATCCTCTCCGCCGAAATGATGCTGCGCCACCTCGGCTGGCGCGAAGCGGCCGACCTGATCATCAGCTCGATGGAAAAAGCCATCGCCGCTGGCGTCGTCACCTACGACTTCGCCCGCCTGATGGACAACGCCACCGAAGTGTCGTGCTCCGGTTTCGGCAAGGCCATGATCGAACGCATGTAAGCCTGCTCGTGGAATCCTGCCCACGCAGGATTCCCGGCCAACAAAAAGCCCGTCCTTGAGACGGGCTTTTTGCTGCTTCAGAAGTGCCGTAAAACTTAGGCGCGCTTCTTGAATTCGCCGGTACGGGTGTCGATTTCAACCTTGTCGCCGATTTCGACGAAAGCGGAAACCGGCAGCTCGTAGCCGTTGGTCAGGCGGGCAGGCTTCATCACCTTGCCGGAAGTATCGCCGCGCACGGCCGGTTCGGTGTAGGCCACTTCGCGCACGATGGTGTTCGGCAGCTCAACCGAGATAGCCTTCTCGTCGTAGAAAGTCACTTCGCAAACATCAGGCATGCCATCTTCGATGAAGTGGAAAGCGTCGCCCAGATTGTCTTTCTCGACTTCGTACTGGTTGAATTCGGTATCCATGAACACGTACATCGGATCGGCGAAGTAGGAGTAGGTGCAATCCTTCTTGTCGAGCACGACCACGTCGAACTTGTCGTCTGCGCGGTAAACGGTTTCGGACGGCGCTTCGGTCAGCAGGTTCTTCAGCTTCATCTTCACCACGGAGGCCGTGCGGGCGCCCTTGGAGTATTCGGTTTTTTGCACCACGAGCGGTTGGCCATCGACCATGATCACGTTACCGGGACGGAGTTCTTGTGCGAGTTTCATGCTTTGAGTAGTCCTGTTACAGCGGTTTATGTAGAAATTTGACCGGGTAACAAGACACCCGGAAATCGGAAACCCGCTATTCTACCTTGCCCAAAACGAACTTGACCAGATTGGCGGCAAGATCACCGTTTGCCGTCAGTCGGTTAGCCCACTTTTTCGCATGGCGCTGCAAGGCCGGCAACGCTGCCGTGAAGGCCGGCCAGGCCAAATCTGCCCCCTCTCCCCGGTTCCAGGCACACCAGAAATCGCGCAAGGCCTGCGCGCTGGCGACATCCAGATCGGCGCAATAGCGATCCATGAAGGCTTCCAGTTTTACATGGTGCACCTCATCATCCTGCGGGTAGATATGCCAGACAAAGGGCGATGTGGCCCACTGCGCGCGCACGAAGCTATCCTCGCCGCGCACGAAATTGAGATCGCAGCTCCAGAGCAGACGGTCGTAATCCTCCTGCGGCAGCATCGGCAGGCAAGTCAGTGTCAGTGCGCTCCGCTGTACGGATTGGCCGGCAGCCAGTTCCGGTGCGTCCAGCGCCGCGCGCACCTGCGGCAACAGGCGCCCTTCCGGCAACAACACATGGATCGGCCCATCGGACTGCTCCCATTGCGCCAGCAGGCCGGATACGGCCGGGTTTTCATAGGCGAACAGGGAAACCACCCGCGCGCCGGGCTCGACCCGGGCATGACGCGCCAGCCAGTTGGCCCGATCCTGTGCCGACCAAGCGGCACGGGCCGCGCGCATGGCGGCTTCGCCCATCACGCCGCCGGTGCGCTCAGTGAATCCCGGAAAGTACCAGTATTTTTGCAAACCGGTTTGCGGTGACGGCAATTGGTGGCAACCTTCTACCCACTCCTCCGCCGACAAGTATTCCAGATTCACCCAGACCGGCTTGGTGGCGCGCGCACGCATCGCCGCCACATATGCAGTCGGAAGATGGCAGGCGAAAGTCTCGATCACCACCTCTGCCGTTTCGCAGGCCGGGAAAGGATCAGCCCAGCGGCGGATCGTCACCCCGGCGCAAGTTTGTTCGTCCCGCGCCGGATCGATTTGGGGCTGGATGCGGGCAAAGCTCGCCAGATCGTCGACCCACAGACGCACCGCAAAGCCGTGTTCTGCCACGAGCTGGCGCGCCAGGCGCCAACAGATGCCGATATCGCCGTAGTTATCCACCACGGTGCAGAAGATGTCCCAGCGACGAGAGGGCATGGTCATGAAACTCCAGGAAGAACTCGCAACAGCATGAACGAAAGAAAAACAGCGCCTCGCGGGGCGCTGTTTTCACTCAAACCAAGCAGAAATCAGCTTTGCAGCGCCAAGCGTCCTGCCAGCAGCGGCCCCCGGTTCCACAGATACAGCCCGAGCGCCACGCCCAGTCCGGCAAGGCTCGCGACATAATACGAGGGCGCCATCGGGCTGTTTTTCATCCACAACGAAACCATCATCGGCGTCAGGCCACCAAAAATGGCGTAGGCCAGGTTGTAGGAAAACGAAATCCCGGAGAAACGCACCGCGGCGGGAAAGGCATGGTACATGACATACGCCACGGCGCCGACAATGCCCACGCTCAAGCCGGTCAGCGTATAGAGCGGCACTAGCCATTCCGGATGCGCGGTCAGCGAATGGTAGAACGTCCAGCTGTTCACGCCCAGGAACAGGCTGCCGAAAACAAAGGTAGGCCCTGCGCCGAAGCGATCAATCAGCTTGCCGAACAAAATACAGCCGATCGTCAACCCGATAATCGCCATGCTATTGGCTTGCAACGCCTGCACCGCCGTAAAGCCGAACTGCTTTTGCAGATAGGTGGGCGTCATCAGGATCACCACCACGATCGCTGCGGATAGCAACCAGGTCAACAACATGGAAATCACCACGCCTTCACGATGCTCGCGCACGACTTTTTTCAGCGGCAGCTCGTCAGCCAGATGTTTCTTGGCCTGCATCTCGGCAAAGACCGGGGTTTCCTCCAGCCAGCGGCGCAGATACATCGCAATCAGGCCGAAAATCCCGCCCAGGATAAAGGGCAGGCGCCAGGCCCAGTCGGCGATTTCCGCCGGTGTAAAGCGGTTGTTGATCCAGGTGGCCACCAGCGAGCCGAGCAAGATGCCGGCCGTCAGCCCCGAAGTCAGCGTGCCGCAGGCATAACCGACGCGGTTGGCGGGCACATGTTCGGCGACAAACACCCATGCGCCCGGTACCTCGCCGCCGATCGCCGCCCCTTGCATGATGCGCAATGCCAGCAAGGCCAGTGGTGCGCCGATGCCGATGCTGGCATAGGTGGGCAACAGCCCCATGAACAACGTCGGCAGCGCCATCAGGATAATGCTGAGGGTAAACATGCGCTTGCGCCCGACCAGATCGCCGAAATGCGCCATGACAATGCCGCCCAGCGGCCGGGCCAGATAGCCGGCGGCAAAAATGCCGAAGGTCTGAAATTGGCGCAACCATTCGGGCATGTCGGCCGGAAAAAACAGCTTGCCCACGACGATGGCAAAAAAAACGAAGATGATGAAATCGTAAAATTCCAGGGCCCCGCCCAATGCGGCGAGAGCGAGCGTTCGGTAATCCTGCCGGTTCAAAAGACGCGGCATCGTAGTATTGGATGAGTTCATGGCGTTTTCTTTGGTTCAGGAAAAGGAAATTCGTGCTGCAGCGCAAGACTCTGGAGAGTTTGCACGAAAATCGCACGGTAAAAAACTGAAAAAATCCTGATTTTGAAATAAAACACCATGGGTACCGGATATTCGCTTGCCACCTGCCCTGTCATAACACCTGACAGACCTCACTGCGCGGATTGGTGCGATTTCAGAAAACGCATCAGCGCCGCTTATTCGATAGATAAGTCCGATGAGTCCTGATTGCGGTCCAATGAACAATGGATCGGCAAATAAATGGTAAAGGTAGTGCCCTTGCCAAGCTGGCTTTGCACTTCAAGTTTGCCGCCATGCTTTTTGATGATGCCGTGGGATACGGACAAGCCAAGACCGGTGCCTTCGCCGACAGGCTTGGTGGTGAAGAAAGGATCGAAAATCTTGGCCATGTCTTCCGGGGCAATCCCCTTGCCGTCATCGCTAATCGATACCCACACCTCTTCGGCAAGACGGCCGCTGCGAATAACGATTTTTCCCCGCTCCGGAATGGCGTGTGCGGCGTTGATCAGAATATTCATGAAAACCTGGTTGATCTGGGACGGAATGCACTCAACCCGCGGCAGTTGCCCATATTCGCGGACCACGACGGCCTTGTTCGCGAGTTCATTGCCCAACACGTTGAGCGTGCTTTCCAGGCCTTCATGAATATCTGTCCATTGCCATTCCGCGCTGCCGGCACGGGAAAAATCGCGCAGATCCTGAACGATCCGCTTGACCCGGGAAGCGCCGTCGATGGATTCGCTGATTAATGTGCCGACATCCTGGCGCAGATAATCAAAGTCGATTTCCTTCCTCAATTGGGTGATATGCGCAAGCTGTTCCGAGACTTGATCCGGCGCGCCTGGAAAACTGCCGGCATAGGCATCGATCAAGTCCAGCAATTCATCCACGTAGCGCTTGAGAACAAAGAGATTGGAATTGATAAAACCGATTGGGTTGTTGATCTCATGGGCAACACCGGCCGCAAGTTGCCCGATGGAGGCCAATTTTTCCTGTTGAATTAATTGCGATTGCAGGTGTTTCAACTCTTCATGGGCACGCTCGATTTCCACGATCTTTTGCGCCAATTGAGATTCTGCCCGTTTGCGTTCAACAATCTCGCGCTGCAGTTCCAGATTGGATGTTAAAAGGCTGTTGGAGGCAGCTTTAAGGCACTCGTTGATGCCGGACAGCTGCTCCGTTCTTTCTTCGACTTTGGCTTCCAGTTCATCGTGAGCATTCTGCAGCGCCGTTTCGCGTGCCTGCAGGTTATTGCCCATGGTCTGGAAATCGTTGGCCAGCTTGTGCAATTCGGCAAACGAAGTGGGAATGGTGGACATGGACTGGACCGGGGCAAAGTCGCCCACGGTCAGCGCATTGGCACTCAGGCTGAGCCGCTCCAGAGGATGGATCACATAGCGCTGTATCTGCTTGCGCAGATTCCATGCCAATGTGATCCAGATCGCTAGTGACGCGGAAAATATAAGTACGAACATCCAGGCGTACGAACTCAAAAAAGCGCTCAGCGGGATCTGGTTCACCACCACCCATCCGGTTTTGTCGATCCGGACTGCCTGGCCCAGGACCATGCGGGTGTCATAGCGATAGAACGTATCGGGTTTTTCCTTCTGAACGCCCTGAAATACGGCCAGATTGCTCAGATTGGTTTGTTGCTTGACCAGCAGCGGGTCCGGGTGTGCCAGCAGGGTTCCGCGCTGGTCCATGATGAAAACAAAATCTTTTCCGGGGTTCTTTGCAATATGTTCGATTTCTTTCTGGAACAAACCCAGATTGAGCTCGCCAACCACGCTCCCTCCCTGTGCAAGCGCGCGGACCAGATACACCGTGGGTTCACCGGTCCGAATCGAAATAAACGGGCGGGAAATGCTGAAGCCTTTTTGTTCTTTGGTTTTCTGGAAATCCGGCAAATTCGACATATCCAGTCCCGAGTAATTCATCTCGGAAGGCATGAGCAGGGTGATTTTGTTGTTCTTGTCCAGAAAATACATGGTCTCGAAGTAGCCATAGGCCTTCCATGCGCTTTCCATGAAGACTCTCAGATTGTCCGTATCCACCGTCTCGGCAACGCGGGCAACGGCATCCAGAATCCGTCCGCCATGATCGAGGTGATTTTCTATGAAGTGGGAGGTTGATCGTACGATCTGGCTTTGCTTGTTCAGCAAGTTTTGCTTGCCCAGATAGCCCACGCCAATGATCGCAGTAATACCGACCACGATCAGGGGAATGAATACCCGGAACAGGATCAGATGCAGAAATACCTGCCGCAATGGTGGAGGCGCGTTGTCTTTTGCCATGATGCCGCCTTTGGCCGGCTGGGTTAATTCAATTTTCCAACAATGACAAATTTTCCGTTTTCAATGGCGCTTAAATAAAATGGCCGCTGAACATCGCCGAATCGATCGATAGAAAAACTATCGATCAGCCCCTTGTAATTCCCGGTTTCCAGCAATGCATTCTTCAGCTTATCAGGTTTGCCCCCTGTTTTTTTCAGCGCCTCTGCCAATACCATGGCGGCCTCATAGCCAAACGCCGCGCCGAAAGAGGGGGTATTGCCAAATCGGGACTGGTAGTTTGATTTGAACTCGATAAACAACGGGTCCTGGCTGGACAGTGCAAAGGATTGTTCCAGCTTCATTCCATCGACTGCTTTCCCGCCGTGATTGATCAGGGTTTCAGTCTGGGCCCAGGCCGATGTGAACAGCGGAATGTTCCAGCCCATGATGCGCACCCGTTGCGCCACCAGCGCCGTATCGATATCCGAGGCAATGATGAGCAGGCCGTCCGGTTTATCTTTGTGCAGTGTGGTCAATAATGGGGAAAAATCAGGCTGTGTCGCCGAGGAAAAACCGGCTTGGCCAGAAATCGCGCCGCCCAGCGATGAAAATCTATCAGAGAAGGTGCTGCTGTATGTTTGGGCGTATGCCGTATTGTCGGTGTCATAGATGATGGCCATTTTTTTCAGGCCACTGGTTTTGTAAACATGCTCGGCAAAAGCCCGTGCACTGTCTTTAAACGTGGGATAGACCCGGAAGAAGTAATCGTCCAGTCCGCTCAATGCGGGTGTGGATACGGTCGGCGCAAGCATGACGACCCGCGCCGGGTTGCTGATCTGCAGGCCGGCCAGGGTTTGCCCGCTGGTGGCATGCCCGATAATGGCAACAACATCCGACTTGATTAGTTCTTCGTCTGCGGACTTGGCTTTCTCCGGGAGGCCAAAATCATCGCGAATGACCAATTCGATCTTGCGTCCAGCGATGCCGCCCGCCGCATTGATTTTTTCAGTCGCAAGCAGCACGCCATTGCGTTCTTGAACGCCCAGCTCGGCTTGTTTTCCCGTCATTTGGGCAACAAAACCTACGCGGATGGGTTTCCGGTTGTTCCATGACAGAAAAAGCAGGCCCGCCATTCCAATCAGCAGCACCGGCAAGGCATAACGAAACCAGGAACTTTGGGTATATTTCCTGACGTGAATGCTCATCGGGAGCCTCATTCTTGTTGCTCGTGCTGTTGACCGGATGGCACCCCCGAGTACTGCGGATCGGATTCAGCCTGATGGCGGATAGGCAGATGGATGGTAAAGGTGGTGCCTTTGCCAAGCCGGCTTTGCACTTCAAGTTTGCCGCCATGGTTTTTGATGATGCCGTAGGAAATAGACAAGCCCAAGCCGGTTCCCTCGCCCACCGGCTTGGTCGTAAAGAACGGTTCAAATATCTTGCTGATATTTTCCGGAGCAATTCCCTTGCCGTTATCGGAAATGGCGATATACACCCCATCCGCAATGCAACCGCTGCGGATAACGATTTCCCCCTGCTCTGAAATAGCCTGGGCAGCATTGATCAGGATGTTCATGAACACCTGATTGATCTGTGAAGGAATGCATTCAACCAGCGGCAGATCGCCGAATTCGCGCGTTACCACGGCCTTGTGCTTGATTTCGTTCCCAAGAATATTGAGGGTGCTGTTCAAGCCATCGTGGATATCCACCAACGTTCGATCCACGCTGCCCACACGGGAAAAATCGCGCAAATCCTGGACAATCCTCCTGACGCGGGCAGTGCCTTCAATCGATTCATCGATCAATATATTGATATCTTCACGCAAAAAATCGAGATCGATATTCTGCCGCACCTCGTCAATACACGCTTTCTGCTGTCCTTCCATGCTGGCAACACAACAACTGGCGTTTTCATAGACATCGATCAGTTCCATCAGCTTGATTACGTAGCCGCGCAACGTGCTCAGATTTGAGCTGACAAAACCGATCGGATTATTGATTTCATGTGCCACCCCGGCGGCAAGCTGGCCGATCGAGGCCAGTTTTTCCGATTGCAGCAACTGGTTTTGTGCTTCTTCGAGCTTATGAATCAACACTTGTTGCTCGCGTTTTTCCTGCTCCAAGGCTTCATTGATCTTCTTGCGTTCTTCTATTTCCAATCGCATCAAAGCTTGTGCGTTCTGGAGCGCGCGGGTGATCTTGATGTTTTCCTTCAGGGCATCTTCCAGCTCCCGGGTGCGCTCGCGCACCTGGGCTTCCAGGGTGATGGTGGCTTGAAAAAGGCCGAACTCGGAACTCTGCACGCTCATGGCGCGTTCGGCGCGATTCATCAGCGCCCGCACCATCTTGTTCAGGCGAGAAGCTTCCGCCTGCAGCGCGACAACCTGCGGGCTGGACAAAATTGCTTCATCCTGTTCGTTCATCTCGGGGCTCTCCCAAACTTCCGATCGCAACGCCGGTCAGGGTCTGATTGACATGGACACCGCCGTACTGCTCGCCATAAGTGCTGAATCCGACCGTATTGTTGTCGCAAAAAATGTCGACAACAGGTTCGCGCAACCCCCGCCGGGATATTTCAAGATTGCGGTGCGTGCAATCACAGGCGATCACCAGTTGAAGCACACCGATTTCATCCTGCAGAGTTTCAAAGGTCTGCTTCAGGTTGTTCACCAGATCTCCGCACGTCGCCACCCGGAGCACCAACCCTTCGTCGATAGCGCTGTAAAAGGTCAGGCTGCCATCCGGATTGACTCGCTGGATTGAACGAACGTAATTGGTTCCGTCAATGACCACCACCACGGGCATGGTGGCATAGTCCTCGGGCGTCATGTTGGCCACATCCACACCAACCAGCCGGGCATACTCTTCCGCGGCAGGCAGCCCGTTTATTTCCTTGACAGTGCGGGTGGCAGTATCAGCCTCGGTGACGACCAACCGTTCTTCTTCGGTCTTGAAGTGCTGCGTCTTGAATATCCTGAACGGGTAATGGGTTGCGACCAGTGCCAATGCCACGCTATCGGTATGGAACGCCCCGCCATGAAATACCCAGGTTTTTGCAAGTTTCAGGTCGTCGCCTGCCGACCCGCCGACGAGTTGTGTTTTTCCCAACGCATGCTGGAATGTCCGCGCCACAGATTCTTCGCGAATCGACAAGCCGTCGATCAGCATGAAACCAAAGCGGCCCGGCATCTCGTTCCCGGGAACACGCGCATCCAGTTCTTGTTCAAGCCGGTGTGCGAAAGCCGCGCCCTTCGCGATCTCAAATCCTTGCAACTCACCCAGCATTCCGGCAACGGCATAGCAAGACCCGGCGGGCAGACTGGCTCCGGACAAGCTGTAATCACAATAGCCAGCAGGCCCTATTTCACCGGCCGTGGTACATCCGATTACCGTCACCCCGGCAAACAAGCGGTTGATTTCACCGGCCAGAATATGCAAGTCATATTTGCTTGAACAGAAGAACACCACCAGCGCCATATCAGGCTGCTGGACCGCGGCATGAAATTCCTGAACCGCCAGGCAAGGGTCGCTGGCACGAGAATGAGCAATGCGGATTTCAGAACTGATACTCATGAGAGGAATTCCTGTCACGATACTTTATTCACCATAGGCAATAAAATGCGCGCAAGGAAACAACATCTCCTTGCAGGCCGATAAAAAACAGCAAGTAAGTTGTTGTTTTTTCAAAACACCGTCCCAAAACCTAGGGCGGCCGACCAAGACAGGCATCGATCAATAGCAACCGCACTGGTCATCGAACATTTCTGGAATAAAAATCGTATTGGCAAAACTTGCTCACGCAATGCCATTTGCAATGCTGACAGCCCACAAGCAATTGTGGCCTCAATTGGTTTTATCGGAAATTCTTCCGGGAACGATTTAAGCTGAAAACATGACAAGACCATTAACGGTAATCATGCCTCCCTGCAAACAAGAGGAAAATCGTGATCAACTCAGCGAGATTACGTTCATGCCTGTTCGCCACTCTGCTGCTCGCGGGCTGCTCACACCTGCTGCCTACCACCAATCAAACCACACAATCCCCCTGGAACAGTTACGAGGAGGCACGCATTGCCTTCGACAGCATCCAGCCAGGTGCAACCAGCATCGAAGAATTGTGGGGCATGGGCTTTGACCCGCTCAAACGCCCCAACATCCGGGTTCTTAATCATCTGGATGTCATGCGGCTGTTCGTTCCCAATGATTCCATCCACCTGGCCGATCTGCACCCAGACATCCAGACCTGCCTGCTAGCCAAAACGGACTGCCAAGGCTACATGGTGACACTGGGCAATACCTACCGCGAACGTTATGGCAACGCGATGCTGGATGTCCTCAACTTCCGCAGGAAAACTCGCACCAGTGGCTGGCAATTCCAGGGATTGATTGTTCTGAAAAAGAGCCAGGTAATCTACAAGCTGGTAAGCGGACAACCGAACATTCTGGAATTCGAGGACAAGAAAAATCCGCTCGGCCCACTACAGGATATCTCGGTGCCCACCGATTTTTCATTGCATAACTAGGTTCTGTGGACGCCATTCCACTGAAAAGATCGATTTCACCGGGGCAACGCGCCAATCCGGTTGATCCGGTATCAACAGAATCCATGCAACCGAACGATTCTCCTCGTGCGCCCCGGCCACCGTTATAATCATGCAAACAACCAGGCTTAGCATCGCTACATGGCTATCATCCGCAAGAAAAACGTACCCAATGTTTCGAGCCGCGCCGCGCTCCCGCCGCAACTGGCCAATCTGTTGCGCGAATCGTGGTGGCTGCTGCTGGTCGCCGTGGCCATTTATCTCGTTCTGGCACTGGCCACCTATCATTCGACCGATCCTGGCTGGTCGCATAGCGCGGCACGCGGCACCATCCAGAACCGCGGCGGCGTATTCGGCGCAGTGCTGGCCGATGTGCTGCTCTACCTGTTCGGCCTCTCCGCCTGGTGGTGGGTAGGCTTTTGCTTTGGCGCCATCCTGTGGGGCTACCGCCGCATCGATCGGGTTGAAGACAGCTCCCGCCCGGTCGCCCTGTTCGCTTGCGCCGGCTTTATCATGCTGATCCTGGCCAGCAGCAGTTTCGAAGCCTTGCGCCTGCATAGCCTGCAAACCAACCTGCCACTCGCGCCCGGCGGCATCCTCGGGCTGGCCCTGGGCGGATGGCTGCTTGGCCTTTTGGGATTTTCCGGCGCCACCCTGGCCCTGATTCTGGCGTTCTGTCTCGGTTTTTCGCTGTTCGCCGGCCTGTCCTGGCTGGATGTCATGGAGCGGACGGGCGATCTGCTGGAAGGCACATTCCTGCGCCTGCGCGATACCATGCAAGCGGCCAATGACCGGCGCATCGGCCGGCAAGCCGCCGAAGTACGGACCGAACGCGTGAGCGAGGAAAAGAAAAAACAGGTCGACAAGCCGCCGATCCGCATCGAGCCCCAGCAAATGGAAGTCCCGGTCGCCAAATCGATTGCCAAGGCCATCGAAAAGAAGGCCGAGGAAGAGAAAAAGAAGGCCGTGCAACCCACGCTGTTCGAGCTGGACGATCTGCCCTCACCAGGCAGCGACGGCAACAGCATCCAACCGCCGATCACCCTGCTCGCTCCGCCGCCGGTCGCACAGGAAACCATCAGCCTGGAAACGCTGGAATACACCTCGCGCCTGATCGAAAAGAAGTTGGCCGATTTCAATGTCGAGGTCAAAGTGATCGCCGCCTACCCCGGGCCGGTGATTACCCGCTACGAGATCGAGCCAGCGGTAGGCGTCAAAGGTGCGCAGATCGTCAACCTGATGAAGGACCTGGCGCGCGCGCTCGGCCTGATTTCGATCCGCGTGGTCGAAACCATTCCCGGCAAGACCTGCATGGGGCTGGAATTGCCCAACCCGTCGCGCCAGACCATTCGCCTGTCGGAAATCCTCTCGTCCGAGGCCTATCACCAGCAGCACTCGAAGCTGACCATCGCGCTCGGCAAGGACATCACCGGCCGCCCGATCGTCACCGATCTTGCCCGCGCACCGCACCTGCTGGTAGCCGGCACCACCGGCTCGGGTAAATCGGTCGGCGTGAACGCGATGATCCTCTCCTTGCTCTACAAGGCCTCGCCGGAAGAAGTACGCTTCATCATGGTCGACCCGAAGATGCTGGAGCTCTCCGTCTACGACGGCATTCCGCATCTGTTGGCGCCCGTCGTCACCGACATGAAGCTGGCCGCCAACGCGCTCAACTGGTGCGTGGCGGAAATGGAAAAGCGCTACCGCCTGATGAGCACCTTTGGCGTGCGCAACTTGGCTGGTTTCAACCAGAAAGTAAAAGAGGCCGAAAAAGCCGGCAAGCACCTCACCAATCCGTTCAGCCTGACACCGGAAACGCCGGAGCGGCTGGAAACGCTGCCGCAGATTGTCGTGGTCGTGGATGAGTTCGCCGACCTGATGATGGTCGCCGGCAAGAAGATCGAAGAGTTGATCGCCCGTCTGGCGCAAAAAGCGCGCGCCGCCGGCATCCACCTGATCCTGGCCACGCAGCGCCCGTCGGTCGATGTGATCACCGGCCTGATCAAGGCAAATATTCCGACGCGCATCGCCTTCCAGGTCTCCAGCAAGATCGACAGCCGCACGATTCTCGACCAGATGGGCGCCGAAGCGCTGCTCGGCCAGGGCGACATGTTGTTCATGCCGCCGGGCAGCGGCTACCCGTTGCGCGTGCACGGTGCGTTCGTCGCCGACGAGGAAGTGCACAAGGTGGCCGAATACCTGAAACAACTGGGCGAGCCTGATTACATCGACGGCATCCTCAACGGCGGCTTCGAGGCCGAAGCCGCCAGCGGCGGTGGCAACGGCCTGCCGTGGGAATCCGCCAGCGGCGGCGAGGAATCCGATGCCTTGTACGACGAAGCCGTGGCTTTTGTGCTCAAATCGCGCCGCGCATCGATTTCTGCCGTGCAGCGCCAGCTGCGCATCGGCTACAATCGCGCCGCGCGCCTGATCGAACAGATGGAAAACGCCGGTCTTGTCAGCGCAATGGAGACCAATGGCAACCGCACTGTGCTGGTTCCGCCACAGTCTGAATAGCTAATCGCAAGCTTTACTTGAACACTGGGCGTTTTTCGTGTTATAAATTCGCCCTTTGCAAGAAGTCAGCAGGAAATTTAACTATGGCACGAGTATGCGCAGTCACCGGCAAGCGTCCGGTATCCGGGAACAACGTTTCCCACGCAAACAACAAGACCAAGCGTCGTTTCCTCCCGAACCTGCAGTCCCGCCGGTTCTGGGTTGAAAGCGAAAACCGCTTTGTGCGCCTGCGCGTTTCCAACGCCGCCCTGCGCACTATCGACAAGGTTGGTATCGAAGTGGTGCTCGCAGATCTGCGCGCCCGCGGTGAAATCTAAGTAAAGGCCAGCAATCATGCGTGACAAGATCAAGCTCGAATCCAGTGCCGGCACTGGTCATTTCTACACCACCACCAAGAACAAGCGCACCATGCCGGAAAAGATGGAGATCAAGAAATTTGATCCCGTTGCCCGCAAGCATGTGCTGTACAAGGAAACCAAGCTGAAATAAGCCGTTTCCGGTGATGCATACTCGAAACCCCGTTGCTGTAAGGCACGGGGTTTTTCTTTTGCGCTTACGCACATCTCCTGCCAGGCACTTCACTACGCCGCAATGACATTCATTGCCCCACAAATAACTCGTCCCCCGCTTACAATGACGACATTCCCTGTGAACAAGGGCACAGGACATCCAGGCCATTCGGGCTAACATCCGGCCCTTAGCCAATCGCACTTGAACCCATCTTCATTTTTACCACCGGAAACCATGAAGCAGATCATTTTGCTCAGCGCAGCCTTGGTACTACTTCCTGCCGGTGCCCATGCCTGGTCGCATACCGGGCACGCCCTTATCGCCCAAATCGCCAACGCAAACCTGACACCCGCCGCACAGGCACAGGTCCAGGAACTACTCAAAAACGATCTGGATGCCAACGAAAACCCCTCTGGTCGCACAACACTGGCCGAGGTCTCATCCTGGCCCGACGAAATTCGCACCAAGTCCAATAACGGCACATTTCGGGGCTGGCATTCGCGCGCCAATCCGGTCTGCAACGACACCTTGGGGCCCTGCAAAAATGGTCACTGCGCCGACCAGATCATTATCGACCAGACGGCCCTCCTGAAGGATCGCACGCAACCGTTGCGCACCCGCAACGAAGCCCTGAAATGGGTCGTACACCTGGTAGGCGATCTGCACATGCCACTGCATTCCGGCAGCAACCGCGATGGCGGCGGCAATATTCCTGTTACGCTGATCGGGCTTAAATCCAGAAAAGACCCAACCCTGCATGATGTCTGGGATAACGACCTTTTGCGCTACGCCCTCAAGCGCGGCCCGATTAGCATCGCGACTGAAGCGGCAAGCCCGTTGACTGCCGATTCGCCCACGCAATGGATGCGGGAAGCGCGCGCACTCTCCCGCCAATATGTCTATGCTCCCCTGCCCGGCTTTGCCTGCGGCAGCACGCCGGCAACACCCATCGCACTCGATCCAAGCTACCAGGAACAAGCCGTTCCGGTCATTCGCGACCAGATTGGCAAGGCCGGCTTGCGCTTGGCCCAATTGCTGAATGAGACACTGAGATAACCATGGCCAAAACCCTTTTCGCTTTCCTGCCTGCTACCGCCTTGAGCATTGCACTGTTCTCGGGATCTGCGGCAGCCAGCACGCTTTGGGCCGCCGCCGGGGCCAGCGCTGCCGGCGGCACACTGCTGTCTGCGAATCAGGACGGGGCGCACGATCTCCGGCAAATATTGAAACGATCTCCGTCCGGCGAAGGATTCGCCTGGTTCGGTTTGTACACCACAGGCAAGAATGATCCAGGCCTCAAGGCCGGAATCAATGAAAAAGGCTTGAGCGTCATTTCAGCCGAAGCCAGCAGCATTTCTCCTAAATTGCGCGGCAGGCAGTCAGGCAAACACGCGGTGATCAGCCAGATCCTGTCCCGCTTTGCCAGCGTGGATGAACTGGCCGCCAACGCCGACCACGTTTTTTCCGGCTCCCGCGCGATTTTCCTGCTGGTTGCCGACCGCCAGCAGATCCTGTTGGCGGAGGTCGGGCTGGGCGGCGAGTTCGTCTTTCATGCCACGGACAAGGGCACACTGGCGCATACCAACCATTACCTCAACAAGGATCTGGCCGTCTTCAATGCGGCAAATCTCCCGAGCAGCACCGTGCGGCTGGCCCGGATCAACACCCTATTGAAGCAGGCGCCGCAACCCTACACCCTGCGCGAATTCGTCCGCATGAGCCGGGATCGCCATGGCGGACCGGACAACAGCCTGTGGCGCAGCGGCAAGGAACACACGCTATCATCGTGGATCGTGCACTCTCCGGCTAACGACGCACCACGGCTGCGCGTACTGATCGCCAATCCCGGCGAGACCGAGAAAACTCATGAATACACACTGAACGAAGCGTTCTGGAAAAAACCGGCCCCTCGCTCGGCAGATTGACAGAGCCCTCCCAGCGCCCGTTCTTGCACTACCCAACCGCGTGGTAGTTTTCCCGTTCGTGCACAGGATCAGGAAAATCCGGATACCGCTGCCGGGCCAATCTGCAAGAATGCTCACTCTGCCTAGCCACCGCCAAACAAAGGTTCGTCATGTCCCAGCATTTTGCCTCCGATAACTACGCCGGCGTCTGCCCGGAAGCCCTGAAATGGCTGATCGAAGCCAACCAGAGCGGTCACGAACCTTCCTACGGCGACGACCAGTGGACCCAGCGCGTTTGCGATGCCATCCGCGCGTTGTTCAAAACCGATTGCGATGTGTTCTATGTATTCAACGGCACCGCCGCCAACTCCCTGGCACTGGCCTCGCTGTGCCAGTCTTACCAATCGGTGATCTGCCACGAAGTGGCACACATCGAAACCGACGAATGCGGCGCGCCGGAATTCTTCTCCAACGGCTCCAAGCTGCTGGCGACCCAGGGCGAGAATGGCAAGCTCACGCCAGCAGCAATTGAAACCCTGATCACCCGCCGCAGCGACATTCACTACCCCCGGCCCCAGGTGGTATCGATCACCCAGTCCACCGAAGTAGGCACGGTCTACCAAGTCGACGAAATCCGCGCGATTGCCGAGATGGCGCATCACCACGGCCTGACCGTTCACATGGATGGCGCGCGCTTTGCCAATGCCGTTGCCACGCTGGGCGTTGATCCGGCCGATGTCACCTGGCGCGCCGGCGTGGACGTGCTGTGCTTTGGCGGTACCAAGAACGGCCTGCCGGTGGGCGAAGCCGTCGTATTTTTCAAGCGCGAACTGGCACGGGACTTCGCCTATCGCGTCAAGCAGGCCGGCCAGCTCGCCTCCAAGATGCGCTTCATCTCCGCGCCGTGGATCGGCCTACTGGAAAACGATGTCTGGCTAAAGAACGCCAGCCACGCCAACGCCATGGCGCGACGCCTGCACGATGCGCTGGTAAAGATCCCCCAGGCAAAGATCATGTTCCCGTGCGAATCGAACGCAGTTTTCGTCACGCTGCCGCAGGCCGCCGTCGATCGCTTGCGCGCGGATAACTGGCGCTTCTACCAGTTCATCGGCGCGGGCGGTTGCCGCTTCATGTGCTCGTGGGATACCGAGCCCGCCATGGTCGACAAGCTCGCAGCAGCCATTGCCGAGGCCTGCACGGCGTAAGTCGTACCGCCCCGCAGCCATCACAGCAAACCGGCCAAAGCGTAGTAGAATGATCGTTCTAGGAACCTGATGCCGGTTTGCCATGTTTGTCTCCTATCCCAACAGCCCGTACGAGCTGTTCCAGCCTTTCCCGCCTGCCGGCGACCAGCCCACCGCGATCGAGCAACTGATCGCCGGGCTGGATGACGGCCTGAAATACCAGACGCTGCTCGGCGTGACCGGCTCGGGCAAGACCTACACCATGGCCAACGTGATCGCGCGCACCGGCCGCCCGGCGATCATCATGGCACCGAACAAGACGCTCGCCGCGCAGTTGTATTCGGAAATGCGCGAGTTTTTTCCGCGCAACGCGGTCGAGTATTTTGTCAGCTACTACGACTACTACCAGCCCGAAGCCTACGTTCCCAGCCGCGACCTGTTCATCGAAAAAGATTCCAGCATCAACGAGCACATCGAGCAGATGCGCCTGTCCGCGACCAAGGCGATGCTGGAACGCCCCGACTGCATCATCGTCGCCACGGTCAGCGCGATCTACGGTATCGGCGATCCTTCCGATTACCACCAGATGATCCTGCACCTGAAGGAAGGCGAAAAACTCGCGCAGCGCGACATCATCAGCCGGCTTTCCACCATGCAGTACGACCGTAACGAAATGGACTTCTCACGCGGCAGCTTCCGCGTGCGCGGCGATGTGATCGACGTCTTCCCAGCGGAAAATGCCGAATTCGCGATCCGCATCTCGCTATTCGACGACGAGATCGAAAAGCTGCAGCTGTTCGACCCGCTCACCGGCAAGATCGAAGCGCGGCTCGGGCGCTACACCGTGTTCCCGTCCAGCCATTACGTGACCCCGCGCGCCACGGTGCTCAAGGCCATCGAAACCATCAAGGAAGAGCTGCGCGAACGGCTGGCGTTCTATTACCAGGAACACAAGCTGGTGGAAGCGCAGCGGCTGGAGCAGCGCACGCGCTTCGATCTGGAAATGCTCGGAGAAATGGGTTTCTGCAAGGGCATCGAGAACTACTCGCGCCACTTTTCCGGCAAGAAGGCCGGCGAAGCGCCGCCGACGCTGATCGATTACCTACCGGAAAATTGCCTGATGATCCTGGACGAATCGCACGTGACGATTCCGCAGATCGGCGCGATGTACAAGGGCGACCGCTCGCGCAAGGAAAACCTGGTCGATTACGGCTTCCGACTACCCTCCGCGCTCGACAACCGCCCGCTCAAGTTCGAGGAATTCGAACAGCTGATGCCGCAAAGCGTGTTTGTTTCCGCCACGCCGGCCAACTACGAAAAAGAACACCAGGGGCAAGTGGTTGAACAGGTGGTACGCCCGACCGGCCTCGTCGATCCGCAGATCGAAGTGCGCCCGGTCGGCACGCAGGTCGACGATCTGCTTTCCGAAATCAGGAAGCGCGCCGAGAAAGAGGAGCGCGTGCTGGTCACCACGCTGACCAAGCGCATGTCCGAACAGCTGACCGACTACTTGGCGGAACACGGCGTGAAGGTGCGCTACCTGCACTCGGACATCGATACGGTCGAGCGCGTCGAGATCATCCGCGACCTGCGCCTCGGCATGTTCGACGTGCTGATCGGCATCAACCTGCTGCGCGAAGGGCTGGACATCCCGGAAGTCTCGCTGGTGGCGATTCTGGATGCCGACAAGGAAGGCTTCCTGCGCAGCGAGCGCAGCCTGATCCAGACCATGGGCCGCGCCGCACGCAATTTGAACGGCACCGCGATTCTCTACGCCGACCGCATTACCGATTCGATGAAGAAAGCGATCGACGAAACCGAGCGCCGCCGCACCAAGCAGATCGCCTTCAACGAAGCCAACGGCATCACCCCGCGCGGCGTGGTCAAGCGCATCAAGGACATCATCGACGGCGTTTACAGCGCCGAAGAAGCCGCCGCCACCCGCATCGAACAGAAGCGCCACCGCCTGCTCGATGAAATGGACGAAAAGCAGATGGCCAAGGAACTGAAACGCCTGGAAAAGGAAATGATGACCGCTGCGCAAAACCTGGAGTTCGAAAAGGCCGCCAAACTGCGCGACCAGCTCAAGGCGCTGCGCGAGAAGGCGTTCGGCCACGAATAGGCCGCACGCCGCTCAGCGCTGCAAAGCCAGATACAGCGCAAACGGCACGAATATCACCGAGGCGATATTGGCCGTCACCACGATCGCGGCGACCAGACCCGGCTCCTGCTTGTAGCGCTCGGCCAGGATGTAGTTCATCACCGCCGGCGGCAGCGCCGCATACAGTAGCAACACACCCTGCATCGGCAACGAGAGCGGCAGGATCTTGGTCAATGGCCACGCCACGATCAGGCCGGAAATCGGGCAGAGGATGGCGCCGACGATGCCGATGGTCCAGCGTTCAACCTTGAAGCTGGCAAAGCCCACGCCCAGCGCAAACAAGCCCATCGGAATCGCTGCATCGCCCAGCAACCGGGTGCTGGTTGCCAGCCACGGCGGCAGCGAAAGCCCCATCAGGCTCATCGCTACCCCGAGGATCATCGCCCACAGCATCGGCCCGCGAAAAATACCGGCCATGCTGGCCTTGGGATCGCAAATCCGGATACCGAGCGTGAAGTGAACCAGGCTGAAAATCATGAACAGCGCCACCGCAGCCGGCAGCATTTCCTGGCCAAATGCCAGCAAGGTCAAAGGCAAGCCCATATTGGCCGTGTTGGTGAACATCATCGACGGGATAAATGCACGCGGGTTGTAATGCATCAGCCGCGCAACCCACCAGGACAACAGTCCCGAACTCAGCAACACCAGCAAACCGCCGCCGATCAACGGCAGGTATTCGATGATGTGGAAATCCTTGGATGCCATGGCCGAAAAAATCAGCAACGGAAACAGCAGGTCGACACTGAGCCGGTTGATCCAGGTCATGTCCGGCTTGCGGTAGCGTCCGTAGAAAAATCCGATGGCAGAGACAATCAGTACCGGCGTGATGATGCTGATGATGCGCAGGACAAGTTCCATAGGTTTTCTTACTGTTTGCCTTGTAAATTTATTTCAAGCAGGTGATCACCTGTCCAGGCTTACCCACACCCATGACAGCGAAATTTTTGGTTTTTTGCCGGCTTTTCAGTCAGCGGGGAATCAACGCAATGTAACCCTCAGGCACTCTGGGCAAATTGTAACTGGCCAGACCAAATCCTTCCATGCCGAACGCGATGCGACATCGCGCAAGCCTAGCCCGCTCACCTAAAAATCTCTTATGAGGTAGTAATTAATTTCTTATGGATTGGTATCGCGCACGTGGAAAAGTATAGGTATATTCCCTGATTCGACTCGGTCGCCATAGACACGGCCCAAGATATTCGGTACAGGAGTGGAATGTAATGCAACAGCCTCAGGGGCTCTACGACCCCGCCAATGAACATGACGCCTGCGGCGTGGGTTTTGTTGCCCACATCAAGGGTAGCAAGAGCCATGAAATCGTCCAGAACGGCTTGAAGATTCTGGAAAATATCGATCACCGTGGCGCCGTGGGGGCCGATCCCCTGATGGGCGACGGCGCAGGCATTCTGCTCCAGATTCCGGATCAACTGTTCCGCGAAGAAATGGCTGCCGCCGGGGTGAGACTGCCCCAGGCGGGTGAATATGGCGTGGGCATGATCTTCCTGCCCAAGGAGGCCGCCTCGCGCCTGGCGTGCGAGCAGGAAATCGAGCGCGCCGTACGCGCCGAAGGCCAGGTTCTGCTGGGCTGGCGCGATGTGCCGGTCGACCACGCGATGCCGATGTCCCCCACCGTGAAGGCCAAGGAGCCGATCATCCGCCAGGTCTTCATCGGCCGCGGTCCGGACGTGATGGTGACCGAGGCGCTGGAACGCAAGCTGTACGTGATCCGCAAGATGGCCAGCCACGCAATCCAGAAACTGGGCCTCAAGCATTGCGCCGAATACTACGTGCCGTCGATGTCGGCGCGCACGATCATCTACAAGGGCCTGCTGCTCGCCAACCAGGTCGGCGTGTACTACAAGGACTTGGCCGATCCGCGCTGCGTCTCCGCACTGGCCTTGGTGCACCAGCGTTTCTCGACCAACACCTTCCCGGAATGGCCGCTGGCCCACCCGTACCGCATGATCGCCCACAACGGCGAAATCAACACGGTGAAGGGCAACTTCAACTGGCTGCGCGCGCGCGAAGGCGTGATGAAATCGGCAGTGCTCGGCAGCGATCTGGCCAAGCTCTACCCGCTGGTCTACGACGGCCAGTCCGATACCGCAACCTTCGACAACTGCATCGAACTCCTGACCATGGCCGGCTACCCGCTGGCGCAAGCCGCGATGATGATGATCCCGGAAGCGTGGGAACAGCATGAGCTGATGGATGCCAACCGTCGCGCGTTCTACGAATACCATGCCGCGATGATGGAACCTTGGGACGGCCCGGCTGCGATTGCGTTTACCGACGGCCGCCAAATTGGGGCGACTTTGGACCGTAACGGCCTGCGCCCGGCCCGCTATATCGTGACCGATGACGACATCGTCGTCATGGCCTCCGAATCCGGCGTGCTGCCGATCCCGGAAAGCAAGATCGCCAAGAAGTGGCGTCTGCAGCCGGGCAAGATGTTCCTGATCGATATGGAAGCCGGTCGCATCATCGACGACAAGGAACTCAAGGATTCGCTCGCCAACGCCAAGCCCTACCGCGAATGGATTTCGCGCATCCAGATCAAGCTCGACGAAGTCGATGGTCCGGAGCCCAAGGACGAAGTGCGCGCGAGCCTGCTCGATCGCCAGCAAGCGTTCGGCTACACCCAGGAAGACACCAAGTTCCTGATGACGCCGATGGCGCTCAGCGGCGAGGAAGCGATTGGCTCGATGGGCAATGACTCGCCGATGGCCGTGATGTCGGACAAGCTCAAGCCGCTGTACAGCTATTTCCGCCAGTTGTTCGCACAGGTGACCAACCCGCCGATCGACCCGATCCGCGAAGCCTTGGTGATGTCGACCGTGTCGTTCATCGGCCCGAAGCCGAACCTTTTGGACCTGAACAACATCAACCCACCGATGCGCCTCGAGGTCAGCCAGCCTATCCTCGATTTCAAGGACATGGCCAAGCTGCGCTACATCGAGCAGTACACCGACAACAAGTTCAAGTCGTACGAGCTGAACATCTGCTACCCGGTGGCCTGGGGCAATGAAGGCGTCGAAGCGCGCCTGGCCTCGCTCTGCGCCGAAGCCGAAGATGCGGTGAAATCCGGCTACACCATCCTGATCGTGTCCGACCGCAAGATGGACGCACAGAATGTCGCGATTCCGGCACTGCTCGCCACCTCGGCCATCCACCTGCATCTGGTCAAGCAGGGGCTGCGCACCTGTACCGGTCTCGTGGTGGAAACCGGTTCGGCACGAGAAACGCATCACTTCGCCCTGCTGGCCGGCTACGGCGCGGAAGCCATTCACCCGTATCTCGCCATGGAAACGCTGCGCGATATCGCCAGCAAGACGACAAATCTCGACGGCGACAAGGCGATCTACCACTACATCAAGGCAGTGGGCAAAGGCTTGTGCAAGGTCATGTCCAAGATGGGCATCTCGACCTACCAATCCTACTGCGGCGCGCAGATCTTCGAAGCGATCGGCCTGAACAAGGAACTGGTAAAAAAATACTTCACCGGCACGTCGTCCAACGTCGAGGGCATCGGCATCTTCGAAGTGGCGGAAGAAGCCGTACGCCTGCACAAGCAGGCTTTCGGCAACGACCCGGTCTTGGCCAACGCGCTCGACGCCGGCGGCGAATACGCCTTCCGCATCCGCGGCGAAGACCATATGTGGACGCCGGACGCGATTGCCAAGCTGCAGCATTCCACCCGTTCCGGCAACTTCCAGAACTACAAGGAATACGCGCAGATCATCAACGATCAGAGCAAGCGCCACATGACCTTGCGCGGCCTGTTCGAGTTCAAGCTCGATCCGGCCAAGGCGGTTCCGCTCGATGAAGTCGAATCGGCCAAGGACATCGTCAAGCGTTTTGCCACCGGCGCGATGTCGCTCGGCTCGATCAGCACCGAAGCGCACTCGACGCTCGCCATCGCCATGAACCGCATCGGCGGCAAGAGCAACACCGGCGAAGGCGGCGAGGACGACAAGCGCTATCGCAACGAGATGAACGGCGTCTTCATCAAGAAGGGTGAAACGCTCGCCGGCCTGTTGGGCCGCGACGTGATCGAACGCGATATCGTGCTGGAAGAAGGCGATTCGCTGCGCTCCAAGATCAAGCAGGTTGCTTCGGGCCGCTTTGGCGTGACTGCGGAATACCTGACCTCGGCCGACCAGATCCAGATCAAGATGGCCCAGGGCGCCAAGCCCGGCGAAGGCGGCCAGTTGCCGGGCAGCAAGGTTTCCGAATACATCGGCAAGCTGCGCTTCTCGGTGCCGGGCGTCGGCCTGATTTCGCCGCCGCCGCACCACGACATCTACTCGATCGAAGACTTGGCCCAGCTGATTCACGATCTGAAGAACGTGAACCCGAAAGCCGATATCTCGGTCAAGCTGGTATCCGAAGTGGGCGTTGGCACCGTGGCCGCAGGCGTGGCCAAGTGCAAGGCCGACCACGTGGTGATCGCCGGGCATGACGGCGGTACGGGTGCCTCCCCGCTGTCGTCGATCAAGTACGCCGGTTCGCCGTGGGAACTGGGCCTCTCCGAAACCCAGCAGACGCTGGTGCTCAACCGCTTGCGCAGCCGTATCGTCGTGCAGGTCGACGGCCAGATGAAGACCGGTCGCGACGTGGTGATCGGCGCGCTGCTCGGCGCGGACGAGTTCGGTTTCGCCACCGCGCCGCTGGTCGTCGAAGGTTGCATCATGATGCGCAAGTGCCACCTGAACACCTGCCCGGTGGGCGTGGCCACGCAGGATCCGGAACTGCGCAAGAAGTTCTCCGGCAATCCGGAACACGTGGTGCGTTATTTCTTCTACGTGGCAGAAGAAGTGCGCGAAATCATGGCGCAACTGGGTATTCGCAAGTTCAGCGACCTGATCGGCCGCGCAGATCTCCTGGACAAAAAAGCCGCGATCGAACACTGGAAGGCGCAGGGTCTCGATTTCAGCAAGGTATTCCACCTGCCGAACGTGCCAGCCGACGTGCCGCGCCTGGCGGTCGACACCCAGGATCACCTGCTGGAAAAGGCGCTCGACCACAAGCTGATCGAGCAGGCCAAGCCGGCACTGGCCAAGGGCGAGCGCGTTTCCTTCATCGCCCAGATCAAGAACGTCAACCGTTCGGTCGGCGCGATGTTGTCGGGCGAAGTGGCCAAGAAATACGGCCACGGCGGCTTGCCCGACGACACCATCCATATCCAGCTGACCGGCACCGCCGGCCAGAGCTTCGGCGCGTTCCTCGCGCACGGCGTGACACTGGATCTGGTTGGCGAAGGCAACGATTACGTGGGCAAGGGTATTTCCGGCGGCCGCATCATCGTACGCAGCCCGAATGATTTCCGTGGTTTTGGCCCGGAACACATCATCGTCGGCAATACCGTGCTGTTCGGTGCGATCGGCGGTGAAGCCTACTTCAACGGCGTGGGCGGCGAGCGTTTCGCCGTGCGCAACTCCGGCGCCGCAGCGGTGGTCGAAGGCCTGGGTGACCATGGCTGCGAATACATGACCGGCGGCACCGTCGTGGTCCTGGGCGATACCGGCCGCAACTTTGCAGCCGGCATGTCGGGCGGCGTGGCCTATGTGTACGACCCGGATGGCGTGTTTGCCAAGAAGTGCAACACTGCCATGGTTGATCTGGAACACGTGCTGTCCGCGACCGAACAGGCCGAGAAAATAGACAAGGCCGTTTGGCATGCCGTCCAGCGCGGCAGCAAGACCGAAGCGGATGAAGTTATCCTCAAGCGCCTGATCGAGAACCACTTCAAGTACACCGGCAGCATGCGCGCCAAGGCACTGCTGGAAAACTGGGCCGAAGCCCGCGCCGCCTTCGTCAAGGTCATGCCGAAGGAATACCGTCGCGCGCTGAAGGAACTGGCTGCTGCCAAGGCTGCGGTAACTGCATAGAAAACCTTTGCACCACCGGGATACAGCGCGGGAAAACTTTCATGTTTTCCCGCGGCTCTCCCGCCCCGGTGGTGAACAGTTTTAAAGGAATTGAACATGGGTAAGGTCACCGGATTTATGGAGTTCCCGCGCCAGGAAGAAGGCTACGAGGCTCCCGAATCACGCAAGAAGCATTACAAGGAGTTCGTCGCGCACCTGACCGACGAACAGGCAAAGATCCAGGGCGCGCGTTGCATGGATTGTGGCATTCCGTTCTGCAACAACGGCTGCCCGGTCAACAACATCATCCCGGATTTCAACGATCTGGTTTACAAGCATCAGTGGCAGGAAGCCATCGAGGTGCTGCATTCCACCAACAACTTCCCGGAATTCACCGGCCGCATCTGTCCGGCGCCGTGCGAAGCCGCCTGCACGCTCGGCATTCACGAGCTACCGGTCGGCATCAAGTCGATCGAGCACGCGATCATCGACAAGGCCTGGGAAAACGGCTGGGTTGCCCCGCAGGTAGCTGCAGTGAAAACCGGCAAGAAAGTGGCCGTCGTTGGCTCCGGCCCGGCCGGCCTCGCCGCCGCGCAGCAACTGGCGCGCGCCGGCCATGATGTCACCGTGTTTGAAAAACGCGACCGCATCGGCGGCCTGCTGCGCTACGGCATTCCCGACTTCAAGCTCGACAAGGGTCTGATCGACCGCCGCATGAAGCAACTGGAAGCCGAGGGCGTCACCTTCCGCACCGGCGTTTACATCGGCGATGCCGACCTGCCCAAGGGCGTGGGTTCCGATGCGAAGGTCAAGACTTCGCCCAAGCAACTCGTCAAGGATTTTGATGCCGTGGTCATCACCGCCGGCTCCGAAACCCCGCGCGATCTGCCGGTGCCGGGCCGCGAGCTCGAAGGCGTGTATTACGCCATGGAATTCCTGCCGCAGCAGAACAAGGTCAACGCCGGCGACAAGCTGAAAGACCAGATCAAGGTCACCGGCAAGAACGTGGTCGTGATCGGCGGCGGCGATACCGGCTCCGATTGCGTGGGCACCAGCAACCGTCAGGGCGCGAAGAGCATTCTGCAGTTCGAACTGCTGCCCAAGCCTCCGGTGCAGGAAAACAAGTCGCTGACCTGGCCGTACTGGCCGTTGAAGCTGCGCACCTCGTCCAGCCACGACGAAGGCTGCGAGCGCGAATGGTCGATCACCACCAAGGAATTCCGCGGCGAGAACGGCAAGCTCAAATCGATGGTCACGGCGGAAGTCACCTGGACCAAGGATGCGGTCACGGGTCAGATGAAGATGAACGAAGTGCCCGGCTCGGAGAAAGTCATTCCGGCCGAGTTCGTCTTCCTCGCCATGGGCTTCACCAACCCGGTCGCCAGCCTGTTGGAGAGCTTCGGCATCGAAAAAGACCCGCGCGGCAACGCCAAGGCAACAACCGACGGCACCGGCTGCTACGCCACCAACGTACCGAAAGTCTTCGCCGCCGGTGACGTACGCCGAGGCCAGTCGCTGGTGGTCTGGGCGATCCGCGAAGGCCGCCAGGCTGCGCGCGAGGTCGATGTGTTCCTGATGGGAAGTTCCGTGCTACCGCGTTAAGCGACCTGTCACCCTAAAAACAAAGGCTCCCTAGGGAGCCTTTGTCGTTTTCGCCTAACCCGCGTGTCTTCATGCCATTCAAATCTGCGGCAGCATGTAGCGGATGAAATCCAGGCTATTGTGACTCGCGCGTGGCAGAAATTCCTCGAAATTCACCGCGGCGCTGCCGTCGGCCTTGTCGGAGATGGTGCGCGCCACTAGACACGGTACGTTGTTGACGGCACAGACCTGCGCCACGCTGGCGCCTTCCATTTCCACGCCATCGCCTGCCAGCTCGCCGGCCAGATAACCATGGCTGCTCATTTCCCGGTGGGAGATGAACTGGTCGCCGGTACAGATGCGCCCAACATGCAGCTTGCCCAGTGCCGGTTCGTAATCGCTGGCCAGGTGCAGCAGGCGCGGATCGGCCGGAATGAAGCGCCAGTCCGAAAACGGAATCTGCCCGCGCGGAAAACCGATCGCCGAGGTTTCCATGTCATGCTGCACCAGATCGCGCGCAACCAGCGTATCGCCGATACCAATCTGCGGCTGCAGGCTGCCGGCGAGGCCCGTGAACAGCACGGCCAGCGGCCGATAGTCGTCGATCAGGTGCTGTGTCATCATCGCGGCCATCACCTTGCCGACACCGCTTTTGCTGACCAATACCGCCCGGCCTTCGATGGTGCCCTGATGGTGGTCAAAACCATTCCAGTGCCGAATCTGCCCGTTATCCATGACTGACAGGAAACTGCCGATTTCACTGTCCATCGCGCCAAGAATGACAATCATGCCCATAGCTCCCTACAAGAATTAGCTCAATTGTAGCAGCGCATGGCGCACCACCAAGCGGCGACTCGCGTACACTCTGGCGCGAATTACTTCCTGGTTGCCGCCATGTCCGAAGCTCCTCTGCCCATCCTCTACCGCGACGAGCACCTGATCGCCATCGACAAGCCCTCCGGCCTGCTGGTGCATCGCACGGTGCTCGACTGGCGCGAAACCCGCTTTGCCCTGCAGATCCTTCGCGACCAGATCGGCCAGTATGTGTATCCGGTGCACCGGCTGGATCGGGGCACCTCGGGCGTGCTGCTGTTTGCGCTCGATTCCGACACCAGCCGCGCGCTGGCGCAACAGTTTGAGCATGGCTGTGTGAAAAAGTGCTATTGGGCAATCGTGCGCGGACACCCGCCGGAAAGCGGCGAAATCGACCATGCACTGGTCCGGCTAAAGGACGATGTCGATTTTCTCGGGCAGAAAGTCATCCAGAGTGCACAGGACGCACTGACCCGCTATCGCCGGCTTGCGACGGCAGAGATTCCGGTCCAGGTCGACCGCTATCCCACCAGCCGCTACGCGCTGCTTGAACTCGAGCCAGTGACCGGACGGCGCCACCAGTTGCGCCGGCACTTGAAGCACATCTCGCACCCGATCATCGGTGATGCCACTTATGGCAAGGGCCGCCACAATCGCCTGTTCGGCAAACTGTTTGGTAATCAGCACCTGTTGCTATGTTGCCGGATGATGCAACTCACCCATCCGCTCACCGGAGAAACGCTCACGCTACGCGCGCCGCTTGATGAAGATTTCAACCGGACGATGGCGGGATTGGGCTGGGAATCAGTCACTCATATATAACCAATACAACTATGTTTATTCGCATTGGTTATAATTGGGTGCAATAATGACTCACGAAAAACCAGGAGACGAGCCATGGAATACGTCGTTCCTTTGATTCTGATTGGCCTCATCGCCGGCATTAGTTCTGGTCTGTTCGGCATCGGCGGCGGGGTGCTGATCGTTCCCGCACTGGTTTTCCTGCTGAAATTCCCGATCCACCGCGCCATCGGCACCAGCCTGGCCATCCTGCTGCCGCCTATCGGTGCAGCGGCCGTTTTTGCGTATTACCGTGCCGGCAATGTTGACCTCAAGGCGGCGGCCATCATCGCAGTCACGGTATTTGCCGGCGCCTGGCTGGGCGCGCAGCTGGCAGGCCGACTGGATGCCCATGTCATGCGCACGCTTTTCGGCCTTTTCCTGATCGCGCTGGGCTGTTACACCCTGTTTAACGGCAAGATTTAGAGTCGGGAGCACGATCTTCCTGCGCGAACGCGACACCGGTTTATCCGCAGCGGCTTACGTAATCGACAGGTCCTTGCGACCGATCAGAAACAAATCCAAAAGGCAGACCCTGCCGGCTTTTCCCTGTAAAATCGCGCCTTTGTTCCCCTAGCCCAAGGATTGGTACCGTGCAGATCGTTTGTCTCGACATGGAAGGCGTGTTGGTTCCGGAAATCTGGATCGCCTTTGCCGAACGCACCGGCATTCCCGAATTGCGCCGCACCACGCGCGACGAGCCGGATTACGACAAGCTCATGAAATATCGCCTGAACATCCTGCGCGAACACAAGCTGGGCTTGCCGGATATCCAGGAAGTGATCGGCGCACTCGGCCCGATGGAAGGCTGCAAGGAATTTTTGGATGCACTGCGGCTCGATTACCAAGTGGTGATCCTGTCCGACACCTTCTATGAATTCGCCAAGCCGCTGATGGCACAGATGGGCCAACCTACCCTGTTCTGCCACCGCCTGGAAGCCGATGCCAACGGCATGCTGGTGAACTATCACCTGCGCATGCCCGACCAGAAACGCCACGCCGTGGAAGCCTTCAAGTCGCTGAACTTCAAGGTGATCGCCGCCGGCGACAGCTACAACGATACCGCCATGCTCGGCGCGGCACACGCCGGCATCCTGATGCACCCGCCGGAAAACGTGGTGCGCGAGTTCCCGCAATATCCGGTCGTGCGTACCTATGACGATCTGCGCGCCGAGATCGACAAGGCCGCCGCCCGCATCCAGGACTGGAACTGACCAGCCATGACGTACCGCATCCTGCTGGCCCTGCTGCTTTGCATCGCTGGGCTGGCCGGATGCGCCAAAACCCCCAAGCTTGCCCCACTGGCAGCCAATGCCACGATCCTGGCCTTCGGCGACAGCCTGACCTACGGCACCGGCGCACAACCCGCCGAGAATTACCCCGCCGTTCTTGCCACATTGACTGCCCGTCAGGTGATCAATGCCGGGGTTCCAGGCGAAACCAGCGCCGATGGCCGCGAACGGCTTGACCAAACGCTCAACGAATCCCGCCCTGCCCTGCTGATCCTGTGCATGGGCGGCAATGATTTCCTGCGAAAAGTCCCGGAAGCAGAAACTGTGGAAAATCTACGGGCAATGCTTGAGCTCGCCAAATCGCGGCGAATACCAACACTACTGATCGCCACGCCGCGCCCGGGGCTGGGAATCGCCGTCCCGGCTTTCTACGCAGAGCTGGCCAAGCAATACGCCATTCCGCTGGAAGCCAAGTCACTGGAAGAAATACTGGCGAGCCGCGACCTCAAAAGCGATCTGATCCATCCCAATGCGACAGGCTACCGGCAACTGGCCGAAGCCGTCGCCGAGGTATTGAAGCAGGCCGGCGCGCTCTGAGAACCCGTTTACGACCTTGCTGCGAGGCCGGGAACCTAACGATGTGGATGTAATAGGCCGGAGGAGTAGCTCGGATGGAGCAAAGCGCAATCCGGGGCTGCATATGATCTGGCATGCATCCCGCATTTCCGGCCTTGAGGCCTGCATCCAAGCTACTCGCTATACCGATGAGGCGACGGGCCTTTGCCAAGGCCAACGACATCACCTTGTTCACCGGCGAAATGCTGCTGATGACATTGAACGTCAGCCCGCCGGGCTGGTTTTTGGGGTTGCCGGGGCTATCCGCGCTGCAACGGGAAATGGGAGAGGCGTAATAGGCAGGGTGTGAAACGCGCAGCGTTGCGCACCGAATGGCTTTCAAATATGCAACGAGGTAGCGAAGCGCCATTCCGCGTGCGCAAATCAAGATTTGCGCACCCTACGATACTGGCTGTGGTGGCTAGTTGTTTGAACGAACGGTGTGGCTTAGGTAGCCGACGATTACTCACACGTAATAGCAAGTCCGCTTTTTTCCTGTTTGGCAATCCAGACTGTTGTCGCAAAATGGGGTGGAACTTTCATTCCCAGTTGAGTCGAACACTTGCCAATTGGCTTTTGTTCCCAGCCGGAAATCCCTTCAGAAAAGACCCATAACATGCCCAGCAAACGCATTAAAAATGCCATTCGCCTGGAGTTCGCCCCGGGTGCACTGATTCATGCCAACCTTTCCGGCGCTGCGTTTTCCGGTGAATGCTTGTGGATCGCCGGCGACGAGGCCTGCAGCATCGACCGCCTGCGCCGCCTTGATCCATCAGGAACTGAATTGCTGCGCTTCGGCGACGGGCTGAGCTTTCCGCTGTCAGAACTGCTGGACTTGCCCGGAGCAGCGGACGAGGAGGCCGACCTGGAAGGCATGACCGTGGCTGACGGCTATCTTTGGGTGGTGGGCTCGCACGGACTCAAGCGCAAGAATGCGAAGAATGATCGTGACGACGCAGAAAACGCCAAGCGGCTGGCCAAGGTGACGCTCGACGGCAACCGCCGCCTGTTGGCCTGTTTACCGATTGAAATGGGTGACGACGGCAAACCCTGTCTGGTCCAGGAGGCGAAAGATGGCCGCCGGGCGCGACGGCTGAAAGGGGATGCCGAGTCCAACCTGCTCACCCAAGCTTTAGCGGATGATCCCCATGTCGGACCGTACATGGGCATTCCCGGTAAAGACAATGGTTTCGATATCGAAGGGCTGGTGGTGGACGGCAACCGCTTGCTGCTCGGACTGCGCGGCCCGGTGTTGCATGGTTGGTCTGCAGTGCTGGAAATTGCGCTCGAAGCCAAGGGCGAACAACTGCGGCTGGCGCCTCTGGATTGCAGCGGTAGCCTGATCCGCAAGCATTTCCTGCAACTGGAAGGACTCGGAATTCGGGATCTGCACTTTTCCGGTGATGACCTCTACATCCTGGCCGGGCCGACGATGGTGCTTGATGGCGATATCCGCGTGTTCAAGTGGCCGAACGCCAAGTCCCTGCTGGCGGCCAACCACGAACCGGTGCGTTTCGTGGCCACCCTGAACGAGATGCTTTCCCTGCCCTACGGGCACGGCACCAATCGTGCAGAGGCACTTTGCGAATTGCCGCCTGAGTTCGCCTCGCACACTCCGAGCTGGATGGTGCTTTACGACGCGCCCGGCCTTGATCGCAAGGATGGTGAATACACGGTTTTCGGTGATGTTCTACATCAGTGATTGAGCTTCGGCTCAACGAGTCCGGAGCCCCTTCTGCACCGTGGTCTGTTCCCGGCACTCAATATCCCCCGCTTCACCGCACCCAATCACGCTCGGGCAAATAGTCGGTCAGCAATCGCGCTTCCGGCGAGCCGGCCTCGGGCTGGTAGTCGTAGCGCCAGTGCGCGACCGGCGGCATCGACATCAGGATCGATTCGGTCCGTCCGCCCGATTGCAGCCCGAACAAGGTGCCGCGATCCCATACCAGGTTGAATTCGACATAGCGCCCGCGCCGGTAGGCCTGCCAGTCGCGCTCGCGCTGGCCGTATTCCAGCTCGCGCCGTCGCTCGACGATCGGCACATAGGCCGGCAGGAAGGCATTGCCGACGCTTTGCAGCAGGGCAAAGGCCGAATCGAAACCGCCTTCGCTGAAATCATCGAAGAAAATGCCGCCGATGCCGCGCGCTTCGTTGCGATGCTTGAGGAAGAAATAGCGGTCGCACCAGGTCTTGAAACGTGGATACAGTTCAGTACCGAATGGATCGAGCGCATCCTTGCAGGTCTGGTGAAAATGGCGCGCATCCTCTTCGTGGCCATAGTAGGGGGTGAGGTCCATGCCGCCGCCGAACCAAAACACATCCTCCTGCCCCTGCGCAAAAGCCCTGAAAAAACGCACATTCATGTGCACGGTCGGCACGTAGGGATTGCGCGGGTGCAGCACCAGCGATACGCCCATCGCCTCGAAAGCGCGTCCGGCCAACTCGGGCCGGTTGGCCGTGGCCGAAGGCGGCAAGCCCGCTCCCATCACATGCGAGAAATTGACCCCGCCGCGCTCGAACAATGGCCCGTCTTCGATCACGCGCGTGATGCCGCCACCGCCGCCCTCGCGCTGCCAGGCATCGGTGCGAAAACTCGTGCCGTCGAGGTTTTCCAGCGTGGCGACGATGTTTTGCTGCAAGGTCAGCAGGTAGTCTTTTACCAGCGTGGGGTTCATGCGGCCTCCGGATATGAAAACGCCCACGCAAAAGCATGGGCGCTGTATTTCTTCCAACCAGTCCTGATCAGACTTGCTGAACGGGGATGCCGTTCTTGGTATGCGTGATCTTGTTGCAGCCATCCACGTAAACCATCGACGGCTTGTGGCTATCCACCTCGGCTTCCTCGACCATCACAAACGTGGCGATGATCAGCAAGTCGCCCACCTGCGCACGCCGGGCGGCGGAGCCATTGAGCGAGATCACGCCGGAACCGCGTTGCCCCTTGATGGCGTAAGTGGAGAAGCGCTCGCCGTTGTTGACGTTCCAGATATGCACTTCTTCGTATTCGCGGATATTGGCGGCATCGAGCAGATCCTCGTCGATGGCGCAGGAGCCCTCGTAGTGCAACTCGGCATGGGTGGCCGTTACACGGTGGATCTTGGATTTGAGCATCGAACGTTGCATGGCAACTCTCCAGCCGGTCAGTCAAAGCGCAGAATTATAGACTCAAGCTGCGCCAAGCCCAATGGGTCAAATTTACTGCTTGCGATAAACCAGGCAGCCATCGATCAAGACTTCCCCTTCACCGGCCCGCATGTCAATTGCGATGCGCTCGAAGGAAAACTGCTTGCCATTTACCTGCACCCAGGCCGGAATCGGCTTGCCCTGATAACTGCCTACCGCATCGTCGGCACGCACGATATCCAGCTTCTGTGCCGGCGCCGCAACCGGCCCCGGTTGCTCGGCCCCCATGAAATCAGGGCGCGGCAACTCTTCCACCGGCCGGACCTCGCGCGCAGCCCCTTCCTTGACGGGCGGTTTGAGCATGCGTAGGTAAGGATTAAACAGCCAATACGGCAGCACCACGCGGCGCACGCGCTTTTCATCGTCGATCATGCAGGTCACGGAAAAGCGTTCGCCGCAGGAAGGACATTGTGCACGAGCGGCAATGGCGATATGGTCATTCACCACCCGCGCCACGCCAATCATATGCTGGGCCGAGAGCATGGTGCCGCAGCTCAGACAGGGCTTGGAAAACTGGCGAACTTGCTCGCCGTTCGCAAAACGCAGCGGCAGCACATCACTCAAACGACAATTAGGTTGCATCTCGACACTCACATCGTGGCTATACGGCACTCAACGCTCAAATCCAGATAATCCATGCTCAGGCGTTGGAGTTTGACCGTGGATCCGCCAGGTAATTCCGGCAACCCGCCGACACGCAGCACCAGCGGCATGCCATCGATACGGACCAGGTTTTCCTTGAGCACGGTCGCGGAAAGTTCGCGCACTTCTTCCTGCTCAAGATAACGCAAACACCAGTAGCGCTCCATCTTTTCCTGGAAATCGGCATACGCGGCATACGCGGCATCAAACGAGCCGATAATCGAGAACAGTTCGGCATCGTTGCGCTGAAAACGCGGCTTCTGGCCGGAGATCAGCGCCAGCAGTTGCTGCTGGTTGATGAAATCCACCGCCCGGCGCAACGGGGACGACGACCAGGCATAGCACTCCACGCCCAGCCCCATGTGCGGACTGGGTTGCGTGGTCATGCGCACGCGCCCGCCGCCTTGCGCGCGGTAGATGCAGGCCACATTGGCATCGGCCAGATCCTTGCCCCACTGGCTGTTGACCAGAATCATCAATTCGGCCACCAGCTTGTCCATCGGCGAGCCGCGTTTGCGGGTAAAGATTTCCACCCTCTCCTCGCTGCCTTCGCTGCGATGGATGCGGAAACCGTAATCCACCCGGTTATTGCCATTGGCTTCGGCCTTGCCGCGCCGTGCTTCCAGCGCGCCGGCCAGATGCCAGAGGAAAGTCAGCTCGTCCTTCCACGGGTAATCCGGCGTATCGGCCTTGCCTACCGTATCCTCATTGAACAGGGATTCGAGTTCATCGTGGCGCAGGTTCGCGGCCAAGCGTACGCGCTCGACCTTCGATTCGCGGGCGAGGATATCGAAGCCCTGCGAGACTTCCAGATACATCGACACCGCCGGCTGCGCTTCGCCCGCCTTGAGGGTGAAGGTTTCCACCACCTCATCGGGCAGCATGGTGATCTTGTCGCCCGGCATGTAGACCGTGGACAAGCGTTCGAGAATCACCTTGTCGATATCGCTGCCCGGCGCGATGCCCAGCGTGGGCGCGGCAATATGGATGCCGACGCGCCAATTGCCGTTGGGCAGGCGCGCCAGGCTGAAGGCGTCGTCGATTTCGGTAGTGGCGGCATCGTCGATACTGAAGGCACGCACATCGGCAAGCGGCAGATCGTCCGGCGCCGGGGCGGCAGACAACGGCGCAAACCCGCTTCCTTTCGGAAAATATTCGACCAGAAAGCCTTGCAGGAAATAATCGGCGACATCGGGGATCGCCCCGGCCCGCTCCAGCAGGCGCAGGGGCGACATCTGCACGGATTCGGCCGCGGCCGACAGCGCCTTCCATTCGATGCTGTTCTTGTCCGGCCGGTGCAGCAGCATCGGCAACTTGGCCAACAGCGCGGCAGGCAGCCTGTCTTCGAGCAACTCGGCCTGCCAGGCGGCCATCTGCTCGGCTTCGATGCGCTTGCGCTCCTGCCCGGCCAAGGCCGCTTTCAGGTTTTCTTCCGGTGCGGCCTTGTAGCGTCCGCGACCCTTGCGATAGAAGTACATCGGCGCGGCGTGCAGGCGCAGCGCCACGGCGGCCTGCTGCGGCAGCGTGGCCTTGGCGCCGAAATATTCCGCAGCAATATCCTGGAAAGCAAACTCTTCAGAGCCGCAGCATTCCCAAAGGAAATCGACGTCGATCTCGGCCGCGGCCGATTCGGCGGCAGCCAGGAATTCGTCCAGCCCGGTACGTTCAAAGCGCAGCAACACATTGGCAGATTTGATCTTGGCACGCTTGCCGCGCACATCCTCGACCATCAGGCTCGCCGGCTGCTCTTCGCGCACCTCGGCAACCTTGAAACTGCCGTCTTCCTCGTAAAAAACATTCATTATTCGTCTGTCGCTGCAAAAGGGGATGAATTATAACCAAAGCCGGGACGTGATCCCGGTAAATCTTTGCCAATCAAGACGCTAACCGACCGTTCGTCGATGTTGCAACGCCACAACAGCACTGGCCGATGCAGGGCAACTCTCTTAGAATAACTGTTCGGAACAACCCTTGGCGCGTCGCCTCATCATGAAACTGCTTACCTCACTCACCAGCCCTTATGGTCGCAAGATCCGTGTTGTCCTGGCCGAAAAGCATATCGACTGCGAGCGTGTCATCGTTCAGCTCGGTGATCCTGATTGCGACCTGACCCATTTCAACCCGCTGGGCAAAATTCCAATCCTGATCCTCGACGATGGCCAAACCCTCTACGATTCGCCAGTCATCGCCGAACACCTGGATGAAGTCTCCCCAGTGGGTCGCCTGATTCCCCAGGAGCATCGCCAGGCGATCCGCGTCAAACTGAAAGAAGCCCTGGCCGATGGCATCGTCGATGCTGCGGTACTGGTCCTGCAGGAACGTCGGCGCCCGGCGCACCAACAGTCGCCGGAATGGATCGCGCGCCAGCTGCACAAGATCGAACATGGCCTGGCTGCATTGTCCGCCGAGCTGGGCGAGCAAAAATGGTTGTTGGCCGGCCGTTACAGCCTGGCCGACATCGCCGCGGGCTGCATGCTGGGCTATCTGGATTTTCGCCTGCCGGACATCGACTGGCGCACGCCGCACCCCAACCTGGCAGATTTGCTCAACCGGCTGACGGCGGAAAAAACCGCCTTTGCCGACACCGCCCCGCCAGTTCAATGAGCGAAAAAATCCGCAAGAGCCTGGACGAGTGGCGCGCCGAGCTGACACCGGAGCAATATCGCGTGACCCGCGAAGCCGGAACCGAGCGCCCGTTTTCCGGCGCCTATTACCGGCTGGAAGCGGATGGGCATTATCACTGCGTCTGTTGCGGAGCATTGCTGTTTCGTTCCGGCACCAAGTTCGATGCCGGTTGCGGCTGGCCCAGCTTCTGGGAAGAAGCCGTTCCCGGCGCAACGCGGCGCATCGTCGACACCAGCCACGGCATGATCCGCACCGAGGTGCGCTGCGCAAGCTGCGATGCCCATCTGGGCCACGTTTTCCCGGACGGCCCGGAACCGAGCGGCGAGCGTTTTTGCATCAATTCGGTCGCGCTCGATTTCAAGGCAAAATCCTCGTAATCAGGCTTTCTCTTCCTTCTTCATGCTGGCCTTGGCTTCGTACATGCGGGCATCAGCCTGCTTGATGCATCCATCCAAAGACTCTCCGACACTGCCGCGCATGCAATAGCCGATCGCGGCGCTGGGGCGGATAGACATCGTTCCGCCCAACTCCTGCCGGGCCGCTTCACAACGCTTCATCAGGGATTCAATCGCCGGAATAACCTGGTCTTCCTGTGTGCGATTCAGAATGATAAGGAATTCATCACCGCCGATCCGGAAGACGTTCCCTTCCGGGAAAGTGGCTCGCAGAAAGGCGGCGAAGAGAACCAGCAGCGCATCGCCGGCTGCGTGCCCATGCGCATCATTCACCGGCTTCAAGTTGTTGAGATCGGCGACCAGAATGGCCTGGGGAAAGGCCCCGTATTGCATGGCAGCCTGGGTATGGGCGAAATAATTGCGGTTATGGAAGCCGGTCAGGGCATCCATATAAAGCAGATGCTCCCGCTCCTTCAAGATTTGGGTCTGGGCCTTTTGATTGGCCAGTGAGTGGATAATTTTGATAGTCACCGCCATGATCACGGCAAGGATCGCAACCAGCCCCGCCACCACCCAGGTCAGGCGCCTGTTTTGTTCATTCGGCAGGGTCGGCACGCTCTGGATGCCGGCGTATTTCACTTCCTCGAAATTGATCAGGGTCAGCGCCTTGTCCATGATCGCGGCAAGCTCGGGCTGGCTGCGATTGACCCCCAGATAGACAAAGGAATCCTTGGAGGTGTTTCCGCGTTTGACCAGATCGGTATATCCCGACCCGTTGATATAGAACTCGGCGACCGTGGGATTTTCGATCAGGTAATCGACATCGCCACTGCGCAACAGCCGGAGCGACTGCATGATGTCAGTGGTCTTTACGATGCGGGGGTCTTTCAGGTTTTTGCGCAGATACTCCTCGTGCCAGAAGCCCTCAATTACGGCGACGCGCTTTTTTTCCAGTTCGTAGACATCATGAACCGGCGGGCTGCTTTTAAGGCCGACGATGATGTCCCGCTCCGTGCTGATCGGGCGCGGGTAAAGGAAATAGCGCAGCCTATCCTCGGTTTTTGCGATATTCAGCACATCGATCGAACCGGTACGCGCCTTTTCGTACATCTCCGAGAACGGGCCGTGAACCACGGTGAAATGAATTCCGGTGATCGTGGAAATGTTGTTCAGCACCTCACCGGCGATGCCCCTATATTGCCCGTCCTGATAGTGATCGAAGGGCAGGTAGTCATCGGCCACGCCCACGACAGCGGTACCTTTTTGCTCCAGCCAGTTCAGTTCGGCATCGCTCAGGCGCAAGATTTTACGGTTGTAGAGCAATGCAGCATCGCGCGCCAAGACGTGGATCGACGCCTGGCGCTGCTGGATATAGCGATCGATGATACGGCCAAGCAGCGCTTGCTCCTTGCCAACGGCAAAGGTCATGTCCGAGGTGATTGTCGGCAACTCGGCAATCAGCGCCAGGCTGGGATAGTTGAACAGAAGCTCGTGCTCGACCCCGCCTCCCGACGTGACAAACCCGTCCGCCTCTCCGGAAAGCAGTGCCTTCAGGCCCTGCTCCTGACCGGAAAATTCCAGTGGCTGAAAATGAATATTGGAATATTCCTGCGGAATACGCTGCCTGACAAAATCATTGGCGATAAAACCCACCCGCTTGCCATCAAGATCGCCGAGTGTCTGGACTGATGAATCTTTGCGCGCAAAGGCTACGTAGGGATAGCGCCAGACCGGGGCGCTGAAGTGCATGATCTGTTCACGCTCGGGGGTAGGGTTGGCCCCGTAGAGAATATCGATCTCGTGATCGACAAAACGGTTGTAGGCCTCATTCCAGCCGGAAACATCGGCAAGCGACAGCCGCAACCCCAGATGCTTGCGCATATCCGCAAGCAGGGCGGGCAGCAGGCCCGTCTTGGCGCCTCGGAAATCGAAGCAATCCATCCCGGTATAGGGATCAAAACCCACCGTAAAGGTTTGTTCCCGGTGGGCAGAAACCCATGCCTGCTCTTCGGGACTCAGCTTCACGCCGGAATCTGCAGCCGGCGTCAGCGCCGTAACCAATCCCAGCGCAGCGCCAAGCAACCATCGTTTCAACAGGGGCAATCCCACCGGCACCGTTATCATGGAGAGCCTTTCGCCCAACACGGTTTCAAATCCAACTGGCGCCAGACTGTGCCGTGACAAAAGGCCCCCAGCAAGCGTCGTGCGGCTATTTCACCACAGCGACCAAGGGCGGTCCATCCGGGACGTCTACCGGGGCATCGGCTCGGCCGATTGCGATGCCACCGGCACATGATCATCGTCAGGAAAGCCCCCTGCCGGATCGACGTGCACCATGACATTCAGCACCTTATGCTGCAGCATCACCCTTCGCCGTGCATCCACGCCGATATCATGCCCTGTCACCACATTGATTTTCGGATCGACCTCGATATGCACATCGACCACTGCGAAATCGCCCATCTTGCGGGTGCACACCTCATGCACGCCCTGAACGCCCGGGGTGGCCAGTACGGTGGCACGAATTTCTTCGACCTCGGCTTCCGGCAGGGCCCGATCGGTCAGGTCATGAAATGCCGCCCGGGAGAATTCCCAGCCCATTTTGCCCACCATCAACCCGACCAACAGACCTGCCACCGGATCAAGCAACGGATACCCAAGCAAATTGCCGCCGATGCCTGCGGCCACGACCAAGGACGACAACGCATCCGAGCGCGCATGCCAGGCATTGGCGATCAGCATGCTGGAACCGATCTTGCGGGCGATGGCCAGCATGTAGCGGAACAAGCCTTCCTTGGCAGCCAGCGAGGCCAGTGCCACCCACAGCGCCAGCGTGCCCACTTTGCCAACCCCAACCGGGGCATGGAATTTCTGCACGGCCGACCAGGCCATGAATACGCCGACCACCAGCAGCAACACGCCCAAAACCAGCGAAGCAGCATTCTCGTAGCGGGCATGGCCGTAATGGTGATCCTCGTCCGCGCCCTGCCGGCTGTGCTGGGCCGCGAACAGCACCACAAAATCGGCCACCAGATCAGACAAGGTATGGATCGCATCGGCGACCAGGCCGAACGAACCACTCAGCAACCCGGCGATCATTTGTCCGGCGGACAGCACCACATTCACCCCGACGCTCACCCAGGTGCTTTTCATGGCCTCTGAGTGGCGCTCACTGTAATTTTCCAGGGGGGCGATGGAAGTTTCTGACATTGGGCACTCCAAGATTGCAGGGTTATTTATCAGGTGCGATATGATGCCGCATAAGATGCCGTTCTGGCATTGACACAAAGCACACACCGGAGACCGCCATGCTCTTCAACCCCAGCCGCGATGAAGCTCGGCGTTTTTTCATTAGCGTCTGGCGCAAAAGAAACGCGGGGCAGCCGCTTGCCGATATCGAGCGCATGACGCTCGCGATCCTGCTCGATCACCCCGAGTACCACCGCTATCTGAACGAGGATCAGGTCGACCATGACTGGCGCCCGGAACATGGCGAAACCAATCCGTTCCTGCACATCGGCATGCATCTGGCCATCGAAGAGCAGCTCTCCATCGACCAGCCCCAAGGCATACGCGCGCTTTATCAGACGCTATGCGAGCAGCACGGCGACGAGCATACCGCCAAACACGAGATGCTGGATGGTCTGGCCGAGATGATCTGGCAGGCGCAGCGCAACCATGCCGCGCCAGACCCTCAGGTTTACCTGGAAATTCTGCGAAAAAAAACCGGAAAACCCAGCGACTGAACTCGTAACAAGGTTTCAGTGCGGTTGGCGCGAGAAAAGCAGCATGAACTTGCTGACAGCCAGGCCAATGGCCAGCCACCTGCGCCAGCGATTGGGCAAGAGGACAGCCGCCAGCAATGGAATTCTGGCCATCCACGCCGAGCCGCATGCCGATCCGCCAGAGGCCGTCGCATCAGGGGCCTTCAGAAACGAAGCAAACCCCTGCACTTCACGGGTCAGCGCCTGACGATATTGCTCCGATTGCAAACGAAGCAATTCCTTGCGCAATTCGCGATTCAACACTCGCCGGTTCATGGTGTCTCCCCGCTATTGCCCAGCAACGCGGCCTGATCACGCTTGAATTCTTCGACCGTCACAGCAAAAGGGCTCGGCGATGTTCGTATGCGCCGTCTCAGGCAATGAAAACAGGCGTACGAAAGCAGGCTGTACAAGGCCGTCAGGCCAACAGCCACTGCCACCCGTTGCGTATCCCAGAACACGATCAGCAACAGCAAGGACGCCAGCAGCAAAGCCAGTCCCGCGAACAGGAAAGCCGCCACCAGCCAGATCAGATTTCTGGTTTGGCGCTCCAGCTCTTCCTGCAACTCGATACCGAACAGTTCCAGCCGATTGCTGCCGAGTCCCGCCGTTGTTACGGCAATGCGACGAACACCGTCAAGAATTGCGCGCAAACTCATCTCAGCGCCGCGAGATCAGCATGCCGATCAACACGCCGACGGCTGCAGCCACACCTACGGCTTGCCACGGATGTTCATGGACATAACTGTCGGTCGCCTGAGCGGCCTGTTTGGCCTTTTCCACGGCGGTGCGTTCGGCCGACATCAGTTTTTCCTTGGCGTCGCGCAGGCCGGCTGCCACTCGCGCATACAGCGCATCAGCTTCTTTGCCGACGGCCAGATTGGCTTCACTCAGTAGTTTGTCGGTTTCTTGCAAGATGGCTTGGGATTGGTCCAGCAAATTGGATGAATCAGACATGACAATCTCTCCTTTTCAAAATCATCAAACACTCGAAATGTCTTTATAGTCACGGATAGAACCAAATGCGCGGTCAAACCAAAAACCAGCCCAGCCAATGGCAAATTCCAACAGAAGCCGCACTGGTCTCAGGTTCGGTTGACGCCAGTTCATGGCATGCCTCTGGCTTTTCCGTCCTTGCCATTTATTGCTTCAAGTTCACGCAACCTGGCCTCGATCGAAGACAGCAAGTAAAAATCGCCGCCGGGCTGCGTCAGTGCCAGCCGGAATTGTTCCATAGCCGGACCATACTCCTGTACGCGCACGTAGTACTCGCCCTGCGCCTTGTGCGCCTGCATCGTCTGCCCCTGCCGGGTATAGATTTTGGCAGCGCGCTGGTAAAAATTGGCGTCGCCCGGGTAAAGCGTCTGGTTGTCGGCAATTTCAGCCAGCGCCTTGTCATATTGCCCGGCCGCCGTCTGGGCATCGATCAAGCCGTAGACCAGTGCCCGGCTGGCCGGGTAAAAATCGGCCGCTTTCTGAAAAATTCCCACGGCCTCGGCGCTGCGCCCCTGCGCCAAGCGGATGCTGCCCGCCAGGAATTCCAGCGCCGGGTGTCCGGCCTTGCCCAAAGCGCTCTTTGCCTGCTGCAATGCCTGCCAGGCACCGTCATGGTTACCAGCCAGATACAGTGCGTTGGCCAGACCGTAGCGGTGAGCCGCTTCATTGGCATAGCGCTTTTCCGCCAAAGTTTTTCTATAAAAATCAACAGCATCCCCGGGTTTCATCTGCAAGCCCCGCACTTTTTCCCGCACGAACAGGAAATCCGCCGAATCCGGCGTCTGGCGATAGGGCAAACCGCTCAAGCGCCCCTGCGCATCGGCAATGCGCTTGAAGGTCACCGGGTGGGTTCGCAAAAATTCCGGCGCGTTGGCCTCTTCCAGCCGGTTGTGTTTTTGCAACCGTTCAAAAAAGGTCGGCATAGCGGCCGGATCGAACCCGGCACGCGTCAACGTCTGCATGCCGATGCGGTCGGCTTCCTGCTCGAATGCATAGGTAAAATCGAGCTGCTTCTGGATGTTGTATCCCGCACCGGCGCTGATGGCGGCCGCCACTCCGTCGGCACTGCCGGCATGCGCGGCCAGGATGGCCACCCCCAACGACGCCAGCGAGATCAGCGGGTTGAGCCGCGTGCCGTCGATCAGGCGCGCCAGATGGTGCTGCGAAACGTGCGCGATTTCGTGCCCCAGCACACTGGCCAGTTCCGATTCATGCTGCGCCATCACGATCAGGCCGGTATGCACCCCGATGTAACCGCCCGGAATGGCAAACGCATTGACACTGGAATCGAGCACCGGGAAAAAGGTGAAGCGGCTGTCGCTCGCGCCGGAAGCCTCCACCAGCCGCGCGCCCAGCCGGTTAAGGTAAGCAACCACTTCCGGGTCGTCGGCCAGTTCGCCGCTGCGGCGGATTTCGCGCATCGCGCCTTCGCCGATTTCGCGTTCCTGCGTTGGCGTCAGGCTCTCCTGCGACGTATCCCCACCCAAGTTGGGCAGGTTATCAGCCCAGCTCAGCTGCATGGCAAAAGCCAGGGCCAGCAGGGTGGTGGAAACTTTACGCATCGCGTCCTCTCAGGAATAGTGCAGGAATAATCCAGCCAGCAGCGCATAGCGCGCCGCCTTGCCCAGCGTGATCCACAAGATCACCGGCAACCACGGCCAGCGCAGCCAGCCAGCCACGCCACACAAGGCATCGCCCACCAGAGGCACCCAGCTCAACAGCAGGCTCGCCGGACCAAAGCGCCGCGCCAGCCGCACGGCCCGGCCTTCCGGCGCGGCCGGCAGGCGCCAGCCGAGCCAAACCGTGGTCAGCCCGCCCAACACATTGCCCAGCGTGGCCACAACCACGGCAGCCACGACGGTCTGCGGCTGGAAATGCAGCAGCGCCAGCAAGGCGGCCTCGGAATTGCCAGGCAGGATCGTTGCCGAAACGAACGCCGAGCCAAACAGACCGGCCAGCCAGCCGACGCTCTCAAGCAACATCGGACGGCTCAGAACGCAAAAGGTTCGCCCGATTGGGCGGACAACGCGGCAGCCAGATCGGCAAAGAATTCGCCTTCGTCGCGGGTATTGCGCCAAACCCCGTCCTGCAGGCGGTAATGAAATCCGCCGCTTTTCGCCGCGATCCACAATTCCTGGTTGAAGGCGTGGCGATTCACAATCACTTTGCTGCCGTCGCCCAGCTCGATCTCCAGCACGTTGCCCGCGCGCATCGGGTCGACATCCAGTCCGCTGTCGTCCAGCGCGGTTTCGATGCGGGCAAACACTGCATCGGTCAATTCAAGAAATTCGGATTCGGTCATGGGGCGCTGATCCCGTGTAAAATAAGCGCTTATTCTGCCACCGAACTTATCGCCATGCGCTCACTGCTTGTTATTCCCCTTCTGGCCGGCCTTCTACTCGGCGCCTGCGGTTACAAAGGCGCGCTTTACCTGCCCAAGGCCTCGGCACCCGCAGCGGCCTCCGCACCCCGGTAAAACCCGCAAAACCATAGAAAAAGCCGGACTGAACGCCTCAGATCCGGCTTTTTACTTGGGTTTCGCCCTTCGCGATATCAGCTCAATACCGCTGTTTCTCGCGCAACCTTCGTCTTTCCTTCGGCCATCGTATCCAGACGCATCCTGAGCCGTGTCACGCCACTCTCCGGAGAAGTCAGCACGGGCACCGCCGGTGTTTCCATGCCCTCCATCACCCGGGCCATGGAAGCCTGCGCCAGCACCACGACATCGCTGTTTGCCAACGCCTCCTTCAATCCGGCCGAGACGATGCGATCGTGCGTGGCGTGGTCGCCGGCCAGCAATGCAGTGAAAGCATCCGCCATCAAATGCGGACGCAGATCGATCTGCTTGCCGCTTTCCCGCGCTTTGCGCCTGATAATCTCCAGCGTCGGCCTCAATGTGGTTTCCACGGTCGCCAGTACAGCCACCCTCGGCCCCTTCTCAATCGCGGCTTCGACCATGGCCTCGTCCACCCGCATCAACGGCATGGAGGTCAGGAACTGGCATTGTTCGACGCTGGCGCCGATGGAAGAACAAGCCGTCATGAACATGGCGCATCCCGCCCGCTCTGCTTCCTGAACATAGCCAGCGATCCGGGCATTGACAGCAGTATTCGGCCCACCGTTTTTCATCACGTCGCGAATCATCGAATCTTCGATGATATGCATGATTTGAACATCCGGCATGATCCTGGCGGTCAGCGACTGGAACAGACTCAACGTGGCCGCGCTCGTATGGAAAATTGCAACTTTTGTCATCTCGTCACCTTGATTGGATAAGAAGAAATTTTTACAAAGCATCCGCCAGTGCAGCCACGATCAGTTCAGCGGCTTCGAGGTCTTCCTTGGCCGAAATTCCGCCGATGGCCAGCGCACCAATTAACTGCTTGTCGGCATTGAACACGGGAAGCCCACCGGGCATGGCCGAAAACTTGTCGTCGGCAAAATAAGAAATTTCCAGGTTTTCCTGCTGCAAGCGCTGCAGAAACACATGGGTAGGCGCCCCCATCCGCGCAGCGGTATAAGCCTTGCGCTGGGTCAGCTCGATACTCAGCAGCTTGGCCTCCTCCATCCTGGCGAAAGCCAGCAAGAAGCCACTCTTGTCACACACGGCAACGCTCAACGGACGACCGCCATAACGCTGCTGCGAAAGCTGCAACGCGTGTTGCACGGCGGATTGCGCAATAGCAAGGGTCAAGTTTTGAAGCATGGTTATAGCTCCTGGGGTCGAGGTTGAATATTGAGAATGCGCCGCGCTTCATCGGGCGTTGCCACCTCGCGATCCATGCCGCGAATTATGGACGCGAGTTTTTCAACGAGCTGCAGGTTGTTTTCGGCATGCGCATCCGGACTGATGAACTGGCTATCTTCGAAACCGATGCGCACCAGGTCGGCGCCCATGCCTATGGCTGCCGCCAGGAAGGAAAATCCCTTGCGCCCATAGTGGGTGACGCCCCAGAGCGCATCCTTGGGAATGAACTGGCGGAAAGCCACGAGCGCATCGATGGTGGCCGGCATGGTGCCGCGATGACCAAATACGGTGTTGAACAGCAGCGGCCGGGATAGCGTAACGGCCGGTTCGAGCTGGAGAATGTTGCCGATCATGCCGACCTCAAACACCTCGAACTCAGGGACGATCAATTTGCGCGCGGCGCTTTGCGCACAAAAAAGCATGTCGGGCAAAGAATTGGCATAAACCGCATCGCCCAGATTGACCGATCCACCATTGAGCGAAGCCATTTCCACCAGCGGGCACTGCACCAGCGGGGCACAACGCTGCGTCATATCCATGGCTGACAACCCGCCCGTCGATGCCTGCAGGATCAGGTTGGAGCCCTTGCGAATCAGGCGAATGGTCTTGTCGAAATCGGTCACATCATCGGTGAGCTGGCCGGTACGATCCCGTACATGCAGGTGCACCATGGCTGCGCCATAACGTTCGGCCGCAATCACTTCCTCGGCAACTTCACCGGGTTCGACCCGTGTTTCACTCGCCGCTACCGGCGCCAGCGAAATGATGACTTTATTCATAACCACGCCTCTTCGTTAGTATTGATCTAATGAGTGAAACGCGACGGGTACTTGTCCATGATGCACACGACCTGTCTCCGGCACGATGTCGCAGGTTCTGTCGACGCTAGAGCACGGCCTGCTGCAGCCAGCCCAATCCGGCCTCGGTATTGCCGCGCGGGCGATACTCACACCCCACCCAGCCGCCATAGCCCAGCACGTCCAGTTGCCGGAATAGCCAGGGATAATTCATTTCGCCTTCGTCGGGTTCGTGCCGGTCCGGGACTGATGCAATCTGGATATGCCCGATCAGCGGCCACATCCTGCGCATCGTTGCCATCACATTGCCGGTCATGATCTGGCAGTGGTAAACATCGAATTGCAGTGCCACGTTTTCGCAACCGACTTCTTCCAGCAGGGATTGCGCTTGCTGGGGCGTACTCAGGTAGTAGCCGGGCATGTCATAGCAATTGATTGGCTCGATCAGCAGCTGGATGCCATGGGGTTTGAAAACCCTGGCGGCGTAGCGCAGGTTGCGCACAAAGGTTTGCCGCTGCAGCGCATCGGGAATGTCCGGCTGGCGCAAGCCCGCCATCACATGCAGCCGCTCGCAGCCCAATTCACGGGCGTAAGCCAGCGCAAGCGCCACGCTTTCCTCGAAGTGCTTTTCACGTCCCGGCAAGGCGGCCAAACCGCGCTCGCCCGCAGCCCAGTTGCCGGGCGGCAAATTGAACAGTGCCTGGGTCAGCTCGTTCCTGTTGAGTTCAGAACGTATCGCGGAAGCCTCGAACTCATACGGGAACAGATACTCCACCCCCCGAAAACCCGCACTGGCAGCCCGCGAAAAACGGTCGAGGAAGCCCGTTTCGTTAAACATCATGGTCAGGTTGGCGGCGAATCGGGTCATGGCGCTAGCTCCGGGCCAGTTGCATCTGTTCCAGCTCCGTCACATTCGCCGGGCTCAGCATGTTGTAGGGCTGCGAGCGCAGCAGCAGAAACAGGCGCGCCGTGTCTTCCAGTTCTTCGGCATTGGCCACGGCCTGCGCCAAATCCTTGCCGCTGACCACCGGGCCATGATTGGCCAGCAGTACCGCCACATGCGTCGGTGCCTTGGCCGCCACGGCTGGCGCCAGCTCCGGCGAACCCGGGCGCATGTAGGGCAACAACGGCAGCTTGCCAACCCGCATCACGTAATAAGGGGTTATCGGAGGCAGGCAGTTGTCCTCGGGCAGGCCAGAGAGGCAAGACAACGCCGTCAGCCAGGTTGAATGCAGATGGACGACAGCACCGCACTTGACCCGGTTCGCGTACATGGCCATGTGCATCGGCCACTCTTTGGATGGGGGATCGCCCGCGAGCAACTCGCCCTCAGGCGAGAGCTTGCTCAAGGCATCGGGATTGAGCTCGCCAAAACTTGATCCGGTCGGCGAGATCAGGATGTTGCCATCGGGCAGACGCACGCTGATATTGCCGGCGCCACCACTCACGTAGCCACGCATGAACAGGGATCGCGCCAATGAAGCCATTTGCTCACGCAGTTGTTGTTCAGTCACGATAAATCTCCTGAGCGCGTTCGAAGAAATGTTCGTCGCCAAAATTGCCGGATTTCAACGCCATATGGATGGGGCGCTGCAGATCGCGCACCCATGGCACCCCCGGCACAATCGGCAAGCCGATGTGAAACCCCGTGACGCCAAGCCCCTGGACCACGCTGCCGGAGGTTTCGCCACCGGCCACAATAAAAGTCGAAAATCCGGCCTGATAAAGCTGTGCCGCCACGGCGGAAAAAACCTGCTCAATCGCCTGCGCGGTTTTGGCCGCGCCGTGTTGCTGCTGGATTTGCTGCAGTTTCTCCGGTGGCTGCGTGGCATACAGCATGGGCGCCCACCCGGTTTGCGGCTGGTTCAATACCCACTGCACCAGCTGCTTGACATAGGCCGCATCGTCCAGACAACGCGCCACATCCAGTTCAAACGAAGCCGCACGGGCGCGGTAGGCCGCCACTTGCCGATTGGTCATTACCGAACAGCTTCCTGCCAGCACCACGGCACGGCTATCGGCTGCAGGCAAAATCGCAGCCTGGCTCTGCTGACGTGATACACCGACACGGGCAGCCAACGTAGCGCCCAATCCCGAGCCCCCCGTCAGCAGGGGTAAATCTCCCACTGCAGCGGCGATCTGCTGGAGATCAGGCATGGTCAGGGCATCCAGCACGGCGTAGCGCACGCCGTCCCGGCGCAATTGCTGCAGGCGCAGTGCAATCGCCTCCGGCCCTTGCTGGATGACATCCAGCGCCACCAAACCGCTTCGAGCACGCGACTGCGGCGCCAATAACTGCTGAATATCGGCATCCCACATCGGCGTAACCGGATGGTTTTCCATGCCGCAACGGTTGAGCAACTTGCCGTTCACAAACAGATGGCCATGCACAACGGTGCGCCCGTTCGGCGGCAACGCCGGACAAACCACGGTGAAATTCGTATCCAGCTCAGCCAGCAAGGCATCGATGACCGGGCCGATATTGCCGCTCGGCGTGGAATCGAACGTGGAGCAATACTTGAAGAAAATCTGCTCCGCGCCCGCCCGGGTCTTGAGCCAGCGGCAGGCTGCCACCGATTGCGCCGTCGCCTCTTCCACGGCACAAGACCGGCTTTTCAGCGAAATCACCACGGCATCCACTTCACCCGGCAGAGTGTCTGCAGTGGGTACCCCGATCAGTTGCACCACATGCCAGCCTTGCTCCACCATAAAACCGGCGATATCGGTGGCTCCGGTAAAATCGTCAGCAATTACGCCCAACTTGACAGCCATCTTTATGCTCCTCAATGGATTGGCCAGGATCAGAGGAATCCGATGGAGATCCAGGGCACTGCCGCCACAATGATCAAACCGAAAATCAATGCAGCCAGATAACCCCAGATGTAGCGAATTCCCTCGTCCGGATGCACCTTGCTCACCGCGCAACAGCCGTAATAGCCCACACCGAACGGCGGCGAGAACAGACCGGCGCCCATGGCCAGGATGACCACCATGGCATAGTGCACATCGTGGACTCCCATCTCGCGAGCGATCGGGAACAAGAGCGGTCCGAACAGGACGATGGCAGGAATGCCTTCCAGCACACTGCCCAGAATGATGAAGGCGACAATCGAAACGGCCATGAAGGCGCCGGGTCCGCCCAGCTTCTTCATGAGCATGGCCAGATCCTGCGAGAAGCCCGATTGCGTCAGCCCCCAGGCCATGGCCGTGGCCGCGCCGATGATGAAGATGATCGCGCCCGAAAGTGAGGCCGTATCAATCAACATCTTGCCTGCGCGCTTGAAATCGAATTGCCGATAGATCAGCAGACCAGCCAGTACCGAGTACGCAATCCCGATCGTTGAAACTTCCGTGGCCGTGGCAATACCGCCGACGACGGCAAACCGGATCAGGAAAGGCAGCACAAGCGCCGGAAAAGCGATGGCAAAAAAGCGTGCGATATCCTTCTTCGTGGAACGCTTGACCTTGCTCAGATCCTCGTTGCGATTTCGCCACCACACCACCAGGCACAGGGCCAGGCCCACCACGAAAGCGGGCAACAAGCCGCCGGTAAACAGTGCGGCGATGGAAACGCCAGTAACCGATCCAATGGTGATCAGCACGATGCTGGGCGGCACGGTTTCAGTCTGTGCCCCCGTTACCGACAGCAGAGCCACCAGATCCCCGGCCTTGGCGCCGCGCTCCTTCATTTCCGGGAACAGAACCGGTGCCACCGCCGCCTGGTCGGCCGTTTTTGAGCCCGAGATACCGGAAACCAGGTACATGGCGCCGATCAGCACATAGGACAAACCGCCACGCACATGCCCCAGCATGCTGGCCAGAAACTGCACCATGGCGCGAGCCATGCCGGTCATCTCTATCAATTGCCCCAGGAACACGAACAACGGCACCGCCAGCAGCACCAGGTGCGACATGCCTTCATCCAGACGTCCCACCATGACAGGCATCGGGGTACGCGTGGTCAGTGCGAGGTAGCCAAAGGTGGCAAGCGCGAACGAAAAGGCAATGGGAACCCCGGCAAATACATTAACCCCCACCACGCCGACAAAGAAGATCAGCAGGTTTGCTTTCCCGAGAGCATTCAGCGAAGGCCCCGCCAGAACAAACAGGACAATGATGGCGGCCACGGCCACGGCCGCCTTCACTACCGTTTTGGGTTTACCCACCAGAATCAGGCGCATCACGGTGGTGACTGCCATCAAGGCACAGCCCAGGGGTATGGCTATCGTGCGCCAAAAGTTGCTGATTTCCAGCGCTGGCGTGGTGATCATGGCCTCTTCGCTGGCATATTCCCACGCCGGCCAGAGGATGAGCAGCACGAAAGCCAGCGAAGCCACGATGGCCAACGTATCCATCAGCGCCCGGGTTTCACCGTGCAGTTTTGACAGAAACGCGGTCATCCGCATGTGCTCGCTGCGCCGCAAAGCCACTACGGCACCAAGCATCGACAACCAAAGAAAGAGGATGGAGGCAAGCTCGTCCGACCAGACCAGAGGCGTGTGAAACAGATAGCGGGCACTCACTCCGGAAAGCAGCACGATGATTTCGGCCAACACCAAGGTGCCGGCAAAATACTCAACCGTTTTCCCAAGGAAGCGATCACAGGTTGAAACCCATCCAAGCCAGCCCTGGGCAGATGCCAGGGGCAACGTGACAGAAGACGATTGCATTGCCTACCCTCCTCAATGATCAGGACAGTTTTCCGACCGACTGCTCCAGCAAACCCCAAGCCTCGTCGCCGAATTTCTTGCGCCATTCGGTATAAAACCCGGATTGGCGCAGCGCGGCACGGAAGGTATCCGGCGCGGTGGCGTTGAACACCAGACCTTTCGCTTTCAGCTCGTTTTGCAGTGAATCATTCAGTGCGCGGATATCTTCACGCTGCTTGAGGCCGGCATCATTGAAGGCATCGGACATAATCTTCTGCAGATCCGGCGGCAGGCTCTTCCATGCCCGGCCATTGACCACGAACCAGTAACCGTCCCAGATGTGATTGGTAAGCGAACAGTATTTCTGCACCTCATACATCTTGGCCGTCTGAATGATGGCCAGCGGGTTCTCCTGCGCATCGACGACCTTGGTCTGCAGCGCCAGGTAAACTTCGGAAAACTGCAAGCTGGCAGGGGCAGAGCCCAACGATTTGAACATCGAGATGCTCAGCGGGCTGACCGGGACGCGAATCTTGAGGCCAGACAAATCCTGCGCTGAGGTAATCGGCCGATTACTGGAAGTGGTCTGACGGAAACCGTTGTCCCACATGCGCTCCAGCCCGTGCAGACCCACCTTTTCAAAGCCGGCCCGCACATGCGCGCCCAGCTTGCCGTCCATGGCAGCCCAAACCTGTTTGTAATCCGCGAAGGCAAAGCCAACTGCATTGATCGCGGCAACCGGAACCAGGGTCGCGATCACCAGTGCCGAGGGAGTGAACATCTCGATGCCGCCATTGCGAACCTGCGACAACATGTCGGTATCGCCGCCCAGCTGATTGTTCGGGAATATCTTGATTTCAAGGCGCCCTTTGGACTCTTTGAAAACCCGTGCTGCCGCCTCCTGAGAACGCACATTCAGCGGATGGGTCACCGGCAGATTGTTGCCGTACTTGAACGAAAACTCCGGCGCAGCAGCGCTGGAAATACTGGGCAAAGATCCAAGAGCAGCAGCAACAGGCGTGGCGGCCAGAGAACGCAACAGAGCACGCCGGGAAGGATCGAACATGGCACTTCCTCCTATTTCTATATGAATAAACCCACACAAGTTGAAATGCCTTGTGTGATTTCTTTTTATCACTCAAGGCGATTATATTCAACCAAACACGGGAAAATATATTCATACACCCCCCAATATTTGCGCTAAATCAGAAAATAACCAGCAAAACAAGAATGATTTCCTTTAAATGATGATCAAAACAAATCATACTATGAGAAACCACGCCACTAATGCAGGCAGATCGCCCTTTTCAGCAGTCCTGCAGCCCGTAATCAATTGAAAGAAGAGAAATTTTGTGGATGTACCAAACGTGATCAGCCGGCAAGAACAGATTCTCGACTACCTCAAAGGCCGCAATTTGGCCACGGTGGATGACATCGTCAGCGCGATTGGGGCCTCACCGGCCACCATTCGGCGCGATTTGATCAAACTTGATCAACAAGGCGCGATCAGCCGCACGCACGGCGGAGTAACGCTCAATCGCTTTGTGCCAGCACAGCCCACGACACCAGAGAAACAATTCCGCAATCTGGCCGAAAAACGGGCGATCGCAGCCCTGGCCTGCGAGATGGTGAAACCCAACTATTCGGTGGTTCTTGATGCGGGCACCACCACACTGGAAACGGCGCGAATGCTGGTCGGACTCCCGCTGCGCGTATTCACCAGCGACCTGAATATCGCCCTGCTCTTCGCCAGCTGCCCACAAATTGAAGTCACCCTCACCGGCGGCGTGGTCGACCACAACAGTCAATCCTGCGTGGGCGAACACGGCGGAGAGTTTCTGCGCAGCATTTACCCCGATATCGCCTTTGTCAGCGCCAATTGCTGGAGCCTGGATCGCGGCATTACCACGCCAACTGCCGAAAAGGCCTCATTGAAAGCCTGCCTGGTTGCCAATGCGCGCCAGCGCGTACTGGTCGCCGACAGCAGCAAGTACGGCAGTTACGCGCTGTACCGCGCCCTGCCTCTTTCCGCGCTGACCACCGTCATTACCGACACAAACCTGCCCGCAGAAATCCGCCATTACCTGGAGCAACAAGCGTTCGAATTGAAACTGGCCACAGGAAAATAACAGAGATTTATTTCGCCTCGCATGAAGCTTCCTGCGTCTTCATTCACGAAACCGTAACAAGCCTGCCGTAAGCTCGCCTCCGTTCCCGAAAACAGAGTGCAGCATGGAAATGACCGTCGACTGGAATCACGCCATATTTTTCAAGACGGAAAAAGCGCTTGAAGAGCTGGCTGATCGCCGGCACGGCTTGCGCCCCAAGGCACGGCAACTATTGGTAATGCTGGATGGCGAACGCACGCTCGGCGCGCTGACCCAACTGATTTCGGCCAAGGAACTGCGCCCACTGATCACGGAACTGCGCGACAACCATTTCATCGGCAATCAGGCCCCTGCCTCCCCTCCGGCAACCGCAACAACTGTCACCGCTCCCGCCACACCTCCCGCCGTCCCCGAAGAAACTCCGCTCGATCCGGTACGGCTGACCCGTGCCAAGGCCTATCTGATCGAGATCAGCCAGCAACACCTGGGCCTGATGGCTGCCAAACTGCAGCAGGAAATTGCCACCGCAAGCGACCACGCCAGCATGCGTGCGGCACTGGCCCACTGGAACATGGCGCTGCGCGAATCGCGCTCCGGCGCCAGCATTGCCAGTCAGTGCCTGCAACAGGCGCGCGAGCTACTCGGCCACACGGGCTGAGCGGCTCGGCGTAAACTACGCACCTTCGGGATACCGAAGCAGATTCAGCTTCCCCGGTTTTTGCGATTTTTTACGCCGCCATGGTGAGGCCACCTGCGGCAGGATTTCCACACCTTATGAATCTTCTCAAAGCGCTCGCCCAGGTCAGCTCGATGACGCTGGTTTCCCGCGTTCTGGGCTTTGCCCGCGATGCCATCGTGGCGCGCATTTTTGGCGCGGGCTTTGCCACCGATGCCTTTTTTGTCGCCTTCAAGCTGCCCAACCTGCTGCGCCGCATCTTTGCCGAGGGCGCTTTTTCACAGGCGTTCGTGCCGATCCTGTCCGAATACCGCAGCCGCGAAGGCGAAGAGGCCACGCGCACGTTCGTGGCCGATGTCTGCGGCCTGCTGGCGCTGGCGCTGTTCGTGGTCAGCGCGCTCGGCATGATCGCCGCACCGGCAATCATCTGGATTTCCGCCCCCGGCTTTGCCAACACACCGGAAAAATTCGCGCTCACCGTCAGCCTGCTGCGCATCACCTTTCCCTACATCCTGTTCATCTCGCTCGCGTCCTTGGCCGGCTCGATCCTGAATGCCTGGAACAAATTCTCGATCCCGGCGTTTGTGCCGACGCTGCTGAACATCTCCTTCATTGTCTTTGCCCTGTTCTTGGCGCCATATTTCCATCCGCCGGTCCTGGCACTGGCCTGGGCCGTGGCCGTCGGCGGCGTGGCCCAGCTGGTGTTCCAGCTGCCGCACCTGAAGAAAATCGGCATGCTGGTGTGGCCGCGCCTGAACTTCAAGGATGCCGGCGTCTGGCGCGTGATGAAACAGATGGGACCGGCGATCCTGGGCGTGTCGGTCGGCCAGATCTCGCTGATCATCAACACCATCTTTGCCTCGTTCCTGGTTTCCGGCAGCGTTTCATGGATGTACTACGCCGACCGCCTGATGGAATTCCCCACCGGCGTACTTGGCGTGGCACTCGGCACCATCCTGCTGCCGTCACTGTCGCGCAGCCACGCCAGCGATGACCATGCCGAATATTCGCGCCTGCTCGACTGGGGCCTGCGCCTGTGCCTGCTGCTGGCCCTGCCTTCGTCGGTGGCGCTCGCCGTGATCTCGCAACCGCTGATCGCCACCCTGTTCCAGTACGGCAAGTTCGGCGCACACGATGCGCTGATGACGCAGCAGGCGCTGATCGCCTATTCGGTGGGCCTGCTCGGACTGATCCTGGTGAAAGTTTTGGCGCCGGGTTTTTACGCACGCCAGAACATCAAGACGCCGGTCAAGATCGCCCTGTTCACACTGGCCGCCACGCAGCTGATGAACCTCGCCTTTATCTGGCACCTGCGCCATGCCGGGTTGGCACTGGCCATCGGCCTCGGCGCCTGCACCAATGCCGGATTGCTCTATCGTCAGTTGCGCCGCCACGGCATCTACGCCCCCCTGCCCGGCTGGCGCAGTTTTCTGGCCAAGCTGCTGGCCGCAGTCGTTTTCATGGCGGCCATCCTGTGGGGCTTGATGCTGGTGATGCCTGCCTGGGATAGCGGCGGGATGGCGCTGCGCTGTCTGCGTCTTTCCGGATTGGTAGGGGGCGGGATGCTGGCTTATTTCGGCATGCTGGCGCTGCTGGGCTTCCGGCCGCGTGATTTTTCCCGGCGCACGGCCTGAAGAATGGTTCTCAGCGTGGGGCGGCAAGAGTAAAATCGCGCCACCCTCCACGACACGGTCTCAAGCCATGCACGCTCTCGCCCAACAACTGAATGCCACGCTGCAACAAGAAGCCGCCCCGGTTCTGGAAATGCTTTCCGAGCTGGGCCGCGCCATTTACTTCCCGAAGGAAGGCATCCTGTCGCAATCGGCGGAAGCCGGCCAGAAAGCCAAGAAATTCAATGCCACCATCGGCATCGCCACGGAAAAGGGCATTCCGATGCACCTGGGGCTGATCCAGGAAACCCTGTCGGCCTACGCGCCAAAAGACATCTATCCGTACGCCCCGCCCGCCGGCAAACCGGAACTGCGCACCGCCTGGCGCAGCAAAATGCTCAAGGACAATCCGAGCCTCGCCGGCAAGTCCTACGGCAACCCGATCGTGACCAACGCGCTGACGCACGGCATCAGTATCGTTTCCGACCTGTTCGCCGAAGCCGGCACCCCGCTGATCGTGCCGGACAAGAACTGGGAAAACTACGAACTGACCTTCGGCGTGCGCCGTGGCGCCGAGATGGTGTACTTCGAGCTGTACGATGCGCGTGGCAAGTTCAACAGCACCGGCATGAAGGCCGCGCTGTTGGCGCAGCTCGCCGCCGGCAAGAAAAAGGCCGTGGTACTGCTCAACTTCCCGAACAACCCGACCGGTTACACCCCGACCGCAGCGGAAGGCGATGAAATCGTCGCCGCGCTGAAGGAAGTCGCCGACGCCGGCCTCAAGCTCGTGGTCGTGACCGACGATGCCTACTTCGGCCTGTTCTTCGAGGACAGCCTGACCGAATCGCTGTTCGGCAAGCTGGCCGGCCTCTCGCCGAACCTGCTCGCGGTGAAGGTCGACGGCGCGACCAAGGAAGAATACGTCTGGGGCTTCCGCGTCGGTTTCATCACCTACGCCCACGCCTCCGAGAAAGTGCTGGCCGCGCTGGAACAAAAAACCATGGGCATCATCCGCGCCACGATCTCCAGCGGCCCGCATCCGAGCCAGACCTTCGTGCTCAAGGCCCTGCAGGATCCGCGTTTCGAGGCCCAGTGCGCCGAGAAGCACGAGATCATGAAAGCCCGCGCCAACAAGGTGAAGGCGCTGCTCGATGCCGGCGACTTCGGCGATGCCTGGGATTACTACCCGTTCAATTCCGGCTACTTCATGTGCCTGAAGCTCAAGGGTGCCAACGCCGAAGCCGTACGCCAGCGCCTGTTGAACGAATACCAGATCGGTACCATCGCCCTGGGCGAAACCGATCTGCGCGTCGCGTTCTCCTGCCTGGAGCTGGAACACATCGACGAGCTGTACCAGACCGTCTACAAGGCGGTGAAGGATGTCCAGGCCGGCGCCTGATTATTCGCTCCAATGAAAAACGGGCGCTGCGGCGCCCGTTTTTGTTGATCTCGCTGTCACGGCTTCGGTCTGCCGCCTCGGCATCAGTGCGCCGAATGGACTGGCGAGGCCGTTTTCTGGCTGACCTGCTCTTGCTTACCTGCGCCCTTCGCCACGCGCGCTGAATCCGCCTCAGGAGACGCTTTGGTGCGCCCCTGCAGACACGCCTTCCAGCTTTCATTGCCTTTGCCTGCCAGCAAGGTGCACTCCTCATTGCCAAAGCGTGCGTACTCGCGCGGCTTCGGCGCCGAAGCCGCCACCTTGGCCGGGGCAGCCTTTTGAGGAGGAATAGCCGCCTGGATTGATTCCACCTCGGACGCCTTGAGCGCCAAAGCGGCGTTCTCCACTTCAAGCTTGTGCTCCAGCTCTTCGATCTGGCGCTTCTGTTTTTCGATCACTTGCGCCAAGCCTTCGGCTTTGACCTCGAACAGTTTTTTTTGATCTTCAATTGCCGCCATCCGGGTCTTGAGCTGCAGTATCTGTTCGGCTACTTGCCTGCGTTCGAGCGCCTGCTTGGCTTTGCCCAGCCCAAAACCAATCAGCAGAAACACCAGCAGCCCGACGACCATACCGCCGATCATCAGCGGCAAGCGCAAACGCTGCATCAGCGTGGCTTTTCCCGGAGCAAGGTTATCCTCCGCATCTTTTGTTTCAGACATGCCTACCCTCCCCGTCTTCGCTTTTTATTCAATCAGCCTCGTCAGCACATTTCTCATTGCACCATTGCCTTGCTGACTTGCACTGCGTAGTTCTGGATACCGGACAGCAGCATCTCCACTGCAATAGCCGTCAGCACCAGACCCATCAGGCGCTCGAAGGCCTTGGTCACCGGTTCACCCACCACCTGGCTGATGCGCTCTGCAGAAAGCAGCGTCAGGACGATCACCACCATCGTCACCGTCAAGGCGCCGAGAATCTCCGGCATTTTATCCGGTCCGCGCGCCACCAGCAGCAATACGGTAGCCAGCGCGGACGGGCCGGCGATCAGCGGAATGGCCAGCGGCACAATAAAAGGCTCTTTCTCCAGCGTTTCGCCCATGATGCCTTCCGGATGCGGAAAAATCATGCGCAGTGCGATCAAAAACAGCACCACGCCACCGGCAATACCCAGCGAGGTCTCGGAAAGATGCATGACCGACAGAAAGCCGCGGCCAAAAAACATGAACACCAGCAGCACCAGAAACGCCACGCTGGCTTCGCGCAGGATGACCTTGAGCTTGCGCTCGGGCGGCACGTTTTTCAGCAGAGAAACATAAACCGGGAACCCACCCAGCGGATCCGTCACCAATAGCAACAGGATCGTGGTGGAGAGAAAAGAATTGCCCATACGTCGTCCTTGTTTCCTGTCCGGGAGCGTTGAAGTTCAACGCCCGTCCAGTCCTTGTATGGGCAAGGATGATACCTCAAGGGGGAGTCTGGCCCATGGCGGGAAACCGCAATAGCGTAATTTTCAACGCGAAAAAGCGATCAGGTGATCCACTTCGAGCCGGATGCCAACTTCTTCACCGATCTGGTGATTGTGGTGGCTGGCCACCAGCGATAGCAGTTGCTGGCCGGAAGGCAGAATCAGGGTATAGAGGAATTCGGCGCCGCGAAATGCCTTGGCCAATACCCGGGCAGTTTGCTGGCCGGCCTCATCGAGCACCACATCGTCGGGCCGGATCAATACATCCAGCTGCCGCATTTCCGGATCCTCGGTGCAGCGGATGCCGGAAAGCGTGCCCAGCTCGGTGAGCACCACGCCCGCCGTATCCACTTCGGCCCGCAACCACTCTCCTTCCCCGACAAAGCTCGCCACAAAGCGATCCACCGGGCGATGGTACAGATCATACGGCGTGCTCCACTGGCGGATCTGCCCGGACTGCATCACGCCAACACGATCGGCCATGGCAAAAGCTTCGTGCTGGTCATGCGTGACCAGCAGCGCCGTGGTGCCGGCCGTTTTCAGAATCGCACGCACATCCTGCGCCAGTTTCTCGCGCAACTCGGCATCGAGATTGGAAAACGGTTCGTCCAGCAGCAGCAGCTTCGGTTCCGGCGCCAGCGCGCGCGCAAGGGCCGCGCGCTGTTGTTGCCCGCCGGAAAGCTCGTGCGGAAAACGCTGCGCCATTGGCCCCAGCCCGACCAGCGCCAGCATTTCTGCCACACGCGCGGCCCGCCCTGCCTTGGTCATCGTGCTCAAGCCAAAACCGACGTTCGCCGCCACATCAAGGTGCGGAAACAGCGCGTAATCCTGAAACACCATGCCGATATGGCGCTGTTCCGGTGGCACGATCCGTCCGGCTTCGCTCACCACACGCCCCGCCAAGCTGATCGTGCCGTGTTGCGCCGGTTCAAAACCGGCCACCGCCCGCAATACCGTGGTCTTGCCACAGCCAGAGGCACCAAGCAAACAGCCGATCTCGCCCGATTCGAGCTGCAAGGCCAAGTCACTTACGACCACGTGGTCGCCATACCGTACATTGAGTTGATCGATTTCCAGCAAAGCCATGTTATTTCTCCGTCTGCCGAACCAGGATCAGTACCGGCAGCAAGCCCGCCAGCACGATGCAGAGGCTAGGCAAGGCCGCCCGCTCCCACATGCCTTCCGAGGTCATTTCAAACACGCGCACCGCCAGCGTGTCCCAGCCAAACGGGCGCGTCATCAGGGTGATCGGCATTTCTTTCAGTGTTTCGACAAAAACCAGCAATAGCGCCGACAGCACGCCACCACGCAGCATGGGCAGGTGCAGGCGCCAGAGCAAGGCCCGGCCGGTTACGCCGAGCGAGCGCGCTGCATCTTCCTGGTTGCGCGTGATGCGCTGCATGGCCGCCTCGACCGGCTGATGGCCCACGGCCAGGAAACGTGCAGTCAGCGCCAGCAGCATCACCACCAGCGTGCCTTTCAGCAACTCGGTCGACGTGCCGCCCAGCGCCTGTAGCAGGAAAACCAATCCGTTATCCAGCCAGGCAATCGGAATAAACACGCCCACGGCCAGCACCGTACCGGGCACGGCATAACCCAGGGTCGCCAGACGCCCCAGCCAACGCGTGGCGGAATCGCGGAAGCGCTGGGTGAAATGCGTCAGCAACAAGGCGGCCGCCGCCACGATCAGCGCAGTCAGTCCGGCCAGCATGAGCGAGCGCAGGATGAATCCCGCATAGCGGCGATCTGCGTCCTCGGCCCAGACCTTTGCGCACCAGAGCACGAGTTGCAGTACCGGCACCGCAAACGCCGCCAGCAGCACTGCGCCACACAGTGCCAGCGCGCACCAGCGAACCCAGCCCTGCAATACGATCCGCGCCCCCTGCCCGCCCTTGCCATTAAAACGCCGTGCACCACGGCTCCTTGCCTCCAGCCAGGCCAGCAGCAAGACAAACAGCACCAGCAGGGAAGCGAGCTGCGCCGCAGCCGGCAAATTGAACAAGGCAAACCACGCTTTGTAGATCGCCGTGGTGAAGGTATCAAAATTGAAAATGGCCACCGTACCGAAATCAGCCAGACTTTCCATCAGCGCCAGCATCACGCCGCCAGCCAGCCAGGGCCGAGCCATCGGCAGCGCCACGCGCCAGAACGCCTGCCAGCGCGTCAGACCCAGTGTTTGCGCCGCCTCCAGCGCCCGCTTGCCCTGGGAGCGAAACGCTTCGCGTGCCAGCAGATAAACATAAGGGTAAAGCGCCAGCACCAGCGTGAACACCACGCCGCCGGGTGAACGGATTTTCGGAAACCAGCCGGCATAACCGAGTTGCTCGCGCAGCAGGGTTTGGACCGGCCCGGTATAGTCGAGCAAACCCACCAGGATGAAGGCAAGCACATACGCCGGCATGGCGAGCGGCAGCATCAGCGCCCAGGCAAAAAACCGCCGCCCCGGAAACTCGCACACCGCGGTTAACCAGGCCAGCGGCACCCCCAGCAACAACACGCCGCAGCCCACCCCCAGCACCAGAAGCAGGGTGTTGCGCAGCACATCGGGCAGCACATACTGCGCCAGATGTCGCCATATTTCCGGCTGCGGTTGCAGAAAAGACGACAATACCACCGCCAGCGGAATCAGGGTCAACAGGGCAAGCGGCAACACGTACAGACTGCCGCGTGAAAATAATGGCTTCATGCTTCCCGCAAACGAAAAAAACCGCATCACACCCGAAGGCGTGATGCGGGTCAAGGAGCCTACTCAAATAAAGTTGATGTTTACTTGTAACCGGCGCGATCCATCAGCTTGGTTGCTTGCGCCTGCAACTCGCCCGCCTTGGCCACATTGATCAGATTGGACTTGAACGTGCCCCATCCTGCGATCAGCGCATCCGGCTTGATCTTCGGGTTGGCCGGATATTCCATGCCCTTGTCGGTGTAGAGATTCTGCGCCTTGTCGGAAGACAGCCATTCGATCAGACGGATTGCGCCTTTCTCGTTCTTGGCATGACGGGTCACGCCGGCACCGGAAACGTTGACATGCACCCCATCGGTCTTCTGGTTGGCCCAGAATATCCCGACCGGGAAGTTCGGCTCTTGATCAACGATCCGGCCATAGTAATAGGTGTTGGCAATGCCGACTTCACACTGGCCCGCGGCAATCGCCTTGAGCATGGCGGTATCGTCCGAGAACACATCCGTCGCCAGATTGGCCACCCAGCCGCGCACAATCTGCTCGGTTTTGGCTTCGCCGTGCTGGGCAATCATCATTGCCACCAGCGACTGGTTATAAACCTTCTTGGAAGTGCGCAGGCACAGTTTGCCTTTCCACTTCGGATCGGCCAGATCTTCGTAGCTGCTCAGGGATTCCGGCTTGACCTTCGCCTTGCTGTAGAACAGGGTACGCGCACGCACCGAAAGTCCAAACCATTCATTTTTAGCATCGCGCAAATGCGCGGGGATATTGGCTTCCAGCGTCGCCGACTTCACCGGCTTGAGCACGCCCTGGTGGGAGGCCTGCCACAAATTACCGGCATCCACCGTGATCAGCATATCGGCCGGGGTATTGCTCCCCTCTGCCCGCAAACGCTCAAGCAAAGCCCCTTCAGTCCCGGTCACGAAGCGGATTTCCACGCCGGTTTCCTTGGTGTAGGCATCGAACAGCGGCTTGATCAGCTGTTCATTGCGTGCGGAATACACCGTAACGGTTTCTGCCCACACCTGGGAGGCACAGACACTTAGCAAGGATGACAAAAACAAGGTTTTCAGTTTCATTCGAGCAAACTCTTTTCAGATAATCGGCTGGCCCATGATATTACTATTGATAATCATTATCAATGACGCAGATCAAAAAAGCGGCCGAAACCGCTTTCCCGTCCGGATAAAACCTTACTTCGCAGCAGGTGCCGGAACAGCCGGACACTGGCCCACGAGCGAATAGGCCCCGAGGCTTTCCACGACACGGACTGCATTTGCACACGCCGCAGGACTGGCAGTTTCCAGGATCATTTCCTTGCCGGAATCCTTCTGCTTCATCGCAACCTTGACTGGCAAGGATGCGGATTCATTATCGGAATCGGCCCAGCAATCCACCGCAAACTTCAGAACTTCCGGCTGGGTATCGAACAGTGAAACAAATTTCTGGCATGCGGCCGCATCGGGATACACCAACTGCCAAGTCACCTTTCCGCTGAAACTGTCGATATGCTGTGCAATCTTGCCACCTGGAGGATTACGCACTTCCACTGACGACTGCGTCGCACAACCTGCAAGCAATCCAACCATTCCGGCCAATACAATGAATTTCTTGATCACTTACTCTCTCCTTGTCAGGTTTATTATTTGGTCCACGCATCAGGAAACAAAAAAACAAAACACTGTTTCACAATGATGCCCGGGCGAGTTTACCCATAAACACAAGAAGGAGAAAGCCTTTTAAATCAATCAGCTACAATGTCGGAAAAATACAATACTTTCCCGCTCGACCCTCGACTTTCCGGCCCCAGCCAATACAACAAGGCCGGCACCAAACTACCGGAGGGCGGCAGGCTGTCTTTCGATTCAGCCGGATGCGTCGCCAGGCGGAACGGCGACTGGATCGGTCCCGGCACCAACAAATTGATGCGCAAGTTTTCCTGCCCGTCCCACTCGTCCGCAGCGATCTCGACCCAGTTTTTCTGCCCGGCCTTGCTCACGCTATAGCCACCCCAGAAGGCCTTGGGCGCCAGCGCATGCGTTTCGCCCAACACCAGCACTGCGGCATCGCTCGCCTGGGCCAGCAAGGGATACAGCGCCCGCGTCAGCGCAAACGGCGCGGCGACATTCACTCGGAACATCTCCACCCACTCGTCTAGCCTCTGGTTCGCCAGCGGCGACAGATGCGTGAAGCCATTGGCCGCATGCAAAATACCGTCAAGCCGGCCGAATTCCTTGTCAATCAGGACCGCCAACCGGCCGATTTCGACCTCGCCCGCCGTGGCAAGATCGAGCGGCACTTCGGCAGGCTGAGGGCCGCCGGCCGCCTCGATCGCATCGTAGACCTTGCCCAGTTTCTTTTCGTTGCGGTCGAGCAGGATCACCGTCGCGCCCAAAACCGCCAATGCCTTGGCCGCCATTTCACCCAAGCCTTGCGCCGCGCCCGTTACCAGGATTACCCGGTCGCGAAACACATCGGCCGGCGCGGCGTAGTTTTTCCAAGTGTTCATCGTATCGACTCCCAAAGTTCCGACCCCATCAGTTCGCGTGCCGCGGCCACGCCGCTTCGCACTGCGCCTTCCAGCGTGGCCGGGTAATCGTAGTGCTTGCCTGCCGTGTAATCACCTGCCAGCCACAGTCCCGGCTCGGCGGTTTTATTGATCGGGCGTTGCATGCCCGGCACACAGGCAAAGGTGGCCCGTTTTTCCGCAATCATGCCGCGCCATTGTGCTTGTGCCGGCAGCTGCAAGCGCAGATGCAGTTCGCGCTCCACGGCGGCGATCAGGACCTCGCGCGACCAGTGCGTATGTTCGCCCTCGGCGGAAATCACCACTGCGATCAGTCCCGGCGTGGCATGGCTGTAATGGCGGTCGAACACCCATTGTGCCGGCGAATCGGCCAGCCCGGTCATCGGGCGCGGCAGGCGCACGGCGGGATCGTATTGCAGGTAAACGGTAACAATCGGCTGGTATTCCCAGTGTTCGAGCTGCTGCGCCAACACCATCAGGCGCGGCAGATCGCGCAGCACCATGCCGGCACGGTGCGGCGGCAAAGCGCAGATCACGGCATCGTAACGCTCGTCACCCTCGCCCACCGCCCAGCCGGATTCGGTGCGTCGCAGGCTTTTCACCATCGCCCCCAAGCGGACCTCTCCGCCGCGAGCCAGCACAAACCCGGCAGCAGCCTCAGGGAAAAGCGCAGAAAAATCCACCTTGGGGAACAAGAGATCGGAAGCCGAGCGAGCACCGCCCAGGCTATCGCGCAGTACGTTCAGCAGCACCTGCGCCGACGCCTTTTCCAGCGGAGTATTCAACGCCGCCACGGTCAGGGGTTGCCAGAATCGGGCGACCAGGTTGCGCGACTGGTGCTGCTGCGCGAGCCAGTCCGCCACCGTGCAATCTGTCGCCAATACCCAGCCGGCCGTCTGTGCGCTGCGGATTGCCCGGATCAATTGCCAGCGCGCGGCCATACCCAAGCCACGCGCACCCAACAAACCCGCCGCCAGATGCAGTGGCGCCGGCAGATTCGGGCAGGCCAGGCGGAAACCCGGCTCGACCACCAGCTCCAGCGCTTGACGCAGGTAAGCGGCTACGGGATCGACACCCGCCAGGCGCATCAAGCGCAGCAGTTCGCCATACGCGCCGATCACCAGATGCTGGCCGTTATCGACCTCGCGTCCGTCGAGCACGACCTTGCGCGCCCTCCCACCGAGCACCTTGCCAGCTTCGAACACGGTCACGGCCGCGCCGGCCGCAGCCAGCTCTACCGCAGCGGCCATGCCGGCATAGCCGCCACCGAGGATGGCAATTTTGGGGTTCATCGGATCAGGCAATAAACCAGGTTTTCCACGCCAGCCAGACCTTGCGCAGCTTGCCCAGCGACAGGCGTTGGTTCAACACCTTGCCGGCACCATCGCGCTTGATCTCGTCGAGCGTGGTGCGGTAGATCGCGGCCATCACCAGGCCGCAGCGTTGCGCCTTGCGGTCGGCCGCAGGGAGTTCGGCCAGTGCTTGCACGTAGTAGTGTTCGGCGCGCTCGATCTGGAATTCCATCAGCGCGCGGAAATTGTCGGTTTCGCGCAGCGAGAACAGATCGTCGGCGGTCACGTTGAAGCGCTGCAACTCGTCGATCGGAATGTAGATGCGGCCGCGGCGCACGTCCTCACCCACGTCGCGGATGATATTGGTCAGTTGGAATGCGAGCCCCAGATCGTGCGCGTATTTCAGCGTCTTGCGGTCGGTATAGCCAAAAATCTGCGCCGAAAGCTGGCCGACGACCGAGGCCACGCGATAACAGTACAGTTGCAGCTCCTTGAAGCCGGCATAGCGCGGAATGTCGAGATCCATCTCCATGCCGTCGATGATCTCGAGGAACAGTTCGCGCTGCAGGTCATAGGCTTTGACATGCGGCAGCAGCGCGCGCGTCACCGGATGCTGCGGGCCGCCGGCGTAGAGATTGTCGATCTCGGCGCGCCACCAGTTGAGCGTGGTGCGCGCGACGTTGTCGTCGTGCGTTTCATCGACCACGTCGTCGACTTCGCGGCAGAACGCGTACAGCGCGGTGATCGCCAGTCGCTTCTGCTGCGGCAGGAAGCGGAAACTGGAATAGAAACTGGAACCGCTTTTTGCGGCCTTGTCTTCGCAGTATTGATCCGGTGTCACAGCATGCGCCCCGGAATCTGCGGCGTCGTTACCGCCACGTCACCGCACTGGGCACGGTGGCGCAACGCGTGGTCGATCAGCACCAGCGCCAACATCGCTTCGGCAATCGGCGTGGCGCGGATCGCGACACACGGATCGTGGCGGCCGGTGGTCGCCATCAGCACCGCTTTGCCCTCCTTGTCGACCGAACGGCGCTCCTGCGCGATGCTCGGCGTCGGCTTGACCGCGATATTGACCAGAATGTTCTGTCCGGAAGAAATCCCGCCGAGGATGCCGCCTGCATTGTTGGTGGCAAAACCCTGCGGGGTGATCTCGTCGCAATGCTGTGAACCGCGTTGCGTGATGCTCTTGAACCCCGCGCCGATCTCGACACCCTTTACCGCGTTGATTCCCATCATCGCGTAGGCGATATCGGCATCGAGCCGGTCATACACCGGCTCGCCCCAGCCGACCGGCACGCCTTCGGCGACGACGCTGATTCTGGCGCCGATCGAATCGCGCTGGCTGCGGATCAGGTCGAGATAGTCTTCAAGCTGCGGGACGATTTCCTGGTTCGGCGCGAAGAAGGCGTTCTGGCTGACTTCATCCCAGCTCTTGAACGGGATTTCGATCTCGCCCATCTGGCTCATGTAGCCACGAATGGTGACGCCGAATTTTTCCTTGAGCCATTTCTTGGCAATCGCACCGGCCGCCACGCGCACGGCGGTCTCGCGCGCGGAAGAGCGCCCGCCGCCGCGATAATCGCGGATACCGTACTTGTGCCAATACGTGTAATCGGCGTGGCCGGGGCGGAAAGTCTCGGCGATCTTGCCGTAATCCTTGCTGCGCTGGTCTTCGTTGCGGATCAGCAGTGCGATCGGCGTGCCGGTAGTCTTGCCTTCGAACACGCCGGAGAGAATCTCGACCGAATCGGATTCCTTGCGCTGCGTTACATGCCGGCTGGTACCCGGTTTGCGCCGGTCCAGCTCGATCTGGATTTCTTCGGCGCTGATTGCCAGGCCAGGCGGGCAGCCGTCGACGACGCAGCCAATTGCCGGCCCATGCGACTCGCCGAACGACGTGACAGTAAACAGGTGGCCAAAAGTGTTGCCGGACATCCGTGTTCTCCAAGCGCAATGGCGCAGATCAAATTAGTCGGGAATTCTAGCACAGGCCGGATTCAGGCTCCGGCGCAGCCAGCGCAGGCTCAGTCTTGCGGGCAAGCAGCGGGCGCGGCGCGCAATTCGCTCAGCACCATGGCCGCCACGACCAATACACCGCCACAGGCACCGCGCACACCCAGCGATTCGCTCAGCCACAGCCAGCCGAACATCGCGGCAAAAACAGGCTCCATGGCATACACAATCGCCGCCTTTTCGGCCGGAACATGGCGCTGCGCCAGCGCCTGCAAAAACAGCATCCCGGCACTGGCCACCACGCCCAGATAGACCAGCGCAGGAAGATGGGGAATCAACCGTGTCGGCAAGCTCGCCAGCGCGGTGCTGCCCTGCGCGCCCAGCACCATCCACACGCAGCCGAACAGCGCCATCAGCGTGATCTGGGTCGCCGCCAATTGCCGTGAATCATGCCGATTGGAACGTTGCGACAGGAAAATCACGTAGAGCGCATAGGCCAGCGCACTGAGCACCGTCGCCCCATCGCCCAGCAAATTGCCACCGCCTTCCCATGACATCAAGCCAATTCCCAGGCAAGCCAACAGCGCTGCCGTCAGTGCATTCCAGGATAGCCCACGCCCGAAAACGAAGCCCAGCAGCGGCACCATCAACACATTCAGACTGGTCAGAAATGCGCTGCGATTGGAGGAAATGTGCTGCAACCCATAGGCCTGCGCCACGTAGGAAACCAGTGCGAAGCCGCCCAGCAAAGCGCCATCGCGCCAGACCGCGCGCGAGGTTTTGCGCAAGAATGGCAACAGGCAAAGCGCGGCGAGCACGAAGCGCACCGCGGTAATTTCAACGCCATCGAGATCGACGGCAATGGCTTTGAGCAAAGGAAATGTCGTTCCCCAAACCAGCGTCACGCCCAATAACAGTAGTACATTTGAATTCACAACAGTCTCACTTAACTGCGATCAGCTTGGCCAGCACGGGCGAACAGGCGGAAAAAATTGTCGGTGCTGGCCCGGGCCAGTTCGTGCACGGGCATGCCACGCAAATCGGCAATATGCTCGGCCACATGCTTCACCAGCGCGGGATGATTCAACTTGCCCCGGAAAGGCACCGGCGCCAGATAAGGCGCGTCGGTCTCGATCAGCAAGCGATCCAGCGGCACCTTCTGCGCCACTTCCTGCAAGGCCACCGCGCTCTTGAAGGTCACCACGCCGGAAAAGGAAATGTAGAAACCCAGCGCCAAGGCCTGCTCAGCCACCGCCCACGACTCGGTAAAGCAATGCATCACCCCGCCGACTTTGTCAGCCTCCTCTTCCTGCAAGATTCGCAAGGTACCCGCGGCCGAGTCGCGGGTATGGATGATCAACGGCAGCCCGACCTGCCTGGCCGCACGGATATGGTTGCGGAAACGCTCGCGCTGCCACTCGGGTTGATCCTTGTGCCAGTAATAGTCGAGGCCGGTTTCACCAATCGCCACCACTTTTTGCCACTGCGCCAACTCGACCAGGCGCTCAACCGTCGGCTCCTCGCCCTCCTCGTGGCTGGGATGCACGCCAACCGAGGCAAACAGATTTTCGTGCTCCTCGGCGAGCGCAAAAACCTGCGGCAAGTTTTCCAGATCGACGCCCACGCACAAGGCATGCGTGACCTTGTTTTCCTCCATCCGGGCGAGGTACAGATCAAGCTCTTGCGCCAGATCGGGAAAATTCAAATGGCAGTGGGAATCAACGAACATGGCAGCTCCAGCCGTAAATGAAAAAGCCGCACACGCCGGTGCGGCCGTTGCAATGCAACCCGTTGACTACATCGTGTGCGTGTTGCGTGCGGATTGCAGATAGCCGCCCAGCAGCCCTTCGATCTTGCTGCGCGCCTGATGCCCGGCTTCGTTACCGGAAAACTGGACGCCGATCCCTTGCTGATGACTGTTGTGCGCGCCCGCGGGCGTCAACCAGACCACATGCCCCGACACGGCGATCTTGGCCGGGTCATCGAGCAGCGACAACAGCATGAACACTTCATCGCCCAAGCCATAGTGCTTGTTGGTGGGTATGAAAATCCCGCCATTCTTGATGAAGGGCATATATGACGCATACAAGGCCGCTTTTTCGCGAATATTGAGCGACAGCACCCCTGGTCGGCTAACCGTCTGTTTGCCGGGTTCAGCCATTTCTTACTCCATGCGCCTTGCCATGCAAGGCCTCAAGGTACGCAAACAAGAGCGACTCGAACACCAGCCGCTGGTTCAAAGGGTGATTTGCCAAGCGCCGGGAATCCCGCAAGCGATCAATAAAACCAATCATATTCACCGCACGCTGCTGCAAGCGCGCAAGATCATCACGCCTATCAGGATAATAGCGGATTCGTCCGGCCAAACCCATGCCGATCAGGTCATGCACCCACTTCTGCAGCCAGTCCACGACCAGTTCGGTATCCAGCTTGGCTTTTTCCAGCTCGGCAGCAACACCCAATACATTCAATGCCGCCGGATTCGCAATATGGTCGAGAAACGCTGCGCGCTGTGGCAGCCACTCCGCGTGGGCATCATCCAGCGCCGCCAACGGTGCTCCCCCGGCATGGGCCAAATGCAATACCGGATTGACGACCCCTTGTGCATTAAGCCATTGACTGGCTACGCGCGGCTCCGGCGTCGCAATCGGGAACACCCTGCAGCGGCTGCGCACGGTAGGCAACAGACGTCGCCAATGATGCGATACCAGAATGAAGGTCACGCCAGCGGGCGGCTCTTCCAGCATTTTCAAAAACGCATTGGCGGCGCTGGTGTTCATCGATTCGACAGGATCAAGCAACACCACCTTGGCACCACGACGATGCGCGGTCAGATTGACGAATTCGATTAATTCACGAATCGATTCAACCTTGATCAACGGCACCTTGCGCTTGGCTTTGCTTTCCTCGCCCTCTGACTCTCCCTGTTCCTCGGGTGCCAATAGCCGAAAATCCGGATGGTTCCCACTCAGATACCAGCGGCATCCATCACACTGGCCACAGGGTGCCGTTTGCTTGTCATGGCTCTCGCACAACAAATACTGGGCCAGATAATCGGCAAAGCGCCGCTTGCCAATTCCGGGAGCCCCAGTCAACAGCAAGGCATGCGCCATGCTCTCTGGCGCACGCATCAATTGCAACCACGCGGCTTCCAGCCAAGGGTAAAGCGCTGTCGTCGTCATACGAACAGCGGCTCCAGCAGGCCCGCCAATTCCGCCCGAATCACCTCCAGCGGCCGGTCGGAATCGATGCATTTTATCCGTCCCGCCGAAGCAGCGGCGCGATCAAGATAGGCTTGGCGCACCCGTTGGTGAAAATCCGCAGCCTCACGCTCGAAACGGTCCAACTCGCGACCATTGGCCAGGCGTGCCTGGCTGACTTCCAGCGACACATCGAAAAGCAAGGTTATATCAGGCTGCAGCATCGCACTGCCTGAGCCTTGCACCCATTGCTCTAGTTCAGCCAACTTGCTCCATGACAGCCCACGACCACCACCTTGATAGGCAAAACTGGCATCGGTAAAACGGTCACTCAGTACCCAATCCCCACGTTCCAATGCCGGTGCAATTACCTGGGCGATATGCTCGCGCCGCGCAGCAAACATCAACAACGCCTCGGTCTCCAGGTGCATGTGTTCATTGAGCAACAGAGCCCGCAGCTTCTCACCCAAGGGTGTGCCGCCAGGTTCGCGCGTCACGATCACATTCAATCCGCGCGCGCGCAAACAATCGGCAAGCCAATTCAAGTGCGTGCTTTTACCTGCGCCGTCCAATCCCTCAAGAGTAATAAAACGGCCACGCTGACTATTTGGTTTTTGCATGAGATGCTGTCTTCACGAGAAGGATGGAATTTTCGCATATTCCGGGCAAAGCCGTCGCATCAAAAACAAAACCCCCAGCCTTTTGAGCTGGGGGTTTCTTATGGGGAGTCTGGCGATGACCTACTTTCACACAGGCAATCTGCACTATCATCGGCGCTGA
>JAGTRM010000065.1 GCA_018261735.1 Pseudomonadota bacterium
GCTGCAACGCCGTGTGGACTATCGCTCCGGCAGTGACAATCTTTCGAAAAACCCGTTAGAGGTACCTCCAGATCTAACCTCGCCATCGAACAACCCCGCTTTCAGCATTCCAAACCGCGCCATCCTGGCCACCGCCACCGCCAGTGCACCTGCCGCCGCCACGCAGGTATTGCCGAACAACACCAAGGCCAAACTGGTGAGCGCGGGCGGCCAGCGCTGGTTGGTAGTGCGGGGCAGACCGGAAAAACTCTGGGGCGAGATTCGTGAATTCTGGATTGCCAATGGCTTTATCCTGACGGTAGATAACTCTGCCAGCGGCATCATGGAAACGGATTGGCTGGAAAATCGCGCCAAGCTGCCGCACGATGTTTTGACCCGCATGCTCAACAAAATTTCCAGCCGCTTTGCCTCTACCGGCGAGCTTGACAAGTTCCGCACCCGCGTCGAACGGGGTAGCGATGCGGAAACAACGGAAATTTTCATTTCGCACCAAGGCAAAGCTGAGGCTTACCGCAACGATGGCAGCACGCAAACACGCAACCAGGATGCCGTAGCCGATACCATCTGGGTTCCGCGCCCCAACGATCCCGAGCTTGAGGCGGAAATGATCGCCCTGCTCCTGCAGCATTTCGGCATGGATCAGCAAGCAGCGCAATCCATTACCAGCGCCCCGGCAGAACAACTTACCAAGGCTGACCTGATCACCCTGCCCAATGGCGGCAAGGCTTTGAATATCGTTGATACCTATGATCGTGCCTGGCGTCGTACAGGCCTGGCGCTCGAACGTATCGGCTTTGTCATTTCCGACCGCGATCGCACCCAAGGCACGTATTTTGTACGCCGCGCCCAAACCGATATCGAGAAGGAAGATACCAGCAACTTCCTGTCCAAGCTGGCCTTCTGGCGCAAGAGCGAAGAGCAGAAAAAAGCCGAGGCGCAACTGGAATACATCATCCAGCTGAAGCAGGAAGTCAATCGCACCGTTCTCACGCTCAAACCCAAGGACAAGATGGATGCAGCTCTGGAGCAACAGCTTCTGGATGGCTTGCTCAAACAGCTCAAATAAGCCGAAATTGCTGCTCGGAATGTAAAAAGGCGGCGCATCCAATGCGCCGCCTTTTCTATTCTTGTCAGACTCGTTGATTCACCCAATCACAGCGCAGCAATTTTCGCCCGCATCGCCTCGGTTCCAGCCACCACTTTGTCGAGAATGGCGTCCAGCGCCCAGAACCGTTCGCGCACATCGAAGGTAATCGTGCGGCTCTTGATCGAATCAAAGGTTCCGATGCGCTGATGATACATCTTGGCCAGAACCGGATAACCAAATGCCTCGGACAATGCCGCCAACACCAGGAACGTAGCCACTTCATCGGCAAGTTCAGGATGCTTCGTTCCCGAGGTGTACAACCATTTGTAAAGATCAGGATGGAAGTTGGTAAATACGCCGTTGAAACCGCGCGAGCCGGCCTTCATGGCATCAAAGGCAATGGCCGCATTGGCATTCAGGATGGCAAATGGCGTTCCGGCAGATATGGCCACGCGACGTTTTACGGTTTCCAGGTCGCAGGAAACATCCTTCAACATGACGAAACGCTCGCTATCGATGCAGAAACGCAGCTCATCATCACTCAGCAGGCGGCGATACGGCGCCGGGCACTCGTATAGGCCAAGCGGCACCTCTTTCGGCAGGCGATCGAGCAACCACTGCAGATTTCCACGGAAGGTTTCGGTGCCTTTATTCTTGGGATCGAGATGATTGGTGACCAGCACCACACCATCGGCACCGGTATCCACGGCGGCGGTCAATTCTTCCAGCTGGCTGTACGGATCATCGCTGATGTGGCCGGACACCACCACCGGCACACGCCCCGCAGCCTGCTTGACTACAAATTTACCCAGTGCCGCCCGCTCTTCCACTGACAAAAACTGCATCTCGCTGGACTGGCACACTGCGAACAAAGCATCCGAACCATTGGCGATATACCATTCGATCAAGCGCTCCATGCCCGCATAATCGATCTCGCCCGACTCCAGAAACGGCGTGATCATCACCGGTATGATGCCTTCAATTTTGTTAACAGCCATTTTCCCCTCCGAAACCCCGTAGTTAAAATTTGCAGACAAACAGGAGCGCATTATCCAACAAGTATGAAATCACCCAGCTAAAACGTATCAGCAGTCGCCAATACTAGTACACCTAATCATGATCGACAAGACCAGACTGCCAATCGGTGCGTTTATGCACGGGCATTATGTAGTTTAATTTTTCAAACAACATTTTTCTGGACAGGGATAAATTTACCGGTATAGACTGCACAAGCTAGCACGTTTTAGTAACGTGACAGCAACCAAGAAAGGCGCATCGCACGCTTATTCAAAATGTGAGGATTGTTTGCATGAACAGGGTTTTGGTGGTTGGCAGCATCAACATGGACTTGGTAGTTGAAACCGACCAGATTCCAACCCTGGGAGAAACACTGCTGGGTCAAAGCTTTACCACTCATCCCGGCGGAAAAGGGGCCAACCAGGCAGTCGCAGCCAGCAGACTCGGGGCCACGGTCACCATGATTGGCTGCGTTGGCAGTGATGTATTTGGCACCGATCTGATCAATGGTCTCAACCGTGAAAACATTGACACTCGTTACGTCCGGATAACCGACAAAGCCGCTACCGGGGTTGCAATCATTACGGTCAGCCAGTCTGAAAACGCGATTATCGTCGTACCTGGCGCCAATCATGCCCTGATGCCAGACGACCTGTTCGCAGCGGAATCCGCGTTCGCCGAGGCGGATGTCGTAATATCCCAGCTGGAAATTCCGCTGCCTGTCGTTCAGGCCGCGGCCGAACTCGCGGCGCGTCACGGCAAACCGTTTCTGCTCAACCCGGCGCCCGCAATGCCGTTGCCGGACAGTATCTTGCAACACACTACCCTGCTTACCCCGAACGAACATGAACTGGCGATTGTTTTTTCCACGCCAGTTGATGCATGGCAGCAGTCGCTTCGCCTGTATCCGGCCAAAGTAATCATGACCAAAGGCCGTGATGGTGCCTGGTTTACCAACCGCAACAGTGAATTGCAGCATCAGCCAGGATTTCCGGTCCGGGCCGTGGATACAACCGGAGCCGGCGATACTTTTAATGGAACATTGGCTGCATTCTGGGGTGGTGAAATGGGCGAGATCGCCCGTCTGGCCTGCGCCGCCGGCGCACTGTCTGTCACCCGAGCCGGGGCACAAGGCGGCATGCCAAACCGCGAAGAGCTATTTGATTTTTTGAAGCAACAAAGTTTTTGATTTTGACAGGTTGCCTGGATTCATTAGAAGCAACTATCCAAATTTTCTGGCCAGTACTTATTAAACCCAAGAAAAGCCGGATCAAATGTGGAGCCGCTGCACGGTATTAAAGCAGAAGTTTCACATTTTCAAACGAGGCCAAACAGCAGGCCTCCTTTTTGAAGTTAACGAGGAAGGAGAAGGACCATCATGGGAAGCACAAGAATCCAAAAACTGTTGCAAGCAGCGGGTCTGGGCACGGCGACT
>JAGTRM010000066.1 GCA_018261735.1 Pseudomonadota bacterium
CCGTAGGTGGCGCTGGCCTGCAGCAGGAAATTCTCGAACAGCAGCGCCACGTCTTCGCGCCGTTCGCGCAGCGGCGGCAGATCGAGCTTGGCCACGCTCAGACGGTAGAAAAGATCGGCGCGGAATCGTCCCGAATCGGAGAGTGTGCGCAAGTTTTCCTTGGTGGCGGCGACGAGGCGGAAATCCACCGGGATGGCCTGGTTGGAGCCCAGGCGCTCCAGCGAGCGCTCCTGCAGCACGCGCAAGAGCTTGATCTGCAACGGGATCGGCATGTTCTCGATTTCGTCCAGAAACAAGGTGCCGCCGTTGGCGTGCTCGATCTTGCCGATGCGGCGCTTGGCCGCACCGGTAAACGCACCGGATTCATGGCCGAAAATCTCGCTTTCGAACAGCGATTCCGGCAGTCCGCCGCAGTTGAGCGCGACAAAATTGCCGTTGCGGCGCGGGCTGGCGTCATGCAGGCAGCGGGCGATCAGTTCCTTGCCGGTGCCGGTTTCACCTTCGATCAGCACATTGGCCTGGGTCGGGGCGAGATCGGTCACGCGCTGGCGCACGCGCGCCATGCCGGGCGAGCGGCCGATAATGCGCCCTTCGATGCTGTTCCGGTCGCTCAATTGCCGGCGCAGCGCGCGCACTTCAAGCACCAGGGCGCGTTTTTCCAGTGCGCGGCGGGCAATATCGACCAGCGTTTCCGGCATGAACGGTTTTTCCAGAAAATCGTGCGCGCCTTCTTTCATGGCCTGCACCGCAAGGCGGACATCACCGTGGCCGGTCATCAGGATCACCGGCAGCTCCGGATCAAGCTGTTGCACTTCATGCAGCAGATCCATGCCACTCTTGCCGGGCAGCCAGATGTCGCTGACGATGATGCCGGGGTAATCGGGGGTGAGCTGTTGCAGCGCGAGTTCTGCCGATTCGACGCAGATCGCCGGCAGGTTGTCGATGCGCAGTGCCTGCTCGCAGGCATGCAGCACGTTGGGGTCGTCCTCGACCAGCAGGATCGTCAGGTTATCTGCCATTGTGTTGCTCTCCCTCCCAGGCCGGTATTTCAAGAATAAACAGGGCGCCGCCATCGGGCATGTTTTCGCCGGCCAGCGTTCCGCCGAAATCACGCACGATGCCGGCCGAGATCGCCAGTCCCAATCCCAGACCCACGCCGGGTTCCTTGGTGGTGAAGAACGGCTCGAACAGGTGTTGCAAGGTTTCTTCGCTGAGCCCCGGGCCGTGATCGCGCAGCAGCAGGCGGATGCGCCCCGCGCGCTGTTCGGCCGTGATCTCCAGCCGCGGGTGGGGCGTGTGTTCCATGGCATCGAACGCATTGCTGATCAGGTTGAGCAGCACCTGTTCCAGCCGGACCGGGTCGCACCAGGCCAGCATATCCGGGCCGGTAAGCGCGATGTCGACCTTGATCCGGCGCCGACGCACGCGCTGCTCGAGCAGGAACAGCGCGTTGTCGAGGGCTTTTTGCAGTGAAACGGGTCCGGGCGTGCCCGAGGATTTGCGGGCGAAACCCTTCAGGTGGTCGGTGATTTGCGCCATCTGGCCTACCATTTTTCCGATGCGCTCCAGATTGGATTCCACCTCACCGTACTCGGCCCGCTGCTGCAGCCGCAGTGCATTGTGGGCAAGCACGCTAAGCGCCGCCAGCGGCTGGTTGATCTCGTGGGCGATGCTGGTGGAAAGCTGGCCGATGATCGCGAGCTTGCCGGCCTGGATCAGCCCATCCTGCGCTTCACGCAGGGTGTGCTCGGCACGGACACGTTCTTCCACCTCTTGCTGCAGGCGGGTGTTGGTGCTGGAGAGCTCTGCCGTGCGCTCGGTGACCTTGCGTTCCAGGTCATCATGGGCGCGCTGCAGGGCTTCGCGTGCGGCCAGGCGGTCGCGCAGCCGGCGACGGCGCTCGTTGGCCATCATCAGGCAGATCAGCAACAGCAGCGCGCCCATGCTGGCGAGCGCACCCTGGTTGCGCGCAATGTGTTCGACCTGCGTGGTCGGGGAAAACACGCGCAGACGCCAGGCGGAACCGGGCAAGGTCTGCGTCTGGGTCATGAAGACGCCGGTTTCCGGAAACGGCGGGGCATCGGCGCGGCTTTGCGTGCGGGGAATGGAGACGATTTCGGTATCGCTGTTCAACTTGCGCATGGTTTTGCCGGGGAACGGCATCAGGGCGCGGCGGTTGTACTTGAAGGTGAGGTCGAAATTGCGACGGGTGGCTGCATCCAGGGTACGCATGGCGCTGAATTTCCAGTCGCTCACCGAGGAGAGGATCACCACGCCGTTTTCGTCCTCCAGCAGGACGGGCGCCTCGACGCCAGACCAGGATTTTTCCAGCTGATCCAGCGCCACCTTCACCACCGCCACGCCCGCAATGCCATCCGTCCCGCTTAATGCCGAGGATAGATAGTAGCCGGGCTCGCCGATCGTGGTGCCGATGCCGAAAAAGCGCCCGTTGCCGGAACGGATCGCATCGTGATAATAGGGGCGGTAGGACAGGTCTTCGCCGATGAAACTATCCGGCTTTTGCCAGTTGCTGGCGGCGATGACCTTGCCCTGGCGGTTGAGGATGTAGATCGAAAGCGTCCCGGCGCGGACATTGAGCTTTTCCAGGTAGGCATTGACCTGGCGCAGCAGGGCCGGGTCGGCCGGGTGGGCCAGCAGCTGGAGCACATCGCGTTCCAGCCCGAGCGTGGCCGGGAAATACGCGTATTTCTCGATTTCCCGTTCCAGGCTGGCGGCATAGACCTCCAGGCGATGTGTACCCGTGGCCTGCAGGTTGTCCAGCTCGCGCGTTTCGCTGGCGCGATAGGCGAAATAGCCCACAGCCAGCGCCAGACAGAAGAGCAGGACGAAGCGGACAATTTGTGCCGTGATGCGGGAAGATCTGCGCGACATGATGGACGAACTTGATGTTGGGCCAAGTGATGGTAGCAGGAAAGGATCAACCCGAATCAACCAGCGCTGGGCAGATCGGTGCAAATTGTTCGCAAGCGGAGAGATGGCGGAACTCCTGCATGAAAAAGAGGCGGCCAGGGCCGCCTCCGATGTGATGCATATTGCGTGCAGCTTAGCCGTTGGCTTGTTCCTGCAGGGCAGGAGCATCGAACGCGGCCAGAACCGGCACTTCTTCGATTTCTTCGTCGCCAACGGTTTCACCGAGTTGGCCTTCCCACTTGGCCACGACGGCGGTGGCAATGCTGTTGCCGACCACGTTGATGGCGGTGCGGCCCATGTCGAGGAACTGGTCGATGGCCATGATCAGCAGCAGGCCGGATTCCGGCAGGTTGAACATCGGCAGGATGGCGGCGACGACTACAAGGGACGCGCGTGCCACGCCGGCCATGCCCTTGCTGGAGATCATCAGCACGGCCAGCAGGGTGAGCTGCTGCGAGATCGGCATGTCGATGCCGTAGGCCTGGGCGATGAAGATCACTGCGAAGGACTGGTACAGCATCGAACCGTCGAGGTTG
>JAGTRM010000007.1 GCA_018261735.1 Pseudomonadota bacterium
GAGCGTGGCCAAGCTCGATCTGCCGCCGCTGCGCGAACGGCGCGAAGACGTGGCGCTGCTGTTCGAGAATTTCCTGCTGCAGGCCAGCGCCACCTACGGCCGCCCCGCGCCGCAGATCAGCCCGGCCAAGCTGCGCCAGCTCATCGCCTACGACTGGCCGGGCAACGTGCGCGAGTTGCGCAACGTGGCCGAGCGTTGCGTGCTGGGCATCGAATCGGATGCGCCGCCCTTCTGCGACCAGGCTTCGGCCGAAGACGGCCTTTCGCTGCCGCAAGCAATGGACACGGTAGAGCGCGCGATGATTCTGGAAGCGATGCGCCGCAACGACGGCAATCTCACCCTGGCCAGCGAAGCGCTGCAGATTCCCAAGAACACGCTGCGCGACAAAATACGCAAGCTGGATTTGGGCCACGAGGTCAAAAAAGGTTGATGCGCGCGGGGTTCCCAACAAAAAACCAGTCCGAAAAGACTGGTTTTTTGTTGGTGTAGATTGAGTTCAGGCAGAACGCGGGAACGCCACCCCTGCCGCATCGAACAACAGGCTGTTCTTCACCGGAAACGCCAGATCGACCTGTGCGCCGTTCTGCGGATATTCGCTGCCTGCCTTGACCTTGACGCAGACTTTCTCGCCCACGCCCGGCAACGCCACATAGACATGCACCATGTCGCCCAGATGCTCCAGCCGGTGCACGCGCCCCACCAGGGTTTCATCCTCGTCCGAGCTTGCCAGGCGCACATGCTCCGGGCGCAGGCCGAAGATCACCTTGTCACCGATCTGCGCACCGCGGGCATCGACCGCGGCCTGAACGGTGAGCCCGTCGGAGAGGCGCAGCGTGGCCAGTTTCTCATCGGCGGTCACGAGCGTGGCTTCGAGCAGATTGATGCGCGGCGAACCGAAGAAGCCGGCAACGAAGGTATTGGCCGGGCTCTCGTAGAGATCGATCGGGCGCCCCATCTGCTGCACTACATGATCGTTGATCACCACGATACGCTCGCCCAGCGTCATCGCCTCGGTCTGGTCGTGGGTCACGTAGAGCATGGTGGCGCCGAGCTTTTCGTGCAATTCTTTCAGTTCCATGCGCATCTGGGCGCGCAGCGAGACATCGAGGTTGGAGAGCGGCTCGTCGAACAGGAATACCTTCGGATCGCGCACCATTGCACGGCCGATCGCCACGCGTTGCTTCTCGCCGCCGGAAAGCTGGCCCGGCCGGCGATCGAGCAAGTGGCTCATTTGCAGCATCTCGGCCACGGCGGCGACTTTCTCGCGAATCACGCTCTTGCTGGTGCCGGCGATCTTGAGCGGAAAACCGATATTGTCGGCCACGCTCATGTGCGGATAGAGCGAGAGCGACTGGAACACCATGGCGATCGAGCGCTTGGCCGGCGGCAGGGTGTTGACGTTTTCACCGGCGATCAGCACATCGCCGCTGTCCTGCTCTTCCAGCCCGGCAATCAGGCGCAGGATGGTGGTCTTGCCACAGCCGGACGGGCCGATCAGGACAACAAACTCGCCATCGGGAAACTCAAGATTGATGTCCTGCAGAACGGGGGTCTTGCCAAACTTCTTGTTGATATTCCTGAGCGAAACGGTTGCCATACCAATATCCTGTTGTTCGAAAAACGCGGGCGAGCCGCGGATTATAACTGCCGAAAGCATCGCGCTGCGAAGCGATTGAGACGACGTTTCATAATTTGAGTTCCGCCACCAGCGCGAAGTAATCACTGCGAAACCAGGAATGGGTCAGCTCCACCGCCACGCCACTATCCAGGTAACCGATCCGGGTCAGGTGCAACATGGCCGTACCCGTCGGCAAGCCGACAAGATCGGCCAGCTCCTCGGTCACGTTCGCCGCGCCGATGTGCTGCGTCGCGCGCGCCACACCGATCCCCTGCGTGCGCAGAAAATCATAGAGCGACGCACCCACCGCTTGCGGATCGGGCGCCAGCTCATGCGGCAAGGCGGTGCGTTCAACGCCGATCACCACATCATCGGCCGAGCGCGCCCGCAGCAGGCGGGTCACCCGGCTGTTGTGCGGCAGGTTCAGATGCTGCATTTCCTCGGCATTGGCGAACGCCACTTCCCGGTTCACCCAGCGCGAGCCAGGCTTGAAGCCGCGCTGCTTGATCATCTCGGACAAGTGGGTAAAGCGCGCCAGCGGCTGCTCCAGCCGCGGGGTGATATAGGAGCCGGAACCGGCACGGCGCTGGATGCGCCCTTCCCGCTCCAGCACTTCCAGCGCCTTGCGCGCCGTCACGCGCGAGATATCCAGCGCCTCGACCAGTGCCCGCTCGGAAGGCAGCGGCTGGTTGGCCAGCCAGTAACCGGCCTGGATCGCCATGGTTAGCTTGTTGGCAATCTGCAGGTAAAGCGGGGTCTGGCTGGAAGGATCCGGGCGCAGGACGGATAGTTTTTTCAGGCTCATGCGCGGATTTTACCTTGGATCGGCGCCGGGAGAGTTGATGGCGGAGGAGGTTCGGGGAATGGGTTTTGGAACGACCAGAAGTCTGTTGATTGCTCAGTTGCGATTTTATTACCGAGACGCCCAACATTTGAACTCAGGGGCAGGCAAAAGCATAGCTTTTGGCCTGCCCCTCTGGAGCGCAATGTTAGCCCACGATGGTGGAGCAGGTAAGGCTACCAATATTTCGGATAAGCCGTCGACCGGGTCAAATTGTTGTAAAGCAAGGCCACGAGCACTAGAAGCAATGCACCCGTAAGTGTCGGAAACCATAGAAAACTCCAAGCAGGCTGCGCAAGAAAAACGATGACGGGGTTGGACCCGGCAGGGGGATGCACGGTGCGTGTCAACATCATAGTAGCGATGGCTGTGCCAACGGCCAGCGCAAGAGACCACCACTGCGGTCCAAACAACGCAAGGAAAGACAAACCGATGAGTGAGCTGAGAAAATGCCCGACCACCACGTTGCGCGGCTGTGAAAAAGGCAAGTTTGGAAAGCCGAAAACCAGCACGCAGGATGCTCCGAAGGAGCCGAGGATCAGGGGCAGCGACAATCCATTTTCAACCTGTGCGATCGCCGCGACGGCCAATACCCCTCCCAGCCAAGCCAGGGCGACCTCTTTCCAAGAGGGCATCGGCACGGATGCTGCGCTGCCTTCTCCTTTCAATTTATCGAAAAACATTTGTATCTCTCCTTTTTATGTAGACAGATCTGTCTACACGGGCAGTATGGCGCACGTAGACAGATTTGTCTACCATATTAGGTATGAAGAAAACTCAAGAACCCCGGCACCCGGCAGAACAGAGCGCGCGCGCGCGTATCTTGCAAACAGCCCATGACTTGTTTTATCAGGATGGAGTACGTGCGACCGGCATTGACCGCATCATCGAGCAAGCCGGGGTCACGAAAGTCACGTTCTACCGTCACTTTCCGAGCAAGAACGATCTAATTGCGGCCTATCTCGATTATCGGCACGAGCGATGGATGACCTGGTTTATCGACGCCTTGGGCCGCGTGCCGCGCACTGCAGAATTTCCGCTGGAGCCGGTTGTGTCGGCGCTAAAGGAATGGTTCAACACACCCGAATATCGGGGCTGCGCCTTCATCAATGGGGTGGTCGAACTGGACGGCATCGGGCCATGGGTGGCCGAGGTGACGCTACGCCACAAGCGCGACACGACGAACGCCATTGCCAATTTGCTGCCTGCCGGGGAACGAGGCATGAAGGCAGCTCAAGCAGCGGCGATGGCGGTAGACGGAGCAATCATCCGCATGCAGATGGAAAAAAAATCGGCAGCGGCGCTAACGTTACTGGAATTGATATTGCGAGCACTGTGCGAAGCGTGTCACTTGTCGGGCTAACGAAGCAGTAGAAAGCCCGGTAGGGTGCGCAAATCCTGATTTGCGCACGCGGAACAATGGTTCTCTCGCTTGGCTATTCATTTGAATCGCTGATTTGGTGCGCAACGCTCTGCGTTGCACACCCTACAAGATGTCCTCTTTGGGCACAAAGCGGTTTCGCCCATCACAAACTCAAACGGCCCGCGCATATCGCTGGGCCGTTTTGTTTGATTCAGAAACGAAGCATCAATGCTTCTTGGCGTGCAAGCCGCACTCCTTCAAATCCGGATTCTCCCACCACCAGCGCCCGGCGCGGACATCCTCGCCCATCGCCACCGGGCGAGTGCAAGGCGCGCAGCCTATCGACGGGTAGTGCTTGTCGTGCAGTTCGTTGTACGGCACGTCGTTGGCGCGGATGTAGGCCCAGACTTCCTTTTCAGTCCATTCCAGCAACGGGTTGAATTTCTCCAGGCCGTTGCCGCTGTCGTACTCCTGCGCGGCCATGTCGGTGCGGGTCGGCGACTGTTCGCGGCGCAGGCCGGTGATCCAGGCCTTCTTGCCGGCCAGTGCGCGCTTCAAGGGCTCCAGCTTGCGGATGCGGCAGCATTCCTTCCTGAGCTCGACCGAACCGAAGAAGGCGTTGATGCCCTGGGTATTTACATACGCTTCGACTTGCGCAGCATCCGGGAAATACACCGCGACCTTGACCGATGGATAACGCTCGGCGCACTTGGCCATCAGCGTGTAGGTTTCCGGCGGCAGGCGGCCGGTATCCAGGCTGAAGGCGCCGATATTCAACTGGTTGCGCGCGATCAGGTCGATCAGCACCATGTCCTCGGCGCCAAACGAATGCGCGAACACTGCGGGGCTGTATTCGGCTTCAATCTTTTTCAGGAGTGCCAGGGTATTGGCGAGTTTCGTTTCAAAATCCATGGTTCAGTTCCTTGGTACCGCCGGATGCAAGAAGTGGCGGCAAATTAACACGTCCTGCAGATTTGCGCCTCACAGCAGGATCAGCTTACCTCCGACCAGCGCCAGCATCACCGCCAGGCACGGCCGCAACAACTTGTCCGAGGCACGGCCATTCAGGTGGCTGCCGATCCAGATGCCGGGCAGCGAGCCAGTCAGCAGGCTCGTCAGCACAAACCAGTCGATATTGCCCAGGCCGGCATGGCCCAGACCGGCGATCGCGGTCAGCGGCACGGCGTGGGCGATCTCGGTGCCGACCAGGCGCGAAGTCGGGATCAGCGGATAAAGCATGAACAGCGCGACCGTGCCCAAGGCGCCGGCGCCGATCGACGACAGGGTGACGATCACGCCGAGCACCAAGCCGGTAACGAGGGTCAGCCAATTGAGCTGGTGCTGCGGCCGATTGAGCCAGTCGCTGGCGTGGCGCTGCGCAAAGGCCAGCAGCGCCTTCTTGAAGATGATCGCCAGCGCCGTCAGGATCAAAGCGAAGCCGAGAAAGTGCTTGATCAGGGCATTGAGCGTGCCCATGTCCGGGTGCAGCAGGTTCAGCGCGAGCACCGTCGCCAGCGCGGCGGGAACGCTGCCGGCAGCCAGCCAGCCGGTGATTTTCCAGTCGATATTGCGCTGGCGGTGATGCACCACCACGCCGCCCGCCTTGGTGATCGCGGCATACAGCAAATCGGTGCCGACCGCCGTGGCCGGGCTGATGCCGAACCAGAGCAGGATCGGGGTCATCAGCGAACCGCCACCCACGCCCGTCAAGCCGACGATGAAGCCAACCGCCAGTCCGGAGAGGATATAAATCGGTTCCATGATGATTCCTGTTCTCAACAATTGGAAACATCATAACTACGTTGCTTATATACACATAAGACTGATATCTTTATATCAAATAATACTGGGTTATTAAGGAACCACCATGAAGCTGCAACAGCTGCGTTATCTGGTCGAAGTCTACAAGCAAGGTCTGAACGTGACCGATGCGGCCGAGAAGCTGCATACCTCGCAACCGGGCATCTCCAAGCAGATTCGCATGCTGGAAGACGAGCTGGGCGTGCAGGTCTTCATCCGCAACGGCAAGCGCGTGGTCGACGTGACCGGCCCCGGCAAGGAAGTGCTGCGCATCGCCGAGCGCATGCTGCTGCAGGCGCAGAACCTCAAGCGCATCGGCGAAGAGTTCGTCCAGGTGGAAAACGGCAGCCTGACCATCGCCACCACGCACACCCAAGCGCGTTACGCGCTGCCCAAGGCGATCAAGGCTTTTCTGCAACGCTATCCGCAGGTGCGCCTGTCGTTGAAGCAGGGCAGCCCGACGCAGATCAGCGAAATGGTGGTCGAAGGCGTAGCCGATATCGCCGTGGCCACCGAGGGCATCGCGCTTTATTCCGAACTGGCCATGCTGCCCTGCTACGAGTGGAACCGCAGCGTGGTCGTGCCCAACGGCCACCCATTGACCTTGCTCGATCACCCGATCACGCTGGAAGACATCGCCGCCTGGCCGATCGTGACCTACGACTTTGCCTTTGCCGGGCGCTCGCAGATCAACCAGGCGTTTGCCGCCAGGAACCTCAACCCCACCGTGGCGCTTTCCGCGCTCGATACCGACGTGATCAAGACCTACGTCGAGCTGGGTCTGGGCGTGGGGCTGATCGCCAGCATGGCCTACGAGCCGGAAAAAGATAAAGCGCTGACCGCAATCGATGCCGCGCACCTGTTCGAGCCCTCGCTGACCCGCATCGGCATTCGCAAGGATGCCTACCTGCGCGGCTATGTCTACGATTTCATCGAATTGTTCGCGCCGCATCTGACGCGCCAGAAAGTGCAGAGCGCGTTGATGTGCGAAGATTCCGCCGTCAGCTGATCAACCCGAGCGCGCGCCCTGCCGCATCGAGCAGGCGCGCCGAAGTGAACGGCTTGACCACGAAGCCTGCCGCGCCCTGGCTCAAGGCCGAGTTCACACGTTCAAACGTGGCCTCGCCGGAAACCATAACCACGCGCGTTTTCGGGCAGGACTGCAAAACTTGCGGTAAAAGTGCCAAACCCGAAGTCTCGGGCAGATTGATATCCAGCAGAACAAGATGGGGCTGATGATGCTGACAAAGCTCGAGTCCACTCTCGGCCCGCAGCGCTTCGCCGACGACCTCTACATCGGCATGGCGCAGGATACTGGTCATCAGACTGCGCAGCACACCATCATCATCAATAACCACCGCGCTGATTTTACGACTTGCCATGGTTCGGTTCCCGTTACAACGGACTGTTATACTGACAAACTTCCGAAGATTATCTAGCCAATTTCGCTCCAATGCCACGCATTCACATTCTTACAGATCATCTTGTCAATCAGATTGCAGCGGGCGAAGTGGTCGAGCGTCCGGCCTCCGCGCTGAAAGAACTGCTGGAAAACAGCGTCGATGCCGGCAGCCAGAGCATCCAGGTGGAATTGCAGGCCGGCGGCACCAAGCTGATCAAGGTGATCGACGATGGTCACGGCATCGAGCACGATGATCTGCCACTGGCGCTGCATCGCCACGCCACCAGCAAGATTCGCGATTTCGACGATCTGAGCCGCGTCGCCACGCTCGGGTTTCGTGGCGAAGGGCTGGCGAGCATTGCCTCGGTCTCGCGCCTGGCGCTGACCAGCCGCCATGAAGCCGGCGCACACGCCTGGCGCATCGAAGCCGACCACGGCGCGCTGACTGCGCCCGAACCGGCAGCGCTTGCCGCCGGCACCACGATCGAAGTGCACGATCTGTATTACCAGATGCCGGCCCGGCGCAAGTTCCTGAAATCCGAAGGCACCGAGTTCGCCCACTGCGACGACATGGTGAAGCGCATCGCGCTGGCGCACCCGGAGATCCAGTTCGCGCTGACCAACAACGGCCGCGCGCAGGCGCGCCTGCTGCGCGGCGACTTGGCGCAGCGCGCCGCAGCGATCCTAGGCGACGAATTCGTGGCCAGCGCGATTGCGCTCGACGAGGGCTTCGGCAACCTGCGCCTCTACGGCTTGGCCGGCTCGCCCACGCTGGGCAAATCCAGCCGCGACGGCCAGTATTTCTTCGTCAACGGCCGTTTCGTGCGCGACAAGCTGGTGCAGCACGCGCTGCGCGAGGCGTATCGCGACGTGTTGCACCACGACCGCCATCCGGCCTACTGCCTGTTCCTCGAACTTGATCCAGAAGGCGTCGACGTCAACGTCCACCCGACCAAGATCGAGGTGCGCTTCCGCGAATCGCAGGCGCTCTACCGCTTCCTGCTGACCGGGCTGAACAAGGCGCTCTCGGGCGCCAAGGCCGGGCTGCAACCCGCGCCCGGCATCGACCCTGAAACCGGCGAGATCAGCCGCCCCGCAGCCCCCGCGCCAGCCGCCGCCCCGCTCGCGCCGCGTACTTATGCCGAAATGGCTTATCGCCAGCAGCCGATGCCGCTGGCTGCCGCGCAGGAATCGCTGGCGTATTACGACCGCATGTTCGGCGATTTGCGTCCGAACGTTGCGCCCACCGCGCCGCAATCCGTCGAACGGTCGGCACCCGCAGCGATGCCTCAGCCGGCGCAATATCAAGCGCCACAACCCACCTCGGACGCACTACCGCAATCGTCCCAGGACGGACTGCCACAATCTGATATCAACGGGCTACCGCAGTCTGATATCAACGGGCTACCGCCCTTGGGGTTCGCGCTGGCGCAACTGCACGGCATCTACATCCTGGCGCAGAGCGCCGAGGGCCTGATCGTGGTCGACATGCACGCGGCGCACGAGCGCGTGGTGTATGAAAAGCTGAAAGCCTCGATCGATGCGGAAAACCTGCCGCGCCAGGCATTGCTGATTCCGCATGTGTTTGCCGCCGACAAGCTCGATGTCGCCACGGTCGAGGATCACGGCGAAGCCTTGCTCGCGCTGGGACTCGAGATCAGCGTGCAATCGCCCACCCAGCTCGCGATCCGCGCCATGCCGCAGATGCTGCGCGATGCCGATCCGGTCGAACTGGCGCAAGCGGTGCTCGCCGACTTGCGCGGCGTCGGCAGCAGCCAGACGCTCGATAGCCGGCGCAACGAAGTGCTGGCGAGCATGGCCTGCCACGGCTCGGTGCGCGCCAACCGCATGTTGACGCTGCCCGAGATGAACGCGCTGCTGCGCGAGATGGAAGCCACCGAGCGCTCCGGCCAGTGCAACCACGGCCGCCCGACCTGGTTCCGGCTCTCGCTCGCCGATGTCGACAAACTCTTTATGCGGGGCAAATGATGCTGGTCATCGCCATGAAACTGATCGGCGCGCCGCTGCTGGTCGGCGGCGCCAGCCTCGCCGGCAAACGCTACGGTCCGGCGCTGGCCGGGCTGCTGTCCGGCCTGCCGGTGATCGCCGGCCCGATCATCGCCGTGCTGTGGCTGGAACAGGGCGCCGCCTACGCCGCACGCGTGGCGTGGATGCTGCCGGTCGGGCTCGCGCCGCTCGCCGCCTATCTGTGGATTTTTTCCCGCCTGGCGCCACGTTGCCACTGGCTGATCTGCCTGCTGGCGGGCTGGCTGGCCTTCCTGCTGGCCGCAGCCGCCTGCCATGCGCTCGATCTGCCTTACGCCTTGCTCGCTGGCGGGGCGACGCTGGCCATGCTGGTGGCCGGCTTTACCCTGCCCCGCCAAGCCACCCTTTTTGCCCCGGCCAGCGCCACGCTGCCGCAAGCGGAATTGCTGGCGCGCATCGTGGCCGCGTTCGCGCTGGTGTTCGGCTTGACCAGCGCCTCGGCCCGGCTCGGCGCGGAATGGACCGGCCTGCTCGCCGCATTCCCGGTCGCCGGTTCGATCATGCCGGCATTCACGCTGGCAAAGAGCGGCCCGGCCGCGACCTTGCGTCTGCTGCGCGGCTTTGTCAGCGGCCTGCTCGGGCTGGCGGGCTTTGCGATCTGCTTGGCGCTGCTCCTGCCATCCTGGGGCGCAACGGCCTTCATCCCCGCCGTGTTTTTGTCGCTGGGCATCGCCTGGTTCAACGCTCGCGTGGTGTTTCGCCCATGACCCCTGCCCTGCCGCCCGCCATTTTCCTGATGGGCCCCACCGCCAGCGGCAAGACCGCCTGCGCGATCCACCTGCTCGAAGCCGGCCTGCCGGTCGAACTGATCTCGGTCGATTCCGCGCTGGTTTTTCGTGACATGGATATCGGCACCGCCAAGCCCGATGCCGCCACGCTCGCCCGCGCGCCGCACCACCTGATCGATATCATCAGCCCGACCGAGGCCTATTCCGCCGCGCAGTTCCGCAACGATGCCTTGCGCCTGATGGCCGATATCACGGCGCGCGGCAAGGTGCCGGTACTGGTCGGCGGCACCATGCTCTATTTCAACACGTTGCAGCACGGCATCCACGATCTGCCGCAGGCCGATCCGGCGCTGCGCCAACAGCTCGAAGCCGAAGCCGCCACCATCGGCTGGCCGGCGATGCATGCCAAGCTGGCGCACATCGACCCGACCACCGCCGCGCGGCTGCAACCGAACGATGCCCAGCGCGTGGGCCGGGCGCTGGAAATCTGCCAGTTGTCCGGCCGGACCATGAGCGCACTGCTGGCTGAAGCCGCCAGTGAGCCACTGCCCTACGCAATCAGCAAGTTCGCGCTGGCGCCGTCCGATCGCGCCGTACTGCATGCCCGCATCGCCGAGCGTTTCGAGCTGATGCTCAAACAAGGCCTGCTCGACGAAGTACGCGCCTTGCGCCAGAAATACGTGCTATCCCCGGACCTGCCCTCGATGCGCTGCGTGGGCTACCGCCAAAGCTGGGAATACCTGGAAGGCCAGATCGATTTTGCCGAACTGCGCGAAAAAGGCATCGCCGCCACGCGCCAGCTCGCCAAGCGCCAGCTCACCTGGCAACGCAGCATGGACGACCGGATCGAGATCGACTGCCTGCGGCCCGATCTTGTCGACCATGTTTTGCAGATGGCGCGAGATATCTGCAGCGGCTGAAACGCAACGCCCGCTTCCGGGTTAAAATCGCCTTTTGCCTCTCTTTGGCCTGCACCAACATGAAAATCGCTCTAGCCCAGCTCAACCCCGTCGTCGGCGATCTGGCCGGCAACATCGAACTGATCCTTGCCGCCGCCCGCGATGCCCGCGCAGCCGGCGCCGATATCCTGCTCACACCGGAACTGGCACTGGCCGGCTACCCGCCGGAAGATCTGCTGCTGCGCCCGTCCTTTCTGGCCGAATGCCGCAAGATGATCGGCCGCCTGATCGACGAAGTCGACGGCATCACGCTGGTCGTCGGCTATCCATATGGCGATACCCGTGAATGCTTCAACGCCGCCGTCGTGATCCGCGACGGCAATATCCTCGGCCGCTATGAAAAGATGCTGCTGCCCAACGATGCCGTGTTCGACGAGGTGCGCTATTTCACCCCCGGCGCCGTGCCGCTGGTGTTCGAGCAGAATGGCGTTAAGGTTGGCGTGGCGATCTGCGAAGACATCTGGGACGTGGACCCGGCCGCAGCCGCCGCCGACGAAGGCGCCGAGCTGCTGCTGGTGCTCAATGCATCGCCCTATCACAAGGCCAAGCAGAGCACCCGCCACAACATCGCCGCCGCGCGCGTCGAAGAAAACGGCTTTCCGCTGGTCTACTGCAATACGGTCGGCGGCCAGGACGAACTGGTGTTCGACGGTAACTCGTTCGCGCTGAACAAGGCGGGCGAAGTGGTGGCGCAACTGCCGGCATTTGAAACCACCATGGGCTTTGTCGAATACCAGGGCGGCGACCTGCAGCCCGGCGCCATCGCGGCCGATCTCTCCGAGGAAGCCAGCGTTTACCAGGCGCTCGTCACCGGCGTGCGCGATTACATCGGCAAGAACCGCTTCCCCGGCATTCTGCTTGGCCTCTCGGGCGGCATCGATTCGGCGCTGACGCTGGCCATTGCCTGCGACGCGCTCGGCCCGGACAAGGTGCACGCGGTGATGATGCCGTCGCGTTATACCGCCGACATCAGCGTGACCGATTCACGAGACATGATCGAGCGCCTGGGCTGCAAGTATTCCGAAATCGAGATCTGGCCAATGTACGAAGCCTTTATGGCCGGGTTGGAACCGCACTTCGCCGGCCTGCCGATGGATGCTTCCGAAGAAAACCTGCAAAGCCGCATTCGCGGCACGCTGCTGATGGCGATGTCCAACAAGAGCGGCAGCCTCGTGCTGACCACCGGCAACAAATCCGAGATGACCACCGGCTACGCCACGCTCTACGGCGACATGGCCGGCGGCTTTGCCGTGCTCAAGGATGTGGCCAAGACGCTGGTTTACCGGCTGTCGAACTGGCGCAACACGGTGGGCGAAGTCATTCCCGAACGCATCATCACCCGCCCGCCTTCGGCCGAACTGCGCCCGGACCAGAAGGACCAGGATTCGCTGCCGGAATACGACGTGCTCGACGCGATCCTGCAGGCCTACGTCGAGGAAAACCTCAGCCGCGCCGAAATCGTCGCGCAGGGTTACGCCCAGGAAGACGTCGACCGCGTGGTGCGCCTGTTGCGCATCAACGAATACAAGCGCCGCCAGGCCCCGGTCGGCCCGCGCGTGACCCACCGCGCCTTCGGCAAGGATTGGCGCATGCCGATCACCAACCGCTTCACGCTGTAAACCGCGATGCAGCAAACAAAACGGGTGGCTTGGGCCACCCGTTTTTCATTTCAGCGTACGCTTGCGTGCAAACCAATCCAGCATCAACAGAACCTGGCCCTCTTTCACCACGAAAGCCCGTCAATCGTAATGAATGGTACAAAAATGGCCATGATGTTCAAGCTTTGAATTCACCGGCCTGCGCGGCTTTTCGCACAGCTACGGTTAATGATGGGTCGGGCATTATTTTTCAGTTAGCGCCAAACTCGCACCCAGGCCAACAAAAGTTGCAGCAAAGGTACGGCGCAGCCAATTTTGCACTCGTGGCGATTCGATGACCGCCTTGCGGAAAGCATGGGCGAGAAAGCCATAGGCAACGAACACGATGAATGTCATCGTCATGAAAACAGTGCTCAGCAGGACAAGCTGGAAGAGCGGCTCGGTCGCTCCCGGCTGAACAAATTGCGGAAGAAAAGCCAGGAAAAAGATCGTCAGTTTCGGATTGAGGATGTTGAGCAGGAACGCTTTTACAGCAAGACCGGCGGCCGTTTTTGAAGAGGGATTTTCGTCGATGGCGAAGGCCGACTTGTCGCGCCAAGTGGCATATGCAACGAAGAGCAGATAGGCAACGCCGGCATACTTTAGGGCCTGGAACGCGAGTGCGCTGGTGTGCATGACGGCAGCGAGCCCCAGTACGGTTGCCATGAGATGAGGGAGGATCCCCGCCGTGCAACCCAGCGCCGCAAACACGCTAGCCTTTCGGCCTTGGGCGAGACCCGTCGATACGGTGTAGATGACCCCTGTGCCTGGAATGAGCACAACGATGAACGAAGTGATGAGAAATTCAAGGCTCAACATTGGATATATCTCCCTGGGATGGTAAGGGGCATGGTTTTTTGCTCGCCCCGCTTGACCGCAATGTCAGACGGGCTTGATGACCAGCATTTCATTGCCGCCGCGCTGAAATTCATAAGGCACAGGCTTAACTTCAATACTGAAGCCGTTTTGTGCAAAGTACTCCTTTACGAATTGAAGGTGGGGCGATATTGAAGCGCCATTGAGCGTAAGCAGTGGAAACACTCTGACTTCGCGAGCCACACGCAACATTTCTTGAAGAGCTTGAAGATGAAACTCTGCTGACAACTGATCGCTATACAAAAACAGGAAATGAGACGACAAGGCAAGCTCGAATTTGCCGCTTTCAAAAGGCAATGACGGCAGCTCCCCCGGAACGTATCGGCTTTCATCCTTTCCTGCTTCAAAGTCCGCAAGGAAGGTTTCCATTGCCGACATGCGAATATTTCCGAGTTGTTCTACCGACTGGACAGTCGCCCAAACGTAGTCGCTTTGGTTATTGCGCATTTGCGCCATCACAGCGGCATACGTTTCAGAGATACGGCCTTTGATCTGGTCTGCGTCAAAAACGTAGATGGGATCAACCGAGACGATATTCCCACCGCGTTTGGTCAGTTCTGAATTGAACGCCGCAGGACCATCACCGCAACCAAGAATACGAAGCTCAAGATCGGCCTCGGTAAGGCCAAACATGCTGACGTATTCGTCATATGAACGCCCCCACGGCACGACTTTTTCGAGTGTAAATCCCATAAAAACCTGCCTGTTTAGCGAATGAAAGAAACTTCGCCGTTCCGCGGTTGCTAAGTAAGCCGCTGCGGTAACGAAATGCCATGATGGAATTTCCACACCTTCTCGAATCGCTTACAGCTGGGGAAATTCATGATCATTATCACCGTTGGTATCGATCTCGCCAAGAACGTCTTTGCCGTTCATGACGTCAATATTCATCGGCCTTGCACGCTTTATGCGCAAGATCCGGCGGAATGGCTAAACCCAACCATTCACAATAAATTCCATGACGTTGTAGCGTCGGCCCTCAAGTTTGTTGGACCGAACAGCGGAAAGTATCTGTGCCAAACCTTCGGCGTATGGTGCCGGGCCAAATACTTTTGTTTCAAGAACGATACGGCCGACATGATCTTCAATCTCGATCCGATGATAGGCATGCCTGGAAAGATACTCGGGTGGAATTTGCAAGTCTTCCCGTTGCGCTTGTGGGTCCCTGATTGAAAGTATCTTTTCGCTCGGCAGGCCAAGGGATTGGGCCAGCGCTACGGCGGTTCCGGGCACGGATGATTTTTCGGCCTGGTGAGACTCGATAACACTTACCTTGTAGTTCTTGAAATGGTGCCCGCTTGCAGCGAGCATTCCCATGAATTTGAGCATCAGGATGTTCGTGTTGGGGCACACAACTACAGGGAAACCAACCTCGCGGCTCTCGATCTCAGACCCCGTTGCCAGCTCTACAAGGGTTGATCCTGTTTTTTGGCAGAACGTAATCACGTCTTCAAGCTCCCGGCCAGAACCGGCATGAACGACGACAGACTTTCCTTCGCTTTGGGCTGCATCCGCCCATGCAATAACCTCGCAGGGAGAGGTGCTCGGCAAGACGCTCAGGAGCTCCCTGGCCAATTTTCCGGTGCCTACTACGATAACCACTATCTTTTCCTTTGTGTTTTGAACTGCGAATAGCCGAGGCCGTATGGATGAGGCCTAAGCTCTGTTGGCGCTGGATTATTTTTTACGCGGATGAGTATTTTGTCCCAGAACAAGTCAGATGACGCGCCGTGATGCGGGAATGATGGGCTGGGCGCCTTGTTTGAGTTCCGAATGCAAGTGCTACAGAGCCAACAACGACTTGAGAGAACCTTGCCAGCACAATGCGTCTTCTTCTTGGACCGAGGCGTAGCGAGACTACACGGCTTTTGCGCAACCAGCCGGGTTGTAAACGCGCTCAGTGGATGCCGGGTTATCTGAAAGCTTGTTCGCGGGACGGCGTGGGCGAGCAAGCAACTCTCCGCCGCAGTTTGGGCACTTCCCACCGAGGGCGCCTTCGGCGCACGGGGCACAGAACGTGCATTCAAAGGAGCAGATACGCGCCTCCGTAGATTCAGGCGACAAATCTTTGTCGCAGCATTCGCAATTTGGCCTAAGTTGCAGCATGAATACTCCAGAAGGGTTGCATTGGGGTTTAGGAGAGACGACCAAAAATTTAAATAAGGGGCAGCGTTAGGCATTCCGCTTGAACAATGATTTAGCCATTCGGTTAATGCATCAATTTACTTCTGGAATAAGCACTCTATGTGACTGGAAATCACTTCTTGCATTCTGTCTACGTTCGATAATTTCCCGGGGTATTTTTGAGCTGTTTGTTGCATACAAAAATCTTTTCTATCGTCAACTGTTTGGATGCAAACCTCTTCACTTAACCCATATTTATTTCTGGAACAAGCACCTTTTATTTTTTCAGTTACACCAGAAAGGGTGCTCACATCAATTCCTGAAACTTGTAAAGCAGCGTTGGTAACGGATTTTCCAATTTCATCACTATTGGCGTCCGCATCTTCGCTGTTTGTTTTTTTGCTACAACCTGTAGTGCTTATTAAGATAGTTAAAATTGCAACCAGTATTTTTTTCATAATATTTTTCTTATGGGTAATATTCTTTAGCCTATTGCCCACGGTTTGAATTCACCGGCCTGCGCGGCTTTTCGCGCAGGCCGGTGGAATGATGGGCTTGGCCACTCACTCGGGGTCATGACAGACTGCCTCGATGTTGTGACCATCGGGATCAAGCACAAAGGCACCGTAATAGTTTGGGTGGTAGTGAAGACGTAAACCGGGTGCTCCATTATCACGCCCACCGGCGGCAAGGGCTGCCTTGTAGAAAGCATCGACAAGCGCGCGGCTAGAGACACGGAAGGCAACATGGACCGGCGGAACATTGGGAGTACCGCTCCCAATCCAAAAGTCGGGCTTCGGTGACACGCCAAAACCAGCAGCATCGTTGCGCCCTGTCTCAGCAGCCGAAACTTCCATTAGCAATGCGTATCCGATAGGCGCAAGCGCTTTCGAATAAAACAGCTTGCTCTTTTGAAAATTGCTTACCGCCACACCAGTATGGTCGATCATGATAGAGGTTCCTATTGTCGAGAGGTTCAACGTTCAAAATCACCGGCATGCGCGGTTTTTTGCACCGGTCCGGACGATTTAGTCCGCACGGTGTAATTTATTCCATTTTCTCAGTCTTGCGCAGGCATTGCCATATGGAGAAGACGTGTTGAATTGAATCATTCTCCCCATAGTCCATTTCCCGTACCAGGGCTGACCGTAAAGGTCATGGTCTGGGTGGCGATCTATAAGTTCCAGGATTCTGTCTTTTGCTTCATGCAGCCGCATGACCAGATCACCAAATTGAACGTCTTCATAATCCTTATAGAATTTTTGAGCAAGAAGACCGAGTTCATTCCACTTGAATCCGGTTTCAGGGAAATCTACTTTTTCTCCAGAATCCATTTTTGAGTGCCACTTGAGCACAAGTTCATTCCAGCCGACAAGATAAGACAGCAAGTCATGGGGACTCATTTTCCTGCCTGCGACATGCCCATCCATGGATTTATCCACAGTAAATCCGGCGGGAATTTTTTCAATCTCTCCACGTAGCTTCTTGTATTCATTTTTAATTGAGAAAACAAGTTCAGATTTACTCTGAGGTACTGACACGATGATTGCCTCTATGCCTAACGTCCAACCCCAAAGCGGCTCGAGGCGCTGTCCGGTGAATAAAGTGAACGTGTTTGAGCGCCTTGTCAGGAATTTGCTTTTTTATACAGAGCCAAGAAAACAGCAAGAGAAATAAACGAGGATGCACAAGCACGATTCAATCTCCTCAACCCTTTGGCTGTCAGCAATCGCGCAGCCTGGGCTCCGCCTGAGGCATAACAAGTCATAACCGCCATATCCAATACTGCAGTCAGTACAGCGAGTGTAATATATTGAATTGCCTGAGGTTCAGCGGTGTTAATAAATTGGGGAAGAAAAGCCGAAAAAAACAAAAGCCCTTTGGGGTTTGATAGGGCAACCAACAAACTTCTACGGAAAGCCTTAGCTGCAGAATAACTTGAATCTTTTATACCAGCATCTAACGAGGTTGGCTTATGTCGCCACAGTTGAATCGCAAGCCAAACAAGATAAATAACACCGATCCATTTAATGATCGAAAAGAAAAGTTCTGATGCGGCAAGAATAGCACCCAATCCAATAGCGACAGCCCCAATAAGAAGCAGATCAGATAAAGCTGCGCCAAGGATCCCCATGCCAGCAACGCACCAGTTTCTGGATGCTCCATTAGCAAGAGCCAATAACATGGTTGGGCCGGGAATAACCGTGACAGCAAAACAAGCAGCGATATACAAACAGATAGTAGAAATTGTCATAGGAATCTTCTTTACTGCCTAATGGTTGGACTCAGCCGCGTGCGGAAACCGCAGGTCGTAGCACATCGGCAAAAGCGAAGCGTTAAACCACAGCTAGCCGCCGACAGGTGTGCAGAGTTCGACAAGCGTACCGTCGGGGCATCGAACATACGAGACCACCTGCCCCCAAGGCTTCGCGACCGGCGCACTCAGCTGCCTGGCCCCTGCAGCGATGGCCTTCGCATGCGCGGAGTCAACATTATTGGTGACGAACGCGAGTTCGATACCCAAGGGCCGCTCGGATGAATGTGCGGCAACATGACCGGTTGGAAAATTCATTTCGCCCAGCTCATGCGCAGCAAAGGCCAACGTTGTTTCACCCGTTTCCAACTCACCGTACGTTCCAGACTCGTGAAGAAAGCGCCGTGTGAAACCAAAGGCCTCTTCGAAGAACGCAAGCGATGCCTCAACGCTCGGAACATAGACGATTGTGTAGCCGAACTTCATGGGTGCACTACCTCAAAGGTTGGTGTGTGATCTAATGCCAGCTCTCTGGGGCGCCGCGATAGCGGCATCCCTTGGAACGCGTTGTTAGCGCGCACAGTTTGTAGACAGCATATTCACGTTGCATCTGTAGCCATCTTGGCGCGCCGGGTCAATTCTTTCGCGCTTGGCTTGTCCTCACCAAGTGAGCCAAACGGAATATCGCCAGCGGGAACATAGGTGCTCATCACAACGCCCGTTGCAGAAACCTTCGAAGCCACGAGCCGCAATGCACATGGCCTTGCACCATTTTCAAACAATCGCTTTCCACGGCCAAGAATTACCGGGTACGTCCATACGTTGTATTCGTCAATGAGCGATGCGGCTTGTAGCGTCTGAATCAGGTTGCCGCTGCCAATGATTTGAAGGTCGTATCCGGGCAGAACCTTGAGCGCGGTTATCGCTGAAACGATGTCATCGTCCAGTACCGACGAATTGTTCCACTGCAATGACTTCAAAGTATGGGACGCCACATGCTTTTTCGCCGCATTGAGCGTCCTCGCAATCGGATTATCCTCTGATTGATAAGGCCAATATGCCTCGAATATTTCGTAGGTTTTGCGACCGAGTACAAGCTCTCGATCTTTACCATCGAAACCAGCCGCAGAAAGATCCATCCCTGCGTCCCCGAAAGCGAACAACCAACCACCTAGCGTGAAATTTCCGGTTGGATCTTCGGCCGGGCCTCCTGGTGCCTGCATGACACCGTCCAGTGATGTAAATGTGGACGCAATGAGTTTCCTCATATAACTCTCCTACATTGTGCGCGCTAACGTAGCTAACCGGCGCTCTGCCGGCTTTTAGCGCAGGTCGCCTTGAACGCAGGGTGAGCCCTCACTTGATACTTGGCACTCACCTCACCCATACGGCGTGCCATCTTTGTGGATGAACTTCCACTTTCCTTCAACGAGTAAAGCTTTGAGGTCGTCATCGGGATAGCTTGCCTCATCTCCCGGCGTTCTGTCGCCGACTTCAAGATACACAACTTCTTCCGTGGTTTCGTTGACCAATCGATGGCCGTTGCCTGTATTCGCGCGGAAACCGGCGCACATTCCCGGAGAGAGCCGGGTACGGCCTTCGTCGGTGTGAAGTGTTGGGAAACCTTGGAGGATATAGACAAACTCCTCTTGCTTCGTGTGGGCGTGACGTAGCGCTGAGACCGCATTTGGAGCGAGGCGCGTGAGGTTGATGCCAAAGTTTGTGAGGCCAAAGAGATCGCCAAGGGGGCGCTTCTCTCTACCCACCATGCGCGACGCGAAAGGCTCAGGATAGACGGAAGGCTTAATGCGTGCCGGCACCTCGGATGCGGTAACAGCGATTGGCTTTGATTCTTCTGACATGCGAACCTCGCAAGATGGGGAAATGAGGGTTAACGCTTGAATTCACCGGCGATGTGCGGCTTCATGCGTAAGGGTCCCGTGGAATGCTGGGTTGCGCAGCATCGGGCTGCGACTGATGATATCCCGGTAATGCGACATGAATCTCGATTCGCTCTTTGTTCTTGCCGACATTCTTTCTTTTTAGAGAAATAGAACCAATCTCTCCGGTTCGGCGCACATGCGTTCCGCCGCACGGTACGCGGGAAAAGTCATTGATCATCCAATAACGACGTTCCGTCACTTTGTCTTCAAACCCGGTAACGATAGGAAGGTCTGCAGCGACAATTGAATTTGCTGCGTCGGCAATATCCGGCAGGATTTCTGAAATGCTTCCGGGCAGGGCGAAATCGATGCGGGCTTTGTCCTGGGAGATATGCGCGCCTATCTTTTCTATCCCGGGCAGTTTGCGATAGACAAGCTCCAGGACCAGTTCAGCGGCGAAGTGCAAGCGCATGAGTTGATAGCGACGTGGCCAATTAATCTCGACTCCCACGGTTTGCCCTGACTTGAGCGAATGCCCATTGGGGAGCGAGTACCAGATGTCAGTCCCACGCTTGCTTGCGCGGAGCACTTGGAACCCGCCAATTGTTCCATGGTCGCTTTCCTGCCCGCCGGATAGCGCAAAGAAGATCGTCGAACATAGCAAGACCTCGCACTCAACAACGGCGGAAACGGTTGTCTCTACGCGAGTAAGGTAGGGGTCTTCCCAGAAAAGCTTGTGAGTAGTCATGGTTGTTCCGGCTTGCGTGGCCCAACGTCTGAAATCACCGGCCTGCGCGGTTTTCACGCAGCATCCAGCATCCAAAGGGAGCGAGGTTGAGCGCCATGTTGGGCGCCTCAGCGCAGTGATCGATATACCGCCCGGTTTTTACGCGCGACGAGGATATATTTTCCCGGTCTGCGCCTCCCATTCAGCGATCTTTTTTTCCATGGCCGGAGCGATTTCCTGTTCAAAAATCTCGTTCATGCTCCGTGCAGTGATAGGAGGAAGCGCCGACTCCGGGGCCGATGGTCCCATCCAGCCACCCGCGGTAGGCAAAAAGTTGGAATAGATGATTTTCCCTTTTACAGCACGAGCAATTTCGGCAAGTCTATCCGCCGGGCTTAAGGACTGATCACTCAGGTTCGGTATCGCATGAGGCGATTCGACGGAGCCCGCATCAGAAACCGTTGCAACGAGTTTTCCATTGACGATCACCTGGCCAATGGGCTGGTACTGATGAGCTTTGGCGTAATTGAAATTGACGTTCTCGCGTGCCTTCTCTTGTTGTTCCCTGAGCTTGACCTCGTTGACCTGGGCCTCCGTCATTTTTACGGCAATGAGCGGCCTACCTTTGCTCTTCACCATGTCTTCAATGCTATAGACCTGCCCCTCCACTCGGTACTGGCTGGTGGAATGGACATTGTTGCCACTCTCCTTTTCAAAGGCGAGGCGTTCCTGGCCTGCTTGTGAAATAGTCGTTGTGCCGGCAGTTTTTTCCACAACAGGGGCGACTGTTTGCCGCTTGAAGAAAAGATTGCCGGTTCCCGATGTTGCGAACGTTGCTGTAGGTTGTTGAATGATCATGACTTTACCCCTCCCCGGAGTGCCAACACTCATCGGGTATGGAGCAAGGTATGTGCCAACCGTGGGGCGCAGCGTAAAGTTGGGTGGCGCGCCGCTTTTGGCGCGCCCCTCTCGAACGCCATGTTAGGTGAGGTTGCTCACCGCATTCCATTCAAAGAGGAATCACGGGAATGCATATCTCGCATTCAAATTCCCCTGTCTTGCCATCACAGGCCGCACCCTTCGGGTAGTACTCGAAACATGGGCGACCATCAAGTTGCAGCCCACTGGAAGGCAACCAGTCCCGAAGTAACGCCGCCCAAGCCTCGCCTACCTGTTCGACTGTGCCCTTGAAACGGAGCACCGCATACTTGCCGCTTGGAATGGTTTTCATGAGCGCACCGCCAGTTGCCATGAAATCGGGCAACACTTCGGCGCAAGCGTCATATCTGCATTGCTCGGGTGCGGTAATGCTCGGATCGTCGTGGCTGATTCCGTAGCGCGCGTGATCCGCGCCGAGTTTGTTCATGACAGCCCACGGCACATAGGTTTCCTGCCAGAACCGCGCGATGGGTTCGCCGTAAGGGCCAAGGTGGCGAAAATAGGCGACACTCGCAGGTTGGCGGTCAATGAGCGTTACTTTCATGATGATCTCCTTGTTCAGTTTTCGGGAGACTTCATGTTCCGCGTACGATGCCTGTAATGTCTGACTGTGCTTGCTATTCGCCTGACCAGAATTGCTTTTTGCATGGCGTTGTGAGGACTGCTGTTCGCGCCATGTTGTAGGCGAGCATCCAAAGCGGCTTTTGAACGCGCGCGTAAATGCTTCCGCAGAGCCAAAACCCACCGACAAGGCGATGTTCAGGATTCTCGTGCTGGGCTGAGCCGCAAGCCGCATGGCAGCCACCTCGACCCGCCGACGGCGCAGATAGTCGCCGAATGTTTCACCCATCCATGCGGAAAAAAGCCGGTGAAAGTGAAACGAGGAAAAGTGCGCAACTTCAGCCAAGGTAGCAAGATCGAGTTGCTCATCCAGATGTTCGTCAATGTACGCGAGCACCCGATGCATTCGGCTTTCGTATTCTGAGCGGCTATCGCGGGAAGCCATTCAGCACCTAACGTTTGAATTCACCGGCGATGCGCGGCTTTATCGCGCAGCATCCAGCGATTGAAAGGAGCGAGGTTGAACGCCAGGTTAGGTTACACATTTACCTTGTATCCCAACGCCAATTCATCGCCGCACATGCCGCGAATACCCCAATTTTGTTTTGGCGTCTCGAAAATTGTGATCTCGACGCTATGCGGTTCAATTTCTGCCTCGCGGGCGATATTGGCAAACAGAAGGTGAATCAATGCCTTTTTCGCCTCAGTTGAACGCCCCTCAAACATTGAAATTTCAATGATTGTGTAGTTGTCGCCTCGATCAGGCGGAAAGATAAATTCTGACTTTTCAAGTCCAATGAAACGATGAAATTTCTTGTCAGGAGGATAGGCTAATGCTTCGACGACTGCACTGTGGATTGCAGATGAAAGTGAAGATGCTTTTTCCGCAAGTGAAGACTTGAGGCCATAGATTTTAATTTGTGCCATGGGCATCTCCTTGTGAAACCCAACGTGAAGCTAACCAGCGCTGCGCGGCTTTATCGTATGCGTCCAGCGACCGAAGCGAACGGGGTTGAGCGCCAGGTTAGGTTGCGTTTCGCGGCAACCGCATATGAATAAGTGCAACCCGATCTCCTTTCTTGTTTTTCCGCTCCTCGACGGCATATGGCTGAAACCCCAATTGCGGGTAAAGCAGTAGGCCAGCAACGTTTTGATTGAAACACGACACCGTTACTTCAGCGGCCTGATGTTTTGAGAAAGCAAGGCCAATCATCTGCTCGATGAGGTAGCGCCCCACACCGCGCCCACGGACTGCCGGCGAAACAATGACGTTTCCAATGGAGCAACAACCGCCAACTTCCCAGCGGTAGAAGTTGGCGAAGGCGACAATTTTACCGCCAAGCTCTACTACCGTTGAGTCTGAACGCTGTGCAATGGCGTCCTGCAACTGTGATGCAGCCAGCGGGAATGTTGCCTTTGGAAACAAGAAGAACAACTCGTCTTCGCTTTGCGGAAAGCCGCAAATGACTTGAATGTCTTTCTCGGCAACAGGGCGATGAGTCAGCGACATGCTAAAAGCAACCTAATGTTTGACGTGAGAGGCGGCCCGCTTGCGGGACGTCCGCTTGACGGAGGGGTAAGGGCGCTGCTTCACGCACAGCCCCCAACTGACTTGGACATGAAACGAACCCACCCAATACGACCTTGCTCTCTGATGCCATGGTCGACGAAGCCGGCCTTGGCATAGGCGCTGCGGGCCGACTGATTCTCTTCATCGACGGACAGCGTAAGCAACGGCGACTCGGGCCAGTTTTCTGCTACCCATGGCGATAGAGCTCTGAGAGCGGCCGACCCAATGCCTTTCCCCTGGCAGGACAGATCAATTCGCATTGCGCTAACGGTGGCGGAAGTTGGGTTTGCCCACGAGGGCGCACTCGCGCCGCGCTTGAGCACCAGAAAACCCACAACGGTCTGATTCTCGAAGATTGCCAGGCCCGCGATCTGATTGTCTTGGTTCGCTTTGCAGCTTTCGACCGAACGTTCAACGGTACCAGCGAACTCGATTTGCTGTGAGGTGACTGCAAGCCCCAACACGGCAGCTTGCTCGGGCGGTGATAGAAGTTGCCACCGCTTTAGAGAGACGAATGAACTCATGGGAAAGGAAATCTTCAGTGCTCTAACGTTTGAAATAAGGGGCGCCGAGGCGCAGCCGAGGGGAGCCAAAAGCTTGCTTTTGGCCGTCCCTGTTGATTGAAGGGTCAGGCATTTGGAACCTGATTTTCGCCATGAAAAACCGCTTCAATATTGTATCCATCTGGATCATATACAAATGCAGCGTAATAATTTTTGTGATAGTGAGGGCGAAGGCCTGGAGCGCCATTATCTTTTGCCCCAGCTTCCAGCGCCGACTCATAGAATGCAATTACTTCATTTTCGCTTTTTGCGTGGAATGCGATGTGGCTTCTTGGTGAAAACGGAACGCCCGATGAAATCCAAAAATCACCGCCAGGGTCGGTTCCCGTTTTTTCGCCAAAACCCGCAGCATTTTTCAATTCGAGTTTGATGGTGTATCCAAGTGGCGCGAGCGTTTTTAGATAAAACGCTTTGCTTACTTCGAGATTGGAGACATTGATTCCTGTGTGATCAATCATTTGTGCACCATGTTGCAGATAAAGAAATACCTAACACCTGAATTAAGCCGTGCGCCGAAAAGCGGCGTTGGCTTGAATGAATTGTTAGGACTTTTTGAAGCAAAGCCGCGGCATGAGCGCGAACACTCCCCAGCCGAGATACTCGCGTGTGTAAGCCGTATGACGCTCAGGCTCCGAGGTCAATTTGGATCGAACTTCTTCTGCCAATTCATCGTCAGGATTGGCTTCAAGCCATCGGCGCATGGTGAGCCATTTGGCCGCCTCGTATCTGTCCCAGCCGTCTTGGTTCGACAGAACCATTTCAACAACGTCGTAGCCCAGGTGACCGAAAGACGCGACGAGTTCTGGAAGCACGAGAAAATCGGAAATTGAGTTGGCAAGACATCCCTTAGCAACTTCTTCCGTTGGCGGCAGTTGCCGCCAGTAAGGCTCACCGATGAGGATGATCCCTCCGCTGCGCAAGCTTTGCGCCAGAAGCTCGATAGTGCCGGCGACTCCTCCGGCGATCCAAGTGGCACCGACGCAGGCGGCCACATCGACCCCCTCGTCAGAGACGTAACCCGCAGCATCGCTATGAATGAATTCGACTCGATCAGCGACCCCGAATTCTTGAGCGCGGAGCTTCGCTTGCTCGCTGAACAACTGGCTCATGTCGATACCAGTGCCTCTAATCCCGTAATCACGTGCCCACGTGCACAGCATTTCGCCTGAGCCGCTGCCAAGATCCAGCACACGGGCCTCTGGTTCCAGACGTAACGCCGCGCCGAGAGTGGCGAACTTTTCAGGAGTGAACGGGTTATGGATGCGGTGCGCACTCTCCGTGATGTTGAATATCCGTGGGATGTCCATTGTGTAAATTTCCTTGGGCGCTAATGGATTTTGTAAAAACCTAACGTAGAAGTGAGGGGCGGCCGGAGCGCAGCGAAGGGAACTGCAAGCGCAGCTTGCAGACGTCCCTCTCGACTGCCGGGTTAGGCAATGGATTCACCAAAATACCTTTGAAGACGTTGTTTTACGCGCGGTAATTCGTTGAAGTTGTCGTGGCGAAGATCGACTGTAAAAGTGCGAACGCCTTCAAGTAGAACCTCTTTGGCTCTGGTGTGGTCGCCTGCAATGAGGAGGAAGTCTGCTGCTCGATCAAACATCCATCTTTCAGCCACCAGTTGTTCGGCCGCCCCCACCCAAGACGAAATTTTATCTAGGTATGGAAACCCAGCCCTCTCTACACACACCAAGAACTCGTTCATTTCATCCGCATCTTCTGGTTTGCCCGAAAGTTGGAAGTGCTTATCAGGCCCGCGCTTCCATTCAGTGATGTTCCAATCAGAAACACCACCTAAAGCGTTACTTGTAGGGCTAATACCCCACTGCTCTTCGTGCCATTTCGCATAGTCTTTGGATGAGGCACCCCACATACTCCAGAAAGTGCAGTCATTTTCCTTATTCCACTTGCTCAGAGAAATTCCGACGGTCTGCTTAGTGGACCCTATGGTTCGATTGAACTCAAGCTTTCTACTCGAAAATCGAAAACCATGGCTATTGAAAAAATGAATAACTCTAGGCTCTAGATTTTTTTGCAAGAGATCTCGAGGATGCATAGGAGTGCAGTTTGCCTAACGTGGAGGTAAGTGGCGGCCGGAGTGCGAAGCACGGAGGGAAAACCCAAAGCGAAGCTTTGGGCCGTCCGCTTGACCGCCGGGTTAGATTACTTCTGCCCAGAGCTGGAGAATTCGACGTTTTTTGCTATTCCGTCTGCGCCGAAAGTGATGACCAGCAACTTATTAAAAAACTTTAAGCTAAATGCGCTACCGGACGTCTGTGAATACAAATAGACATACGCCTCGTCCCCTTGCGCGGGAATCACCGGATATGCGTATTTCCCATTTGGCAGACCGTACAAAGCAGTAACGTCTTTACGAGTACTTTTGCCTTTCACAATCTGAGATATCTTTGACTCATCAAAGTCTGTGCTGTCTTGTTTCCAAGAACTAGTAAATTCATGCCCAGCAAGGACATCCTTGAAAATGTAATAGCCTTGTGATCTCGCTGCGGTAACACCAGGAGCAGCAGCTTCACCACTGGTGCTTGCATAAGCATAAGACATCGTTTTGATCTGCTGGTCATTTTTTGTGACAGTCCCCTCGCGATAGGGCGCCCCCAACTTTGCTTTAAGTTCAGCTTCAGTTGTTTTTCCGATAATTAATTGATCGTCGGATGTTCTAACGAAATTCGTACCAGCACATCCAGAGAGAAAAGAAATTGCAAGGAAAGAAATGACGGCAATGATTTTCATGAAGTTGGTTCCTTTGATTGAAAAAATATAACGTTTGAATTAAGGGGCGCCGTTAGGTGTCCCGCTTGAATGATAGGTTAGGAGTTGTTTCACTAAGAGCGAAACCAACTTGAAGCTTCTTTTTGAAAAAGCCTATATATAATAAAAATTTCCGCAGGAATTAAAATAAAAGAAACGATGTATTCTAGTTTGTACTTTTCATAATCAATTGCTGCAAACATGAATGCAATGGTTAGTATTGTTATTATTAAATATATGTAACGTGCGGGGTTACTTTTGTTGTTTATTTTGTATGGAATAATACAAAGCAAAGAGTAAATTATGAGAGAAAAAACCAACTCTCCGTTTGATGCATTACCGATTAATGTTTGATAAAGCGCAAGAAGGACACTTATTGCAAGCGTGCTCCAAATTGTAATAACTGCTTGCTTAACTCCTAATGGCGTTTCCATATAACTCCTAACGTGGAGGTCACCGGCGCTGCGCGGCTTTATCGCGCAGCGTCCGGTGGACCGCAGGGTTAGAACTGGTATTCACCGTTGCACCAAACCAGCAACGTCTCGGAGAGAGCCAACCTTGACTAGCTTCTCCCTACTTTGGCCCTTTATTGCGTCATCGTAGGGATCGTAATTAGGTTGCGTGATTTTCTGCACGAGCTTGAACGCCCGTCTTGTACCAAAGGACAATCTGAACTCTTCCTGCTCTGCGTAGTACATATCTTTTGCGAATGCGAGCTGCGTTGGCTCCTTGATATCAAAGCGTGCGGCTTCGGCTGGATGGTAGTAGTGGACAGGTTGAGCAAGAAGTCCAACGCGATGTACAGAAACTAGACGCGCTAGTGCAAAGCGAACTCTCCGGATGAACTCAACGGGTTCGAGTATCTCAATGCACGCGTCACTCTCAAACTTAGCCATCAAGTCTTTGCTAAATTTTTGAGAAAGGCAAAAAGCGAAGACCAGATCAGGGTCCGTAGAGTTCAGGAATGAAAACTCCCCCACAGTCTTCGATCTCCGCGTAAGGTTCTCAACCACAATGTTTGTCCCCGGGTGGTCTTTGTGGATGCCGTCATACGGATCACCGCGAACCCTTCCCTCATGCTGCCGAAAATAGGTGATGTTTCTGAATAGTATTTCGCCGCGATCAAGAAACGCAGAAGCGTACTTTGAGGGTAGATACTTGTACAGGGTGAGCATTGCAAGTTCTAACGTTTGAAATAAGGGGCGCCGAGCGCCAGCGAGGGGAGCCCAAAGCTTGCTTTGGGCCGTCCCGACTTGATTGAAGGGTTATGCCTTTGCTTCATATATATTTATCATCTTATTCAATAAAATATCTTGAGATTGCGCGCGTGTATTTTTGAAGAATGGACGTTTTTCGCCTTTTGTTAGATGTGTATCAGCGATCTTAAGTATTTGCCTTCGTTCTGATGGGTCTGCTCGGGTAAAGTAGTCCCTTATCTCAAGAACTTCGCCCCGCTCAATTATAGGCTCTAGCTGTTCTAGTAAAGCTCGCCCTATATAATTACCATCATTGCGCTTAAGTTGTCTGAAGCATTCGAATAGTGTTGATTTATTTGTGAATCTGCCGTGACCAAAAAATCGTATAACGAATATTGAGACAAATTCCGGCGCATTATCCTGATCCAGCCAGAATGCTAGAAGTGTTGATAGTTCTTTTATTTGTTCTTCGCTAAAAATATCTTCATTTTTTATGATGCCATCAATTACGTAGGGAATAAATTGTGGAAATTTATTTAGATTGGTTACCAGCCTAATTATCCCAGGGGCGTCCTTTTGAGAGAAGCAAGCCTTTACAAGTAAAACGAAATTTGGTGGTGAAATAAGGAGCGATGAAGAAATTTTATCAATCTCTTCAGTAATGTTGATGACTTTTAACTTCTCATGCTCGGATGCTGTTAATGCTCTAAATTTGGTTGGTATTAGACCGGAGTAGCCGCGAATTATTCTGGATATTTCGTGTTTGTTTTCTGTTTCTCTTGTTGTTTCTGTTTCTTCCGGCTTTTTATCTGCATCGTCCTCGGAAATAATAGAAACGTCTTTAATAACTGTTTTGTTAGTGTTTAGGAAGAGTCCTTCTTTCGAGAGCCGATCAACTAATAGTGCGAGCCACTTGTGAGCGGTTGCTGAGTCTGGTGCGAAAATTCTAAAATCATCTACAAAACGACAATATGCGATTTTGTGGGAGATTAGGAAGTTATCAATTTCTATTAATGCGGCTTCAGCAAGGATGCGGCTTGCGTTAGAGCCAACCGGAATTCCATAAGAGTCACGGCCTGACCAAAATAGTAGCAATTCATTTATTTGAAGTATTATTTTTTTATCTATTTTTGGGTTGGACGATAGTATGCACTCAAGTCTATGGAGATTTAGTCGATCATAGAAATTGGCAATGTCGCATGAGACAACAACATTTACATTTCTTTGCTTTGATTTTTTTATTACATATTCTCTGAATGATGTGTAGTTATATTTTGCATCAAATAGATATCCCTTTTCAGGGTTAAGTCGATATGAAAATACAAGATTTTTGCTCTTGTTGGGTCGTTGGGTTTCAATTTGGTCTGCGATTTGCAGTACAAGCGATAAATATTTTAGCTCGTCGATTGGTTCTATTATTGCGCATTTTCTGAAGTCAAAAAGTTCTTTTTTGGGAACCAGAATGTGAGAAATTGGGCTAAATCCCATTAATTTAATTTGTGATTCTTTTAGGGAAGTTTTTATGGCTTGTTTTATCTCTTCACATGTTGCCGAAATTTTGAGTAAATCCAACTCAAACGGGCGAGAGAAGACTTCGACATCGGTCAATCCTTCTTTCTGGATATTCTCAATGGCAAGATCTATAGCGTTTGATATTTTCATGTGAAATTTCTCAAGCAGGCATAACGTATATTCGACCTCACCCCCTGAAGCCTAACCAAGCCAACCGTGATGCCTAAACCGAGTAAAACTGCAGTAAGTTCTTGTTATATTGTGAGGTCTGGATTATAAAAATCTGATCCTGCCACGAAAATTACCTCAATGAAACAGATAGAGCAAAAAAAGCCCAAGCTTCTTGATCAAACGCGGGATCGTTTGCGTTTTTTGCATTACAGCATCCGTACCGAAGAATCGTATTTGCAATGGATTCGGCGCTTTATCCTGTTTCACCACAAATGCCATCCTGCCGAAATGGGCTCTACAGAAGTCGAGGCGTTCCTGACCTGGCTGGCCGTGGAGGGCAATGTGGCGACGGCCACGCAGAATCAGGCACTGGCGGCGATTCTCTTCCTCTACCGCGAAGTTCTGGGTACGGAATTGCCCTGGATGAACGATATCGCCCGCGCCAAGAAACCGCGCCGCTTGCCGGTGGTGCTCACCACGCAAGAAATCTTGCAGGTTTTGCAGCAGACTGGTGGGCAGACGGGGTTAATCCTGCGGTTGCTGTATGGAACCGGCATGCGTTTGCTGGAAGGCTGCCGCCTGCGTATCAAGGATCTGGATCTTGCCCGTAATGAAATTCTGGTGCGCGATGGCAAGGGGCAAAAAGACCGTGTGACCATGCAGCCGCAATCGCTGGTGCAAATTCTGCGCAACCATCTGGAATCGGTTAAAGCGCTACACGATGCCGATCTGGCGGCAGGGCTGGGCGCGGTCTACCTGCCTGATGCCTTGGCCAGAAAATATCCGGGAGCCAGCCGTACCTGGGGATGGCAGTATGTTTTTCCGGCTGCGGGGTTGTCGGTAGATCCACGAAGCGGGGAAACCCGCCGCCACCACATCGAAGATCAGGCCGTGCAGCGTGCAATGAAGAAAGCGATAGGCATCGCCGGGCTGGCCAAACCCGCTTCGCCGCATACCTTGCGCCACAGCTTCGCCACGCATTTGCTGGAAGGTGGCTATGACATTCGCACCGTGCAGGAATTGCTGGGACACAAGGATGTGAGCACCACCATGATTTATACGCATGTGCTGAACAAGGGCGGGCGCGGGGTGCAAAGCCCGCTGGATCGGCTGTAACGCATAGCCGGGAATGCCTTTTCCCGACGGAGTAAGCCTGGTTCACTTTTCCCGGCCGCGCAATTTTTCCAGCGACCACCCCAAGCCCATCTCGACATTGGCCAGTTCCAGCAAGGGCAGCAAGTTGGCCAGTAAGGCTGGCAGGTGCGGGCGGATTTCGTTTGCCTTGCCCTGTTGCAGCAGCGTCAGCGCTTCGGCCAGTTGTGGGGCCGGTGTCGGCACCGGTGCCGGCTGGGGGATGGCCTCCGGAACCAGTAGGCGGTTTTCGCCGGGGGCTGCGCGAAGTCGGGCCAGGGCTGCCGTCAGTAGCGTCTGGGGGCTGTCAGCCTGATCGCTGTGGGAACTGGCCAGCGCTAAGCTGGCGGTGACCTGCAATTGCTCTTCGCGGAAGTTCACCCGTGCATGGCCAATGGCATGGCGCAGGCGCTCGGCCTGCACCTGCGCGCCGGCAAGCGTGCTGCCTTGTGAAACGACGGCGAACAAGGCGCCATCGAGCCGGGCGAAGGTGTCTTCCTGCCGCAGCCGGGCCGATACCAGCTTGGCCAGGAGGTTGAGCATTTGCCCGGCCAGCCGCTCGCCCAGCTTTGCCGCCAACGGCGGGAAGTGGTCGATCTCGATCAGCATCAGCGTCACATCCCGACTGTGGCGCTGGGCATGCGCCAGCAACTGTTGCAATTGCAGGGTGAGCAGATGCTGGGTGCCAACGCCGGTGACCGCATCGACAGTGGCGGTTTGCGCCTGGATCTGGCGGCTTTCATCGCGCTCGCGCCGGGTAGCTGCCAGATCCAGGCTGGCTTTCACCCGGGTGCGCATTTCCACGCGGTCGGTGGATTTGGTGATGAAATCGTTGGCGCCGGCTTGCACGCAGCGGTGCTTGATCGCTTCGTCTTCCTCGCCGGAAATCACGATCACCGGCAACTGGCGGACTTGCTCCTGGCTGCTGCTGCGGATTCGCGCCAGCAAGCCCATGCCGTCGAGCTCGGGCATGGATAGATCGGTAATCAGCAGGCGGATGGTTTCATCGGCAAGCAAGCGCTGCCAGGCGGCCTCGCCGTCGGCTTCTTCAACGATGTCATATTCATCGGTCAGATGTTTGCGAATGGTGGCGCGCACGATCCGCGAATCGTCCACCACCAGAAGCCGCGCGCGTGCGGCCAGTGCGTTCTGTTCAGTCATGGTCATGTTTTTTTAGGTTCAGACTGAAAGTCTAGGCGTTGTTGGAGTGCGGGACAAATCCTGCTTCTTACAGTTTGACCATCGGCGCTGCCGGGCAGGCGGCGCCAAACGCTTTCGTGCGCCGCGCGGTATCCGGGTGCGTGGTCAGCCAGCGCGGGATCGACTGCGTTGCGCTCTTTTTTGCAGTCATGCGGTTCAGGATATCGCTGAAGCGGCAAGGCGCAATGCCGGCTGCAACCAGACTGCGCAGCGCGGCGGCATCGGCTTCTTCTTCGAATTCGCGTGAGTAGGAAAGCTGCATCAGCATGGCCGGTGCCGAAGTCAACACGCTGCCGAGCGTACCCACGTCGCCAGTCAACAGCGCAATGGACACCCCCACCCCGCTGGCACGCAGCAGCATGCGCACCGAATGCCGCCCCTGGATATGGCCCGTTTCGTGCGCCAGCACGGCCAGTATTTCCTCGTCGTCGCGCGCCAGCGCCACCAGTTCATCGGTGACCAGCAGCGTGCCGCCCGGCAAGGCCAGCGCGTTGGCGCCGATCGCCCCGCCCCGGCGGAACAGCAACTGGCAGCAGTTGGCCGGCAAGGCGAGCCGCCGGGCAAACTGGTCGCGCAACGCTTGCTGGCGCGCTGCCGGCAGGCTGCTCGCGGTAAACCAGTGCTCATCCAGCGCGGACAATGTCTCGCTGCCGAGTTTTTGCTCCCACGCTTGCGGCACCAATACGCTGGCCCGGTCCGCCGCCCAGGGCAAGCCCCAGACATACGCTGCCGCCAGCGCGGCCACGGTGGTCAGCACCGACAACAGGGCAAAACGCCAGTGCGCTTCGAGCCGCTCGACCCAGCTGCGGGGCTGGTGAAAAAAAGCGCGCGCCTGCTCGACATCGGCAATTTCCAGCAAGCCGCCATCGGGCAATTCCACTCGGCAGGGGATCATCCCCACCGCAGGGCGAATCACCAGACTGGCCAGCGGCCAGGACCGCGTTTCGTCGCCAATGCGCATCTGCAGCAGCGCATCGGTGCGGGTCAGCTCGACCGGCTGCGCATCGGCATGCAGGCCGTCGTAATACAGTGCGCCTAGCATCACAGCGCGAAATCGAAATCGAACATCTCGGCCATTTCCTCGCCCACTGCGCCACCGGGCGCGGCCGCAACGGCGCTGATGCCGGTCAACCCGCCCGAGGCATGCAGCGACAGGTTTTCCAGCCGGAAGCGGGCGCCGCGCACCTTCACCCAGGCCCAGGCCAGCCCCAGCGTGGCAATCAGCAAGCCGATATTGACCAGATGGAAGCGCACCGCCGGCCAGACCCGGATGCGGCTCTCGAAACGGTGGCCGGCCAGATCGGCCTTGTTCCAGATCATTTGCTGCAACATGCTCATCCCGACCCTGGCCACCAGGAAGTAGGCGGCGAGCACCAGCAGATAGACGATTGCGCCTGCAACAAACAGCGCCGGCAGCAATTCACGACCCGCCGGAAGACCGGTGTGGATGGATGCCACCACGGCAGCGCCGCCGAGCGCGACGACGATGCCGGTCACCATGCCGCCGCCCATCAGCACACCCAGCATCGCCAGATAGACGATATAAAACTCGCCGACCGAAACCTGGGTGCTCAGTCGTGCATCGCCATAGCGCACATTGCTGATCAGGTAGCGCGCCATGCGTTGCTGCACGAACGGAAAAGCCAGCCCGAAGCTCACGATCGTCAGCAACGGGGTCAGTAACAGGTATTTGTAGGCGCCGCCCAGGCTGCCGGTGAACCCGAGGCGGATGTTGCGATAGCTGGTATTGCCCAGGCGGAATTTCATCGAGCGCCACACCAGCCAGGGGCTGGCCAGCACCAGGACCAGCATCAGGCCCAGCGCGGCCAGCGGGGCGACATTGGACAAGGCGACATACGCCACCACAAAAGTCAGCATCACCAGGCGGCCGATCAGGATTGCCGTCGGGCGCCCATGAAAATCAAAGCGCGAACCGGCCAGCTCGGTATTGCCGTAGAAATAGCGCAAGGCGCGGACCTTGGCCCAGGCGGAATAGATGGAAAGCGTAATGATCGAGAGCGCGAGGTTCACGATCCAGATGCGGAAATACTCGCCGCCCTGGCCGTGAAAATGGAAATCCAGCCGATGGACCGGCAATTGCGCGACCGGATCGGGCTGATCCGGCACTGCCATTTGTTGCTCCGCTTCGTTCATTTCGCGCTCCTGTTAATTGGCAACCGGTCGGGAAAGTCTGGAACACACGGCAGAAATATGCAAGAAAAGTGTCAGCGAACTTCCACCTCGTACCACAGCGTGCGGTAGCGCTCGCCGATCTCCACGCTAGCCCGTGCGCCACCCGAAACCGGTAGTGGCTCGCGCCGGTTGCCGCGCTCGTCCAGCGCCCAGGCGCGGACCCGGCGTGCGGGCACTGGCAAGACCAGCCGCGCACCGAGGCCCTCAACGAGAATCGGCGCCCTGCCCCAATTGCGACCGAGCGTGGTTTTCTTGTCATCCAGCCAGGTCTGCCCGCTGTTTTCCATCTGCCCGAGCGCGGTGATCAATATCCGGCCGGGGCTGCTGAAATCCTTGCCGGTCATTGCCGTGGCAAGCAGCACGCCCCAGTCGTTGCGCGCTTCGATCAGCTCCAGCCCTACCCCGCCCAGATCGATACGCCCGGCCTTGGCGCCGATCAGGCCCTTGCTTCTGGCGCTGTTGAGGGTGACGGTGCGCCCGTCGTTCGCGCCCCAGACCAGTTCGCCCGTTGCGCTGCGCAGTGGCAGGGGCAGCGGACTGGCTGGCGGCGAATCCACGCTCATCGGGCGCACCAGCGCTTCGCTGCGCGCCACGCCCAGGTATTCGGCCGTCGGCATCAGAGGCTCGCGGCGCAGGATTTCTATCCAGCGGGCCGGGTCGGTCGGCTTGGCGGGCAGTAGGCCGGGGCTAGCGACATCGCCGCGCCGCAACAAGGCGGCCGAGGCGATCAGGCTGGCCAGCTTGACCGGGTTGGCGTGGCTATCGAAAAAGTTGTTGATAAATCCCGGGTCCCAGGTTTTCCGGTGCGCGCCATAGCTGTAAAGGAAGATGCCATCCCAGCCCTGCAACGCGCCATACGCGGCCAAGAGCGGCAAGGCCTCGCCCTGGTACAGGCTGGGCGCAGAGTGGTTGTATTCGGTGACAACGAACGGCTTGCCCGGCACGCGCCGCAGCGCGAGATCGGGCAGCGTGCCGCCCGTGGCGACGCCTGCCATCGGGCTGTTGCCGATGCGCCAGTTGTCCATGTCCCAGGGTTTGCCGGGAAACTGCGGATGCTGCCAGTAGGCATGGCCGTCGACCACGTCGAGCAGGCCCTGGATGGCGGCCGGGCTGTAGCTGACCTGCGTGCCGATGATCGGCATCCGGGCACCGAGTTCCGTGCGCAGGTAGCGTTGCATGCCGGTCCAGTAGGCCGTTTCCGTATCCCACAGAAACTGCAGCCAGTCGCGTTGCCCGGCTGCAGTGCGGTTCAGGAATTCGCCGTTACCGACCACGGCGACCGTGCCGTTTTCCAGCGATTCTTCCGGCCTGAGCCCTAGCAGGCCGCCGGGCTTGAGGCTGGCGCCTTCGATCCAGAGCCGGCCGGTGGTCTGCCCCAGCCCGGTGAGCGTCAAGCGCGCCACGCTGTCGCCCTGGCTGGGCGCGAAGGTGTAACGCAGCGTCTGCCATTGCTCGCCCACGGCCACGCTCTGCCCCCACAGGCGCTGCCACGGTGCGTGCGCCTGCATCGCGGCGATGCCGAGCTTCAGCGGCCGGTCGACCCTCACGCGCAGGGTCAGCGTATACGGGCGGTCCGCGACGAAGCCGAGGCCGTTCTGGTGCAGCTGGGTATGCCAGTTTTCGGTGCCGGGCCGGGACATATCCAGCCGCGCGGTTTGGCCTTCATCCGCGGCCAGCACTGCCTGTGCTCCGCCGACGAGTTGCAGGTTCCAGCCGCCTTCGCCTGCGCGGACATTCAATTTGCCGCCGAGCATTTCCTCGCCGAACGGCTGATCCAGCACGCCCCAGGCTGCACGTAACTGCGCTGTGCTGACGTAGCGCGACTTCAGCCAAGCTTGCCATTGCCGCATCAACTCGGCGCGGTACGGCTCGCTCATTTCGTTCAGGCCGCCGCTACGCCATTCGCGCAGCAAGCCGTTTTCGTTGTTGATCTCGACCAGCGCGACCGCCGGTTCTTCTACATAGCGATTGCCGGTGTAGGGGTTGCGGTGGTTCAGCAGATCGCGGGCGTAATCCTTCTGCTGCGCGATCATCGCCGGGTAAAAGTTGTCCACGCCTTTCCAGTACTTCGGCGTGGTTTCGCCCCAGTCGGCCAGGCCCGGATATTTGCGCCCAACGTGCAGGTTGATGTCGCTGTAGATGCCTTCGCGCTTGAGCGCCGCCACGAAGTAATCAAAGCGATCCAGCTGCGCCGGATCCAGCGTGCGCAGGTCTTTTTGCAGCAGGCCATCGGGCGCCGGGTTCGAATCCAGGTGATGGAAGCGCACGATATTGATGCCGAAACGCGCCAGCCGCGCGGCGATGCGGTCGGCGTCGTCCCGGGCGGGACTTGCCGAGCCGAATACGATGTTCACGCCGAGCAGGCGCAAGCGCTGTGGCCCTGCAAAGAGATGCCCGCCCTCGGCGCGCACAAAGCCCTGGGCGCCCGCCGGTTTGGCATTCCAGCCGGCAAGATTGGTGATGTTGGCACTGGCATCGTCCCACGGCATCTGCCACGGAAAAAGCTCGCCGGCAGCGGCGTTCAGGGAGGCCAGCGCCAGCAGCCCGGTACAAACGCGAGTTCGAATCGACATGACTAACTCCTTGAATCATTGTGCGGTACGCCACAAAGCGGACAGAGATACCCGACAAAATCCGCACAACCCGAAGACATTATCAGCCAATACGGGCAAGAGGAAGCGGCATGCTTCTTGCTTGAAAGTATATCGTCAGCCTTTCGGAGTTCCGCATTGCCCAAGACTGCTCCCCCCGCACCGCCGACACTGAGTACCCGCGCCAACGCCGCCATGCTGGGCGTTGCGTTGGGCGATGCGCTCGGTGCCACGCTGGAATTCATGACGCCCGCCGAGATTCGCCACCAGTACGGCTTGCACCACGAAATCACCGGTGGCGGCTGGTTGCGCCTGAAACCGGGGCAGATCACCGATGACACCGGGATGATGCTGGCGCTCTCGGCAGCCATCCTGCAAAACGATGGTCAGGTTATCCCGCTGGCGTGCGCCAAGGCCTTCGATGGCTGGATGAGAAATCGCCCGGTGGATATCGGCAACACCGTGCGGCGCGGCATTGTCCACTTCCGTCTTTCAGGGCAGGCCGCCGTGCAACCCTCGATCGAAGCGGCGGGCAATGGCGCATTGATGCGCTGCCTGCCGGTGGCACTGGCCACCTTCGGCGCGGACGAGGCCGCCACGATGGCGGCATGGCAGGCGCAGGCACATGTCACCCACAACAACGCGCTCTCCGATCTTTCCGGCACGCTGTTCATGCGCCTGGTGCATGCCGCGCTGGCGGGCGCAAACAAACGCCAGCTGCTGCACGAGATCGCCCATCCGTTCGCCAAGGCGCATCCCGAATTCGTCTTCCGCCCCAAGCGGCGCGATTACCCGTCCGGCTACGTGGTCGATACCGTGCAGGCGGTGCTGCAGGCTTTCTTTGATACGGATACGTTTGACGAGTGTCTAGTCGAGGTGGTCAACCGGGGTGGCGATGCCGACACCACCGGCGCGATTGCCGGCATGCTGGCCGGTGCGCATTACGGAATGGGCGCCATTCCGGCACGCTGGCTGAAACAGCTCGATCCGGCCATTTATGCGCGCTGCGCCGTTGAGGGGGAAAAACTGTTGCCGCGCAGTCAACTACAGTAATGCACTGCCAGCCAGACCGTTGGCTGCGCCGGATCGGTCCATTCGACGCGATGACGCACATGCGGCGGAATGTTCAGATAATCCCCGGCCTTCAGTTCAATGATTTGATCCGGTTCGGCCAGGCGCAACCGCGCCGCGCCGGACAAGACCACCACCCACTCGCCCTGCGGCTGGTCGTACCAGAAACCCGGCGGGCTGGATTGACCGGTGGAGACGATCCGCTCGATGCGCACCTTGTCGCTGCGCAACAGCTCATCGAAGGTTTCGGCATCGCTGCCCAGAGTAGGCAGCGCATCGAACAGGTTGGTTTTCATGAACCAGCCCCGTTCACGCGCTTTCGCGCACGATCAGCTCGTAGCCGACATCGACCACCGGCTCGTCGACTCTCTTGCCGCGCATCAGCGCCAGCAGCATCTGCGCCGCGCGCCGGCCGATTTCGGCCCGCGAGGTGTGGATCGTGGTCAGCGGCGGCACGGTGAACGCGGCTTCTTCGAGGTTGTTGTAGCCGGCAATCGAAATCTGTTCCGGCACCTTGATACCCATATTCAGCGCAGCGAACAGCGCGCCGTGGGCCAAGTCATCGTTGGAAAAAAAGATCGCGTCGATATCCGGATGGCGCGCGACGATCTCGCGAAAGAGGTCGGCGCCGAGCTTGATCGAGGCCGGCACGGCGCTCAACAGTTCCAGCGCCGGGTCGTACAGGCCGGCATCCTTCATCGCACGGCGGTAGCCTTCGGCGCGCAGCATGGCGCGCGGATCGATCACCGCGACAAACGCGATGCGCCGCCGCCCCTTGGAGATCAGGTAGTTCGCCATCGTGCGCCCGGCCTCGGCCTGGTTCGAGCCGACGCAGTAAACACCGGGGCTGTTGGCCAACTCCAGCACATGCACGCACGGCACGCCGCTGCTGGCGATCAGCCGCCGGGCTTCCTCGTTGCGATCAAAGCCGGTCACGATCAACCCGCCCGGGCGGTGCGACAGATAATTGCGCAACAGGTGCTCTTCCTGCTCGCGCGAGTAATGGGTATCGCCGATCAGGATCTGGAAACCTTCCGGCAGCAGGACCGCGTGGATCGCTTCGAGCACATCACCGAAAGCCGGGTTGCTCAGCGTCGGCACCAGCACGGTCACGACCGAACTGTGCGACGAGGCCAGCGCGCGCGCGGCTGGATCGGGAATGTAGTTCAGTTCGGCAGCCGCTTCTTTCACGCGCGCCACCAGCTCCGGGGCCACCCGGCCGACGCCGCGCAGCGCACGCGAGGCGGTAATCGGGCTCACTTCGGCCCGCGCAGCCACATCCTTCAGCGTCAGCCGACCAGTGGCACGTCCATTTCTCTTATTTTCTTGCATAAGGTCTTGCACTTTTTCTTTTGGGATGCAAAGATAGCGCTACCTCAAAAGGCAGCCGTTCAAAATAGTGTTAAACATGGTATCAGATGTTGACTATTTTGCGCGGTTATTTATTGCCAAGACAAGATAGCGCTACCCCAAGCAGGACGAGCCAAAGAAAGTGCAGCTTGCAGTTGATTATGCGGAGAAGAAATTGACAGCACCCCTACCCCAAAAACGGGATCTGATCGCCTCGACCAACGATGCCAAGTATGTGCGCGTGGCCGGTTGCGACACGTATTCCGAAGATGTCGGCCCCGATACGCTCGACATCATAGATGCAACCGATTACCCGCCGCGCATCGTAGCTTCGGTCGTCGTCGACACCTCGATTGTCGGACCGCCGCAAGCCGTGATGATCACGCCGGACCAGAAGCTTGCGATCGTCGCCGCAACCAATCGCTACGATTACGCCAAGAAATGCGTGATCCTGGAAAACCATCTTCAAGTCATTGATCTGCAAGCACAACCACCCTGCCTGCTGGCCAAGGTGGATATTGGCCATCATCCGCACGGTCTCGTGATCAACAAGGCCGGAGACTTGCTGCTGGTGGCTTGTACTGACGGCGTTCTGGTCGTACTGGGCATTGAAGGCAAGACGCTCAGCATCCAGCAAGAGATCAAATTGTCCGAGCGGCGTCTGGCCAGCGTGGCCATCACCCCGGACGGCAGCGCAGCCTTGGTGACCCTGCGCGATGACCAAGGCGTGGCGGTTTTGCCCATCGCCGACGGCAAAGTGGCCAGCGTGCCGAGTCAGCGCATCAGCACTGGCGTGGCGCCTTATGCCATCGATATTTCCGGCGATGGCCGGTGGGCGATCGTCGGCAATGTCGGGCTCGGGGGCCTGCCGTCCGCTCCCGGAATTTCTTCGGGCGATCAAGATAGCGCTACCTTGATAAATTTGAGCCAACGCCCTTTTTGCGCGGTGCAATACCTGACCGTGCCGTCGATCCCGGAAGGCGTGGCGATCTCGCCCGACAACCGCTGGATTGCCGTGCTGGCAATGGATGGCTCGAACCTGCCGCGAACCAACCCCGGACGCAAGCCGCAAGGTCAGTTGCTGCTGTTCGCCTTGAGCGACAAGGGCGCGGTTGAAGTCGCGCGCCAGCCTGCCGGCGAAGCCGCACAGGGCGTGATCTTCAGTGCCGACAGCCGCTACATCCTGGCCCAGTTCAATGTGGAACAGCAGATCGCCGTCTACGCCGTGAACAACGGCGCGCTGCAGGATACCGGTACCCGGCTGCCGGTGGCCGGCGGTCCGTCCTCGATCCGCGCCACGCCCCGCTAACACTTTTATCCAATCAGGAGCCTTACCCCATGAAGCCCGTTGTTTTATCCGTTGATTACCTGCCCAATTTTCTGACCGAGCAGCTCTATAGCAGCTTTGATTTTCACCACGAACTACACAAGAACGACCCAGCCGCGCTGGAAAAATTTGCGCCTCAAGCCCGCGCGCTCGTCGCCAACGGCGAAACCATTCTGACCGGCGAGATGCTGGCGCGCTTTCCCAAGGCGGAAATCATCACCGTATTCGGCGTTGGCTACGACGGCATCGACATCAACGCTGCCAGCGAGCGCGGCATTGAAGTCACGCACACGCCGAACGTGCTGACCGATGACGTGGCGGACCTGGCCATGGCGCTGATCCTGACCGTTTCGCGCCGCATCATTCCGGCCGACCAGCATGTGCGCACTCGCGCCTGGTCGAACGGCGCCTTCCCGTTCAGCCGCAAGGTCAGCGGCAGCAAGATCGGCATCATCGGCCTCGGTCGCATCGGCAGAACCATTGCCAAGCGCGCCGAAGCCTTCGATATGCAGATTGCCTACACCGACCGCAACGTGATTCCGGGCGTGAAGTACGACTTCTATCCGGATGCCGTGCAACTGGCGAAGGAAGTCGACTATCTGGTGGTCGCCGCCTACGGCGGCCCTTCCACACTGGGCCTCGTGAACACCAAAGTCTTGAATGCACTCGGCCCGAACGGCTACCTGATCAATATCGCCCGCGGCTCGGTGGTCAACGAAGCCGATCTGGTCGCAGCGTTGCAGGAAAAGCGCATTGCCGGCGCCGGGCTCGACGTGTTCGCAAACGAACCGAACGTGCCGGCCGAATTGCTCGCGCTGGACAACGTGGTACTCACCCCGCACATGGCCAGCGGCACGGTGCAGACCCGCACCGCGATGGCCGATCTGGCGCATGCCAACCTGGTGGCCCATTTTGCCGGCAAGCCGCTGCCCAGTCCGATTCCGAAAGCCAACTAATCCATTTCATACTCAACTCAAGGAAATTGACCGTGACCAGCAATACCAACGCCGTAACGCTTGATGCGTTCGACGCCGCCAACACCATAGACGCCAGCGCAGCCAGCCATGGCAATGTCGTCAGCACTGCTGACCTGCGCCGTGCCGCCTGGACCTGCTCTTTGGGCAGCGCCCTGGAATACTATGACTTTGCCTTGTACAGCCTGGCTTCGGCACTGATCTTCGGGCCGCTGTTTTTCCCCAATACCACACCGGGCATGGCCTTGATCGCCAGCTTCGGCACTTACTTCCTCGGCTTTGCCGTGCGCCCGCTCGGCGGCATCCTGTTCGGCTCGCTCGGTGACCGGCTCGGCCGCAAGTTCGTATTGCTCGCCACCGTGCTGTTGATGGGTGTGGCCAGTACCGCGATTGGCCTGCTGCCCACCTACGCCGTTGCCGGTTACTGGGCGCCAGTCTTGCTCGTTGCCCTGCGTTTGCTGCAAGGCCTGGGCGCCGGTGCAGAACAAGCCGGTGCGGCCGTACTCATGACCGAATATGCGCCGAAGGGCAAACGCGGCTACTACGCCGCACTGCCTTTCCTTGGCATCCAGCTCGGTACTTTCCTCGCTGCCGCCGTGTACTACTTCCTGCTCAAGGACATCAAGGATGTCAGCCAGAGCGAGTTGTGGCGCATTCCGTTCCTGGCCAGCGTGGCGATCATCGCGGTGGCCATTTATATCCGGCTGCATCTGAAGGAATCGCCTTCTTTTGCCAAGCTGGAAGCGCACAAGCAAGTCACGGAAAAACCGCTGACCAATCTCTTGAAAACCTCGCGCAAAACAGTCGGGCTGGGCATCGGCTTGCGCCTGGCAGAAAACGGCGGCTCCTCCATCTACCAAGCCCTGGCCATCAGCTATGTGGTCGGCGTGGTAGGGCTGGATAAATCCGCCGGTACGCTTTGCCTGATGTCGGCCGTGGTCATCGGTGCCCTGACGGTGCCGATTGCCGGGATTTTGACCGACCGTTTCGGCCGCATGAAGGTCTATCGCGCGTTTGCCATCTTCCAGTTGCTGATCGCTTTCCCGGTCTGGTGGATCCTGAGCCTGGGCGACATGACTTCCACCGTGATCGCGCTCTCGATTGCCTTGGGCGTGGGTACTTGGGGCATGTTCGGCGCACAGGGCGCGCTGATGCCGGAACTCTTCGGCGCGCGTCATCGCTACATCGGCGTGGCGGTTGCCCGCGAAGTTTCGGCGGTTATCGCCGGCGGCATCGCACCAATGATCGGCTCGGCCATCATCGCCTGGGTGATCAGCACGCATGGCGGCGACAAATCCGCTGGCGTCATGGCCTGGCTGCCCATCGCCGCTTACCTCGCACTGCTGACCTTGGGTACGGTGATCACCACCTACCTGACTCCCGAAACCCGCGACCGTGATCTGGATGACGTACGCGATGCGGGCAAGTAAGGCCGAAGCGCAGCAGTAAGCCTGCATCCGGGCAGCCCAAGCAATCTCTCTGGTGCTGCCCGGCAGGGGCAACCCGTATCCCGCAATTAAAGGAGGACGCTTCATGCCAAAATCCATCCCCGTCTTGTGTGGCTCCATCATGGGCGAGCCCTTTTCGCTCGGCGTCAAAATCCACAACGCGGCCTATCAGGCGCTGGGTCTCGATTACACCTTTGTCTGTTTCGGCGTGGACAACCCGGAACTCGCCGTGCAGGCGATCCGCACGCTGGGCATTCGCGGCATGAATGTCTCTATGCCGTACAAGCAGGCGGTGATGCCGTTCCTGGACAAGATCGACGAAGCCGCCCGCAGCATCGGCGCGGTCAATACCATCAACAATCACAACGGCAAGCTGACCGGCTACAACACCGATTGCATCGGCGCCATTCGTGCGCTGGAAGAAAAAACAAATCTTAACGGGCGTTCACTGGCCATTCTGGGCGCCGGCGGCGCAGCACGCGCCATTGCCTTTGGCGCGAAATGGGCGGGGGCCAAGGTCACCGTCTTCAATCGCTCGCCGGAACGCGGCCAGGCGCTGGCCGATGAATTCGGCGTGAGCTTCGGCGGTTCGCTGGACGATTTTTGCGCCGACAAATTCTCCATCCTGGTTAACGCCACCTCAGCCGGCTTCCGCGCTCCGGACCTCAACCCGGCGGAGGGCAAACTCAGCGCCCACCTCTTGGTGATGGACGTGGCGTTCATTCCGATCGAAACCAAGCTGATCCGCGACGCGCAAGCCCTGGGCTGCCAGACCATCAACGGCACGCGCATGCTGGTGCACCAGGCCTGCGGTCAGATCGAGCTTTACACCGGCTGCAGCGAGGCGCCCTACGCGGTGATGGAGCAAGCCTTACTGGAAGAAATTGGCAGGATGAGTGGCGGCTGATTGGACAATCCAATCAGTCTCCCGAAGCGGCAGACGCACCAGCTTGATCAGTTCAGTTAGCCAACTGGGGCTCTGCCAAATGTAGAGAAGCACCCATAAAAAGGAAGAGAAATGCAGTATCAAAAATTGAAGACTGTCTTTACGCCTTGCCTTCTTGCCTCTGCCCTGTTGGCAACCGGCGCACCTGTGACCGCCGCCGACCTGATCGTTTCGACCAACGACGCCAAATACCAGCGCGTGGTCGGCAAGGATACTTTTTTGGAAAATCCGGCGTCGGACACGCTGGATATCATTGATGCCAGTCACTTTCCTCCTCGGGTGGTTGGCAGCGTGAATGTGGCGGCCGCTATCCAAGGGCCGCCACAAGCCGCTGCGATTACCCCGGATGGCAAGTTGGCGATAGTCTCGGCGCCGAGCCGTTTCGACGCGACCGAAAAGAAACTGCTGCTCGAAAATTACCTGCAGATCGTCGACCTGGAAACCAAACCGGCGCAGGTCATTGCCAAGGTCGATATCGGCCAGCATCCGCAAGGGCTCGCGATCAACCGCGCCGGCAACCTGCTGCTGGCGGCGACCACCACGGGTAGCGTGGTGGTGCTGGGCATCGACGGCAAATCGGTCACGCTGAAAGACACGCTCAAGCTCTCCGACAAGCGCCTCGCCGGCATCACGATCACGCCGGACGGCAAGTCCGCGCTGGTTGCGTTGCGCGATGAACAAGGCGTGATGGTGCTCGACATCGACGGCGACAAGGTCAGCACCCAGCGCGAACGCATCAGCACCGGCATCGCCCCGTACGTGGTCGATGTGGCCAGCACCGGCCACTGGGCCGTGGTCGGCAACGTCGGGCTCGCCGGGCTGCCGGGCAATGTCGGACGCTTGGCGGGCGACATCGACAGCATTACCTTGGTCGATCTCTCCAAGCGCCCCTACCGCGCGGTGCAGCATGTCTCCGTGCCGGCACTGCCTGAAGGCGTGGCGATTTCGCCCGACGGCCGCTGGGTTGCGGTGCAGAGCATGGAAGGCTCGAACCTGACCGCCGACAATCCGGGTCGGCATGCCAGAGGCAAACTGATCCTGTTTGCCAACCAGAACGGCAAGCTGGTCGAGAAAGCCAGCCAGCCTGCAGGCGAAGCCGGGCAAGGCGTGATCTTCACGGCGGACAACCGCTACATCCTGGCCCAATTCAATGTGGAAAAACAATTGGCCGTCTACGCGGTGAATAATGGCAAACTGAAGGATACCGGCAAGCGCCTGCCCGCCACGGGCGGTCCTTCGTCGATCCGCTCGATGCCGCGCTAAGTCGGCTGACAGGGTTGTATTCCTGTACCTGCAAGGTCTCGGCCAAACCGAGACCGACACGAAGGCTGATGATTTTGCCGCCTTCTTGATTTATACCCACCCCTTCCGTCCCCTCCCTGAGGGGAAACCTCGCTTCGCGAGTAGGGTTTGCCGGCAACCCAGCCCCCGAAGCTTCGGCCTCGGGGGTTTCTGTTATGCAAGCAAGCAGGCAAAATGGCACCGCCTACAACCGGATTGATCTCATGGTCATGCTGGTGCCCGTACATATTTACAGAAAAAGGAGAACGTTCCGATGTCGTTTGTTCGTCCGACCATCTACATCATCGATGATGACGACATCATTCTCTGGATGTTCCGGGAATTGCTCAAAGGCATCGGCGCGGAAATCCAAACATTCACCTCGGCCCGCAGCTTTCTCGATGCCTACCAGCCCAGCCCGTATGAATGCCTGATCTGCGACCTGAGAATGCCGGAAATCGGCGGCCTGGAAGTTCAGCAGCAGTTGCTGGACAAGGGCAGTTACCTGCCCATCATCCTGGTTTCGGGCTATTCCGAGATTCCCGCTGCGGTCGAGGCGATCAAGAAAGGCGCGTTTGATTTTCTCGAAAAACCGGTCGACGGCGCCCTGCTGGTCGAGAAAGTGCAAAGCGCGCTGGCGCGCAGCCGCCAGTTGCACATGGAACAACTAGCCCGAATCACACGCGAAGCCCGGCTCGCCCTCTTGACGCAGAAAGAGCGCCAGATCGCCGAACTGGTGGTCGCGGGCAAATCCAGCCCGAAGATTGCCCTCGAACTCAACCTCAGCGTGCGCACCGTGGAAAACCACCGGGCACGACTGATGGAAAAACTGCACGTGGAATCCATTGTCGAGCTGGTCAAGCTTTTCCTCTGAACGTGATAATTATCAATTTTTATTAATTTTGAATAATGTCCGGCCAAAGTGTGTCTTGCGAACAATGCAAAGGTTATCGAATGAATCCTGTTTATTGGTGCTTTCCAGGCGGATTACACAAAGCATTAACATTAAGTTATGACGATGGAAAAATAGCAGACCGCAGGTTGGTATCCGTCCTGAATCGATATGATATTCGTGCCACATTTCACCTGAATGCAGGAAAATTTTCCCGGGATGGCCGGATATCCGAAGCGGAAGTTGCAAGCCTCTATGCAGGACATGAGATTTCGGCCCATTCCTTTACCCACCCAACGCTCACCAGGTTACCTCGCGAGCAAATTATCCAACAAATACTGGAAGATCGACGCGGGTTGGAACAGTTGGCCGGATATCCTGTTCGAGGAATGTCTTATCCAAATGGAGCCTTCAACTCGGATATTGCCAGCCTGCTGCCTCATCTTGGCATGAGTTATGCTCGGACCACCCACTCAACTGCAGGCTTCGACCTTCCTGAGGACTGGTTTCGCTGGAAGCCAACCTGTCACCACAATGAGAATTTATTGGCATTAGCCGATAAATTTGTTTCCCTGAACAAACAGCATATGCCTTATCTGTTTTATGTCTGGGGACACAGCTATGATTTCGATCAAGATAACAACTGGGATTTACTCGATGAGTTTTGCTCAAAGGTTTCCCGCAAGGCAGATACCTGGTATGCAACTAATATTGAAATCGTGGATTACATGGATGCAGTCAACCGTTTGTGCTACTCCGTGAATTGCGACCAAGTCCACAATCCATCCTCCCTAACTATCTGGATTAAAGTTAAAGACAATTTCCATCAAATCCCGCCCGGGAAAATATATGCACTTTCTCATTAATTCCATTTGATATGCTTTAATTTAAACCCCTGTATTTCCCGATGGATTTGGAGGCATGACCAAGAAATTCGTCATCCATTCAAACAGGGTGAGGCGAGTCTTAAAAGTCGGCGCGAATACCAACGACCCAGTCAGCCACACCGATCCGCAGAGGCCTCATGCACATATCGTATAAAGATTTCCGAATCCGGGTCTTGCTGGCCCTGCTGGCCATCGTCGTGCTGATTGTCGCGGGCACCGCCGTGCTCGATGTGATCTGGAAAGAGTACCGCAGAAACATCGCCGGCCAGATGACGAGCAACCTGGAAACCATGTCGCGGATGCTCGAACTGCTGCAGCACGATTCGGTCGCGCGGGTGCGCAGGATCGCCGATGAATCCCGTCACAAGGAACTCGCCGCACGCCTCGTCACCCACCCGGACGAAGCCGGGCTGCACGACGAATTCGAAGCCTGGATCACGCCGCTCTACCAAAGCCGCGGCTTCGACGACTACTCGCTGATCTCGGCAGACGGCAAGCGCGTCATGACGGCGGGCACCCGGCCCTACATCGGCCAATTGCCGCTGCCGTCGACGCGGGAGACCTTGCAGCGCGCCGAGCTGTTGCTCGGCGGGGCAGTCACGCCGCCCATCTCGGCGGCACAGCCGTTTTCCACGCTGATGGTCGAGAACCCTTCCGCCTATGCCTACCAGCTGTCGTGCGCGCCGGTCGATCTGGAGGGGCGGCGTATCGCGTTTCTCTGCCTGCACGAGAATCCCTCGCTGCGCCTGTATCGCCCGCTGCGGGATGGTCGCCCAGGAATAACCGGCGAGGCCTATGTCGTCGATCAGGAAGGAAGAATCCTCTCGCCGATCCGCTTCGAGAAAAGTCTGGCTGCGCCGCCAGGCGCGGAGCCGGGTTGGAGTCTGTTCCAACTGTCGGCACGTACCATGCCGCTACGCGACGACAATGGCCTGGCAGACCCGGCGCTGCTCAGCACCGAGCCCTTTACCCCGGTCGTGGAACGCCTGCTCGAACACGATACGCTCGACACCGGACTGCTGGAGAACTATGCCGATTATCGCGGGCGCCAGGTGGTCGGCGCCGGGCGCTGGCTGCCCGATGCCGCGCTGGGCCTCATCATCGAAGAAGACATGGACGAGGCCTTCCGCTCGTACTATTTCGCGCGCGCCGCGCTGATCACCATGATCAGCCTCGGCAGCATGCTGATCGTGCTGTTGACCTATGTAGACTGGCGCTCGCGCCGTTCGCTGGCGCGCAGCGAACAGCGTCTGGCGGCATTCCGCGATTACATTCCCGCCGGCATGAACATGAAAAGCGCGGCGGGGCGCTACCTGATGGCCAACCCGGTGTTCGAGGCCAGTTTCAACTTCCCGCCCGGCCATGTGCTGGGCAAGACCGACGCCGAACTGTTTCCTCCGCAAGAAGCGACGGAACTGAAAGCCGAGCATGACGCGGTATTGCGCACGGGCCGCCCGATCACCCGCAACGTGACCAAAAACGACGCGCAGGGCCGCCCGCATACCTACAGCATCGTGCGCTTTCCCGTGCGGGGCGAGAAGGACGGGTCGGTGGTCGCCGTGGGTATGGCCGCGCTCGATATCACCGAGCTGATCCGCACCCAGCGCGATCTGGAGGAGCTGACCCAGACGCTGGAGAACAAGGTGGCCGAGCGCACCGAACAGCTGGCGGTAGCTCGCGATCTGGCGGAGACGGCGAGCCGGGCCAAGGCGGAGTTCCTCGCCAACATGAGCCACGAGATCCGCACCCCGCTCAACGCGATCATCGGCATGAGCCATCTCGCGGCACATGCCAATGCCGAACCGCGTGTCGGGCATTACATCGGCCGCATCCAGTCATCGAGCCAGCACCTGCTGGGTGTCGTAAACGATATTCTCGATCTTTCAAAAATCGAGGCAGGAAAACTCCAGCTCGATGCCAGCGAATTTTCTCTCGAGGGCCTGCTGGAACATGTCACCGGCCTCGTCTCGGAGCAGGCCGATGCCAAGGGGCTGGCGCTGATCAGCACCATCGAAGCGGGCCTGCCCGCTCGCCTGATCGGTGATTCGATGCGCATCGGTCAGATCCTGATCAATTTCGCCAACAACGCGGTGAAATTCACCGAACAGGGCGAGGTTATGCTGCGGGTTCGGCAGCTTGATCGCAGCGACGGGCAGATCACCCTGCGCTTCGAGGTCGAGGACACAGGCATCGGCATCGCCGAAGACCAGCTGCCGCTGCTGTTTTCGCCGTTCCAGCAGCTCGACGGCTCGATGTCCCGCCGCTTCGAAGGCACCGGTCTGGGTCTGGCGATCAGCAGAAATCTGGCGGTACTGATGGCAGGGACAGTCAGCGTCAGCTCGCAGCCCGGGCAAGGAAGCGTCTTCGCGCTCGAACTCACCCTGCGCATCGCAGACCCAATCAGCCCATCGCCCGATGCGCCGATCGAATTGCGCAACTTGGAGGCCGGTGATCCTGCGCATGCCCATAGGAAGGATGCTCCCGATGCGTTTGAAAGTTGGGACTGCCTGGCCGGGCACGCGATCTTGCTGGTCGAGGACAACCCGATCAACCAGGAAGTCGTGCACGATCTGCTGGAGATGGTCGGCGCCCAAGTCACGATCGCCAGCGACGGCTTGCAGGGCATCCAGTTGCTCCGCAGCCAGCCGTTCGATCTGGTGCTGATGGATATCCACATGCCGCACCTGGACGGCTTCGAAGCCACGGCCGCGATCAGGAAAGAGCCGCGGTTCGCGGCGCTGCCGATCATCGCGCTGACCGCCAATGCGCTGGAAGGCGATCTGGAACGCTGCCTCGCCGCCGGCATGAACGACTATATCGCCAAGCCCATCCACCCCGACCAGCTGTTCACCACCCTCGCGCGTTATCTTCTTGTCCGACCCGCGCCCGAGGAGGCCAGCAACCCCGGCAAGAACGCCTCTCCCGGCCCCCACAGCGCCAAAGACGATGCGATTCTGGCCGGACTCGCCGGCATTGCGGGAATCGATGTCGAGCAGGCGCTTGCGCGCATGCTGGGCCGGCGCGATCTGTATGCCCAGCTGGCCTGCCGCATTGCCGCCGAGCGCAGCGACATGGTGGGGAAACTGGAAGCCGCGCTGCACGAGGGCGACCGCGATGCGATGCTCGAACGGGTTCACAGTGCCAAGTCGATTCTCGGCATGCTTGGTGCCGATGCGTTGCAGCAGCGTTGCGTCGACCTGCAAAAGCGCCTGCTCGAAGGTGCACCGGTGGAAGACGACGTTGCAGCTTTCGCTGCTGACTTGGCGACGTTGCTGCAGCGTTTGCATGAGGTTACGGGCGCGCCACGGCTGTAGCGCCTGCTGCTTGATTCAGACCACGGCACAGGGCTTGTCCATGCCCTCTCGATCGCCACCGCGCCTATTCGACTGAGTAGTTTTACCCCCCCGCTTTTTTGCCCGCTATCGAACAATCTGTCAGTCTTCACCTTGCAGTTTTCATGCATGCAGTCACAAACCAAATTCAAGAGGAAGAGGAAAAATGAAGAAAATCCTGACCCCGATCGCACTGGCTACCGCGATGATCTTTGCCGCCGGCACCGGCCTTGCTGCCGATATCAAGGAACGCAGCGCCAAGTTCCCGATCGTGAACGCGATCGACCATCCGCAAGGGCTTGGCGCGCAGAAGTTTGTTGACGTCGTATCCAAGAAGAGCGGCGGCAAGATCAAGATCAAGATTTTCCCGAACGGCACGCTCGGTGGCGAGCAGCAGGTGGCTGCAGCCATGCAGGGCGGCACCATCGAAATCTCGATGATGTCCCCGGCCCAGATCGTCGGCACGGTGAAGGAATTCGTGGTGCTCGATTTCCCGTTCTCCTTCGCCAATGTGGCCCAAGCCGATGCCGTGCTCGATGGCCCGTTCGGCAAGAAGCTGATGGACTACATGCCGGCCAAGGGCTGGGTCGGCCTCGGTTTCATGGAACAGGGCTACCGCAGCATCAGCAACAGCAAGCGCCCGATCAACAAGCTTGAAGACATCAAGGGCCTGAAGATCCGCACGATCCTGAACCCGCTGTACGTGGATCTCTTCAACGCGCTGGGCGCCAATGCCGTGCCGATGCCGTTCCCGGAACTCTACACCGCGATGGAAATGAAGACCGTCGATGGCCAGGAAAACCCGGAAACGTCGGTCGATTCGAGCAAGTTCTACGAAGTGCAGAAATACTTCAGCGGCACCCGCCACATCTACAACCCGCAGATGATGATGGTCAGCAAGAAGTTCTGGGACACCCTCTCGGCTGACGAGAAGAAGATCTTCGAAGAAGCCCTGGTCGAAGCCCGCGATGTGCAGCGCAAGGCCGCCCGTGCCATGACCGCCAAGTCGCGCAAGGTGCTGACCGACCACGGCATGCAGCTCAACGAAATTGCTCCGGCAGAACTTGAGCGCATGAAGGCCGTTGCCAAGCCGGTAACCGACAAGTACGCCGCCCAGCTCGATCCGGCACTGATCAGTGCCTTCCATGCCGAGCTGGAAAAAACCAAGAACCTGAAGTAATCCCGGTTTATTCCTGGATGCGCCTTCCGGCCCCACAGGGCCCGGAAGGCCATCATGCCGATGAATCGCGCAGCAACCGTCGCGGCGGATGCTGGGTCGTTGCGCGCCTACCTCAGGCAGTCAAAGAGGCAAAAAATGAAAGCAATTGAAAAATTCCTGATGCAGGCCATGAACGGCATCATCGTCATCTCGCTCGCGCTGATGGTGATCATGGTCTTCAGCAACGTGGTACTGCGCTATGTATTCAATTCCGGGATCACCGCAACCGAAGAGCTGTCGCGCTTCATGTTCCTGTGGCTGATCTTCATCGGCGCGATCGTGGCCATGAAAGAGCGCGCCCACCTCGGCGTCGATACCCTGATCTCGCGCCTGCCGCGCGGCGGCAAGGTGCTGTTTGTCCTCGTCAGCAACGCGCTGATGCTGTGGGTTTGCTATTTGTTCTTTGTCGGCAGCTGGCGCCAGACCGTGGTCGGCATGGGCACTGACATGCCGGCCACCGGCATCTCGATGGCCTTCCACTATGCCACGGGTCTCGTCATGAGCGTTGGCATTGCCATCATCCTGATCGGCAATACATGGCGTGTACTGACCGGCAAGGCCACCGATGCCGAACTGATCCAGGTGACCGAATCGGAAGAAGTCGAAACGGCAGAGGAAGCAGGGCAAGAGCTGGCACACGAGGCCATGGCAAACGCCAGGGCCGCCAAGTGATCGCCACGAAAAAACGATTCAGGAGTAAATGAGATGGTCGTAACCGTTTTTCTGTCGTCCCTTCTGGGCGCCATGGCGCTGGGCATGCCGATTGCCTTCGCCCTGATGGTGTGCGGCGTTGCGTTGATGCTGCAGATGGGCACTTTCGATGCGCAATTGATCGCGCAAAACACGATCGATGGTGCCGATAACTTTGTACTGATGGCCGTGCCGTTCTTCATGCTGGCCGGGGAATTCATGAACGCCGGCGGCCTGTCGCGCCGGATCGTGAACCTGGCCATGGCGCTGGTTGGCCATGTCCGAGGAGGCCTGGGTTTCGTCGCCGTGTTTGCCGCGATCATCATGGCCAGCCTTTCCGGCTCGGCAGCCGCCGATACCGCAGCCATCGGCGTGTTGCTGATTCCGATGATGAAGGAAGCGGGCTACAGCGTGCCGCGTTCGGCGGGCCTGATCGCCGCCGGCGGCATCATCGCCCCGGTGATTCCGCCCAGCATCGCCTTCGTGATGTTCGGCGTGGTGGCGCAAGTTTCGATCACCAAGCTCTTCATGGCCGGTATCGTTCCTGGCCTGATGATGGGCATCAGCGTGTTGCTGGCCTGGGCATGGGTCATCCGCAAAGACAAGCTGAAAGCCAGTCCGCGCAAGAGCATGGCCGAAGTTCTCGCCGCAGCCAAGGATGGCGTCTGGGCGCTGGTCATGCCGCTGATCATCATCGTCGGCCTGAAAATGGGCATCTTCACCCCGACCGAAGCCGCCGTGGTGGCCGCCGTGTACGCGCTGTTCGTCGGCATGTTTGTGTACAAGGAGATCAAGATTGCCGATCTCTACGGATTGCTGCTGAGTGCGGGCAAGATCACCGCCGTGGTAATGCTGCTGGCCGGCGCCGCAATGGTGTCGTCCTGGCTGATCACCGTCGCCGATCTGCCGGGCCAGTTGGCCGAGATGCTTTCACCGTTCATGGACAACCAGATCCTGCTGATGGCGATCATCATGATCGTGGTGGTGGCCGTCGGCACCGCCATGGACATGACCCCGACCATCCTGATCCTGACCCCGGTGCTGATTCCGGTGATCAAGCAGGCCGGCATCGATCCGATCTACTTTGGCGTAGTGTTCGTGATCAACAACGCCATCGGCCTGATCACCCCGCCGGTCGGCACCACGCTGAACGTGATCTGCGGCGTAGCCAAGGTCAAGATGGACGAGGTGATCGTCGGCGTGATGCCGTTCATGATCGCGGAGCTGATCGTGCTGGGCTTGCTGGTGGTCTTCCCGTCACTGGTGCTGGTGCCGCTGCACTGGTTCATGTAACCGTTTGGATCGCACAGGCAAAACCGGAAGGCTCAGACCTTCCGGTTTTTTATTGCGGCGGCCTGATCAGGCCCCAGCGTCGGAAGGCGCTCTGTTTTTCCGACGAAATCAGGGTTTGACCGTTCATGGCTGATGATGGCCGGCTACGTTGAACCCTTGGACGAACGCCACCGACTGCCATGAAGAAAACCCGAGGGTAGCGTGCGAAACGCGCAGCGTTGCGCAAGTGAATGGTGATTCAAATCACCGGCGAGGTATCCCGAAGCGTCAGCCCGCGTTCGCAAGCCTGCCGCTTGCAAACCCTACGCATTGCACAGGCTGCGCTTGCTGTGTGAAGCAGCCGTGTCTCCGGTTATTTTCGTATTTCTCGTGTTATTTCTCGCGACAGATCGTAAACAGGTTCTCAACCGATAAACCGGTTGATGTCCACTTCGTCGATTTGTTCCGGTTTCAGGAAGCGCTCGGCATAACGCCTGTAAGCCCCCGAAGTCAGGAACAGGTCGAACAGATCCGGGTCGATGTGCCGTTTCCGTTTGAGCGCAGCCATGATGCGCATCGATTCGGACAGCGTCTTGGCTTCCTTGTAGGGCCGGTCTGACGCGGTCAGCGCTTCGAAGATGTCGGCAATGGCCATGATGCGGGACGGGATGGAAAGCTCAGCCAGCGTCAGTTTGCGGGGGTAGCCATCGCCAACCAGAGTTTCATGGTGGGTGCCTGCATACTCCGGCACCCGCTTCAGGTGTTTGGGCAGCGGCAGCTTGTCGAGCATGACGATGGTCTGGATGATGTGCTCGTTGATACTGAAACGTTCCTCCGGGGTGAGCGTACCGTGGGCGATGCCAAGGTTGTAGAGCTCGCCAAAGTTGTACAGCGATCGGGGAATCTCCATCCTGATGCCGTATTTCGGATCGAATGCCGAATCCCGCGTGCGCGGTACGACATGCCAGGATTGGTCGGCCAGCAGGGATTCCTTCGCGGGCAGCGGCGCAGACGGAAAAGGCTCGCGGCGTCGGGCTTCTTCGTGCGACAGGCCGAGCCGGTCGTCGAAATGGCGCAGCCAGGTCCGGGCGCCGATCTGCTGCAGGCGCTCGATCCGCTCCGGTGCCATGGCTTCCTCGCCCAGATTGCATTGGGCCACGAAAGCGAAATCGTCGAGCAAAGCGTGCTTGCATTCGGCGAACCGGGCATCGGCCTCGCTCGCCGGAGTACCCGCCCCGACCGCTTCAAGACGCTCGATCCAGGCATCGCGCAGCAGCACTTCGAAGCGGGTGCGGATCTCGTGGATACGGTTGTAGAGAGTTTCGAGTTTCGTCGCCTTGTCGACCACGTATTCGGGCGTGGTGACCTTGCCGCAATCGTGCAGCCAGGCCCCGATGCGGAATTCGCGCCATTCGTCCTCGGTCTTGAAGCCGCTCCCCGCCAGCGGCCCATGTTCCACTTTGCCCACTTCCTCCGCCAGCATCACCGCCAGCTCCGGCACGCGTTTGCAATGGCCGCCGGTATAGGCGCTCTTGGCGTCGATGGCCTCGGCGATGATCTTGATCAGCGAATCCATGAGGATTTTCTGCGCGTCGAGCAGGGTATGGTTTTCCAGCGCCAGCGCGGATTGGGCGGCCAGCGCCTGGACGAAGCCGATCAACTCCGGAGGGAAGGGGGTGACGTTGCCGGTTTTCGGATCGAGCGCATTGGTGAACTGCAGGAGCCCGATCACCTCGCCCTCGCGCGGCGAGAGCGGAACGGTCAGCAGCGATACGGGGCGGAACCCCGCTTTTTCTCCGTGCAGCCGGATGGCCGAGAGATCGAAGCGCGTTTCGCTGTCGATGTCTGCGATGACCACGGTTTCATTGCGCAGCGCAGCGTGCGCGAGATCGAAACGGCTGTCGGGCGAGCCGTCCGCCAGGTAAAGCGGGATTTCCGTGACCGGCGGCGTGGTGTGGTCTGTCCGCTGGACGAAGACCAGCGTGTCGCGCTCGGTTTTCAGGAACAGCGCGGCCTGGGCGCAATCGGCGATATCCAGTCCACCGAGCAAAATGAGCTTGAGCAACGCGTCGCGATCCTTTTCACGGCTGAGCAACAGCCCGTATTCCACGAGTTCGGCGAGCTTTTCACGGGCCAGATTCAGGGCCTCGGTATGCAGCTTGATCGAGTGGTGCATGACCGCCTGGGCATCGCCCAGTGCGTTGATTTCGTAGAGGAAAGAGTCGATGTGATGCGGTTCGCCGGAAAAGTCGAATTGCTTGATCCTTTCGGAGTCTTGGGCCAGCGCGGCCAGGGAGCGGGAGACCTGGCGCGATCCCAGCAAGGCCAGCGGTACCAGCAGCGCCAATACGCCCAGCGTGACCAGCAGGACATCGCGCCGGGCATTGTCGATGAGGCCGGCAAAGTCGCTGGCTGGCGCCAGTGCGACGACCTGGAAGCTGGCGCCGCCAATCGCTTCCGAAACGTACCGGGTCACGACGTATTTTTCGGCGAGAGCGTCTTCGCCAAGGGTGGTGACCTGCGAGGCCATGCCCGAGTTTTTCCCGAACAGCGATTTCAGGTAGGGATTTTCAATCCGGCTGCTTTCGGTTAAGGGAGGGATGTCCAGACCGGAGAAATGCCGGCCCTTGCCGTGAAACGCCAGCACGCGGCCAGTCTGGTCGAGTATCAAAATAGCGCCATTGGGAGAGAGCGGCATCCGGGTTAGGAAGGCGTTCAATGAACGCAGACTGATATCACTCGCCAGCACGCCAGCTTTGTCCGGCAGCGGTAGGGAAAGGGTTAAACCGAGTTCGCCGGTCGAGGCGAAGAAATAGGGAGGCAGAACGGTCAGTGCCCCCGTTTCCATGGCGGCGGTATACCAGGGCCGGCGGGTCGGTACATATTGAGTCACAGCTTCGCGCCTAGCCAACGGCTGGCGATTTTCATCCAGGAATTGCCAGGTCTCGCTACGGCTGCCATCAGGTCGCCGGGAAATATGCCAGATGCTGAAATAAGCATCCTTCGGCGCGTTGAGCGCCGCAGCGATGCGGCTGTCGCGTCGAATGCCGGCAACATGAAGAAACTCATCGTTGCCAAGGCCAAAAAAATGCGAATAAATGGTGCTATCTGCTTCGAGGGAGCTGATAAAGGTCGAGACCAGATCGCGCTGGTTTACATGCCCGTCCTTGACGAATGGCTCAAGCCCGGCGCGAACCTGGGCGGAGATGAAGCGCGCGTCCTCGCGCACCATGCCGTCAATCAGTTCGGTTGACTGGCGGACAATCAGGGCAAACCGCTCACTTGCGTTTTGTTCCGACATGGCCGTGAATTTGCCCAGTACGCTGACGAGGAAAATCCCGGAAAGCCCCAGAACCAACCCGATGGTGGTGCTGAGTACCCAGTTCTGGAAACGGATATTGAGCCTGGAAAACATGATGCGCCCCGGCGCCGGCAGTAGTTTCCAGTGTAGTTGATCACCCGGAAAGTATTCCTGCCGCGGCCTGACCGATTCGGGCGCGTGGCCGCGGGGCTTCAATCACCCGGATACGGCCTGTCAGTTTTTCAGCCCAGCGTCGGAAGGCGCTACGCTTTTCCAACGAAATCAGGGCTGCGGGTTGACCGTTCATGGCGGAGTGTGGCCGGCTGCTTGGCGCCCTTCGACGAACGCCACCGTGACATCACCACGAAGAAAACCCGATGGTAGCGTGTGAAACGCGCAGCGTTGTGACCGAAGGAAATCCCTTTTCGGGACGCACGGGAATGGTGATTCAAATTACCAGCGAAGCATCCCGAAGCGTCAGTCCGCGTTCGCAAGCCTACCGCTTGCAAACCCTACGCATTGCACAGGCTGAGCTTTGCGGACGAATACCCCTATAAGCCAGCTACGAAGAAAGCCCAATGGTAGGGCGGCCTCGCCGCGAAGCGGCAGCCCGCCGAATCACGATTGCCGAAGGCTACACAAAGAACCACCGCAATCTACTGAAACGAGTTTGAATTTCCAACATTGTTTCGTTCGGGTCAATCATTGCCACTCATTCGGCGCACTGCGCTGCGCTTCGAGTGCGCCTTCCGGCCTTGAATTAGGAATTTTGTTTCGTACGGATCAATCATCGCCCCATTCGGCGCACTGCGCGTCGCTTATTGCATCTTACGGGCTTGAACCAATTACTATAGGGATTCTGCCATTTTCTCAATGGCACGCCTAAATGAAACGCGAACAATACTTCCATTTTGAAGGCAAACAACATGACCGAGATCATATTCACCTTCATTTGGGAAGTTCTCTGTGCTAGCGGGGACATTAAGCATGCCCATGTAATAACCCAAGACGCCAACAAAGATGCTAATATTTTCAGGGCCAGGCACTAGGCCAACAACTGATGAGTTGCCGAGCATTCCACATAGCATTCGGAAAACCTCAAGATCCGGATTTTCATCCTGATTGAAGCGGTCATCAACTCGCGTTGATATTTTTGTTACTTGAGATGATAAATTTCTTAGATCATGATTCATAATGAACCGAATTTCATCATGCTTCACATGCTTCCTAAATAATTCTCCATACACAAAATAGCCAGCAGATAATGCTACTTTTGCAACGAATTTTAGGCCGACATCTATATCAAGCGAGACAGAAATCTGCAATGTTCTTTTGCCTGGAAGATGTTGCTTTGTTATTGGGCACCAAATCTTCAAACCTTCATGCCTATCAAAAGCCACTTGTACAGGTTTGCCTGTGGATGTGTCAGTTGATTTTTTTGCTACTGCTTTTGGTTTTTTGTTACTGTGGCCTCTGACGTCTAATTCATTTCTCTTCATTAGAATTAGGAAGTCGTTGGCTAATGCGCCGTCAATTTTTGAGCCAACCTTAGAGTTGAAATCTTTGCAAACTGGAATTTCAAATCCATCTAAGCCACCAAGCGATAATGGGATGATGTGCTCCCTGTTTGCTTCTGATTCACTTATTTCTCGATTGGTGTATGGGCAGTAAATCACTGCGTTACCCCTCAAGCACTATAACGTGAAGTCGACACCAAGTGGTGTCATAAAAAATAGCACACCGAGTGTCGGATAAAAATTTAAACAGGACAAGTGAGGATAAAAGCTCATCCAGATTGGCCGAAAACAAACAATTCCCTCGACCAAGAAATCCCCATCTCACCCCTCCGGCCGCCGCCACATCCAGACCGCCACCGCCGCCATCAAAACGGTCACCAGCACCTTGATCCACACCGCCAGCGCGGTATGCCACAGCACGATGCTGCTTGCCGTCATCATCACGATCGCCAGCGATTTGGCCTTGCGCGGTATCGCGCCCTGCTCGCGCCAGCGCCGGATCGGCGGGCCGAAATGGGTATGGGCCAGCAACCAGGCTTCCAGTTTGGGCCAGCCATGACCGGCGGCCCAGGCCGCGACCAGCAGGAACGGCACCGTGGGCAGGCCCGGCACCACGATGCCCACCAGGCCCAGCGCCACGCAGGCCAGCGCCAGCGCACGCCAGAGCAGGATTACCAGGCGGCGGACCATGCCCAAGCTCCCGATAGAGCGGGAAATCCGCCACTCATTGCGGCAACACCCCGTAGACCCCGCCGATCACCAGCCACTCGCCCTCGCCCTGCAGCTTGCCCGGCAACACGTCGGCGCAGCAGAAGACCTTGGCAAGCGGCACTTCGGTGGCAAACACGGTATCGCCGAATTCGCCGGCGCGCTCCGCGTCGGTGCTGAACGAGTTGACATTGTTGAGCAGCACCAGCGTTTCGCCGTCTTTCTGGCCGAGCTTTTCATGCGCCTGCCAGCCGTTCACGCCGCGGTAGAGGCGGAAGTGGGTTTTGTCGGGAAAGCGACGAACCAGTTCGCTCTGGGTGTAGGTGTAGACGAGGTCGAGCTGGGCTTCGAGCGCATTGGTGTTGTAAAGCCCGGTTGCGCGCTGTTCCAGGTAGTGCTGGTAGGTCGGCTCGGAGAGATCGCGGATCGGCGCGCCGTGATAGCGCGGCAACAGGCCAAAGCGCGATTCGGCCCAGGCCTTGAGCACCGCGCCTTCGATCTGGTCCGAGTTGAAATGCCAGCCGCGGATCAGCTTCAGATAGTTGAGCTTGCCGCGGTTTTTCTTGATCCCCTCGGTCAAGCCGGCCTCCTCCAGCGAATCCAGCCGGAAGCTCTCAGTCATGTACTGATGAAAGTGCCGGTTGCGCTCGGCGGGATCGTTGCAGCGTGCCAGCAACTCGAAAAAATCACGATGCAGCTCGGCCACACTGTCGATTTCAAGGCGCGAGGGATGCTTCTGGAAGGTGAGGCTGCCCAGGATCACTGCCGGCAGGTTGCAGCGGTTGATCGGCAGGCGCGCCGACGCTGGCAACGAGGGATTGTCGGCATTTGCCGCTTTGTCGCTGACCCGACAGTGAGCGGGGTCTTTGTCGGATGCCACACTGCCAACCACATCATTCATTTTATTTTTTTCCATTTATTTTCAACGACTTGATGTTTTTTTGCAGGATTGGCACGGCTATTGCGATCTATAGGGCGTGGCAGGCCGAAATGTAACACCGAAAGCGGCCTTCAACCCGTGTTCAACTGTAAGGAGTTTATATCATGGCACTTCGTCAATGTGCGATTTACGGCAAGGGTGGGATTGGCAAATCCACCACCACGCAAAACCTGGTGGCGGCTCTGGCTGAAGCCGGCAAGAAAGTAATGATCATCGGCTGCGATCCGAAAGCCGACTCCACCCGCCTGATCCTGCACGCAAAGATGCAGAACACCGTGATGCAGCTGGCAGCCGATGCAGGTTCCGTGGAAGACCTCGAACTCGAAGACGTGTTGCAAGTGGGTTTCGGCGGCGTGAAGTGCGCTGAATCGGGCGGTCCGGAGCCGGGAGTGGGTTGCGCTGGCCGTGGCGTGATTACCGCCATCAACTTCCTGGAAGAAGAAGGCGCTTACACCGACGATCTGGATTTCGTGTTCTACGACGTGCTGGGTGACGTGGTGTGTGGCGGTTTCGCCATGCCGATCCGCGAAAACAAGGCGCAGGAAATCTACATCGTTTGCTCCGGCGAAATGATGGCCATGTACGCCGCCAACAACATTGCCAAGGGCATTTTGAAGTACGCCACCTCCGGCAGCGTGCGCCTGGCTGGCCTGATCTGCAACAGCCGCAAGACCGACCGTGAAGATGAACTGATCATGGCACTGGCTGCAAAACTCGGCACCCAGATGATCCACTTCGTGCCGCGTGACAACGTGGTGCAGCACGCCGAAATCCGCCGCATGACCGTGATCGAATACGACAAGACCGCCCAGCAAGCCGATGAATATCGCGAACTGGCACGCAAGATTGTCGAGAACACCAAGTTCGTGATCCCGACGCCGTGCGAAATGGAAGAACTGGAAGAGCTGCTGATGGAATTCGGCATCATGGATGTGGAAGACGAAACCATCGTTGGCAAGACCAAGGAAGCTGTCGTCGCTTGATGCCCGGCCGGGCATGTGCCCCGCTCGCCTGAGCGGGGCTGGCATGAAAACGCAACGCGCTCAGTCCGCAGATTAGCGGCGGCGCACAGGAGAACACCATGTCCGCGATTTCGCGTGAAGAAACCCAAGAACTGATTCAGGAAGTGCTGGAAGTTTACCCGGAGAAAGCCAAGAAAGACCGGGCCAAGCACTTGATGATCAACGATAAAACCCTTGAATCCTCCAAGAAGTGCATCACCTCCAACCGCAAATCGCTGCCGGGTGTGATGACCATGCGCGGTTGCGCCTACGCCGGCTCCAAGGGCGTGGTTTGGGGTCCGATCAAGGACATTATCAGCATCTCGCACGGCCCGATCGGCTGCGGCCAGTATGCCCGTGGCGGCCGCCGCAACTACTTCGCCGGCACTTCCGGCGTGGATGCCTTCTGCGAGCTGAACATCACGTCCGATTTCCAGGAAAAAGACATCGTTTTCGGCGGCGACAAGAAGCTCGCCAAGCTGATCGATGAAATCGAAATGCTGTTCCCGCTGAACAAGGGCATCTCGATCCAGTCGGAATGCCCGGTCGGCCTGATCGGTGACGACATTGAAGCCGTTGCCAAGAAGAAGGCTGCCGATATCGGCAAGCCAGTGATTCCGGTGCGTTGCGAAGGCTTCCGCGGTGTTTCCCAATCGCTGGGCCACCACATCGCCAACGATTCGGTACGCGACTGGGTGATCAACAACCGCGCTGGTCAGGAATTTGAATCGACCCCGTACGACGTGGCCATCCTCGGTGATTACAACATCGGTGGCGATGCCTGGGCTTCCCGCATCCTGCTGGAAGAAATGGGCCTGCGCGTCGTGGCGCAATGGTCCGGCGACGGCACCCTGGCTGAAATGGAAAACACCCCGAACGTGAAGCTGAACCTGCTGCACTGCTACCGTTCGATGAACTACATCAGCCGCTACATGGAAGAGAAGTTCGGCATTCCATGGATGGAATACAACTTCTTCGGCCCGACCAAGATCAAGGAAAGCCTGCGCGAAATCGCCAGCCATTTCGACGACAAGATCAAGGAAGGCGCCGAGCGCGTGATCGCCAAGTACACCCCGGCGATGGAAGAAATCATCGCCAAGTACAAGCCGCGCCTGCAGGGCAAGAAAGTGATGCTGTATGTCGGCGGCCTGCGTCCGCGTCACGTGGTCGGCGCTTACGAAGACCTGGGCATGGAAGTGGTCGGCACCGGTTACGAATTCGCCCACAACGATGACTACGACCGCACGATCAAGGAAATGGGCGATGCCACCCTGATCTACGACGATGCCACCGGTCACGAACTGGAAGACTTCGTCAACAAGCTCAAGCCCGATCTGATCGGCTCCGGCATCAAGGAAAAGTACGTCTTCCACAAGATGGGCTATCCGTTCCGCCAGTTGCACAGCTGGGATTACTCCGGTCCGTACCACGGCTATGACGGCTTTGCCATCTTCGCCAAGGATATGGATCTGACGGTGAATAACCCGGTGTGGCAGATGATGAAGGCACCGTGGCTGAAGGACGCCGCCTGATCAGTAGCACGCAGGCCGGGCTCGCGCCCGGCCGGCAAACCGAATTCCACTTTCGCTTGCGTCCACGGATGAGTGGCGCAGGCAAGGAGAACCAAGATGCAAACCGTTGACAAAACCAAGCCCTGCTTTCCGCTGTTCAACGATGAACAGTATCGCGACATGCTGGAAAACAAGCGCCAGTTTGAAGAAGCCCCGGCTCACGACAAGGTAGCCGAGACCTTCGCCTGGACCACCACCCAGGAATACCAGGATCTGAACTTCAAGCGCGAAGCGCTGACGATCAACCCGGCCAAGGCCTGCCAGCCGCTCGGCGCGTCGCTCGCCGCGCTGGGCTTCCACAAGACCATGGTCTACATCCACGGCTCGCAAGGTTGCGTGGCTTATTTCCGCACCTACTTCAACCGTCACTTCAAGGAACCGGTTGCTTTCATCGCCGATTCGATGACTGAAGATGCCGCCGTGTTCGGTGGCCAGAAGAACGTGTTCGAAGGCCTGCAAAACGCCAAGGCCCTGTACGGCGCCGAGATGATCGCCGTCTGCACCACCTGTATCGCGGAAGTGATCGGCGATGACTTGGGTTCCTTCATCGGCAACGCCAAGAAAGAAGGCTACATTCCGGACGAATTCCCGGTTCCGTATGCCAACACCCCGTCCTTCACCGGTTCGCACATCACCGGCTGGGACAACATGCTGCACGGCATCATCACCTACTTCACCGAAAACGCCATGGAAGGCAAGGTGGTCGGCAGCAACGGCAAGATCAACATTGTGCCGGGCTTCGAGACTTACCTCGGCAACTTCCGTGTGATCAAGCGCTACATGAAGGAAATGGGCGTGGATTACACCATGCTCTCCGATCCGGAAGAAGTGCTCGACACCCCGGCCGACGGCACCTTCACGATGTATGCGGGCGGCACCACCATCGATGAAGTGAAGGATGCACCGAACGCCAAGACCACGTTCTTCCTGCAACCGACCACGCTGGAAAAGAGCAAGAAATTCATCGAAGGCACCTGGAAACACGAAGGCCCGGCGATCAACATCCCGATGGGCGTGGACTGGACTGACGAATTCCTGATGAAGGTTTCCGAAGTCACCGGCAAGCCCATCCCGGCCAGCCTGTTGCTGGAACGCGGTCGCCTGGTCGACATGATCACCGATTCGCACGCCTGGCTGCACGGCAAGAAAATGGCCATGTTCGGCGATCCGGATTTCCTGCTCGGCCTGACCAAGGTGCTGCTCGAACTCGGCATCGAACCGACCCACATTGTCTGCAACAACAGCAACAAGCGTTGGGAAAAGGAAATGGAAGCACTGCTGGCCTCCTCGCCCTATGGCGTGCATGCCAAGGTCTACGCGGGTTGCGACCTGTGGCACCTGCGCAGCCTGTGCTTCACCGACAAGCCGGATTTCATCATCGGCAGCAGCTACGGCAAGTACATCCAACGCGATACGCTGGCCAAGGGTCCGGAATTCGAAGTACCGCTGATTCGCCTCGGCTTCCCGATCTTTGATCGTCACCACCTGCACCGCATGACCACGTTGGGCTACGAAGGGATGATGTACATCCTGACCACGCTGACCAACGCGGTTCTGGAAAAGCTGGATGCCGATACCAAGTACATGGCCGTGACCGACTACAACCACGACTTGGTGCGTTAACAACAGGGAGTGGGGAATCGGGAATGGAGAGTGGGAAATGCCCTGCTCTTCCATTCCCGACTCCCCACTCACTACTCCCTGGAGTTTTAAATGGCCAACATCATGATTCGCAAGAGCGCCGCCGGCGGGTTGGTGTTTTACCTGCCCAAGCGCGATATCGAGGATGCGATCTCCTCGATCGAATTCGACACGCCGGAAAAATGGGGCGGCGAACTCAAGCTGGCAAATGGCGGCACCTACTACATCGATCCGATCCCCGAGCCAGCGCGCCTGCCTATTTCGCTGCGCGCAAAGCGAGTGGATGGGGTGGAGTGAAGCAGGTCGAAGTAGGTCGGATAAGCCAAAGGCGACATCCGACATGCAAGCGGAATCATAACGTCGGAAGGCGCTGCGCTTTTCCGACCTTCACAATCAAGGAGAAGCATCATGGCAATGAAGATCAACGCGGATGAATGCACCGCTTGCGGCGATTGCGCCGCCGAATGCCCGACCAGCGCCATCGCCAACAAGGGCGCGTACTTCAAGATCAATCCGGATACCTGCACCGAATGCGAAGGCGTTTCCGATTTCCAGAAATGCGCCGACATCTGTACCGCAGGCTGCATCGTTCCGGCTTGATGGACACTTGCTCGACACAGCCCTCTCCCAATTCACCGAGAGCCCATCCCTGTAAGCGAGCGAGCGGCACAGCCGCCTAACGGGATAGGCTCTTTCAGGAGAATCAACATGAATCAGCAAGTAGCCCCCGGGCATGTCAAGGAAGTGGCAGCACGAATCGGCTTGGCCGCACGCAGTTTGGGCGGCTGCGATCTGGCGCGCCTGATCGAAGGCCTGCTCGAGCGTCTGGGCAGCCCACTGACCACCGACAAGCTCAATACCGTCACCGTGGCCGACCTCATCCGCGTCTTCGCCGAGTCGCGCGATGCGCCGACCAAGGAAGAAATCAAGCAGGCCGTGCGCTACCTCGGTGGCGAAGGCAGCGAAGTCACCGATCTGCCCGCAGTCCAGCCCTACAGCGAAGGCGAATTGCCGCATTCGGTCCGGCTGGCGGTGGCATCGAACACGTCAGAAAACCTCGACGGGCACTTTGGCTCGTGCAAGCGTTTCCTGGTGTACCAAGTCACGCAGACCGAGGCGCGCCTGATCGAGATCCGCGATCCGGCCGCCTGCCAGGAAGCCGAAGACCCCAACGCCGCCCGCGCGCAGATGCTGGCCGATTGCCAGTTGCTGTACGTGCAATCGATCGGCGGCCCGGCTGCCGCCAAGGTGATCCGCGCCGGCATCCATCCGGTCAAGTTCCCCAATGGCGGAGCGGCATTGGGCGCCATCGAGCAATTACAGAAAACCCTGCTCGCCCCGCCGCCCTGGCTTGCACGCGCCATCGGCGTCAAATCGAGCCTCGCCAGCCGCTTTGTCCTGTCCGAGGAGTGAAACCATGACGCCGGAACTGATCCAGCAGATCTGCAGTGCGCTGGCCGACGGCAATGCGCGCCGACCCGGCATCGACAGGGAACTGCGCGCGGTCTTTCCCGGACTGGCTTTCTCGGTATGCGACGACAACGACATTCCCTCGCGTATCCGGCCACTCACCACCGGTGAAGACTTTGCACTGTACGGCATCGATACCGGCGGGCACTGCGCCGCGCTGACCTCCGATATCGAATCCGCCGGCGGGCTGGCGATTGCATTGATCGATTAAGAGCAAACATGAATCCAAACGACAAGCCCTGCGGCTGCGGGCAGGAAAACACCGGAAAAAGTGACCGTTATGTCAGCTTCAAGGGCATCGATTGCGATGGCAATGCCAAGCGCCTGATCGCCTACCTGCGCCGCCACATTGATCTGCCGGAAAAAACCAATCCGTTTTGGGAGCAGTTCAAGCAAAAGCTCAACCCGACCTCCGGCCCGCGCTACGACGAGCTGTATCTGGTCCATGCCTATATCAACGTGATCCGCGAATACCTGGAACTGATGCAGGACGCCGAGGCGCTGGCGCTGCTCGAACAACTTGAGGAAGAGTGCTGCTGACGGCGGTGTCGCATTCTTACAATCGCCGCCCAGCCGTATCCGGAAAATCCATCAGGTGTAAACCACCTCATGGAGCATGATCATGGATATTTCCCATCTGGAAACCCTCACCCTCTCCCACCTGCCCGAGGAAGCCATGGAAATGGCCAGCCAGTCCGACATGGCTGATTCCGGGCTGGAGATCGAAATCCCCCAACTCTTGAACGACGAGGAAATGGCCATCTTTGCCGAGGTGGGCCAGGTTACGCTTTTCCACGGCTAAGAAACTGATCACGGTCTTGCAGCAAGATCGACTCCCGGCGCGGCAACATCAATTTATGGCATAGAAGTCAAGGCGCTTCGTGCCGGGAGCGTTTAAAATCCAAGGCATGGATTTGATACCCGAAAGCAAGATCGAGCCGTTGCTGGAAGCCCCCCGTCGCCAGCGCTGCCGGCCACCGCCCGCGCTTGCCACCTATATCGACAACTACCTGCAGCTTGATATCGCCACGGCAGGCGCAGAGCTGCCGCGCCTGCTGCCCAGCGCCGGCGCCATCTGCTTCTTCTTTTACGGCGCTTCGCTCGCGGTGCAGAACGTTCATGCCGGCTTGCAGGAAACCAGCTCCGAATCGTTCCTGATCTGCAACCGCCATCATGTGCTCGATCTTTCCGCCAACGGTGCAACCGGGCTAATCGTGGTCAACTTCCGTCCCGGACGTTTCCGCTACTTCACCGACATCCCGTTTTCCGAACTGCAGGATCACCTCACCGGTGCAGCCGATCTGTGGGGCGAACCCGCACGCGAGCTCACGGAGCAACTCGCTCAGGGCAACACCTTCGCCGAACGCGCGCAGATCCTGTCCGCCTTCTTCCTGCAGGTGCTGAAGGCACGCGAAGCCTCGCGGCTCGATCTGCTGCTCGACCTGCTCTATCTCTCTCCCGGCACCCGCATTGCCGAGCTGGCAGAACAGGGCGGCTGGAGCCTGCGCCATTTCGAACGCCAGTTCACCGCTACCTACGGCGTGACGCCCAAGTATTTCGCACGCGTGGCACGCATGCAGCAGGTTGCGCGCAAGCTCGCGCTGGAACCGGGCTCCAGCACCCTGGAAAGCGCGCTGGATGCCGGTTTTTTCGACCAGTCCCATTTCATTCACGAGCTCAGCAAGCTGGCCGGGCTTTCCGCCAGTGAGTTGGCCCGAGGCGTGCGCGAACGCCCGCACTTCTACAACCCGAAGGCGCTGCAGTGGTACCTTTGCCACATGGACAACATGGTCAATTCGCTGGGCGCGGTGAATCTCAAGCTCAACCTGCCGCCCGCTTATCGCCGCGCCTGAGTTTGCCGCGTAAAAATGCCATACCGAATTAGATTGCCGGGCCAGTCGAGTTTGTAGAGAATCGGCAAAATTCGCGCAAGACGGCTACAGCAGGCCGCCCAAACAATGGAGGATGTGATGGCAAAAGCAATGATCCTGGCCGCAGGCCAAGGCACCCGGGTACGCCCGCTGACCAAGGATATTCCGAAACCGATGATCCCGATCTTGGGCAAGCCGGTGCTGGAATACATCATCGAGCACCTGGCACGCCACGGCGTGAAGGAAATCATGATCAACGTGGCCTTCATGCACCGCAAGATCGAGGAATACTTCGGCGACGGCCACCGCTGGGGCGTCGAGATCGGCTATTCCTACGAGGGCAGCTACGAGCACGGCGAAATCCTGCCCAAGCCCAAGGGTTCGGCCGGCGGCATGAAATACATCCAGGACAACAGCGGTTTCTTCGACGAAACCACGCTGGTGCTGTGCGGCGATGCGATCATCGATCTGGATATCGGCGCAGCGTTGCAAGAACACAAGGCCAAGGGTGCAATTGCCAGCGTCGTGGCGCTCGATGTGCCGCGCGAAGAGGTGAAGAACTACGGCATTGTGGTGGCCGACAAGCAGGGCAAGATTCTCTCGTTCCAGGAAAAACCCTCGCCCAAGGAAGCCAAGAGCACGCTGGCCTCGACCGGCATCTATATCTTCGAGCCGGCCGCGCTCGATCATGTGCCCTCCAACGAGGTCTACGACATCGGCAGCCAGTTGTTCCCGTCGCTGGTGGCCAAGGGCCTGCCCTTCTTCGCCCAGAACCGCTTCTTCAACTGGATCGACATCGGTCGTGTGACCGATTACTGGTCGGTGCTGCAGCGCGTGTTGCGCGGCGAAGTGGCATTGATGGACATGCCGGGCAAGGAAGTGCGCCCCGGCGTGTGGGTTGGCCTGAATACGCATATCGACTGGGACAAGGTCGAGATCGAAGGTCCGGTCTATATCGGTTCGAGCGTGAAGATCGAGCCGGGCACCAAGATCGTCGGCCCGACCTGGATCGGTCACGGCAGCCATCTGCGCGCAAACAGCACCGTGGTGCGCTCGGTGCTGTTCGAATACACCCGCATCGGCGAAGGCATGATCTTTACCGAGATGATCGTCTCGTCGCGCTACTGCGTGGACCGTACCGGCCATACGACGTATGTGGGGGATGATCGCAGTACCCTGCGCTGGGGCGATGCCCGCGGCTAACTTGCTACATCAGACAACTGCTGAAACAAGTTAAATCGACACAACAACAGGTGCCGGACTCAACGCCGGCACTTTGCTTTTTGAAGAACTGACAAACATGCAATCTGAACGCCACCGCCTAGAACTGCTCGCCCCGGCCAAGAATCTTGAATCCGGGCGCGAGGCGATCATTCACGGCGCCGATGCGGTGTATATCGGCGGGCCGGCGTTCGGCGCGCGCGCGGCGGCGGGCAATTCGATTGCCGACATCGGCGAGCTGGCCACCTTTGCCCATCGCTACCGCGCCCGCGTGCTGGTCGCGCTCAACACCATCCTGCACGACCACGAGCTGGAAGACGCGCGCAAGCTGGTCTGGCAGTTATACGAGGCCGGTGCCGATGCGCTGATCGTGCAGGACATGGGTCTGCTGCAACTCGACCTGCCGCCGATCGAGCTGCACGCCAGCACCCAGACCGATAACCGCAGCGTGCAGAAAGTGCGCTTCCTGCAGGATGCCGGCTTCTCGCAAATCGTGCTCGCACGCGAACTCTCGCTGGCCCAGATCAGCGAAATCGCCGCCGAGACCCACGCGGCGCTGGAATTCTTCATCCACGGCGCGCTGTGCGTGAGCTACAGCGGCCAGTGCTACATCAGCCACGCGCAGACCGGGCGCAGCGCCAATCGCGGCGAATGCGCGCAACTGTGCCGCCTGCCCTACTCGCTGACCGATGCCGCCGGCAAGCTGATCGCGCAGGACCAGCATCTGCTTTCGCTCAAAGACATGAACCAGAGCGCCAACCTGCGCGCGCTGATCGACGCCGGCATCAGCTCGTTCAAGATCGAGGGGCGACTGAAAGACCTGAGCTACGTGAAGAACGTGACCGCGCATTACCGCCGCCTGCTCGACGAACAACTCACCGCCCTGCCCGGCTACCGGCGCGCATCGAGCGGCGCGAGCGAATTCTTCTTCACGCCGCAGCCGGAAAAAAGCTTCAACCGCGGCGCGACCGACTACTTCCTGCAGGGACGCAAGATCGACATCGGCGCGTTCCTCACCCCCAAATTCGCAGGTGAGCCGGTCGGCAAGATCACGCGCCTGAACCCGCAATGGTTCGAGATTGCCAGCGAAGCAGAGATCCACAACGGTGATGGCTTCAGCTATTTCAACGCGAAAAACGAGCTGGTCGGCCTGCGCATCAACCGCGCGCAAAGCTTGCGCCTGTTCCCGAACGAGATGCCGTCTGACCTCGCCGTAGGCATGACGCTGTATCGCAATCTCGATCACGAATTCGAAAAACAGCTGGAAAAGCAATCGGCCGAGCGCCGCATCCGCATCGACTTGCTTCTGGCCGATACGTCCGACGGGCTGGCGCTGACCTTGACCGACGAAGACGGCGTTTCGGCCACCGCCACCCTGCTGCAAGCCAAGGAACCCGCCCGCGATGCCGAACGCGCGATGCAAGGCATGCGCGACGCGCTGGCCAAACTCGGCAACACGCTGTTTATCGCCAACACCATCACGCTGGATCTGGCACACGCCTGGTTCGTCCCGGCCTCGGCGCTCAACGCATTGCGCCGCGAAGCCGTGGAAAATCTCGAAATCGCGCGCACTGCCGCCTACCAACGCCCGGAACGCTGGGCGCCCGCCTCACCACCAACTGCCTACCCGAGCGAGACGCTCAGTTACCTCGGCAACGTGAACAACAAGGCCGCGCGCGAGTTCTATGCCGCGCATGGCGTGCAGCAGATCGCCCCTGCCTTCGAGCAGAATCGCGAGGCGGGCGAAGTCTCGCTGATGATCACCAAGCACTGCCTGCGCTACAGCTTCAACCTGTGCCCTAAACAGGTGAAAGGCACCCGGCCCGACCCGCTGCAACTGGTACGCGGGCAGGACAGTTACACGCTCAAGTTCGACTGCAAGCGCTGCGAGATGCACGTGGTTGGCAAACTCAAGGGCAACAAGCCGCTGCGCAAACCCTGACGCAAAACCCTGTCCGCTGCCGGATAGGGTAGATACGCCGGAGGCATGCCTTTGCACAACCTGCATTTGCGATCCCGCAACCGGACACCCGTTCAAGTCACATGTCTTGTCGGTTTTTTACAATTTTTTTCTTTCCTTACCCGGTTACCCTGCCCCTCCCTTGCGTTTAGATGTCTAGCCGCAATTGTTACCGGTAACAATAATAAAGGAGAGGGAAGTGGATCGTTGGTTATTACACTCCGCAAGAGCGGGCGTTATAGGTGTGACCTTTTGTGCGGTGTTCGCGGGCTTGAGCGGCTGCGGCGGAGGCGATGAAGAGCCAGTGCCTGCTCCTCCGGCACCCATCGAAACGCTGGCGGCAGTGACCCAGGTTTCCGGTTGGGCGGCGCAGTATCCCGATCCGAACAACGCCAGTGCAGTGCTGCCGCCGACGGGTGGCGAAGGCGCTCCGGCCAGCAATATTTATGTGGTGAGCACCCGTGCCCAGCTGATCGATGCGCTCGCCAACAAGAATAGTCCGACTTACGCATCCAGCCCGACGGAAGCGGCCAAGGAACCCAAGATTGTCTACATCAAGGGGGCTATCTACGGCACCGACCTGGGTAATGGCACGTTCGCAACGGAAAGCACTTATACCGCGGCGAATAGCACCTGTGCCAAGTGGGATTTCAACCTCTACCTGAAGAGCTTCGATACCGCCTACATGGCTGATCTGGCGATCAAAGTCGCAGCCGGGGATACGGCTGCGATCGCTGAAAACACAAAGATCAAGGCACAAGGCTCAGCCCGAACAAACTGCGCCAATGTACAAAAAGCCCAGATCAAGTTCGGTATTCCGTCCAATACCACGGTACTGGGTATCGGTACGGATGCCAAAATTGTCGATGGTTATTTTGAGATCAATGCCAAGACCAACATCGTGATCCGCAATATCGAATTCGAAGCGCCGCAGGATCGCTTCATGGCATGGTCACCGAATGATGGCCCAACCGGTAACTGGAATGCTCGCTACAAGGCAATCCAGGTGGTCACCGGCACGCGGCTGTGGTTCGATCACCTGACGCTGAGCGACGGCGCGCATCCGGACAGCGCCGAGCCGGTGATTTTTGGCAAACACATCATCCGCCATGATGGCCTGATCGACGTGGAAGACGGCACGGATTACGTAACCGTTTCCTACAACATCTTCAAGAACCACGACAAGACATTCATGATTGGCTCGGGCGACGGCAAGGGTGACAGGGATCGCGGCAAGAACCACATCACGTTCTTCAGCAATATGTTCGACAACTCGCAGGAACGCTCGCCGCGCGTGCGTTTTGGTCAGGTGCATGTCTATAACAACTTCTTCCGCGCCAAGGTGGACGACGCGAATTATCCGGTCATCAGCCGTACATTGGGCGGCGGGCATTACTTTATCGGCATGGGTATCGAATCGATGATCTTGTCCGAGCGCAACGCCTTCCAGTATGACGGCCAGGGTGCGGACGAAGGGATCATTGTCGACAACTTCAAGGGTTATCAGTTTGTCGACGTGGGCTCGTGGTTCAACGGCAAGGCGCTGGATTCCGCCGTGATCAATGCCGATGCCAAGGCCAAGTACGACAAGACCAAGGCCGCTGAAATTGCAGCCGCTGCGGCAGCCACCCCGCCCCGTGCGGTCGAAGACTGGGCCACGCACGAATACACCAACGAGATTGGCTGGAAGCCCCCGTATGCCTACGAAACCGCCAAAACCGATGCCGGCATCCGCAAGCACGTGCTGGACAACGCCGGTGCAGGCAAGCTGAGCATCACCGCTCCGCAATAAGCATTCGTTCTACAAAGGCAACGCAAATCGGCACGGATGATTCCGTGCCGATTTTTTTGTCTTGGACTTACGCAGCTACGGGAACGCCCGCTTGCCGGGTTAAAATGCAGGTCATCGTTCCCCACGCCGGGCCCAACGGCATCGGCAGCATTAAAATCAAACAGGACCACACCATAAATGACCCAACCCACCATCCTGATCACCGGCTGCTCCAGCGGCATTGGCCTATGCTGCGCGCAGGGGCTCGTCGCGCGCGGCTGGCGCGTGTTTGCCTCCGTGCGGCGCGAGGAAGACGCGGCGCAACTGGCCGGGGCGGAAGTGCTGTTCCTAGAGCAGACGGATTCGGCCAGCGTGCAGGCCTGCGCGGCCGAGGTGCTGCGCCGCACGGCGGGCAAGCTCGATGCGGTGTTCTGCAACGCGGGGCTGGGCGTTCCCGGTGCGGTGGAAGATCTGCCGCGCGATGCGCTGCGCTTCCAGTTCGAGACCAACGTGTTCGGCACCATCGAGCTGATCAACGCCTTGCTGCCGGCGATGCGCAAGCAGGGCCACGGCAAGATCATGATCAACAGCTCGATCCTGGGCTTTGCCGCGATGCCATATCGCGGTGCCTACAACGCCAGCAAATACGCGCTCGAAGGCTTTGCCGACACCCTGCGCCAGGAACTGTACGGATCGGATATCTACGTGTCGCTGATCGAGCCCGGCCCGATCAAGAGCCGCTTCCGTGCCGCCGCGCAGGCGCAGTTCGCGCGCTGGGTGAAGCCGGAAGCGAGTTTCCATCAGGCGGCCTACGTGGCCATGGCCGCGCGCCTGGCCAAGCCCGGCGTGGCAAATCCATTCACGCTGGGGCCGGAGGCGGTGCTAGATGATGTCTGGCGTGTGCTGCAGGCCAAGCGCCCGGCCGCGCGCTATCGCGTGACCAAGCCGACCAAGGTGTTCTGGTATTTGCGCCGCCTGCTGCCGACGCGCTGGTTTGACCTGGCTTCGCTGAAGGGCTCCGGGGATGAGCCGGGGTTTGTTTACGGGCGCAAGAAGTAGGCCTGTCGCCGGAGAATGTCTGCAAGCTTTACGCACATCCTGCCAGCACTGCCTGTTTTTTAATCACATCAAAGTTTCTTCTGTGGATCAATGGCTTGACCAACTTGTCCACAGCCCGCCCACACAAGCGCCCACGGTTTTCGTGGGCAAGTGGGGATAAGCCATACAAAGCTGATCCCGTTGATCCGTTCAGCAGATGGCATAGTCGCGGCAAAATCACGAAAGTCTGCGCAGGCTTTGGTGTTCACCTAGTAGTGCGCTTCTGAATTGATGAAACCACCAAAATAAGCCGTCATTCCGGCGAAGGCCGGGATCCAGTGCAACGTGCACAAACTGGATTCCGGCCTTCGCCGGAATGACGGCATCGGGATGGTTCCGTGATTTGCGAAGCACTAGCGCATAGCCGCTTCTGCCACATCCGCCCCGCCGCCGGCATCGCCAGCGGCGGGGCGGACACAGGATTACTGACGTGCATCGCTGGCCGGGGATTCCTGCCGGGGGGCCTTGCGCAGCATCGACACCAGGCGCGGCATCACCAGCAGCGCGGCGGCAATCGCGAGCAGCGAGGCAGACAGCGGACGCGATGCGAATGTCCCCCAGTCGCCCTGGCTGATGACCAAGGCCTGGCGCATCGACTGCTCCAGCAGGGGTCCAAGGATCATGCCGACGATCAGCGGTGCGGCCGGTATGTCGAGCCTTCGCATGGCAAAACCCAACACGCCGAAGGCGAACAACATGCCGACATCGAACAGCGAATTACCGGCGCCGTAGACCGCCACGGTCGAAATCACCAAGATGCCCGCGTACAGCCATTGCGAAGGGATATACAGGAGTTTGACCCACAGGCCCACGAGCGGCAGATTGAGCAGCAGCAGGATCACGTTGCCGATGTAGAGGCTCGCGATCAGCGTCCACACCAGGCCGCTTTGCTGCGTGAACAGCAGCGGACCGGGCTGGATGCCGTAGCCCTGGAAGGCCGACAAGATGACGGCCGCCGTGGCCGAAGTCGGAATACCCAGAGTCAAAAGCGGCATCAGCACGCCCGCAGCGGAGGCATTGTTGGCCGCCTCCGGCCCGGCAACCCCCTCGATGGCGCCCTTGCCGAATTCCTCCGGATGCTTGCTGAGCCTCTTTTCCGCATAGTACGAGAGCAGCGTGGGTAACTCGGAACCCCCGGCCGGCAACGCCCCGAACGGAAAACCCAGCGCAGCGCCCCGCAGCCAGGGTTTCCAGCTGCGTTTCCAGTCTTCGCGCGAGAGCTTCACGCTGCCCGATAGCTTCATGACTTCGCCATCGGCAAAGTGGCCCTGCCAAGCGAGGAACAATGCCTCGCCAACAGCGAAGATGCCCACCAGCACGACCGTGACCTCAACCCCGTCGAGCAGTTCTGCCGCTCCGAAGGTGAGCCGCGGCTGGCCGGTCTGCAGATCCACACCGACAAAGCCAAGCAGCAGGCCCACAGCCAGCGCGATCAACCCGCGCAGCGTTGAGTTGCCCAGCACCGAAGAAACCGCAACCAGGGCAAGAACCGAGAGCGCGGCATATTCGGCTGGCCCGAAGGCAAGCGCGATCTCAACCACCCAGGGCGCGAAGAAGGTCAGCGCGATGGTGCCGATGGTGCCGGCCACGAAGCTGCCGATCGCTGCAGTGGCGAGCGCGGGCCCTGCCCGCCCGCGGCGCGCCATGCGATTGCCTTCCATCGCAGTGACCATCGTCGCGGATTCGCCCGGTGCGTTGATCAGGATCGAAGTCGTCGATCCGCCATACATGGCGCCGTAATAGATGCCCGCAAACAGCACGAACATCGCGGCGGCCGGCACCTTGTAAGTCAGCGGCAACAGCAACGCGATCGTCAGCGCCGGCCCGATGCCGGGCAAGACGCCGACCAGCGTGCCAAGAAAGCATCCTCCCACCCCGTAAAGCAGGATGCCGGGTTGCAGGGCGGTGGCAAAACCGCCCATCAATGCATCGAAAGTGGACATGGTTCACCTTATCCTGCAGTGAAAAGAGAGCCGAGACTCAGAAAGGGGCCGAGTTTCACGCCCAGCGCCTGATCAAACAGCAACCAGATGGCGAGCGAGAACAGGAACCCGATGAGCAAGGCCCGCAGGGCGCTGCGGCTACCGAAGGCCTGAGCGAACAGCGCGAAACCGACGGTTCCCGCCGCGCCGATGCCTACCGTCGCGAGCAGCCCCATCAGCGCGGCGAGGCCGGCGAGCAGCCAGGCTCCCCGCACGGCGCCGCCGGGTCTGGGCGCCATTTCCGGATCGTCCGCAGCATCGGGACAACGCCCCTGATAGGCAGCCTGGGTGAACCCCATGGCCAGTATCAGCAGGAACAGGGATGCTGCCGCCGGCAGCATTCTGGGGCCCACGGCATCGTCGATGATCGGCTTCGGTATATTCATGACACCGACCACACCCACGGCGGCGAGCACAAACAGACCGATGCCGGCAGCGATCGGAAACCGCTTGTTGCTGATCTTGAGCCAGGTGCTCATGCTAGTCCCAGCTCCTTCATGGCCGCTTCAGTTTCGGCGATGTCCTCGGCCAATTCCTTGGCAAATGCATCTCCGGCCAGGAACACGTCGCTCCACTTGCGCTGCGCGACGATATCCTTCCATGCCTGCGACTTGTTCAGTGCCGTCATGTAGTCGATCAAGGCTTGCTTCTGTTTGGCGTTGATGCCAGGAGGCGCGAACACGCCGCGCCAGTTCGCCGCCGTAACCGGCACGCCCAGTTCCTTGAGGGTCGGCACGTCCACGCCCGGGATGCGCTTGTTGCCGGACACGGCCAAGAGGCGCATGCGTCCGGCTGCGACCTGTTCGGCAAACTCGGAATAACCCGAGATGCCTGCCGAGACCTGACCACCGATAATGGCCGCGATGGCGGCGCCGCCGCCCGAGAAGGCGACATAGGATGCATCCTTGGGATTGAGCTTGAGTGCACGCAGCAACATGCCCAGTAGCAGGTGGTCGGTTCCGCCGGCGCTGCCGCCAGCCACGCTGACCGCCTTGGGGTTGGCCTTGAGCGCGTTCTCCAGATCTTTCCAGGTCTTGAACGGGCTGCTGGCCGGCACCGCGATGACGCCGGCTTCTTCGGTCAGGCGCGCGATCGGCGTTACATCCTTGATCGTGACCGGGCTCTTGTTGGCGATGCCCGCCCCCACCATGACCGAGCCGCCGACCAACAGCGCATTGCCCATGCCCTTGCGCTGATTGACGAACTTGGGAAGCCCCACCATGCCACCCGCACCGCTTACATTCTCGAACTGAAAGCCACCGATCAGGCCGGCCGACTTCGAAGCGGCTTCAATGGCTCGCCCGGTGCCATCCCATCCACCACCAGGCGCGGCCGGGATAAACATGTTGATCGATTCAAACATCGGTGCCGCAAAGGCCATACGTGGCAGTGCGGCGGCCAGGGGCGCAAGGCTTGCGCCAATAAGCAGGCGACGACGGGTGATACTTATCATGGTGAACTCCTCTCCGTGGTGTGGTGCCGGTATTGGCACTCTCTGCAACCGTTGGCAGACCCGCTGCCTTCGGCAAACTTTATTGTTTTATGTGATTGGCAAAAATCCTGAGGGGAAGCGCATGAACGCGGCTCCCGCGAACCCGGGGCTTTGGGGGCGGCCCCGGATTACTGCTTGCGCAAAAGTGGCACGCTTCCGAACTGCGTGTTTGGCCATCTTTGCCTGAAGATTCTTGCCAATCAGATTTTTATGTAGCGCTCAAGTCAATCTTCGTAACAACCGATTCTCAGGTACAAGATTGCTTCCCGGACGATTCCCCCCGCCCGGCCAATTCCTTCGCCAACAAAGTCGAGCCGGAATCACGCGTGAACACGTGTGGTCCGCAGCACCACGACTGCAGCAATGCAGAACCCCAACCGGAAGATGGAGCGTCACGCCCTGCCGCACATCTGTAGTTCGCTTAGCCGCACTACATATTCACAGTATGCGTAAATATTTAACACATATCAATCAATGAGAATCAGAATCATACCTATGCAACACCCCTTTAAAGCGGAAGGGGCCGTTGTTTTCGTTCATGGACGCAAGAAATAGGCCTATCGCCAGAGAAGATTTGCGAGCTTTACGCACACCCAGCCGGCGCTGCCCGTTTTTTAATCACGCCCAAGTTTTCCCGACAGATCAGCGGCTTGACCGACTTGTCCACAGCCCGCCCACACAAGCGCCCACGGTTTTCGTGGGCAAGTGGGGATAATTGGCGGCCGGGTTTTATGCGCCTGGCGGCGCGAGGCTTCGATAGCGTTTTGGCCGTGCCGGATCAGGCCATCAGCTCCCGCTCGGCAAACACTGTTTTAGCGGCAAACAGGCCATTGAGCGCTGCGGGAAAGCCCGCGTAGATGCCCATCAGCATGATGGTTTCCACAATCTCATCGCGGCTCACCCCCACGTTCAGCGCGGCATTCAGATGAACCTTGAGTTGCGGCGCGGCCGTGCCCATTGCGGTAAGCGCCGCCACAACCGCGATTTCCTTGCTGCGCAGGTCCAGCGTCGGGCGTGAATAGATATCGCCAAAACCAAATTCGATCAGCAGCCGGGCAAAATCCGGCGCGATATCGGCCAATGCTTCCAGCACCGCATCGCCAGCCTTGCCATCAATTTCGTGCAGTTTCGCCAAACCACGTTCGTATCTTTCCGTTGTCATTTCAGATTTCCTTATTCCGGATGGCAGAAATGCGACGCAGCCTCTTCCATTTCTCCGTATAGCTTGATCTTGGCTTCCAGCACATTGGCCGATTCCTCCAACAGGGCAATTTCCTGCCGGACCCGGTCGAAATGCTTTTGCAACAAGATGCGCCTGGCGGCCAGGGTCGAGTCTCCGTCGCGTCGCAGCGCTGCGTATTCGCACATTTCGCGGATAGGCATCCCCATGCTACGCAAGCGCTGCAGAAAAGCGATCCAGTCCAGATCGCGCGCGGCAAACCGGCGGCGTCCGCCCGCATCACGGCCGACGGGCGAAAGCAGCCCGATCCGCTCGTAATAACGCAGCGTATGCGCCGACAAACCGGTGGCTTGCGCCACCTCGCGAATACTGAGATCACCTTTCATGCCGACAGTCTCCTGCTTTGAGTGCGCTCTAAGTCAAGCGGGTTTGGGTAGATGGGTTTCATGGGCGAATTTTGATGGATTCGCTTGGTGCACGGCGTGGCTTTGTCTTTACCGTGGCATATTGCGGGCCGCCACTTGCGGGATACGCCCATTGGCGCATCCCGTTTTGCACCGTTACGCCGGCACAAGCACCTCGTCTTCCTGCACTTGCGCCTCAACCCGCCACTGCACGATATCCTCGATCGTCAGCAACGCCCAGCCATGCTGACGCGCATAAGCCAGCGCCGCTTCGCCGCGCCTAACGGCCTGCCGTTCACGCCCATTGACGGAGCCTGTTTTGCTCGACTATGCAAGAACCAGGGCCTCTTCCTGCACTTGCACCTCAACCCGCCACTGCACGATATCTTCGATCGTCAGCAACACCCAGCCATGCTGGCGCGCATAGGCCAGCGCCGCTTCGCCTCGCATCATGCTGCCGTCTTCGTGCATCAGCTCGCACAGCAACGCGGCGGGGCGCAGGCCGGCCAAGCGGGCCAAGTCCACCGAGCCTTCGGTATGCCCGCGCCGGCCCAGCACGCCACGCGGATCAGCCCGCAACGGGAACACATGCCCGGGGCTGACGATGGCCGCCGGGTTGCCGCTCAGCGCGGCGCGTACCGTGGTGATGCGATCCGCAGCCGATACGCCGGTCGAAACATCGTCCCGCGCTTCGATCGACACCGTGAACGCCGTGCCATTGCGGCTGCCGTTGCGAGCGGTCATCGGCGGCAGGCCCAGTTGTGCGACATCCTCGGCACTCAGGCACAGGCAGACGATGCCGCTGCAATCGCGGATCAACCGGGCCATGATCGGCACGCTGATCAGCTCGGCCGCGACGATGATGTCGGCCTCGTTCTCGCGGTCTTCATCGTCGAGCAGGATCACCGGTTGGCCGGCGCGCATGGCGCCCAGCGCCTGCCGTACGCGGTCGGCAGCGGAAGTTTCGCGGAAATAGTGTTGCAGGGAATTCATGGAAAACGCTCCTCATAACAAATGATCGAAGAAGCGTTCAGGGCAAGCCCTGCCTTGCACCACAGGCGCGAATAGGCAGAGTGGACGCGCGCCCTTGCCCCCGGTGCGGGTGGCCAGCGGCACGCGTTCGTCTTCTTTCATCCGGACTATCACCGTCGGCCCCGGCATTTGACCGGGTCTGCTGACCTTGCATCCAAGAAGCTCTCGGATTCAAGCGCTCGCGGGCTCGGTGCTTGGCACCCTACCGCCGGAGGGGAATTTCACCCCGCCCTGAAGACGCACCGTTCTAAAAAACGGTACGCAATGGTAACAACCAGGAACAGCGGAATGCGTGTGCAAAATAACAAAACCGAGGCGATTCGCCGCAGCATTGCCTGTTTTTTGATCTTGTCCAAGTTTTCCCGACGGATCAGCTGCTTGAGCAACTTGTCCACAGCCCACCCACACAAACGCCCACGGTTTTCGTGGGCAAGTGGGGATAGTTGTTGATAGTGGAATTTATGCGCCTGACGGCACTGCGTTTGAGTGCCGGTTTCGAGCAAGCTCGATCGACCGGTGCTATTCGCAAAACAGCGTAGCCTGGGTTCGCCCTTGAGGGCGTCCCACGGGGATTTTCTGCGGTCATAACCGGGTTCGCCGCCGCGAGGTGGCTTGGGTATCGGCGCAATGCGTGATGCTTATTGCGCCATACGGAATGGCATTGCGCACCGAAGCGGCAATTCAAATCACAGCGAGGTATTTGAGCTGTTATTTCGCGTGCGAAAATCAAGATTTGCACACCCTACCGAATTATATTGAACAGCTTGATTACTGCTCGTTAATCATCCAGATTTTTACTTTTTTCGAACCCGTATCTGACGTGGCGAACTGCTTTCCGTCCGGGCTGAGTTTGACGATTGTTGAATTAGCTGATGGTCGGAAGCGCTTTATTTCTGCTCCGGTTTTCACATCCCAGATGGCAACAAATCCTTTTGTAAGTCCCGCGATAAGATAACGATTGTCTGTCGTTATCTCGAGGGACTCAATACCGCGCCCCTGTGTATCAAAGGTGCGGATAAGACTTTGTGTTTGCACGTCCCACATCTTGATGGGCTCATTGTTTTTGTGAATAGTCCATTTTCCTGTGGTTCTATCCAGCCATTCGCGCCCTGCTCCCGTATTGGAAGCGACAAAAATATACCTCCCGTCTGGGCTGAAATTCAGTGCACGTATCCACCAAATATCGTCAAAAACGGAAAAGGACTTCACCAATTGCCCATTTTCCGCAGAATACAAATCAATCACCCCATTCTGACGACCGACTGCAATTATTCTTCCAGTCGGACTAAAAGAGACTTTTACGGCGAGATAACGAGCATCGGGCGATAATTGGATCAGTTTTTGGGGAGAGTTTCCGGACGTAAAAATTACAGGGTCTCGTCCATTTGTATAACCCGAAAGGACAATCCTTTTTGAGGTTATCGGATCGATGCTTAAGGACTCCAATGAAACATTTCCTCTTTCACCCTCCAGCATTTTTGGAGATTCAAGCTTGTCGATAACCTGAAAACTTGAAGCATCGAGAATACTCAGATAGGCTTGCTTGCTGCCCGCCCTCAATTTCCCGACAGCAAGAAACTTTCCATCGGCCGAATACTGAATCTCGCCCAGGGTGGCGTTGTTCGGTTGCCGCAAGTCTCGAATCAACTTTCCCGTTTGCGTATCCCATACGGTTAGCATCCCCGACCACCCACCTGCCGCCAGCGTTTTTGAATTGGGATGCCAGGCCAGCGTTCGCGCATTGACAGGAAGCTCAATGGTCGCAGTTTGAGTCAACCGAAGCTCGCCGGCGACACACAACGACACCGCGAGGAAACAAGAAAAAATCGTTGCAAACAGCGAGTACCCCCCGATTTTCACGATTCCGCCAAACCATGTTCTAAGTGGTTTTGTCGTAATACTTATCGACGGTTTAGTTCGGGGCACGTCGAAATGGGTGTCATCTGAACTCATACCAATATCCTCCACTCGAAATCATTGGACCCAATCCCGGATTCCGCTTCGCTCTATTCAGACTACAACACCAAACTTCACCTGCCACGCCCATCAGCAGCAGAATGCCGGGCCAGAACTCCATCGCCCATGAAAGCTGCGGTATGGCTGCGATGCGGATTGGTTGCACAAGCGGTGTTGGCAGTACCCCAGGACGGGTGCAGGTTCCGGCCTGGATTCGGTACGAGGGGGATATGACGGACGGGAGGGTGGCTGAATGACAGGGAGCGCAGCTTCGACCGACTGCGTTACGCTGTATCCCTCCGAGGTACAGGGCTTGTCTTGATAACTGATATGACCATTGCGGGGATCGGTGCAGCGGTGGATTTGCGCGGCGCTGGCCTGTTCGAACACGGACAGCATACTCACAGCAAGCATTGCGGCCAGCAGGCCGGATTACCTTTTTCGTTTGCGTCCCATGCCTGCCTACTCCGGTGTGCATACCGTCAGTATGCTTCCGAAACATTGGTAAGCATGTTTCCTGTTTTTGCTTTCGGACAAACCCGAATAACCGTTCCAGCTACAGCGCCTTCAACCATTCAGTCTGCGCCTGCTTGTCGCGCCGCTTTTGCAGCGATTCGACCAGCTTGTCGGCCACTTCGGCAAAATCGTGAACGCCTGCTTCGCGCACTGCTTCGCAATAGAGCAGGTGAAAACCCAGCGGCGATTCGAGAGCGGTGCTGATCTGCCCGGCCTGCATGCCGAACAGTGCGACATCGAGTTCCGGGTAAAGCTGGCCGCGTGCCACCCAGCCCAGTTCGCCACCGCTCAACGCGGTTGGGCATTCGGAGTGGCGCAGCGCTTGGTCGGCAAAGGTGGTCGGGTCGGTGGCGAGGCTGGCGGCGATGGCATTGATGCGCGCCAGGACTTCGGTGCGGCGGTTGTCGGGCAGGCTCTCGTTGATCGTGATCAGGATATGGCGCGCCTGGCGCGCTTCGCCGATTTCGAAACGCGCGCGGTGCTGCCAGTAGAAAATCTCGGCATCCTGGATAGTGACTTTCGGCACGTTGCCGACCACCAGCGCCAGCACGGCTTCCACGCGCAGTTCGCGCGCCAGCGCTTCCTTCAACAACACTTCATCGAGGCCGTTGGCGGCCAGATCAGCCAGGTAGCTGCCGCGATCGGCATAACGGGCACGAATGGTTTCCAGTGCTTGCGCCACGCAGGCCGGATCGGCCGGGCAGCGCAGGGCTTCGGGCGCTTTCAGGATGCGATCTTCCAGTTGCCATTGGCGCGCGGCATCGCGGCGGATGGCCAGTTGCTCGTCTTTGGGCAATTGCGCGAGCGGTTGCTGGTGGCGGGCGATGGCGGTCTGGAATTCCAGATAGGGCAAGGTGGCAGTCATGGTTACATCTCGTTCAATGCGGTTTCCGGCACCTGCAGGATGCGGTCGCCAAAGATCACTTCGTATTGCACCGGCTCGCTTGCGTTGAGCACGCGCATCACCTCGCCCACTTCGCCGGCCTTGGCGCGAATCTCGCCGCTCACCGCCAGGGTACGCGCGGCGCGCACGCGGTCGTGGTTGTCGAAGCGGTTGGGAATCCACGGCGCATCGGCAGCCTGCACTTCCTGCTCGCGGCAACCCACCAGGCGGTTTTCATCTATGAACAGCACGGCGTAGATCACCTGATCCTGCAGGAAAGAGCCGATATCCTGAATCACGCCGATGCTGCCGCGATGGATCAGCAGCTCACCGCGTGGCTTACCAGGATAGGTGCCATCGTTGCGAATCGGGCGCAGCACGCGCACGGCATCGCCCTGCTTGAACTCGCTTTCTAGCATGCCGCCTCCTTGCGCCGCCCGCCGATCGACGCGAGCGGAATGCCGACGACCAGCGGCTTGAAGATCTTGAAGAGCTGCGCTTCGCGCGCGCTCGATTCGATCATGGTCGAATACGCCAGCGCGAACAGCGCGCGCAGCTCGGCGAATTCCAGCGTGCCCCAGTTGCGTGGCAAGAGATCATGGAAGCGTTGCAGCACGGCCAGGCGCTTGCTGGCCAGCACGGCCGGGTCGTAATCGATGCCGAAGAAGTTGCAGTAATCCTCGGCGTTGGACAGATCGGCAAAATCGCGTTGCCAGGTGGAAAGTTCGGTTTGCATGGCCATTGTCCTTGTCTTTGAGCGTGGTTCAGTTACACACGAGGTCGGTTTCAGATTCGCCGATCCAGCGGCAGATTTCCGCGAATCCCGGTGGATGCTTGTGGCGACTAACGTAATTGCGCAGGCGCGGCAGCAATTCCTGCGCGGTATCGCGATCCAGAAACAGGCCGTGGTCGGCGCAAAAGCGCACGATGGACTGGCTGCCCGAATGCTTGCCGAGCTGCCATTCGTGGCTGCGCCCGAGCCAAGCCGGATCGACCACCTGATAGTTGGCCGGGTCTTTCAGCAGGCCATCGACATGAATGCCCGCTTCGTGGCGGAATACGCCGGCACCCACCCCGGGTTGCTGGTGCGAGACGGTGCGGCGCGCGGCGCGGGCCACCAGTTGCGCCAGCGCGGGCAAGCGCGCCAGGCGCACCGTGTCTTCCTCATCGAATAGCGTTTTCAGCCCGAGCGCGATTTCTTCCAGCGCGGCATTACCGGCGCGCTCGCCCAGGCCCATCACCGTGGTATTCACGTGCGAGGCGCCGGCGCGGATCGCCGCCAGCGTATTGGCCGTGGCCAAGCCCAGATCGTTGTGCGCGTGCATTTCCAGATCGAGGCTCGTGGCATATTTCAGCTTGCCGATGACTTCGAACGTGGCAAACGGATCGAGCTTGCCCAGCGTATCGGCAAAGCGCAGCCGGTCGGCACCGCTCTGCTGGGCGGTCTCGGCCACGTCTTTCAGAAAATCGATGTCGGCACGCGAAGCGTCTTCCATGCCCACCGTCACCGCAAAGCCCATGTCTCGCGCCTTGGGTACCCAGCGTGCGATCAGCTCCAGCGCCCAGGTCCGGTTCTGCCCGAGCTTGCGCACCAGTTGCTGGTCGGAAACCGGGATCGACAGGTTCACCCGTGCCAGCGGCAGCCCCTTGCAGGCGGCCAGATCGTCGCCATGCATGCGGCACCAGCCGGTGAGTTTCGCGCCGAGCGAACCCATCGCGCGGATCGCGCCGCACTCGTCGCCGCCCATGGCCGGGATGCCGGCTTCCAGCTCGGTGACGCCGGCGGCGACCAGTGCTTCGGCGATCGCCACCTTTTCCGCCAGGCTGAATGCCACCCCGGCGGCCTGTTCGCCGTCGCGCAGTGTGGTGTCGTGAATGGTGACCATCAAAACCTCCAGTGAAGGGAAACGCGTGAGGGGTCAATCCGCACGCCCGCCCTTCTCTCCTTACGCGTTATGCATACTCGGGCTGGAAAGCCTTCTGCGCCGGGCCGCTTTCGCCCCAGTACGGCGAGAGCTTGCGCAGGTTGGCGATGATCTTCGGCACCGTGGCGATCACGTGGTCGATCTCGGCCTCGGTGGTATAGCGCGAGAGCGAAAAGCGCACCGTGCCGTGCGCGGCGGTATAGGGAATGCCCATTGCCCGCATCACGTGAGAGGGTTCGAGCGAACCCGAGGTACAGGCCGATCCGCTCGAAGCAGCGATACCGGCATGGTTCAGGTGCAGCAGGATCGCCTCGCCTTCGATGTATTCGAACGCGATGTTGGCAGTATTGGGCAGGCGGTTGTCCGGATCGCCAGTGACAAACGCATACGGCGTCTGCAGCAGCACGCCCACTTCCAGCCGGTCGCGCAGGCGCTTCACCGTGGTCCATTCCTCGTTCATGTGTTCGCGTGCCAAACGGGCGGCTTCACCGAGGCCGACGATGCCAGTCACGTTCTCGGTACCGGCACGCCGGCCGCGTTCCTGGTGGCCGCCGCGCAGCAGGGGGCGATAGCGCAGGCCGCGACGCAGGTAGAGTACGCCGATGCCCTTGGGCGCATGCAGCTTGTGGCCGGAAAGCGAGAGCATGTCGATCGCGCTGTCCTTCAGGTTGATCGGCACCTTGCCGGCAGCCTGCACCGCGTCGGTGTGGAAGATCGCGCCCACGCCCTTGGCCATCTCGGCCATCTTCAGCACCGGGAACAGCGTGCCGGTTTCGTTGTTGGCCCACATGATGCTGACCAGCGCGGTGCGCTCGGACAGCAGGCTCTCGTAATGCGCCAGATTGAGCCGGCCCCGACCATCCACCGGCAGGATGTGCAGCGTATAGCCCTCGTGCTCGGCCAGGTATTTGCACAGACTCAACACGGCCGGATGCTCGACGGCGCTGGTGATGATTTCCTTGCGGCCAGCCTGCACCTTGAGCGCGGAATGGATCGCGGTATTGTTCGATTCGCTGGCGCAAGAGGTAAAGATGATCTCGCTATCGAGCGCCGCGCCCAGCAATTGCTGCACTTCGCTGCGCGCATTGCGGATCGCGCCCTCCACCTTGCTGCCGAATTCGTGCATCGACGATGGGTTGCCGAACTGCTCGCTGAAGAACGGCAGCAAGGCGCTGACCACTTCGGGCGCGCAGGCCGTGGTGGCGTTGTTGTCGAGGTATGCGGTCATGGTGTTTCTCCTGCAAATCACTGCGGTCTTTTTGATCGTCATACCGGCGCAGGCCGGTATCCAGTGCGATGCATATTTAAGCCCTGGACCCCGGCCTTCGCCGGGGCGACGCTTGTTCAATCCCAATCGGAGACGGGAACCACCTGCACCGGCTCGCCCAGCGCGGCCTGCAATTTCTGCTCGATGCCGGCCAGCGTCATTTTTTCCATATGGCAACCAACGCAGCCGCCCAAGAGCTTCACGAACACGATCACATCATCGACATCGACCAGTTCGATATCGCCGCGATCCTGCTGCAGAATCGGACGCACTTCCGCGATCACGGCTTCGATCTTTTTCATGCGCGCCAGCTTCCCGCCCGGCTTGGGCCGCGCGATGTGCGCACTCGCAGCAGGCGCAGGAGCCGGCTCGGGCGCCACTTCGGCGGCCACCTGCCCCAGCACCTTGGCGATCAGGTGCTCGATCTTTTCATGGCACGATGCGCAGGCGCCGCCGGCCTTGGTGTAGTTGGTCACTTCCTCGATCGTGGTCAGCTTGTTGGCGCGCACCACGTTTTCGATCAGCACCGAATCGATGGCAAAGCATTTGCAGACCAGATCGCCCTCCTCGTGGCCATCGCAGAAGGTTTCGCCGCGATAGTTGGCCACGGCCGCCTGCAGCGCTTCCTGCCCCATCACCGAGCAGTGCATCTTTTCCGGTGGCAGGCCGCCGAGGAAATCGGCGATTTCCTGGTTGGAAACGGCCAGTGCCTCGTCCAGCGTCTTGCCCTTGATGATTTCGGTCAGCGCGGAAGACGAAGCAATGGCCGAGCCGCAGCCGAAGGTCTGGAAGGTGGCTTCCAGAATCTGTTCGGTTTCCGGATCGACCTTGAGCGAGAGCCGCAGCGCATCGCCGCAACTGATCGAGCCCACTTCGCCGGTGGCGTTGGCATCTTTGAGTTCCCCGGCATTGCGCGGGTTGAAGAAATGGTCTTTGACCGTGTCTGTGTAATCCCACATGGTGAAACCCCTTTTTTTCTGTGCTGTGCAGGCATGTTTCTGCAAGGGGCGTGCCACGAGAAAAAATACGCCAAGTCATTGAACAAAAAAGACTTGTTACTATTTACGCATTATGTTTTGGCGGAGTTGCGACATCGCAATGACGGGCGACTGTCGGGGATGCGACAGATGGTGGTTCGCATATGCCAATAATGGGTTCGTGCCGGGCATGCGGCTTGTTTTTTTACGCTCCTGCCGACGCGTTGTAAGCACAGGATTCCGCCATATTGGAGTCGGAAAATTAAGCTGACTTGAATGTCCGCAGTTCATCAGATTGCTGCGCCCAGAATCTGGAAACCCGAACCAGTAGAGTGGATTTTGCATCTGGCAAGCATATTCGGCTGGATCAGATATGCCCGAATCTTGGTATTTCGGACGGCAGCGAGTGAGTATGTGCCGAGCACCAGGCTTTTCGAAAACCGCCACGCAACTGCAGTTTCGCAGGTTTGCTCATGGCCGCATCGTGCATGACGACGGCTCACAGGCAAGCCCTCGGCCATTGCCAACGGTCGGCCTCCAGCAAGAGAATGACTACCCAGGAGAATAAAGCGGCCTTCGAGGGCGATTCAAGAAGCTCACACGTTCAAATCCCAATACGGTTCAGCGCCGAACAACGCCAGCAGATATTCGATAAACGCCCGGGTTTTCAGCGGCAGATGCCGGTTGGGCAGATGCACGGCATACAGGAAGCGTTCAACCGGAACATAGCCGGGCAAAACCTCCAGCAATTTTCCGGCCTGCAATTCTTTGCCGACGATAAACGTGGGCAACAGCGCAAGGCCCACTCCGCCCAGCACGGCTTGCGAAAGTGCTTCGTCGTCGTTCATGCGCAACGTGCCGGAAACCGGCACCGCGATATCGCCATCCGGGCCACTCAAACGCCAGTGCCCGCCGGTGCTCATATAGGTGTAATCCAGGCAGTTGTGGTGCTCCAGATCGCGCGGCGTTTGCGGCGTGCCGCGACTGGCAAGATACGCCGGACTGGCGCAAATCTTCCGGCGGATCGGGGCGAGCTTGCGCGCCACCAGGTTCGGCCCCGGCTCGGCGGTGATGCGCAAGGCCAGGTCATAACCTTCTTCGACCAGATCGACAAAGCGGTCACTGATGGTCAGGTCCACGGAAAGATCCGGGTATTGCGCCATGAACCCGGGCAAGGCAGGTGCCACGTGCAGCGTGCCGAATGCCACCGACGAGCTGATTTTCAACGTGCCGCGCGGTTCCAGGTGCAGGCGGTTGATGGTGTCGTCCGCCAGGCTGAGTTCATCCAGGATGCGGTCGCAATGCTCGAAGTAGGCCTCGCCCACTTCAGTCAGACTCAACCTGCGGGTACTGCGTTGCAGTAGGCGCACGCCCAGCACGCTTTCCAGTCTGGATACCGACTTGCTGATCCGGGACTTGGAGACATTCAACCGAGCAGCTGCGCCGGAAAAGCTCTTGGCCTTGACGACCTGGGCAAAAATCAACATGTCATTGATGTCGTGCATACCAGCCTCATTGTTTCCATTTAGGAAACATTGTTATGCAGCTTGCCTGGCTTATCAAGCCAAGCCCTACCGCCGTATCATGGCATTGAATTTCAGACGGGAAGCGTTTGCAGAGCACGACTGCCCGAAACGCCTGCAAATCACTCTGATTTTTGCGCAAGGCTATTGGCCGCCATCAGCCGTACCCTTGTTGGTGAGCGCTTGCCGGCTTGGCACTTTGTTTCCATTTCTGCGCCAATTTTTCCCACACCATCGATTATCGAACACGCCAACGGATTCAAGTCCGCCAAGGGAGCAGCACGTCCATGCATTACGCCTCACATGAAGATTTCATCGCCCGTGTCGCCCTGCAAAACCCGGATCAGCCGGAGTATCTGCAGGCCGTGACCGAGGTGATGGAAAGCCTGTGGCCGTTTCTGGAAAACCAGCCGAAATATGCCGCCAACGGCTTGCTGGAACGGCTGGTCGAACCCGAACGGATCGTCATTTTCCGGGTTTCCTGGGTAGACGATAAAGGCCAGGTGCGCGTCAATCGCGGTTACCGGATCCAGCACTCATCCTCGATTGGTCCGTACAAAGGGGGCTTGCGGTTTCACCCATCGGTCAATTTGTCGATTCTGAAGTTTTTGGCCTTTGAGCAAACCTTCAAGAATGCCCTGACCACCCTGCCCATGGGCGGCGGCAAAGGCGGATCGGATTTCGATCCCAAAGGCAAAAGTCCGGGCGAGGTCATGCGCTTTTGCCAAGCCTTCATGCTGGAGCTGCATCGGCATATCGGTTCCGATACCGATGTGCCTGCCGGTGATATTGGCGTGGGCGCCCGGGAAGTCGGCTACATGGCCGGCATGATGAAAAAACTGAGCAACAAGGCCGATTGTGTTTTTACCGGGAAAGGTCTGAATTTCGGCGGTTCGCTGATTCGCCCGGAAGCCACCGGCTACGGCACGGTTTATTTCACAGAACAGATGCTGAAGCTGAACGGACAAAGTCTCGATGGCCTGCGGGTCAGCATCTCCGGGGCCGGAAATGTGGCGCAATACGCCATCGAAAAGGCCATGGAGCTGGGTGCCAAGGTGGTCACGGTTTCCGATTCCAGCGGCACCGTAGTCGATGAGGATGGGTTTACGCCCAAGAAACTGGCGGCCCTGATGGACGTAAAAAACAATCAGCACGGCAGGGTGAGCGACTACGCGCAGCGGGTCGGCGCCACTTTCCTTGCCGGCACGCGGCCCTGGTGCGTGCCAACGCAAGTGGCGCTTCCGTGCGCGACGCAGAACGAGCTCGATAAGGCCGATGCCGAAACCCTGCTTGCAAACGGCGTGATCTGCGTGGCCGAAGGCGCCAACATGCCCTCGACTGCCGAGGCGGTAAAAGTCTTTGAAAGCAACGGCGTGCTTTATGCGCCGGGCAAAGCCAGCAATGCCGGCGGCGTGGCGACATCCGGCCTGGAGATGAGCCAGAATGCCATGCGGCTGGCCTGGTCACGCGAAGAGGTCGATGCCCGACTACGGGAAATCATGATCAATATTCATGACACCTGCGTGAAGTACGGGCGAACAGGGAATGGCACAGTCAGCTACGTCAAGGGCGCCAATATCGCCGGGTTTGTGAAAGTGGCGGACGCCATGCTCGCGCAAGGCGTGATCTGAGACTGCACTTTCTTACCTTAACGGGAAAAAACATCATGACCCAATTGCCCCCCATCACCGTATCGAGCCTGGATCTGGAGCGACTATATTCGCTGCTGGCCAAACTGCCATCCGACAACTTCGTCAGCGCGGTTGCGCTGGAAAACGAACTGGGGCGCGCCAATGTGCTGAACCCTGATGAAATTCCGCCCGACGTGGTCACCATGCGCTCAATGGTGCGCTTTGTGATCAATCCCAGCGGTAAAGAATTTGAACTGGTGCTTTGCTACCCGGATGAAATAGACGACAACCCGAACAAAGTATCCATTCTCGCCCCCATTGGCGCCGCGATTTTAGGCTTGTCGGTCGGGCAGGAAATCGAGTGGCCCGCACCGGGCGGCGGCCATGTCTCTGTGCGCATCATCGCCGTGACCTGGCAGCCGGAGCGCGTCGGAATGCTGGCCTTGTGAGTGCGTGTTTCCTGCAATGCGGGCACCGACCCAATCATCATCATTAAAAAAGCGCTTTAAATAAAAAACTGAAACTGGCCATCGTGGCCGATGCCTGAAAAAAAAAGGCTTGTTGCCGGAATACGAGCTGGTTGGCTGCTTGTCGCGCAATCCGCAATCCGCCCGTGAACTGGCAGAGAAGTATGGCGACAAAGCCTGAACTGACTTGGGCAAGCTACTCTTCGCCACCATCGGCAATGACTCTGTTTCGTCCAGTGGCCTTTGCCTTGTAAAGTGCGGCATCCGAAATCGCCAGTACCTCGGACAAACTCGAATGGTTCGGTGAACGCTCTGCCACCCCTATGCTCACGGAAACACTCAGTGAACCACGTGGTGATGAAATCGTGGTGCTTTCCACAGACAGGCGCAGCCGTTCCGCAACTGCAATCGCTTGGTCCATCGTGGTATTGGGAAGCAAAGCGATGAATTCCTCACCCCCATAACGGCACCAGATATCGCTCGATCGCAATGCCGCCTGGGCAGACTTCGACACTTGAACCAGGGCAACGTCACCGGTCTGGTGGCCGTGCTGATCATTGAAGTTCTTGAAGTGATCTATATCGACCGTAAGAATCGAGAGTGGATAACCATGGCGCACGCTTCTGGACCATTCCATATCGGCAAACTCGATAAAGGCACGGCGATTGTAGGCATCCGTCAAGGTGTCATGACGGGCTTGGGCGTGGATTTCCTCCTGGAGCCTTTGCGATGTATGCAAAGTCAGCAGCACCGTGATCATCGGAAAAGTGATAAGCGACGTCGCAATCCAAAACAAGCGTGGCAGTGTTGGCGAGAACGAGAACGTTAAATCAAAGACCCCACCCGCCACGCGCCAAGAGACGGCTGCGGACAGAACCACGAATAGAATCCCTATGATCCGGAAGGTGTGGTTACCCTTGGCAGTCTTCGCCGTCAGACAAGCGTAGGCGGTAAATAGATCAAGCGTCAGGAACACCAGGTTCTGAGTCAACACCCCTGCCGGATAATTCGGCGATCCCAACTTAAACCATGCCACGACTGCAATGGCTACGGCACAGAATGCCAGTCCAGAATAGAGCGGCGGCTTTCGGTCTGTGGCTTTTACGATTCCAAAATTGAAGAGCATCAAGCCGGGCAACAAGAATAGATTCGAAACGATCTCGGTCAGTACAACCGGCGCCTGATTGCGTAGAGCAAACAAGAACAAGCCGATGGCAAACATCAATGATCCAATGGCCCAGTCTCTTGCTGGCGGATAGTTTCGCTGAACGCTCCACAAATAGACCAGCACCACCGCCTGCCCGATGCTGATGCCTACATAGATCAGAACCAAGGTTCGTATATCAAGGACGGCGGGCATTCTTGGCTTTTGATCGGAAGGAAGACTTGAGTTTATACCGCGATTGCCCGGTCAGGAACTTGTAGTGGGCGAATTCAGGTCACGAGGCGTATTCTGCTTGGCCGATGTGTTCGCGTACTCTGCCAAGCTGGCAGCGTTGCGCACGGGAATGGTGATTCAAATTACCAGCGAGGCATCCCGGAGCGTCAGTCCGCGTTCGCAAGCCTACCGCTTGCAAACCCTACGCATTGCACAGGCTACGCCCTACGGACCTTTTGTGGCTTACTCACCGAACCAGTCTTTCAGTTTTTTTGCGGCCAAAGCTTTGACATCCCCGGTGATGTACAGCGCTATGGTAGCCACTGCGGCGGCAAGCACACCGAGATCGTCGGCATAACCCACCATCGGCGCGAGATCGGGAATCGCATCCACCGGGAAAATGAAGTAGCCAAGCGCGCCGTAAATTACGGTCTTTGCCCAAGCAGGGGTTTGCGGGTTTTGCGCGGCAAAATAAAGCCAGAGGGCTTTTTCGATAACTTCTCGCCCCGCAATCTTGGCGAAGGTAATGACTTTGTCCCAGAACCCGTTATCGGAATATTCCTTTTCAACGCCGTATTTCTCTTTGGACATGTGGGGCTCCCTGGGGTGAAGGAAAAGTCACATGTCTGACACGACTGTCGCTGCGCAGTTCCGAAGTTTTCCTATAGCGAGCAGTCCTACATGCTGGCAGGGAAGCATTTGTAGTGCGTCAATGAGCAACGCGTCCCCCAAGGGGATTTCCTTCGGGGCAAATTGCGCCGGATGTGGCACGAATCAACATTTCACATACGGCGTAATGCGCTACGCTTATTACGCCCTACGCGCTCAGAAAATGAAAGTCTTCACGACGATCTCTCCATCCTTTGACTTGCGTCGACCATCAAGATCATTCTTCAAGCCTTGCGCATTTGTGATCAAGTTGTCCGGGTCATAAACGACACACCAGAGGATCTTGCAGTTCGGGTGTTTGCGGTAGTGCTCGATGTCAATGATCAACTCATCACCAATGCGCTTTCCATGGGGGCGGTCGCGAACGATCTTGGTCTCAATTACTAGTTCGTGCGCAGGCAGCAAGAAGTCCATTCGAGTGCTTGAGCCTGCATAGCTTGGCGTGAACTCTTCAGGCCTGATATCGCTGATCCAAGGTCGAAGAAGCGCATGCAGGAGGTCTTGGACGTCGTACTCGTTCCCGAAGGACAGCGGCTGAACTCCTTTGCGGCGGTGCGTTAGAGGGTGCATGGCCCGACGAAGACCACGTACGACAACCTCAAGAAGTTCCTCCACTTGGTTGGGTTTGGTCGGTCGCGGCATTGTTGGCGCGAGCACAGATTGAGGTTCGTCTTCGAGCGGCGTGCCTTGCGGAAGAACTCTGCCGAAGCGAAAGTAACGCAGCCCGTTCTCTTCTAGCACTGTCTGAACGCGAGCGCGCTTTGCTCGCCACTCCTGGAGGGCTTCTGGATCGTCTGGTGGAAGATCCATGAACTCCTCAAGCAAGTTGCCAAGTACGGCTAGGCTGTCGACGTTGGAGTCTAGGCCGCTTCGAAAAAGCCAAGTCTTCCACTTTGAACCGTGCGAAAGTGCGGGAGGTTCGCCCGGTGCACCTGAAGACAGGAATAGTTCATCAAGCGTGGCATGCGAACCGGTGCTCGCGAGCACATCACCAACCACAGCACAGAGAGATTTAGAAAGTCGCATACGCTCAGTATCGCCTGACGCCTAACGATGGAGGCCTGCGCAGTCAGGCAACAAGTAGCCCGATGCAGGCCGGAATCCGAGGCTGTTGATTGATGGGTTGGTCATTTATTTGAACCGGTTGTTTCGAATTGGTTAGATCATCTAAGCTAGTTGCGCATGAATGATGTGCCTATAAAGCGGCGAATGATCGGGACTAAAAATATATCGCCCACCTTCCAACAAAACACCATCACTAAATAACTTCGTCATCCTACCGCTCCCTGTCTGCCGCCGACAAACGGCAAACATAAACCCCAGAGAATATTGGCGTTTTTTACAACAGATAGCAGGCTCACCGGCATCATTACTGCTTCAACCATCTGATCCAGAACAAAAAACGCCCGCCAGATGATTCCCGCATTAACTGCAGAAACCACCCGACGGGCAAGGACGCGCACAGCAAAAGGTACAACAGAGAAAAACTTGTTTACGCTCGGTATTGCGAAAGCCCGCAAGGGCCTTCTGCAACAGCGATCATTCAGACAGGCAGCGGAGCGTGGCTGTAACAGTTTTTCGGGCAAACGCGCGAGCAGCTGCCGCAGCCGATGCAATCGCCTTCGTTCACGATGTCCATCACCATGGCGAGGCTATCGCAATCCTCGTCATCCTCGGTCATCTGGTGCTCGACCAGGGTCAGTACATCGCGCGGACAGGCCTTGAAGCAGCGGCCGCAGCCGATGCACAGCGCCTTGTTGATGGCGGTAACAAAGTCAGGAACCCAGTCGCCGCCGGCACGGGTTTTTCCGGTCATAAAAGCCATGATTGATTCTCCTAAAAAAAGTCAGAGTTTTGCTGCTTCGGGGTATTTGCCGATCAGGCCGACAGCTACCGCGAGCAATTTTTCTGCTTCGACCTGCATGGCCTGTGGGCTGGCAAAGCCGAAGCGTCCCGCGTCGCGCACGGTTTTATCGAGCACCACCAGCCGCCCGACAATCAGCACCACACGGCCAAAACCTTCGTCGTTCACATTGACGATGGTACTGACCATCTGGCCGCACTCGCCCTCGATCAGGATGGCGAGTGCCTGGTAAAACAGCTGCAGGCGCAGCAGTGCCTTGTCGTCCACAACACAGCCTGCTTCGAAAGAGCGTTTCCTGAAATACGGCTCCATCAGGCGCTCGCAGCTCCAGCCATCGCGCACGCCGTACTGGTCCGTGGCCTTCACCTGGCGCAGCATCGCCTGCATGAAGGCGGATTCGTAAATGCCGGAATCGGCGACTTCAGTCATGGTTCATTCCTCCTTTTGATATCGGTGTCGGTGGCTGTTGAAACAGTTGCAGGGGCTTGGCGATGCGGCGCGAAAGCCGCCCGGCCAGCAAGAATCCGGCAGCCAGGCCCAGGAGCGCACCCAGCAGCGCCGGGCCATCGCCCAAGGCCGCACCCAGCAGCAGCCCCAGCACGAAGCCCGTCAGCGGCAGGCCGTACATCAAGAGGGCCGCATGCCAGACGGTCTGCTCCGACATCGCCACCGATACGGTTTCGCCGGTCTTGAGCGGGATATCGGTCGCCAGCCAAACGCGATGCGCGCCCGGTGTTTCCTGATGGCCGCCGCAGCTTTTCTTTTCGGCGCAGGCGGTGCAGGCACTCTGGCGCGTGACGGCCAGCTCGACCCGCCCTTCGGCTTGGCTCACCACCACGGCGCTGGCATAGCGCTGATCGGGCGCGGAACAGGAGGCACTCATTCTTGCCAACCCTCATCCAGAAACTTGTCGAAGCGTGCGCTGCTGTCGTCGGCATTTTTCAGCCCCAGGCCCAGCTTCCCCGCCAGCCAGTCGGCCAGCAGCCCGGCGACAGAGGCGCCTTCCGGCACGCGTACCGCCTCGACCCCGGCGGAGCGCAGCTGGCGCAAGGCGCCCTGACCGATCGCGGTGCAGAGCACCACGCGGCATTCCTTCAGCGCGTTGATGCGCGCCGCCAGCCGGCCGTCGTCATGGCCTTCGCCGGTGGCGCAGTTGATGATCGCGCAGTGGCGCGGCCCGTCCGGTTCGAGCGCAAAAACATGGAAGCGCGCGGCGGCACCGAAGTGTTCGTCGACGATCCGGCCGTCGTTACTGGCAAAGGCAAGGCGTGTGCTCATGGTCTTTCTCTCCGGCACCAGGCTCAGCGTGGATGTCGTTGCGGAAGCGGGAAACGTAGGGCGCGGGTTCGATGGCGTGTTCATGATGTTCCGTCCACAGGTTGCCCATATCGAAAAAGGCCTGGCGTGCGCCACGGTAGCCGAGCCACACGCGCTGGAATCCGCCCAGCCAGTCGTACTGGGGAAAGCCGACGCGCAGCAGCGGCACCTTCAAGCGCGCCGCGACCGCTGCGCCGTGCGAATTGGTCATCAGCAGCTCGGCACCGGCTGCGTTGGCTTCGTCTTCCCAATCCTGCAAATCCCCCACGGTAATTTGCGTCAGCGGCAATTCGGCGAGCCAGGCCGGCTGCGACGGGCACACCGCGCTGACCGGCACGGCGCCGACTTCATTCAAGAGGCCGGCGAGCTGGCCCAGGTGATCGGGCTCGGCGGCTACGGCCACCTTGGCGCCGGTGAGCATGAAATGGCTATCGAGCAGCGCATCCTGCAATTGCTGGCGCTGCCGGGTGAACTGCTTGGGCACCGGCTGACCGGAAAGCACGGCCAGCGTCATCAGCAGCTGGTCGGTCGCATTGAGCCCCAGGCACTGGTCTAGCTGGATGCTCGGCACGCCGCTGCGCACCGCCAGCAGATCGCCGACTGCACGCAGGCTGCGGCCGAACACCAGCGTGGCCAGTGCGCTGCCCATATTTTCAATCTCCGCCACCGATACGCCGCCCTGGCTGACCGGGTTCAGCCGTGCCGTCCCCAGATGGCCATCGAGCGAAGCGGACAGATCGGGCAGCAGCACCGGGTTCAGGCCGAACGCTTCGACCATCTCGGCCAGCGCTTCCTGATCGCCCGGCGTCATCCAGGCCGGGCACAGCAGGTTCAGGTTGCGCGCGGCTTCGCGCTCAACAGTGCTGAAGGCTTTTTCCGGAACCAGTTGGTCGATCAGGCAATACAGCGCTTCGGCAAAGCCCTGCTCGAAACCGCCGCGAAAATCGGGCGTGCTGGCCCAGACCACACGGGTTTCGGCGTATTGCGGGTACTGGGCGCGGAACGACTTGATCACGCGCGCGACATCCGCCCCCTGCGTTTCGGCCAGGCCCGATGTCGCCACGCCGATCAGCGCCGGTTTCTGCTTGCCGCAAAGCAAGGCCAGCGCCTCGACCAGGTTTTCATCGGCGCTCATCACCGTGGCGACGTGATCCATCGCGGTGGTCTGCAGCGGAATCGGCTCGCGGAAGTGGCGCACGAAAAACACCTTGGCAAAGGCCGAGCAGCCCTGCGCGCTGTGCAGCAGCGGAATCGTTCGATCAATGCCGAGGTAGGCCAGCGCGGCGCCCATGAACGCGCTGCTCTTGAGCGGGTTGACCGTGAGCGGCTTGGATGTTTTCTTGAGGGTTGCCATGTCATGCCTCCCAGGGTGCGGCGCTGCGCACCAGTGGCCAGATCGGGCTGGTCGTCGCGTTCACCAAGCGCTGCGCCAGCGTCACCATGCCGGTGTAGCCGGCGAATGCGAATTCGCGCTCCTGATTCACGTCGAGAAAGGGAATGCGTGCCTTCAGCCCGGTATACAGATTGCGCCCACCGGCGATCAGGATGTCGGCCTGGTATTGATCGACCAGACCCACCAGTTCGGAAGGCGTGCCCTCTTCGATCATGTGCGCTTCATCGCCCATCAGCTCGCGAATGCGCGCCTTGTCGGCCTCGGTGGATTTCTTGGTGCCGGTCGCCACCACCTCGATGCCCAGATCCTGCAAGGCGGAGACGATCGACCAAGATTTCACGCCGCCGGTATAGAGCACGGCCTTCTTGCCGGTGAGAATCGCGCGGTACGGCGCCAGCGCTTCGTCGAGTTTCGCTTCTTCGCGGGCGATCAGCGCCTCGGTGCGCGCGGTCAGATCGGCGTCGTTCAGCAGGCGGGCAAAATCACGCAGCGATTGGCCCATGTCGCGCACACCGTAGAAGCTGCCCTCGAACCACGGCGTGCCGTGGCGTTCCTGCAGCTTGCGCGCGACGTTCTGCAGCGCTTTGGAGCAGACCAGCATATTGGCTTCGCCGCGGTGCATGGTCTGCAGTTCGGCAAAACGGCTGTCGCCGGCCAGCGTCGAGAGCACGCGCAGGCCCAGTTCGTCGAACAGCGGCATCACGTGCCACAGCTCGCCGGCGATATTGAATTCGCCGATCAGATTGATGTTGTGTACCCCCGCCGGCACCGGATCTGGCTCGCGCGTGCCGATCACGTGTTTCAGCAGCGTTTCGCCGGCGATGCGGTTGCCGAGGTTCTTGCTGCCGTAAAACCCGGCGCAATCGACCGGCACCACCGGCAGGCCGAATTTTTCCTCGGCGGCCTGGCAGATCGCGGAAAGGTCGTCGCCGATCAGCGCGGTCACGCAGGTGGCGTAGACGAACACCGCCTTGGGATGGAAGCGCTCGATCGCCTGCTTGATGCCCAGGAACAGGCGCTTTTCGCCGCGGCCCATGATGATGTCCTGCTCGGACAGATCGGTGGTCAAGCCGTAGCGGTAGAGCCCCGGCCCGGTGGTGCGCGCGCCGCGGTTATCCCAGGAACTGCCGGCGCAGCCGATCGGGCCGTGCACGATATGCGCGGCATCGCTGACCGGCAACAAGGCGATCTGCGCGCCATCGAAGGTGCAGCCGCCGGCGGTCGCGCCCGGCTTGGGACGCGAACAACCGGCCTTGGGCTTCGCGGCATGCTGATGCTCGCAAGCCGGCTCGGTCATCAGTGCGGTGAGGTCTCGGGCGTTCACGATGTCATCTCGATAAGGTTTGCCTTACCTGTATCAAGATGCGTGCCAAGCCCTGCGCGAGCGTTTACGCGGCAAATAGCACGGCCGTTGTCGCAGTCGCGACAAGATTGCGGGGCGATTGTTGGATTTGTGTGGGCAAGAACCGGCGCGGCTCAAAACAGGCCGGCCGCCATGACGCAATCCTTCTTTATGCAAGCTTTACAGGTTACGCCGGAATCTACACACCGGTTTTACACCCGGTTTCTTACAGTCACTGTGACAAGAGAGCACCACCGCTCTCTCACAGGAGAAACCATCATGTTCGAATATTTCATGCTGAGACCGGTTATTGCACTGGCCGTTGTCACTGTCTTCACAAGCATCATCCTGTTGGCCTGCTGTTGCCGGAAACTGGCCATCGCAGGTTATCGCAAGCTGAGAAGCCGGAAATTGAACCGTTCACAGGCCGGCTCCGATCGACTCAAAGGCCGACTGGCTCGATGAATCTTTATGTTTTCTTTACGGGTTTCCCCGAAATCTCCACACCAGTTTTACACCGCGTTTTCTACAGTCACAGTGACAAGAGAGCGTCAATGCTCTCCCCTAACGGAGAACTCGCCATGTCCGAAATTTTCTGTCTCACGTTGATCGCAGTCCTGGCCGCATGCGTGGTTTTGCTTGTCGCCGGCTGCCGCAAGCTGGAGAGCCGCAAATGAACATCCTTTATTGGGCCGCTGCGGCGGTCGCGCTGCTGCTTTTCGTCTACCTGCTGATTGCGCTGTTCCGCGCCGAGGAGATGTCATGAACAATTCCGCCGTCGTGCAAGTCGGCCTCTATCTGCTGGTGCTGCTGGTATTGGCCTGGCCGCTCGGGCGTTATCTTGCCGATCTCTTCGAAGGGCACCTCGCCGAGCGTTGCCCGCGCCTGGCCGCTTCGGCGGACCGCTTCTACCGCCTGTGCGGGGTTCGTACCGAACAGGACATGAGCTGGTGGCGCTACGCGTTGGCGATTGTCGTGTTCAATGCCATCGGTGTTGTCGTGGTGTACGCGCTGCAGCGCTTGCAGACTTGGCTGCCGCTCAATCCAGCCGGGATGGCGGCGGTGGAGCCCGGATCGGCGTTCAATACCGCGATCAGCTTCGTCACCAATACCAACTGGCAGGGCTACAGCGGCGAGGCCACGATGAGCCATCTGACGCAGATGGCCGCGCTGACGGTGCAGAATTTCCTCTCCGCCGCAACGGGTCTGGCCGTGGCCATTGCCCTGATCCGCGGCTTTGTCCGGCGCTCGGCGGCCGGCATCGGCAATGCCTGGGTCGACCTAACCCGCGCCACGCTGGGTGTACTGCTGCCCTTGTCGGTCGTGTTCGCGCTGTTCCTGGTCGCCCAGGGCGTGGTGCAGAACTTCGATGCGCCGCGCGAAGTCACGCTCGTGCAACCGGTGACGTATAGCCAACCGAAGCTTGGCACCAACGGCCAGCCGATCAAGGATGCCGCCGGTCAAACCGTGACCGAATCGGTGACGGCCACCACCCAGGCACTGCCGATGGGGCCGGTTGCCTCGCAGGAAGCGATCAAGATGATCGGCACCAATGGCGGCGGCTTCTTCAATGCCAATTCCGCGCACCCGTTCGAGAACCCGACGCCACTGACCAACTTTTTCCAGATGCTGGCGATCTTCATGATTCCTGCGGCGCTGTGCTTCACCTTCGGCCATATGGCGGGCGACATCCGTCAGGGCATCGCGATCCTGGGCGCGATGACGCTGATCTTCCTCGTCATGGTGGCGATAGCGATCTGGGCGGAAGGGCAGGCCAATCCGCTGCTCACCGTCTTGGGCATGGATGGCAGTGGCGGCAACCTGGAAGGCAAGGAGGTGCGTTTCGGCAGCCTGCAGTCGGCGCTTTTCGCGGTGATCACCACGGCGGCTTCGTGCGGTGCGGTCAACGCGATGCACGACAGCTTCATGCCGCTGGGCGGCCTGGTGCCGATGTGGCTGATTCAGCTCGGCGAAGTGGTATTCGGCGGTGTCGGTTCCGGGTTCTACGGCATGCTGGTGTACGCGATCGAAGCGGTGTTCCTAGCCGGCCTGATGATCGGGCGCACGCCGGAGTACCTGGGCAAGAAGATCGAATCGTACGAGATGAAGATGGTGTCCATCGCCATTCTCGCCACGCCCTTGCTGATCCTGGCGGGCACGGCCATCGCGGTGCTGGTTCCGGCCGGCTTGTCGAGCATGGCCAACCCCGGCGCGCATGGCTTCTCGGAAGTGCTGTATGCCTTCTCGTCCGCCGCCAACAACAATGGTTCGGCCTTCGCCGGTCTTTCCGCCAACACGCCGTTCTACAACACCCTGCTGGCACTGGCCATGTGGTTCGGACGCTTCACGGTGATTATTCCGGTGCTGGCGATTGCCGGACGCCTGGCAGCCAAACCGCGCCTGGCCGTGACTTCCGGCACGCTGCCCACGCACGGCCCGCTGTTCGTGGTGTTGCTGATCGGCACGGTGGTTCTCGTCGGTGCGTTGACCTATCTGCCCGCGCTTGCGCTGGGCCCGATCGTCGAACACCTGCAACTCATCCATTGAGAGGATGCATGACATGAGCAAGAAACACACACTTCGGCTGTTTGATTCGAAGCAGCTGTTACCGGCGCTGGTCGAATCGCTGCGCAAGCTCTCCCCCCGAGCGCAATGGCGCAATCCGGTGATGTTCGTGGTCTGGATCGGCAGCGTGCTGACCACGGTGCTGGCCATCCAGGCCACTTTTGGCCAGGGCGATGCGCCGGCCGGCTTTGTCTGGGCGATCTCGGTCTGGTTATGGTTCACGGTGCTGTTCGCCAACTTCGCCGAAGCCATGGCCGAAGGTCGCGGCCGGGCGCAGGCCGAGGCGTTGCGCGGTTTGCGCAAGACCACCTGGGCCAAGGTGCTGCACGAGGCGCATCATGGTTCGCAATGGACGTTGCGCGAGTCCGGCGAGTTGCGCAGCGGCGATGTGGTACAGGTAAGCGCTGGCGAGACCATCCCCGGCGACGGCGAGGTGATCGAAGGCGTGGCCTCGGTGAACGAATCGGCCATTACCGGCGAATCCGCACCGGTGATCCGTGAAGCCGGCGGCGATTTCTGCTCCGTCACCGGCGGCACCAGCGTGTTGTCCGACTGGCTGGTGATCCGCATCACCGCCAATCCGGGCGACGCGTTCCTCGACCGCATGATCGCCATGGTGGAAGGCGCCAAACGCGGCAAAACGCCGAACGAGATCGCGCTGACCATTCTGCTGGTGGCGATGACGCTGATCTTCCTGTTTGCCTGCGCCAGCCTCTTGCCGTTCTCGCTCTACAGCGTCGCGAGCTCGGGCAAGGGCGTGCCGATCAGCGTCACCGCGCTGGTCGCGCTGCTGGTCTGCCTGATTCCGACGACCATCGCCGGGCTTTTGTCCGCGATCGGCGTGGCCGGCATGAGCCGCATGATGCAGGCCAACGTGATCGCCACATCGGGCAGGGCGGTCGAAGCAGCCGGCGACGTGGATGTGCTGCTGCTCGACAAGACCGGCACCATCACGCTCGGCAACCGCCAGGCGAGCAGCTTCCTGCCGGCACCGGGAATCAGTGAACAGACCCTGGCCGATGCCGCACAGCTTGCCTCGCTGGCCGATGAAACGCCCGAAGGCCGCAGCATCGTCGTGCTCGCCAAGGACAAATTCCAGCTGCGCGGGCGGGAAGTGCACAACACGCTATTCGTGCCGTTCACGGCGCAAACGCGCATGAGCGGCGTCGATATCGGCGATCAAGCCAACCCGCGCCAGATCCGCAAGGGTGCGGCCGAATCGGTGCGCGCCTGGGTGGAAGAGCAAGGCGCGGCATTCCCAGCGTCGGTGCAAAACAGCGTTGAAGATGTCGCCAAGCGCGGCGGCACGCCCTTGGTCGTGGCCGACGGGCGCACCGTGCTCGGCGTGATCGAACTCAAGGATATCGTCAAGGGCGGCATCCGCGAGCGCTTCGCCGCGCTGCGCAAGATGGGCATCAAGACCGTGATGATCACCGGCGACAACAAGCTCACGGCTGCCGCGATTGCCGCCGAGGCCGGCGTCGACGACTACCTGGCCGAAGCACGCCCGGAAGACAAGCTCAAGCTGATCCGCGATTACCAGGCCGAGGGGCGCCTCGTCGCAATGACCGGCGACGGCACCAACGATGCCCCGGCCCTGGCGCAGGCCGACGTGGCCGTGGCGATGAATTCGGGCACGCAGGCCGCCAAGGAAGCCGGCAACATGGTCGACCTGGATTCGAACCCGACCAAGCTGATCGAGATCGTCGAAACCGGCAAGCAGATGCTGATGACGCGCGGCTCGCTGACCACTTTCTCGGTCGCCAACGATATTTCCAAGTATTTCGCCATCCTGCCCGCGGTCTTCGTCGGCACCTACCCGCAACTGGCGCGTCTGGACGTGATGCATCTGACGAGCCCGACCTCGGCGATCCTCTCGGCGGTGATCTTCAACGCGCTGATCATCATCGCCCTGATCCCGCTGGCACTGCGCGGCGTGCGCTACCGTCCGCTCGGCGCGGCGATCCTGCTGCGGCGCAACTTGGCTGTCTATGGCCTGGGCGGTGTGGCACTGCCTTTCCCCTGCATCAAACTGATCGACATGATCCTGAACCTTCTGGGAGTTGCCTGATGAATACCGCGACCCAAACCACCCTGCCCGAATCGACCTGGCGCACCCTGTTCGCCGAGCTGCGCCCGGCGCTGCGGCTGTTCCTGGTGCTGAGCCTGATCACCGGCCTCATCTATCCCATGCTGATCACCGGCATCGCCCAGGGCATCTTTGCGCACGAAGCCAATGGCAGCCTGATCCTGCGCGACGGCAAAGCCGTCGGTTCCGCCCTGATCGGCCAGCCCTTCAGCGATGCCAAGTACCTGTGGGGCCGGCCATCGGCCACCGCGCCGCAGCCCTACAATGCACTGGCCTCCAGCGGTTCCAACCTCGGCCCGCTCAACCCGGCGCTGGCCGATGCGGTCAAGGCGCGCATCGATACGCTGCGCACGGCACAACCCGCACAACTGGGCCCGGTGCCGCAGGAACTCGTCACTGCGTCGGCCTCCGGGCTCGATCCGCATGTCTCGCCCCAAGCGGCGCTCTGGCAGCTGGACCGCATCGCCCGCGCCCGGTCGATACCGGCCAGCCAGGTACGGGCTATCATGGACAAGTACACCGAATTGCCGACCCTGGGCCTGTTCGGTGAAACCCGCGTGAATGTGCTGCAAGTGAACCTTGCCCTGGATGAGTTGAAGTGACCGAGCAACGCCCTGACCCCGACCGCCTGCTGGCCGTGCTGGAGCGCGAACGCGAACTGGCCACGCGCGGCCGGTTGAAGATTTTCTTCGGTGCCTGCGCCGGCGTGGGCAAGACCTACGCGATGCTGAGCGCGGCCCGGCAAAAGCACAGCGAAGGCGCGCAGGTGCTGATCGGCATCGTGGAAACGCATGGCCGCAGCGAAACCGCCGCGCTACTGGAGGGGCTGACCCTGCTGCCCCGGCGCGAAGTCCAGTATCGCGGACACACGCTCACCGAATTCGATCTGGATGCCGCGCTGGCAAAAAAGCCGCCGCTGATCGTGGTCGACGAACTGGCGCACACCAACATCGAGGGCAGCCGTCATCGCAAGCGCTGGCAGGACGTGGAAGAATTGCTGGCTGCCGGCATCGACGTGTGGACCGCCGTCAATGTGCAGCACCTGGAAAGCCTGAACGATGTGGTGGGCAGCATCACCGGCATCCGCGTGCACGAAACCGTGCCGGACCGCATCTACGAATGCGCGGACGAGGTATCGCTGGTCGATCTGCCGCCCGAGGAGCTCCAAAACCGGCTCAAGGCCGGCAAGGTCTATCTGGGCGATGCCGCCGAACGCGCGGCCGAGAATTTTTTCCGCACCGGCAACCTGATCGCGCTGCGCGAACTGGCGCTGCGGCGCACGGCCGACCGGGTGGATGCCCAGATGCGCGCTTACCGCGCCGACCGGGCCATCGAGCGGGTATGGCAGACGCGCGACCGGCTGATGGTCTGCATCGGATCGAGCGAAGGCAGCGAAACGCTGGTGCGCAATGCCGCGCGCATGGCCTCTCACCTGCAGGCCGAATGGATTGCCGCCAGCGTGGAAACGCCGGGCATGGCAGGCGAATCCGAAGCCCGGCGGGCGCGGCGCCTGCAAGCACTGAAGCTCGCGGATTCGCTCGGGGCCGAAGTCTGCACGCTCACCGCCGTCGATGCCGCGCAGGCGCTGGTGCGCTTCGCGGTCAGCCGCAACGTCAGCAAGCTGATCCTCGGCCGCGCCCGGCGCAACCTCTGGCAACGTCTGTTGCAGCCTTCCCTGCTGGACCGTCTGGCCGCCACCGAGCACGAACTGGAACTCGTGGTGGTCGGGCTGCCGCGCCGGAAAATCGCGCGAGAAACCCCGCCCCAGCGCCTGCCCATACGCTGGCAGGGTTATGTCTGGGCCATATTCATCTGCGTGGCGACCACGGCCTTGGCAGGTCTGCTCCTCTCGGTCTTCGATCTGGCCAACGTGGTCATGGTCTTCCTCCTCGCGGTGGTCGGCGTGGCGCTGCGCTTCGGTCGCGGGCCGGGCGCACTGGCGGCCTGCCTGAGCGTGGCCTCCTTCGATTTCTTCTTTGTACCGCCGCGTCTGACCTTCACGGTCAACGATACGCAGTATTTCTTCACCTTTGCCCTGATGCTGATCGTGGCGCTGGTGATCGGCCAACTCGCGGCCAAGCTGAAGTTCGAGGCCGTCACCGCCGCCACGCGCGAACACCGCTCGATACAGCAGGCCGAGCTCTCGCGTGCCTTGTCCGCAGCGCTCTCGACCGAGCAGATCGTTGAAATTGCCCTGCAGCATCTGGCCGGCATATTCCATGCGCATATTTCCATCCTGCTGCCGGACGCCAACGATCGCGTCCGCCCCGCGCATGAAGCCCGGAAGGATTTCGCCGATCTGGCCGTGGCGCAATGGGTGTTCGATCACGACCAGATGGCCGGGCATGGCACCACCACCCTGCCCGCCACCCAAGCCCGCTACCTGCCGCTGCGCGCGCCAATGCGGGTGCGCGGCGTGCTGGGAATACTGCCGGGCAAGGATACGGCGCTGGATGCGCCGGAAATGACGCGCCAGATTGAAATCTGCATCGGCCAGATCGCCCAGGCGCTGGAACGGGTGCATTACGTCGAGGTGGCGCAGGATGCCCTGGTCACCATGGAATCCGAGCGCCTGCGCAATGCGCTGCTCGCCGCCATCTCGCACGATCTGCGCACGCCGCTCACCGGGCTGGTGGGCATGGCCGATACCCTGGCCGCGCGACAGCCGCATCGGGCCCCGGAACGGGAAATGATCCTGGGCATGCGCGATACGGCGCACCGCCTGGTGGCCTTGGTCACCAACCTGCTGGACATGGCACGGCTGCAGACCGGGCGCATCCAGCTCAAGCGGGACTGGTGCGCGGTGGAAGAAATCATCGAGACCGCCACCCGCCAGCTCGCCACGCAACTGGCCGGGCACCCGCTGGAAACGCACATCGCCCCGGACTTGCCGCTGTGCAAGTTCGATCCGGTGCTGATCGAACGCGTCATGGTGAACCTGCTCGACAATGCCGCCAAGTACACCCCGGCGGGAAGCACCGTCTGGATCACTGCCAAGCTGGCCCGTGGCATGCTCGAGGTCCGCGTCGAAGACGAAGGCCCCGGCCTGCCGGCGGGGTCCGAAGAGCGGCTCTTCACCAAGTTCGAGCGTGGCGCAAGCGAATCGGCCCAGCCGGGCGTGGGGTTGGGTCTGGCGATCTGCCGCGCCATCGTGAATGCGCATGGCGGCAATATCACGGCACGCAACCGACCGGGTGGCGGTGCGTGTTTCAGCTTCCGCCTGCCGCTGGGCGAAGCCCCGGATACCGAGGATATGGAAACCACATGACGAGCAACACCCATCGCATCTTGATCATCGAGGATGACCCCGTCATCCGTCGCTTTATCCGCTCCTCGCTCGAAGACGAAGGCTGCGAGGTTTACGAGGCCGATACCGCCGCGCGCGGACTCATCGAAGCGGGCACGCGCCAGCCCACCTTGCTGATCCTCGATCTGGGCTTGCCCGACCGCGACGGTCGCGAAGTTATCCAGGACATCCGCACCTGGTCGCAGATGCCGATCATCGTGCTATCGGCGCGCACGCAGGAGCACGAAAAGGTTGCCGCGCTCGATGCCGGCGCCGATGACTATCTCGTCAAACCTTTCGGCGTTTCCGAATTGCTGGCGCGCGTTCGCGCGCAGTTTCGCCGCAACGCGGCACCTGGCCGTGACGACCTGCCGGTTTTCAGCTTCGGCGAGATCACGGTAGACATACCGCAACACCGGATTACGCGGCAGGGTGAAGAAATCCATCTCACCCCGATCGAATACCGCCTGCTCGCGGCCCTGATCCGCAACCACGGCCGCGTGCTGACCCACCGCCAATTGATGATCGATGCCTGGGGCCCCGGTTACGCCGAACGCACCCACTACCTGCGCATCTACATGAAACAGTTACGCGAGAAACTCGAACACAATCCGGCGCAACCGCAATTCCTGCTGACCGAAACCGGTGTGGGTTACCGTTTGCAAAGCTAAGCCGACATCCAGCCGGAACGGCTATGCCGGTATCGCTGCCCTGAACCAAAGGCGCTGCGGCGTGGTCTTATTGATCCGGCCAAGTGAAGTTTGAATTTTTTGCCGTCATACCGGCGAAGGCCGGTATCCAGCAACGAAGCCACGTCAAACCACTGGACCCCGGCCTGCGCCGGGGTGACGAGTTCAAACAAAATCTGGCCGGATCTATATTGCTGCACGATGCTATAAATCGGATGAATGGGCTTCATGCATACCCTGATCCAATCCCTGATTTGCTTTCGCCGCTGCCGGCAATGCCTGCTGGCATGGATCGCCGTATTCCTCATCGCGCCGGCCTGGGCTGAACCCAATGCCGCCGCCATTCTCGTCTATCACCGCTTCGGCCCCACGGTGGCCGACAGCATGACCACGCGCACCACGGTGTTCGAGGCCCAGCTCGCCCGCCTGCGCGCCGACGGCTACCACATCCTGCCGCTATCGTCGCTCATCGCTGGACTGGAAGGCCGGGCTCCGTTGCCGGCGAAAGCCCTGGCCATCACCGTGGACGACGGCCACCGCACGGTTTATTCGGAGCTGCTGCCCGTCATCCGGCGCGAACGCCTGCCGGTGGCGCTATTCATCTATCCCTCGGCCATCTCCCACGCGCCCTATGCCATGACCTGGGAACAACTGGCGGAAATCGTCGCGACCGGCCTCGTCGAAGTGCATTCGCATTCCTACTGGCACCCGAATTTCCGCGTCGAGAAACGGCGACTGGCACCAGAGGCATACCGCCAGTTCGTGCGCGACCAGCTGGAAAAACCGCGCCGCGTGCTCAAGGCCAGGCTGGGCGTCGATGCACCGTATCTCGCCTGGCCCTTCGGCATTCACGATGCCGAGCTGGAAGCCGCCGCTGCCGCAGCGGGCTATCGGGCGGCTTTTGGTCTGGAAGCGCGCCATGCCACCGGCGCCGATTCGCCGCTGGCGCTGCCGCGCTACCTGATCGTGGACGCCAACGGCGTTGCCGGGCTCGCCCGGCGCCTGCAACTTGGCGAGAATCACCTTGCCGGAGAAAAACCATGAAAACCGCTCTTTGGCTGCTGGCAGCCATGCTGGTGCTGGCGTCAGCCGCGCAGGCGTGCAGCGGCAACGTGGTGGACGAAAGCAGCCGGCGGCCGCTGGCCGGTGCGATGGTGACCCGGGGCACGGAGGTGGTCATCACCGATCAGGCAGGGCAGTTCAGCTTTGCCGGCCCCTGCGGCACGATCGCCGCGCGCGCCATCGGCTACCGCCGCAGCGCGGTCACGCCGGATCAAACCGTTCGCGAGACGCAACTGCATCTGGCCCCGTTTCGGCCGAAGGCGTTGTATCTCTCGTTCTGGGGCATCGGCGACCACGGCCTGCGCCAGGATGCGCTCGCCCTGATCGACAGCACCGAACTCAACACGCTGGTGATCGACGTCAAGGGCGACCGCGGCTGGATTCCCTACCCGAGCCGGGTGGCGCTGGCAGAGGAAGTGGGCGCGCGCGACAAGACCACGGTGCAGGACATGCCGGCGCTGATGGCCACGCTCAAGAAACGCGGCATCTACCTGATCGCCCGCATCGTCGTGTTCAAGGACGATCCGCTGGCCGGCGCCCATCCCGAGTGGGCCGTAAAAACCGCCCAAGGCGCACCGTTCCGCGACCGAGAGAATCTGGGCTGGGTCGATCCTGCCCGGCCCGAAGTCTGGGCCTACAACCTGGATATCGCAGCCGAGGCCGCCGAGCTTGGCTTCGACGAAATCCAGTTCGACTACGTGCGCTTTCCCGATACGCCCGGCCTGGTTTTCTCCGTGCCCAACACCGAGGAAAAACGCGTTGCCGCCATCACGGGCTTCCTCGCCGCCGCCAGAAAGCGCCTGGCGCCCTACAACGTGTTCGTTGCGGCCGACATCTTCGGTTACGTGGCCTGGAACCTGAACGACACCTTCATCGGCCAGCGCCTGGATGCCCTGGCGGCGCAGCTCGATTACCTCTCGCCGATGCTCTATCCCTCGGGCTTCAAATTCGGCATTCCGGGCTATCCCAACGCGGTGGCGCATCCGCATGAAATTGTCGAGCTCACGCTCAAGCGCGCGGCCGAGCGCAGCGGGCTTTCGCCCCTGCGCTTTCGCCCCTGGTTGCAGGCTTTTCGCGATTACGCGTTCGATCATCGCGCCTTCGCCGGCCCGGAAATCCGCCTGCAGATCGATGCGGCAGAGAAATTCGGTGCCGATGGCTGGATGCTGTGGAATCCTCGCAACGCCTACAGCGCCGACGGACTCAAAAAGGAATGAACATGAAAGCCCCCCTGCTGCGCCTGCTCGTGGCCTTCGTCGTATTTGCCCTGCCACAGATCGGGAAAGCGCAGCTTGAAGCGCAACAACTGGCCGCGCTCGCGCCGATCGTCGAGGCCGAGATCGCTGCCGGCCACATCCCCGGCGCGGTGGTGCTCGTCGGCCAAAATGATCGCATCGTCTATGCGCAGGCTTTCGGCCGCCGCGCGCTGCACCCCGTTGACGAGGCGATGACGCTCGATACCGTGTTCGATCTGGCCTCGCTCACCAAGGTGGTGGCCACCACGCCCGCGATCCTGAAGCTGGCCGAACGTGGGATGCTTTCACTGGATGATCCGGCGGCCCGTTACTGGCCGCAGTTCGCTGCCAACGGCAAAGCGGCGATCACGATCCGCCAGCTGCTCGCGCATATCTCCGGCCTGCCCGCTGGCATCGACATCAACAATGCCATGCGCCCCGCCGACATCTTGAAGCGCATCGCCGCGCTCAAGCCGCAGGCCTTGCCCGGCGGCGATCCGCTCTACAGCGATGTCAATTTCATCGTGCTGGGCGAGGTGGTGCGCCGGGTTTCCGGCCAGTCGCTGAACGCCTTCGCCGCGCGCCAGATTTTCAGGCCGCTGGGCATGCAGGACACCGCGTTCCGGCCCGCTGCGGCGCTGCGCGAACGCAGTGCGCCGACCACCTGGAACGGCGGCACCCTGCGTCGCGGCGAAGTGCACGATCCGCTGGCGGCGCGCCTAGGCGGCGTGGCCGGCAATGCCGGTGTATTCAGCACGGCGGCGGATCTCACCCGCTTTGCCCGGGCACTGCTGGCCGGCGACCGCCCCCTGCTCGCGCCCACGTCCGCAAGACAACTATTCGCGCCTCAGACCTACCCGGCAGCGCCGCCGCGCGGACTGGGCTGGCGTCTGGATGCGCCGTTCGCCGCCAACCGCGCCGCGCTGCCGCCGCTGGGCGCGATCAGCCATCTGGGCTATACCGGCACCGGGTTGTGGATCGACCCGATCAGCGGCGTGTATGTCGTGATCCTCAGCAACCGCGTTCACCCCGATGGCAAGGGCGATGCCGGGCCGCTGCGTACGCGGGTAATTACCGCCGTGGCCGAGGCCCTAGGCCCATTGCCCGCAGAACAAATCGCCGCGCGCCGCCCCGAACTGGCGGCCTGGATCGCGCCCTATATCCCGAAGGCCGTTCCCATGCCGGTCCGCACCGGCATCGACGTGCTGGAAGTGCAGGATTTCGCACCGCTGCGCGACTTGCGCGTGGGCCTGTTGACCAACCGCAGCGGCGTCGACAGCGCCGGCCGGCGCAGCATCGACGTGCTGTTCAACACGCCGACGCTGACGCTCAAGGCGCTGTTCAGCCCGGAGCATGGCCTCGCCGCCAACCGCGAAGGCCGTATCGGCGACGATCGCGATGCGCTGACTGGCCTGCCCGTCTACAGCCTTTACGGTGCCACGCGCCGCCCCACGCCGGCGATGCTCGACGGGCTCGATGCGTTGGTGGTCGACCTGCAGGATGCGGGCGCGCGCTTCTACACCTACGCCTCAACCCTGGCCTATGTGATGGAAGCGGCGGCCGAACGCGGGCTGCGGGTGGTCGTGCTCGACCGGCCCAATCCGCTGAATGGCGCAACGGTGCAGGGGCCGCTGCTCGATCTGGAGCGGCGCGGCTTTACCGGCTACTGGCCGCTGCCACTGCGCCATGGCCTGACACTCGGCGAGTTCGCGCAGCTATTCCAGGCCGAGGCCCATATTGCCGTCAAGCTGACGGTGATTCCGATGCAGGGCTACCGGCGCCAGCAGTGGTACGACGATACCGGCCAGCCCTGGCTGCCGCCCTCGCCCAACCTGACCAGCCTCGCCGCCACGACGCTCTATCCCGGCGTGGGCCTGATCGAAGGCGCGGAAGTTTCGGTCGGGCGCGGCACCGCCACGCCCTTCGAGCTGGTCGGCGCGCCCTGGATCGATGCCCGGCAACTCACCGCCGAGCTTGAGCAGTTGCAGCTAACCGGCGTGCATTTTGTTGTTGCGGATTTCGTGCCGGTGACCAGCCGCTACGCCGGGGAGCTCTGCCACGGGGTAAGAATCGAAGTCACCGATCGCGATGCGCTCGATACGCCGGCGCTGGGACTCGCTCTGGCAGCAACGCTGTATCGCCTCTATCCGCAACACTTCTCACTGAACAAGATACTGGGCAGCCTCGGCAACCAGGCCAGCCTGGATGCACTGCGCGCCGGCGTGGCGCCGGCCGAGATCGCCGCCGGGTGGCGGGAGGCCATCGACGCGTTTCAGGCACGCCGTGCACCCTACCTGCTTTATGACTGAGGGCTTTATGACTGAGGGGCGATACGGAATTGAGGGACTTGCGGCTACACGCTCATGCGGCGCATCACTTCTTCCTCGATGGCCAGCTCGACCTGCAGCAGAACGGCATCGACATCGGCGGGCCGCTCGTCGAGCACCACATGGCCGGTCAGCGGCGATTCCGGCGTCAGCAGGCCCTTTTCGAACAGCGCCCAGATTTCCTTGCCGTACTGGGTATGCTTGAGCGAAGGGGCAAAAGCGCTGAAGTAACTGCGCAGGTTGATCACATCGCGCTCAAGCATTTCGGCGGCGCTGTTGTTCCCGGCGGCATCAATGGCTTGCGGCAGGTCGATGATCACCGGGCCGTCTGCGCCAACCAGGATGTTGTATTCGGAAAGGTCGCCATGAATCACCCCGGCGCACAGCATCCGCACCACCTGGTTCACGAGCAGGGCGTGGTATTCCAGCGCCAGCGCTTCGCTGAGTTCGACATCGTTCAGGCGCGGCGCCGGATCGCCATCGGCATCGGCCACCAGATCCATCAACAGCACGCCCTCGAAGCACAAATGCGGCTGGGGAACCCGCACGCCGGCGGAAGCCAGCTTGTACAGCGCATCGACCTCGGCGTTTTGCCAGACTTCTTCCTGCATCTTGCGCCCGTAGCGGCTGCCTTTTTCCATGGCGCGCGCCTGCCGGCTGTTCTTGACCTTGCGGCCTTCCTGGTAGGAGGCATTCTTGCGGAAGCTGCGTTGATTGACTTCCTTGTAGACCTTGGCGCAACAAATTCTTTCGCCACAGCGAACAACATACACGGTGGCTTCCTTGCCACTCATCAACTGGGCGATAACCTCGTTCACGAGGCCTTCTTCAACGAGCGCTTCAAGTCTTTTCGGAGTCTTCATGGAGTTGCGGGGGATTCCTTGGATCTGCGGGAGGGTTTCAATAACACACGGCAGCCGAATGCACCTGCCGTGATCCGGAAAATATCCGGATTTCCTTCATGGTACTAGGTTTTTTCATTTTTCCAACAATGCTTTAGGTTCTGTTGGCGGACTTGCGTAAATACCTAATCTCGCGTCAACAGAACCCAGGAGAGGGTTAAACGATTTTTTGCCCCAGCCACAACTCATTGAGATCTAAAAAATCCCATTTTGCAGGGTCTTCGCGCCCCGCAATTTTTTCAATACAGCCGGGGTGTGACAGATCGATGATTTCGGGACGAATGCGTACATTGGCCTGGGTCGAGAAAAAAACCTTGATGCGAGGCGATAGCAATGATTTCTCGGATTGCTCTATCACGACACCCAAGCGCCCGCTACTTAGTTTGATCAGCGAGCCAGTCGGGTAAATACCTATGCTTTTGACGAACGCTTGGAAAACGATAGGATCAAAATGGCTATTCGACCAATCTGACATCCTGCGCAACGATTCAGCAGGGCACCAGCCTGCCTTGTACGGACGATTGGAGGTAATAGCATCATAAACGTCACAAACTGCACCCATTTTGGCAAAAAGGCTGATTTCCTTGTCCTTGAGGCCTTTGGGATAACCAGAGCCATCCATCTTTTCATGATGGTGAAGCACCACATCGTAGGCAATATCGTTAGTGCAGTTGCTGGCTTGCAATAGCTTGAAGCCTTCTTCGGGGTGCGTTTTGATGATGGCGAATTCTTCGTCGGTCAACTTGCCAGGTTTGTTGAGAACTTCCATGGGCATCATTGCTTTGCCAAGATCATGCATCAAACCCGCGATGCCGGCTGAGTGAATTTGCTCCTCGTCCAGTTCAAGCTTTCTGGCAAGGGCAACCATCATGGCGCAGACTGCCACCGAGTGCATATAGGTGTAATCGTCTGCTGTTTTCAGTCGGGCAAGGCTGATCAGTGCGCTTGGGTTGCGGCTGATTGAATCAGTGATTTCCTCGACCAGTTGTTGCGCGCCAGCGGTGTCAACAACCTTGCCCATGCGCGCTTCCTGGAACATTGAGGTGACGGCGACCTTGGCTTTGGCGCAGATTTTTGCGGCGCGGGCATACTCTTCGGAGGCAAGTACCGGCGTAATTTTACGAGCGCTTCCGGCGGAGAGGCTCAACTCGGCATCAACGTAAGCCTCCGAACTCGTTTCGGAGACAGCGATTTCGCCGGGTGCGACATCTAGTCCTTTTGAGCAGTCGATCCATACTTCCTTGATATCGCTGGAGAGAATCGCTTCAATGTCTTTGGGGTCCGTGATAACAAAAGCGCTGCGCCAGAACGGGTGATCCATCCAAGAGCCACAGAATGCCTTGAGATGCATCCCAATCGTAAGCTGATTGACGCTGATTCTTTTAAGCATGTCAGCGCTTCCCGCGCAGTGTCGTCACCGCCCAGCTGGCGCGCGGGTCGGGCATGGTCAGTTGATCAACTTGCAAATGACTCATCAAACGCTGGTATTCGGTCTTCTTGGCCGCATCCATGGCCGGATCGACATCGGTCGGAATCCACGGATGCAGGTACACCACACGGGTGATCCTGGCCTGCAGCATTTCCTTGGCGCAACCAAAGCACGGCTGCATGGTGGTATAGAGCGTGGCGCCTTCCACCGCGATGCCAAAGCGCGCGGCGGACAGCAGCGCATTCTGTTCGGCATGCACGCAGATGCACAGATCGTAGCCGGTGCCGGATTTGAACTGGCCGCCGGGGTTCTGGCAACGCAGGCAGCCACCGTCCAGGCAGTTGGGCATCCCTGCCGGCACGCCGTTGTAGCCGGTCGAGATCACCCGGTTATCCTTGACGATCACCGCGCCCACCCGGTTGCCGGTGCAATTGGCTTTCTCGCGCACGGCAAAGGCGATGCCCATGTAGTAAGTATCCCAATCGGGCAGTTTTTCTGGTTCGTGGCTCATAAAAATCCATGAAGAACTAATCACAGCTCGCATCATAGCCGCAACCGGCGATCAAGCCACGCGCTTGCGATATATCAGCGGTGCCCAAACCGCGTCGGGAGAGGATTGCCATAGAAAATGGGCGCCCGCAGGCGCCCATTTCGGATTGGTTGATCAGCCGATCAGCCCTTTACCCAGTCTTCCATCACCCGCACGTACTTGATCTTCTGGCGGTAGAACGTGTAGGCGATATGGATGGCGCCATCGGCGGTCTGCTTGATCGAAGGGTAGGAAAACTCCCGGTTAAGCTGCTTTTCCGAATTGTTGGTCATGCAGTAACCGTCCCCGACTTCCAGGTTGCGCTTGTAGGGCCAGGTCTTGCCGCCATCTTCCGAGATGGCCAGCGTCATCGGTGCACGCGGGGTGCCCCAGAACGCGGTTTTTCCTGAAGGTGCCGGCGCGGGCTCCACGACGGGGGCCACTTCGCCCTCTTCCTCGTCCTCGATCTCGTCATAGAGCGAAACGCGGCGCTCGGTGGCTTGGGCTGCGCTGGTATCGTTGTAGACAATCGCCAGATGGCCGTTGTTCAGCCGGGTGAACTGGATCGAGGAATTGTTGTTGGGCAACTCGGTCGGAACAGGCTCGCTCCAGCTACGGCCATTGTCGGTCGAGCGGCTCATGTAGACGTGATCGGCCCAGCGGCTGCGATAGAGCGCGAGCAAGCTGCCATCGGGCATTTTCTCGACATTCATGTGCACGCAACCCACGCTGTTCGGCACTTCGTATTCCGCCCAGGTCTTGCCCTGATCGGAGGAAATGCGCACCGCGCTGATATCGTTGTTGCCAACCCACTTCTCGCCCGGCGCAGTGCGGCAATAGAACACCGGAACCAGCCAGTCGCCGTTATCGAGGACCACCACCGGCTGGCGCACGAAGGTACCCGCCTTGTCGAACAAGGTCTCGATCGGCCCCCAGGTCTGGCCGTTATCGTCGGAGATGCGGTAACGCACGATCGCCGTATCCTGATTGCCGGATTTCTGCGCGGTATACAGCAGCCAGAGCTTGCCATCGGGCGCCGGGAACAGGATCGGGTTCTGTTCGGAGCGGGTGGGATCATCGGACAGCTTGACCGGCGCACTCCAGCAGGATTCGCCCTTTGCCAGGCGCGAGAAGTAGATCGAGATATCGGCAATCCCTTCCTGGGTGCCGCCAAACCAGACACAACCAATATCGCCATTAGCCAGCGGCATCAGGTTGGCTGCATGGTTCTGGATGCAAAGTGCAGGAATGTCAGCGTCAAGACGTTGCTTGTCTCCCGGTGCTTCGCAGACCATCCCTGCTTGCATCGAAGCATTCAATGTTTCTTTACCCACGTTTCTTACTCCTCCCAAAATAACCCTCAACCCTGCTGATCGACGAGCAACGAACGCATTTTCCAAGGTAACAAAGCAAAATTTTTGTCGTTCGCCCTTTTACGCCAGATATTACCGATCACTTATGATTGATTGTGGAGTAATGTGCACAAACTTGCAAGCTATTCGCCACTAACAATCAACAACCAGCAAATTACCCGCCACAACCCCCAACAAAACGCAATAACCCGGAGCCACACATGGTTGTTGTTGACGCATATTGAAGCACAACACCCGGCAAGGCTTTTCCTCGCAGCCCGCCATGCATTGCTGAAGCGCCCCGCCAGCCCTGCAAGCTTCCGAGGCATGCGAGCCGCCACAAATAGAAAAGGCCGGCATTTCAAAGAAATGCCGGCCTTGACTGATACCTGCCGTCACAAATGTGTTGGCGACGATCCCCGAATGCGCCTCAGCCCATCGCCTGGAATCGGGCCATCACATCAGCCTCGAACAGAACAGCTTACCCACGGATTATTCGGGGAAATTTCAATCCGCCGCACGCAACGCCTCGTAGATAACAACAAATTCATCCGCCTTGAGCGAAGCCGAACCGATCAATCCACCATCCACATCCTTGACCGCGGCAATACTGGCGGCATTGGCGCCGTTCATGCTGCCGCCATACAGGATGGGGGTTCTGGCGCCAAACGCCGCATCCTTGGCCACCAGGTACGCGCGCAAAAAGCCATGCACATCGGCAATCATTTCCGGCGTCGCGGAAACGCCCGTTCCAATCGCCCAGCGCGGCTCATACGCCAGCACGACTTCATCCTTGGCCGCATCGATCAAATCAAACACCGCATTCAACTGCCGCAACAGGATGTCCCAGGTTTCGCCCGAGTCCCGCTCTTCCTTGGTCTCCCCCAGGCACACCACGGGAATCAGGCCAGAATCCAGGGCTGCCCTGGTTTTCTTGGCAATCAATGCATCATCTTCGCCCTGGTAGCTGCGCCGTTCGGAGTGGCCCACGATGACAAACTTCGCGCCAACCTCCTTGAGCATCGCGCCGGCAACTTCACCGGTATAAGCGCCCTTGGCCTGTTCCGACAGGTTTTGCGCGCCCAGCTCGATGCCAGAACCCTGAATCAGGCCGCCAACCTGCGGCAGATATGGAAAAACCGGGCAGACCGCCATCCCTACCCGCTCGTCCAGGGCCGGCAAGCGGGCTCTGATGCCCTCAATCAACGCCTGGTTGGAACTCAAGGAGCCCTGCAACTTCCAGTTACCAATCACCCACTTCTTGGCCGCCATGCTCAACACCTCCAGTTAAACAAAGAAAATCCGGTTGTGGCCCGCTTGCACCACTCGTGCCAAGACTACCATTAAACGCAATACTACCACCACCACTCAAAAACATTGCATTAACTATCGTTTTAATCCAATATCTACCACAAAACGTTGCACAAATAATCAAGCCGTCACAAACAGGGGTCATATTCGCACTCTGGCTGACGACCTGGAGAACATCATTCGGCTGCTACGGCAGCCCAACAACTGAAGAAGGAACATACATGAAAAAGGCTATCCGCTTGGCAGTCACCATGGGCGACCCGGCCGGGATCGGTCCGGAGATCATCGTCAAGGCCGCGCTCGCCCTGCGCGAGGAAGTCGCCGCCGGCCGCATCGAGCTGCTGGTGTTCGGCAGCGCCGCCGCGCTCGCCAAGGCGCGCCTGCAACTGGGCATCACCGAGGCCGCGCTGCCGCTGAACATGATCGATGTCGGCCCGGTCGCGGGCGAGATCGTCACCGGCACCATTTCCGCCGTC